>CADBAG010000008.1:88230-177371 GCA_902792635.1 uncultured Prevotellaceae bacterium | reverse complement strand
CCAGACTAAAGGAGCGGTAGCGACTGCAGTCTGGGGATTTTAGACTGTGCTTGAATACCTGATTTCCAGCCTCGGAGAGGCTGACTGCGCCTTGGCGCGTTATGTTCACGAAACAATCTATTACAGACATAGCGCACTACGTGCAGCCTGCCTCTCCGAGGCAGAAGGTCAGGTATCCCGCCTCTATCTCGACACACCCCAGGCTGCAGTCGCTACCGCTCCTTTGCCTGGGGTTATGGAGAGCCAGCCTCTCCGAGGCTATCAACCATTATGGATGAAGGATAAGTTCAACCGTACAGCTCGAATATGTTTGTTGAGGTCAGAGCAATCCTATGTTTATCTTTGTAATCTCTCCCTCCCTTAGATGGGGGAGGGATTAAGGGTGGGGCAAGGCGGGGCTGAATACTGCACAAAAAAACCGTAGGCGTTTCACAACGGCTACGGAACTAAACATGTACAAAGTTACGAAAAAAATTTGAATTGGGTGGGTGGTGATGGATTCGAACCACCGAAGGCAAGAGCCAGCAGATTTACAGTCTGCCCCATTTGGCCACTCTGGTAACCACCCGTGCTTCTTTCAAAGCGGTTGCAAAGGTAGTACTTTCCTTTATTATATAAAAATATTCTCACCACTTTAACAGTTGTTTAACGATTGACTTCTAAATAAAATCCTTCTTTTGCTTTGTGGCTAAGGATAAAATGCCTACCTTTGTTTATTATAAAACTAACATTTAAAATACGATGCAAAAACTATTGTTGACTTTCGTTCTGGCCTTAGCTGTTTCCTATGCGCAAGCACAGAACATTTATGACAACGCAAAAGAAGCGGAGAAAGCTATCAAAGTGCATGTGGACACAAGTAAGGAACCTCTTATCAAAGGCAAATATCAGCCTACGTGGGAGAGTCTGTCCGACTATCAGTGCCCGGAGTGGTTCCGCGATGCCAAGTTCGGTATCTGGGCTCACTGGGGGCCGCAGTGTGAGCCGGAGTATGGCGACTGGTTCGGTCGCGGCATGTATAATGAAGGCAGCGACCAGTATACCTATAGTAAGATGACGCGGGGACCGCAGCGCGATTTCGGTTTCAAAGACTGGATTCACGAGTGGAAAGCAGAGAAGTGGAACCCTGACACACTCGTAGCACTATATAAACAATGTGGCGCGAAATATTTTTTTGCGTTGGCGAACCATCATGACAACTTCGATCTGTGGGACAGTAAGTACCAGCCTTGGAACTCCGTGAACATGGGGCCGGAGAAGAATATCATCGCAGGGTGGGCTGCTGCCTGCAAAAAATATGGGCTGCCGCTTGGATTGAGTGTCCATGCAGCTCATGCCTGGACCTGGTATGAGACCTCGCGTGGCGCTGACAAGAAAGGTACTTTCCGTGGCCAGATGTACGACGGACGTCTCCAGAAGGCTGACGGAAAAGGCCTGTGGTGGGAAGGATACGACCCTCAGGATCTCTATGAACAACGCCATGCCCTGAGCAAGGACAATGGGGAGTGGGACTGGGATCCCGCCAAAGTGACGTTGCCCGACCAGGCCTATTGTGACAAGTTTTATAACCGCACGATGGATCTCATCAACCGCTATGACCCTGCTGTCGTTTATTTCGACGATACCGTGTTGCCGCTCTATCCGTTCTGTGATGCCGGATTGGACCTTGTTGCCAGTTATTACAACAAGAGCATGGCGGAGCACCAGGGCCGCAACGAAGCGGTGGTGACAGGAAAGGTACTGAAGAAGTTCCACAAGGATGCTATTGTATGGGATGTTGAACGTGGCGCACCTGATGCCATCCAGTCCAAAGCGTGGCAGACCTGTACGTGTATCGGCTCGTGGCATTACGACAAGCGTCGGTTCTATGACGGTAGTTACAAGACTGCACAGACCGTTATCCAGATCCTCGCTGATGTAGTGAGCAAGAATGGCAATCTTCTTCTGAGTGTGCCTGTGAAGGGTGATGGCACCATCGATTCTCTCGAATATAAGATTGTGAAAGAGATTGGTGCATGGCTGAAGATCAATGGTGAGGCTATCTATGGTACGAGGCCTTGGAAACAGTTCGGCGACGGTCCGGCGCTTGAGGCAAAGAATCCTGTTAAGGCGCAAGGCTTCAATGAAGGCAAGGTCCATTACACGGCTGCTGATATCCGCTACACCCAGAAGGGAAAGAATCTATACGCCATTACAATGTGTGCGCCGCAGCCCGGAAGCACGTTGACGCTGAAGGCAGTGACCAAAGTTCGTAAGGTGTCGCTTCTCGGTTATCCGGGTAAAGTTGCCTACAAGCAGACGAAGGAAGGGCTGCTGATTACAGTGCCGCAGTCGTTGCCAAACAATATTGCATTGGCGTTCAAGATATTGAAAAATTGAAATAATGAAGAAATGAAAAGGGTGAAAGGAGGATGAAGTGTGAGAGAACGAAAGGGGCCAATAAAAAAAGAATGAAACAATGAAAGGCAACGTTGCTGTTTTCATTGTTTCATTCTTTCAATATTTCAATCTTATGAGTTCTTTTAATTTTTCAATCATAAAGGTGGAGAATATCGGATTCGAACCGATGACCTCTTGCATGCCATGCAAGCGCTCTAGCCAACTGAGCTAATCCCCCAATAAATATTCCGCATTATAACATTTGCAAAGGTAAAGGAATAATTTCGTTCCCGCAAATTTTTCGACAACTTTCTTCTAACCGTCGCCTTTCAATTTTTCATTCTTTCAATTTTTCATTCTTTCAATTTTTCATTCTTTCAATTTTTCATTCTTTCATTCTTTCATTCTTTCAATTTTTCAATCTTAAAGGTGGAAAAAACGCAGATCCCGTCTTGGGTGCAATAAATCCAAAAGATTGTGACACATTATTATATATGTAGTTTGTAGAAAATAGATAACTTTGCTGATGGAAATATTGATATGAATACTCTTTAAACAAACTTTTAAACATGCGGAATTATCTTTTCCTTTTTATCGCATTCTTATTGTTTACTTTTGGTAAGGATCGGTTGTGTGCACAGACAGTTCCTGTCTATCACAACCCGGTGCTGTGGGCTGACGTGCCTGACATGGATCTAATACGTGTTGACAGTGATTATTATATGGTGTCGACGACGATGCACCTCATGCCCGGTGGCCCGATCATGCACTCCCGTGACCTGGTCAACTGGCGGACGATAGGTTATCTCTTTGATAAGCTCACCGACTCGCCGAAATACAACATGGAGAATGGCACAGTTTATGGCCGTGGACAGTGGGCCACGTCTCTGAAGTATCACGACGGACGCTTCTATGCACTTTTTGCCCCGAACGACAACCCCGGAGGCGAGACTTATATTATGACCGCTCCCCAGGCGGCAGGTCCTTGGACGCTTGTCAGCCGACTGCCTCATTTCCATGATGCCACGCTCTTCTTCGATACGGATGGCACTCCTTATGTGTTCTATGCTACAGGAGAGATGGTGCAGTTGACGAAAGATATGAAACAAGTTGTGGAAGGCTCGCATTGTCAACTTTTTAAAAAGAAAGAGGTTGATGAAGCCGGTCTGCTTGAGGGCTCCCGTGTGGTGAAGGTCAACGGTAAATATTATCTGTTGATGATTTCTTGGACCAATGGTCATCCGCGCCGGGAAGTCTGCTTCCGTGCCGACAGCATCACGGGGCCTTACACCAAGCGTGTCATTCTTGAAACCTCGTTCGGAGGGTTTGGTGGAGTAGGGCAGGGTACGATAGTTGATACTCCTGACGGCCGTTGGTACGCCCTTATCTTTCAGGACCGCGGTGGTGTGGGACGCGTGCCGACACTCTCGCCGGTGACATGGCGCGACGGATGGCCGATGGTGGACAGTGTGCCGATGACGGCTCTAAGTCCCTCCCCGGCGATCACAATGGCCTTGAAGAGTCATCGGACCATTGTCTCAAGTGACGACTTCTCTTCATCCCGTCTTAATCTTGACTGGGAATGGAACCACAACCCTGTTGATAATGCCTGGTCGCTTATCGAGCGCAAAGGCTGGTTGCGTTTGTATACGGCTTCTGTGGCTCCTAACATCTTTCTCGCTCGCAACACGCTCTCGCAGCGTATGATGGGACCGACGACCTCGGCTGTTATCCGGATGGATGTGAGAGGCATGAAAGATGGCGATGTGGCAGGCTTCTGTGCTTTTCAGAACAATGCAGCCCTTGTGTCTGTCGTTTGTGAGAAAGGGAAGAGGTATGTTGTCGCTTCTACCGATTCGATAGAGATGGAAGCCAAAGACCATCGTGTCGTAGCCGACCACCGGCATGAATTATACCGCAAGGCGCTTGCACAAAGCATCGTGTATCTGAAAGTATCAGCCGACTTCTCTCCGAAAGCCGGGGGTGGGGCTGTTGACAAAGGCTCTTTAGCTTACAGTCTTGATGGCAAGCACTGGACAACGGTTGTCAGCAACTTCCCACTTGTCTTCGATTGGCAACGATTCTTTATGGGAACGCGCTATGGCATCTTCAACTATGCTACAAAGAAAACAGGTGGATTCGTCGATATCGACTATTTCCACCTGCAATGATTTATTGATTTATCGAGGTAAAGGGCTCGTCCTTTTACCTCGTTTTCTTTCCTAAGGCTCCGTAAACGATCTTGGCAATGAGCGGGCGCGAGGTCTCTTCCGTGAGGCCGTGCCCGAGACGACCGTAGATGAACGGCACCTCCAGGCCTTTGATACAATAATGTGTAATGTCGGCCACCATGTCGATATTCTCAATATCAAACTCGCCATCGGCTTTCCCTTCGGCATAAACCTTGCGGAAGAGCTCCATCTCGTCCTCGTCAAAGTTCTTGCGTACCTTTTCTACAGTCCAGATATTGCGGAAGAACTCCGCGCGTAGGTTGCCGTTACGTACAACGGTCTCTTTGATGGAGATGAGATGGGTATAGATAAGTTCGATGATCTTGTCCTGAGGCGGAATGCGTTTCGCTGCCACTTCATCGAGCTTGTCGCTCAAGCGCTCCAGCTCTGATTCGATAACGGCATAATAGATATCTTCTTTACGGCTGAAATAAGTATACAGCGTACGGCGACCTTTCCCCGACGCCACGGCGATGTCGTTCATCGTTGTGCCGTTGAGACCTTTCTTGGCAAAAAGCTGGCGCGCCACGTCGACCAGTTTCTGTCGAGTCTTGGATATCGACATTGACTTATCTTTTAATAACTGCACGGATACTGCACATTGTGATTCATTGTGCAAAATTATTATTTTTAAGCGAGATAGACAAAATAAAGAGTAAAAAAGATGTTATATGAACTTTTTTTAATACCTTTGTGTTGATAAATGCATATGTATGAACAAGATACTGATCACCTTCTTTTCTATTGTTGTATCTCTTGGTGCCAAGGCTCAGACCTCATCAGAGATTGATATCAATCCTTCTACGACCTATCAGTCGATACGTAGCTTTGGCGCTTCCGACTGCTGGACTGCCGATTATGTAGGCCGTTATTTCTCCGATTCAGAAAAGGAAAAGGCAGCTCGCTGGCTTTTCTCTTCTGAGACCGATGCCAAAGGTAACCCCTTAGGCATTGCCCTCTCGCAGTGGCGTGTGAACCTTGGTGCTGGCAGTTCCACACAAGGGGATAACAGTAATATCAGTGACAAAACGCGTCGTACGGATTGTTTCCTCAGCGCCAGTGGAAAGACTTACGACTGGACACATGCCGAAGGACAACAGTGGTTCATGAAGGAAGCCAAGAGCTATGGCGTGCCTCAGTTTCTGCTTTTTTCCAATGCGCCACTTATCTATTATACCACGAACGGACTTGCCAACAATAAAGATAACAAATCGTCAGGATCCATCTTGAAGATTGGCTGTTATGATGATTTTGCTGATTACTTGGCAGAGTGTACCAGTCATTTTACAGCCCTGGGTTATAACATCGCTTACCTCGATCCTGTCAATGAGCCTGCTTTCGATTGGGCCGACGGACAGGAAGGCACGCCTTGGACTAATGTTGAGATCGCTCGTTTTGTCAAGCAATTGGACAAGTCAATCACGGCAAAAAATCTGTCTACGCAAATCCTTATCCCGGAAGCCAGCGCCTGGGACCGTCTTTATCAGCAGTGCTCCGACTATAACGGGCGAGCCAGTAATCAGATAGAAGCTTTCTGGAACAAGGCAAATACCAATACTTATATTGGTGATCTCCAGCATCTCGCTCCTATTGCTGCTGCGCACAGCTATTGGACCTATGGTACCGACGCTGACCTTGTGAACGTTCGTACAAAGGTGGCTGAGGCTACTTCGACATATGGCTTGGAGGCAGCACAGACTGAATGGAGCCTTTTGGGTGATGCACCGGCTTCTTCCACCGGTTTCCCCTCCAGTTATGATCTGGCAGGCTATATGGATCTGGCACTTTATATGGCGAAGATGATCTATGCCGACCTGGTCTATGCCAATGTCTCATCCTGGAGCTATTGGACAGCGATGGCGCAGGAGCAATGGAGCCAGAAAAACCGTTTCTATCTCTTGAGGCTCAATGCTACCGGTGACACGGGGAAAGAGAGCTATGGTGACATACAGAAAGGTGGCACTGTGACCGACAGTAAGAATCTCTGGGTGCTTGGCAACTATAGCCGTTTTGTGCGCCCAGGATATACACGCGTCGCTATGACTATTCCCGACACAAAGCTCACTGGGCTCATGGGTACGGCATTCCTTTCTCCCAAGAAAGACACGGTGGTTGCTGTGTTTGTCAACTATGGAAGTGTGCGCAGCAATATCTCGTTTAACATAGATGGTTATAAAGTCCTTTCCACAGACACTTACACCACTGACGCCACCCATAACCTCTCCCATGCCACACTGGCCCAGGGAGACAAACTGAGTCTGGCGAAAAAAACAGTAACGACAGTCGTCATGAAGGTTGATAATGCTACGGGTATTAAGAATGTAGCAACTGTCAAAGGTAAAAAGAATGCGCGCGTGTATAATCTTAGTGGTCAGACGGTGAACAGTAAACATTTTAGGGGAGTCTGTATCGTTGACGGAAAGAAAATAATTCGCAAATAGTACTTAAGATCACTCTTCTGCAGTTGATATATATCAACTAATTGTCAAATATGTATAATAATTGGCTAAATATTTGGCGGGTATTGTTTTTCTTCGTACCTTTGCAGTCGCAAATCAGAAATGAGGCGCAGACAACAATGGTTTACATCGCGGAGTGGAGCAGTTGGTAGCTCGCCAGGCTCATAACCTGGAGGTCGCACGTTCGAGTCCTGCCTCCGCAACTATAACGTCCGAAGTCGTTGACAGTCAACACTTCGGACGTTTTCCGGTTTTAATCCCGGACAACTTTCAGACAATTGTTTTTAGGTTGCATTGGTTGCCAAGGCGAACAATGTAAAAAAAATGTCTCGCTTAGACAAAGAACTTATTTCTTCAAAATGTATCGTTCAGTTTACCCTTCCACGGCTCCACAAGGGTAAGCAGTGGTATGTGGATTTCTTCGCTTACGACCCTGCAAGGGACAAAATGAGGCGCAAGAAATACATGCTCGACCACTATAAAAACGAGCAGGACCGCGAGAACGTGGCATCGATACTCATCCACAATCTCTTTGAGAAACTGAAATTGGGTTGGAATCCCTTTGTGAATGCCAGAAAGACACGGCAGTTCACCGGGTTTGACACGGTTCTACAGCGTTACCACGATTACACGGTCATCGCTGAGAAGAAGGGAATTCTCAAACCCAAGACGGCCGTGGATTACCGCAGCAGGCTCAATCAAATGAAAATCTACTTGAAGGAGGCTGAGACGGAAGTAAAGTATATCTATCAATTTGATAGGGCTTTCGCGGTTGACTTCCTCGATTATCTCATCCTCGACAAGGACGTGTCGGCCAAGACAAGGAACAATTACCGCACCTGGCTTTCGACCTTTGCCACATGGCTTGCTGAAAGGCTCTATATCGACAAGAACCCAGTGGATGACATCCACATGTTGAAGGAGGATGAAAAGTACCGTGACCCGCTCACGGCTGCCGATCTTGTACGCCTGAGGGAGTACACTTCACGACATAACCCTGCGTTCTATCTTGCCTGCATGATGGAATACTACTGCTTCATCAGGCCGGATGAGTTGCGGTCGGTGAAGATAGGCGACATATCCATCACCGACCAGACTGTGTTCGTGCATCCGGAGTTTGCCAAGAACCGCAAAGGGCAGGTGGTCGCGCTCAACGACAAAGTGTTGAAGATTATGATTGAGCAAAAAGTCTTCGACCACCCTTCAAATGAGTTCTTATTCGGACACAAGCTCGTTCCTGGTCCCGAAAAAATTTATGTAAACCAGTTCCGCGTTGAATGGCAGAAAGTGAGGAAGGCCCTCGGCTTTCCGAAGTCCTACCAGTTCTACAGTCTGAAAGACTCCGGCATCAGAGATTTGGCCAATGCCGAGGGCATTGTGGTGGCCAGGGACCAGGCACGCCATTCCGACGTTAGTGTGACGAACAAATATCTGAAGAATTCCAACGTAGCCCATGAGGAGACCAAGCACTTCAAAGGGGAGCTATGATCACTCACCGCTCCCCTTACATATATGAAAAGATAAAATCAAAAAATCTCGTAAAAGTACCCCGTCTTCTCCTTGTCAATACCATCGTTTGTAACGTTCATCTCTATCTTCTCTGAGATATAGCGCTTGTTCCGGAAGACAAAGATCTTCGACGGGTCTGGGATGTCATCTGTGATGAACTTGATTGTGATAAGGTTGTGCTTGTCAATCTGTACACTACCAAACCGGCTTGTGAAGGTGTTTTTCCGTTCTCCGTTTCCGAAGCTTCTGCCCTCATTTCTGTTAGGCAGGAACTCTAACGACAACGTTCCTCTCTCGCTGCTGATCAAAGTCTGAGAATACATCCGAAAATCGGTATAGAGTATCGGCACACGATAGTTCGTATCCTCGCCATCGAGCCGTTTGTCATAGGCCACGGCAGCATGTGCTTTCAGATTCAGCACATTCTCAGCCTGAAAAGCTACCCTTATCTTACCTTCATCCGCGGTAGATGATGATGATGTTTCACTTGATGAGCCCTGCATGGCATCCTGGACAGAATAATAATACTCGCCGTCATCATCGACTTCCATGTCCTCCAGACTCTGCTCCTTTTCGTTGGTAACGGAGGGAACCACGACAAAGGGATTTCCGATGGCATCACCTATATGTTGAATCCAAGACTCATCCTTGTTTTGTATTCGTCGCTGATAGATGGCCGCAGGGCAGATATTCAGTTCCTGAAAAGTATCACTATTCATATCCCGGATGATGGGATTGAAGAGGCCGCACAGCGTACACTGTTCGGTAGTCTCTTCCGTTTCCGGATTGCCGTCTTTGGAAAGGTCAGCCCAAATAAAATATTCATGGCCACATTTGAAGATTGTAGTCTTGCGCTCCTTAGTGGTCATTTTCTCGGCAGCAGCCATCAAAGCACTCATGGACGAGTAGGTCTTGGTGGTGTAGCTCTTCTGTACGCTCTGACTGATATACTCGCGCCAGTCGCGGTTGGCAGCATCGTCGAAGGAATATTCAATATTCGATGTGGCTAGGTTATCCAGCCCGTCCTCGTCGTATTCCACCGAGAACGCATCTTCGCATTCGTAGGACTGTGTATCATTGGTAAGCATCTCGTTGGTGGCCATGATGCTTACCGTTTTACCGATTTCATCGAAGACGAAAGAGGCATTGAAGAACTTGCGCAGCTCATCGATGAACTTATACACCGTCCAATGAGGAAGGGCGTTCTTAATCTTCCCCGACTTGCACGCAGAGACGATGACCAGCCGGTTCCATGGCGACTGGTCGAGGTCATTACGCTTAATCGTATAGCCCTCATACTCCATCACCTTCTTCAAGACATACACCAGGTATGGGCTTACCGAGCAGTTGGTCATGTAAGCATACGTTCCGGAAGGGAACTTCACACCATTGATCTTAATCTTGCTGAATTTAGAAAGATATACCCTGTTGGCCAGAATCTCGTTTGTCTCATCGTTGATGGGACTGATGACCGCCACGTCTTTCTGACCGACGAAGTTACCGGTGGTGAGGTCGATGAACAGCATCCACTGGAACTGGTCCATGTTTGGATATCCTGTTCCGGCCTTATCATATACCGGCTTATTTATACCCGTATCGAGGACAACAGAGGGATAGTCGATTTCATCGATGAAGTGCTTCTCGAATTTCGAGTTATACTTGATTCGGCTCTTGCCTCCTACTATCTGCAGCTTCACCACATCATTGGTAATCGACGTAACCGTGCCCTTACCGCTGATGATAAGACGGTTGTCGGCATATAGCTTGCAGTCCTCAAAATCGCCAACCGTCTTCTTCACGTCAAGACGCTGCACATTCTTGAAGAGCTCGCGGTTGCGTGCGATATCCATGGGGAAACTGATATCATAGGTATAAGAACCGGAGTCCTTGACAAACTGGTTCTCATACGTGACCTTTATTTTGTCGGAAGACGACGGATAGGCCGTCTTTCCGTTGAGCGAACATACTATCATGGCTATTTATTCTTTTGAATCTGGTCCCAATGTTTTTCCTGTTTCTTGAAGTTCTCCATCGACACGTTGGCCGTGATGCCACCGTCGAGGAGCGAACCAATCTTCTCCATGGTCTTCCGTGCCTGTTGCAGCGTGTCTGCCAGCTCGCTGTTGTCTGTCTGTACGTTTACCGTAGGAGCCGACACCACCGTGGCACCGCCTACGCCCATGGCACGGGTCACGTCTGATGCGGTGAGCCGTCCGACGGTGTTGTTTCGCTGTGCCACGTCGATAAGCCGGAGGGCAGGAAGCAGTTGCGGGTTGTTCACGGCGTTATGGTTGGCCACAAACTCACCCTCATGTACCACTCCTGCCTCACGCCGATAGCGATTGCCACCGGTGAAACCGCCCTCGTAATAGCCGGCCTCCTGTGCCTGTTGCTGTTTCTTGATGGTGGCAATCTGTATGGCACCGGCGGCAAGGGCAATGCCGGCAGCGATAGGAGCAAGTACGAGGTTGGCAGGATAAGGCACGCCGCTCATGGCAGAACCGTAGGCGGCGATAGCACTCATGGCTGTCTGCGCAATGGCCTGGGCAATCTCCATCTTCATCTGTTTCTTGGCATACTTAGTTTTGATTTTGGCAACCTCCTTCTGTTTCTTCTCCTCGAGCTTCTTGCTCTTGGCAGAGTTGTTGCCGGCTTTCTCAATCATCTTGTCATACTTCTTCTCAGTAACCGTCACCTCGTAGTCAGACTGTGCCGAGTAGTAGGAGGACATGGCCGACATGATTGGTGAGATGGCATCATAGGCAGCCTGCATCTTCGCGGATAGGCCATTGCACATATCGGCGGTGGCCTGCGACATGGCAGCCATGGCCTCTTGATGGGACACAACGCCCTGTTGTTCCATCTTCTTGATGTTGGCCAGCGTCGAGGCATAGATTGTCACGTCTGATGTATAATAGTCGCCCACTCCGGTACCCGTAGGATGGTCGTTCTCATAGTCAGCCTTGGCATTGTTCGATGCTGTTTGATAAGCCGTATTGGCGTTGCGCTTGAATTGTTCACCCTTGGAGTTGTTCAAGTTGTTCTGACTTTCTTCTTCTTCATAGTGGAGCTTGATATTGTGGAGCATCTCTTGATATTCCTGCTCCTTGATGATGCCTTTTTCATGTAGCGTATCAAGTCCATTGATTGCTATACGCTCTTGGTCTTTCACATCCTTTTGTCCCCACTGCTCACGATACTGAGAGAGGAGCTCAGCATAGTGCTGTTGCAGGTAGAGTTCATGTTCCTCTTCCTTCTGTGTCATCTCAGCCTTAGAGTCAAGCCATTCTTGCGAGCCTTCTTGTAGAACCGCTGTTCTATCCGCCATTGCCGCCATATCTATCTCGAAGAGTCTCTCATTCAACGCCTCTTCGTTATGATATATTTTCGAATTCGGATCATTGTAGTCTTCATTAGCGGAATATATTTCACGCTGATGATTTATCTCAACATCAGAAAGCAATGCCTTTTGATGGTCTTCGTGCTTTTTCTGCTCTTCCTTGGCAATCTCATCTTGCCATTGCCCATAGTCAGTACCGTATTTCTTATAGATCGCCTCCAAAGATTTATATCCATTTATGGCAATGTCATGCTGATCATTCAGATATTCAGAGTATTTCTTCTTACCTTGGGAATAGGCCATAATGTTTTGAGCCTGCTCTTCATCGGTTTTGCCTTTGGCGGCTTTAATCTCCTCTTGATAAGCCTTGCGTGTTGCCGCCTTCATTTCATTTTCATGCTTCTTGGCAGCTGCTTCGGCTTTCTTCCTGGCAGTTTCTGCTGCTTTTGCAGCTTTAGCTGCTTTCTTAGGGTCAACATAAGTACTCGTACCTCCAGATGTAGTCGGCGCCCATGATGGAGAAGCTCCGCTTCCTCCGGAACCATTAGCGACAATTTTATCGTACGCTATTCTTACTCCTTTGTGAGCATCCATATAGTCGTTAATGGATTTTATCTGATACTTCACAACTGATAGGTTGTCAGATGCTTTCTTCGACAGATCAATCCACTGCTGCAGTTCCCTGTGTTTCTGAGTATTCTCTTCAGTAGGCTCTTCCCAAGATGCCAAGTTTCCAGCCATACCACCACGGAAGCTATAATGTGTTTCGGTAGCATTATATTTATCCGGATGGCGATTTATTTCAGCTTGAACAGCCTTTCTTGAATTTTCATGTCTTTGGATTTCCTGTTCAAGATCGAACTGTTTACCTTGCAAAGCAACCATTCTGTTATATAGAGCTTGTGCCATTGCAGCATCATTCAATCTTTCAACATATTCTTTCAGAGCCTTATTGTTCGATGCAGTCAGGGATGCTTCGTTTCTTAAGTTGCGATGATAGCCTGGTACTATTTTTTCCAAGGCTATCATTGCATTTTTCCTCTCTTTATAAGAATAAACGTTAGAATTGATAATGTTTGTCAGCCTCTCTATTCTTAATTTCTCTTCAGCTGTCGATTGGTTCACTTCTTTAGTCGCCTCTTTCATATCCTGCGCCGCAGCACGAGCTTGCCGCACCGACAAAAGGTTATCATGCATGGCCTTGTTATGTTCTCTGATTGCTGCGATAACCTTGTATATGACCACACCAAGGCCAAGTATGACAGCCGCCAAAGCCGCATATGGATTTGCAATAGAAGCTGCTCTCATTGCCAACATAGCTTCCTTGGCTTTCTTTATTTGTCCTGTCAACAGATAATAAGCCAGTTTAGCAGCAGTTATGGCAGCAGTCTTAGCCTTAATCAAGAAAGTCTCTACTTTGTTGAGTCCATTCATGATTACTGTCAATGCCGCCAGAGCTTTTTCTTTCAGATAAGCGGCATTGTAAACTGCTGCTACAATAGCAATTGTGCTGGCCAACGTGAGAAGTGTGCGAATGTGTTGCTTAGTAAAACCAATGAGCGTATATAGAGTTTTTACAAGTAAACTGCCTCCAGAAATGGTATATTTTACTACTGGTAACAGTTCTTGCCCTAGCGCAATACTGACTTCAACAAATTCTTTCTTGGCCATATCCATCTGAGCTTGTACAGATGAGTTCTGAGTATTAAACTCCTGAATGACACTACTACCACTGGAATACGCTTTATTCGCGGTATCTTGTGCTTCTCTGACTTGATCAAGATGAGTGGCGACAGCAGAAAGCACACCTACAGCACGTGTACCATCAAGATTCATGCTTTCGAACATTGGTGCGAGATCAGCAAATCCTCCCTTATTCTGCATGGTTTGCATGAATTGAAGGAGGGCCTTATTGGCATCCTCTTTTAGCATTTTAGAGAATTCTTTCACCTTAATACCTGCGATAGAGGCAAATTTTGCAGGATCTTGATACATCTTGGTGATAAGCTGCGAAAACACCGTTGCTGATGTCTTCTCTTCCTGCATATTCTGGTCTAATGCGGAAGCTAATCCCATGATTTCTTGCTGAGACATTCCTGCCTGTCTCCCCACGCCTGCAAGGTCTGCGGCAAAGTCAACTATATATCCAGCATTCGCAGATGATGACTGAGCGAGCTCGTTTACCGCGGAGCCAGTTGCCAGCA
This sequence comes from uncultured Prevotellaceae bacterium, assembly GCA_902792635.1. Lineage (GTDB taxonomy): Bacteria > Bacteroidota > Bacteroidia > Bacteroidales > Bacteroidaceae > Prevotella. The sequence goes on along the minus strand of CADBAG010000008.1, from coordinate 163,249 downwards.
TGGCACCGCGCAATCCTTTGGTTTTATCCTCTCCAAAGACTTGTGCGAGTTTACCAATTTTATCTACTGCTCCTTCTCTAAGATCGTCACCAAGCGCCACATTGATTTTGTCTGCGGCATCGACAAACTCTTCGATACTTTTTTTAGACTGTATTCCAAGACGACCAGCTGCACCAGCAAGCTCATTGAGCTGTTCTCGAGGAGTTCGAGTATTCATTGTCTTGAAGTCCTCATTCATCTCCTCTACCTGTTCTTTAGTCTGGCCGGTATACTTCTGGACGTTAACCATTGCTTGATCCATTTCAGCGAAGTCAGAAACAGATTTTCGGATAGCAACGGACAAACCTGTTATAGAACCGAGAATCTGCGTGAATGCGCCCCAGTTCTTATTTAGAAAATCCATACCTCTCGACCAAATACTTTTGGTCGTCTTTGACTCATTGTTTACTTGCTGAAGTTCCTGCTTGCAGCGTCTTAGTTGTTCATTGAGGAATTTCCACTCTCTTGAATTCCGCTCTACTGCTCCACTTTTAAGTTCCCTATTAATGGCACCCATCGTTTGACGGATTTCCTTTATAGATGATGTCTTCAGGTTGTCGAGAACATGAGACACCTTTTGAGCAGATGTCTTCATGGCACCCATCTCTTTGTTAGCTTGCTTCAGGTCTTTCTTTACCTGCTCAAACTTAGTCCAGTCGCCGGCCTTAGCGGCAGCTTCCTGCTCACTTCTGAGCCTTTGTATATCCTTCTCCAAACTTTCCAACTTGCTCTTGGCCTGTTGGTCATTGAGAAAGATTCTCGTAGTAAATGTTGAAGTTTTATCTGCCATAAAAAATGCTACTTTTAGATTTTACTCCAAAAGTAGCATTTAAAATGTAGCGGTAAAAATACGCTATTTCGCTTTTCTTGGGAAAAGAGTATCTAATCCAGCTGCCTTAATTTTTGCTTTCAATTCCCTGGTCTCTTCTCTGTTCTTTCTTACTTGTTCTTTAAGATCTTCAAAACTTTTGCAGGGTGGATTTCCTGACCCAACTTTACCGATTGCCTTAATGATTACGGCCACCAAAACAACCATTATATATATGAAGAAAATTTCTATTATCATATTCTAATCTGCTTTTCTACGGCAAATATAATGATATTTTTTGATACTTCCAAATTTTAATGGCTGTTTTTATTATTAAAATCAACAAGCTACTGAAGTTACAAATTTCCCAACGACATTGCCGCATTCCTGTTTCCTCCGTTATGCATGACCAGTGCCGTGGTATCGCCGAACATGGCAGCGAGGGCATCGGAGAGCAGACCCTGGTAGGCATCGCCATAGAACTGAGCCTCGAAGTCGTTCAGGCGGTGGGTGCTATATAGGTACTTCTTGGCGAACCAGTCGCGCCGCTGGCGATGCCCCTTACCTTTGTTCCACTTCTTGCCACGCAAGAACTGCAGGCCGTTGTCGTCGTCCTTTCCGCTATTGCCACGGCGATAACCATTACCAGTACCGGCGGCCACATAGATACCATACTCCAAGAAGTGATGCTCTATGGTGGTAGGGGTACCGGGATGCAGCACACCAATAAGTGAATGATACAAGGCACCAGTATCATATACCGGCGGCGAGAACTTCATCATCTTCTCCTGCCAGAACTTCACCATGAAGTCCGTCCACCGCTGCTCGTACTGCTCACGATCCTGCTCGGTGATATTACCCCTCAGTCCATTGTCCGCTGTCATAAGTCAAATCAATTGGTTCCTCGTTCTCCACCATGAAATAGAGTCCCGTAACACCTGACATCAGATATTGCGGAAACTCATTGCTGTAGATACGCTCCACCTGCATATATTCCAGCGAATCACCGTATGTCATCTCATCGCGGTCGTGGATGAGCCGGGAGTGCATCTGCCTGAATATGGTACGGCAGATATTCAGCTGCTTCTCGCGGTCAGCCATGTCGTCGATACGGTATGGAGCGACGATGAAGACGGTATAGACATCCTTGCGAAAGAAACTCACTCCGTTGGAGAAGGTGTTCTGTGAGGTGGTATCGTCAACGAGGATATACTTGGCAGACTTGCGGAAGTCGGCCATCATGTCCTGCATGCCACCGATGCCGGAGCAGCGCCCCACCCTGAAGCCTTGCTCCGCAGCCAGTTTATTCTGCCTGCCTATCTTCTCGAAATAGTCGAAGGCATTGAAAATGGTTTCCTGAGCCATATCACTCTACCTTGATATACTGGTTGTACCTGATGGTGGCGTGGGGGTTGAAGTTCACAACTTTCACCTTGTACCCTTTCGTTCCCCATCGCCACCACAGAAACTTGTGCTTATACTCCCGATAGACAAGTGTCAGCACCGAGTCGCTGACCGTATATGCAAGTGTCGTGTCGGGCGGCTTCATGCTCAGTGTGAAGTGTGCCCATCGGTCGGCATACTCATAGCGGCTGCAGGTCTTCGCCTTCAGTCTCACGGTGTCGTGGATGGCGGTGCCGCTCATCTGCTGCGCCTCTATCTGTCCGAGCTTCAGCCGGAGTTCCTTGATGAGCTGCTTGTCCGCCAGCTCGTTCTTATACGTGCTGCGCTCCATAGGGATGGCCGTAGAGGTGGCAACAGGTACTGTGTCGCGAATCGTATCGTGTTGGATAAGCGGTTCTGTCTGGGCATGGGCGAGCTGCGTCCTCAGCACTTCCACATTCTGTTTGTTTTTGTGCAAGTCATTCCATGCAAGGATAACGCCGACGGCGGCCAGGATGACGGCAAGGAGCGACAAGAGAGTGTTCTTATAGTTTTTCATACTCCTCCTCCGCATTAAAGCATGGGCAGGCCTTCACCCACTCCGCAGGTTCTATCTTTCCGTCGTGGTTCAAGTCGGGCGAGAGGTCGCGGTGGCCGCAGATACGGGCTCCGGGGTACTGCTTCTTGAGCTTCCGCAGCAGGTCGGTGAGGGCTCTGCGCTGGGCCGGTGTGCGCGTGTCCTTAGCGGTCTTGCCGTCCTTGGCCACACCGCCGACATACACCACACCGATGCTGTTGGCGTTGTGACCATACACATGAGCGCCCACCTCGTTAACGGGACGGCCCTCATGGACGCTGCCGTCACGATACACCACGTAGTGGTAGCCTATCTTCTTCCAGCCGCGGGCCCGGTGCATCCGGTCGATGTCGGCCACGGTCACGTCACGCCCCTCGGGTGTGGCGGTGCAGTGTACTACAATCAGATTAATTTTTCTCATTGCTATGTTTGTTTAGTTCTTTATCCACATACTGCTTCACATCGTTCTTCACCTGTCCCATCTTTGTATTGATGGCGAGCGAGATGCCGAAAATGGAAGCAGCGTATACAAGTGCCTGGGCAATATACCATAGCACAGAGTCCTCAATCTTGTAATGGTTCAGGAAGAAACATATAAAGGCGAGGACCACGGCGGAGACAATCATAATCACTGCCGTGGAGTACTGTATCTTTTCTTTCGTGTCCGGTGTCATAACTGCTGTTTATTGATTACACGGCAAAGATATATAATATGGTACGGGCATAAAAATACGGCACCACAGCCACCGTCTGGGCCATAATGCCGTACTGAATATAGATGGAATGGAAAAGCTATCCCTTGATGCCCAGCCATTGGCGGGCCTTGTCTGCCGCAGCGTCGGCGAATGTGCAGTACTCCTTCCACTTCTCTGCATACTCCTCCGGGGAGGTCTGGTAGTGGCGCTGCAGTGCGAGTTCCTCGCTTAGCTCATACTTCGTGCGCATGATGGCGTTGGCCACGTCATGCAGGTTGGTGATGTCCGGGCACTCGCGAATATAGCCGCCGTCGTTCTCCTCGCCCTCGTACTGATAGGCCTTGAACGGTGCAGGTGCGTTCTCGGCTCCTTCCTGTTTCTCTGGCTGATAGTTCTCGATGACCGTCTCATTTGGATAGAGCATCACTCTACCCTCATCGTACTTCATAATTGTGCGCTGCTCTCTGTAAACAGCCTTGTGTAGTTCACTCATAGCTCTTGTATTTATGTAAATTTAAAGAATGTCTGTCCGTTCTTACCCTGAAACTGCTGTACCACGGTAGGACTCGGCAGATCCTCTTTCGAGAAGTCATTCAACGCCTGGTCGATGAGAATCTTCGAGCCGGTGTAGCTGTAATATTCCGCATCGACGAGCGTGGGATTGCCCTGCGCGTCGCGCAGCTTCTCAAACTCATAGTGTTCATAGACTTCACCGCTCTCGCTGGTCCTCTCCTCGGTCTTAATAATCTTCTTGAAGCGGATGGCAAGCACCTTGCCCGGCTGCTGTTGCAGCACATCCCGAATCTGACCGTTGGAATCTTGTACCTTCACTGATACCTGCTTCTTCTCAATCTTCGAGTCCTCGATGAGATAGTCAACGAGATAGATTTTCTTATTCCACGTATGTGGTTCACCCCCCCCCGTTAACATTTAATAACATTTTGCAGATTGATGAGAATTTCACTTTCTGCGTTGACACCATCCCCTGAAAAGGAGCCTTGATGCGACGTCGTTTGATAATCTTTCCTAAGCTATTTTCCATTCCTATACTTTTGAATAAATGAATACAGTCAGCATGTTTTGCATAGCCGAAACGTGATGCTTGCGCCACGCGCACCTCCTCTTCCGACTTACCCTGTTTGAAAAGTCTGGCCACGTGCCGGCAGAGGTCTTGTTTATTGCGCTTACCCAGCATTACGCGGTCGTGATAGAAAACATACCCCACAATACGAATACCCGTCCATGTAGGCCGGACATTGTAGTCCCTGTTGACAATGACGTGATAGTCCCTTGCCAGGATCATGATGGCAAGAACCTTCACAATACCGAGCACGGCCTTGTCAGCGTGCCTGATAATGATGTTGTCAACGAATCGGGAATAATGCGGCAGACCGTCCTCGACGTACCTCCTGAATTTCTCAGCAAGAAAGGCAGGTCCCTTGCACAGGTCGGCATAATCCTCTGGCGTGGATGCCGTCACAATCCTCGCCTCGATGTACTTTCTCGTCCAAAGAGCCAGTTTGTCCTGATCCATGCCAATATCAAAGAACCGCATGGCAAGCCTGTCGAAGTCGGCAAGGTAGAGTTGTCCGAAAATCTGGCTTACCTTGATGCCCAGCGGTGCGCCGTGCATGTAACTATCAACAATCTTATAGAGAACTCTCTGTAGCCTTCCCGGTTTCACCTTGCGTGAAATCTGCCTTTTGAGGATAGCATGGTCCATGAGCGGGAAGTAATGGTGAGCGTCCATCGACAGATAATACATGCATTCTTGCTGCGTATTAGCAAAAAGTTCGTTGCGTATTGAGCGAAGCAAGGCTTTCTGTCCCATGTTCGGGCGGACGGCCGGCACCTGCCAGGCGATGTAGTCATACAGGCTTGTCTCGTAGGGCCGCACGGCGGCAGCTTCCAGCACATGGTCTTCGATGGGCGCCTTAGCAAGTTTGCGTGGCTTTCGCTCGAAGACCCTTTTTTCTATATACGGGGACGGTTGCCACGACTCATCATCCAACTCGCGCAGGACACGGTTAAGATTCTCTTCAAGGCATTTTTCATACCGCTTGATATTCTTGCGGTGGTTCTTGCCGTCGGAGAAGCTGTCCCATGCGCAGCGTACATTCGCAGGCGTAGCATCCGTTCCCAAGTCATGGATACGTCTCATGATGGGTTCTTTGGATTGAATTGTAAGTTTGTCGGGATCTTGTGTCGGGGTCTATCGGTGCAGGACGCACCTTGTGTTTGCTGTGCAGTCTGCAATACCTGCACGACGGGTATGACGCTCACGCTATAGGCTACGAGTCTCGCCGCCATCTTTCTATGTGTTTTCCCAATGGGGAAGGCTCATTCCTCGTCTCGAAGTTATAAGTATCGTTGAGGGCAGCCCCGTTGTTCACCCTGGCATTCCCGGGACCATTGTTGCCATTGAGACACCCAACGCCCGCATTGCCGCCATTGTTCGCAGTGCCGAGAGCCAAAAGGCCGCGAAGGCCGGAGCTGAGGAAATCCGCCTGCAAGTGGAATTTCCGACTTGCGTTTGCAAAATTACAACTTTTCCGTGAAACAGCATGTCAAAGAACGATTTTATTTTATCTGTTGTTGCAAATAATATAGTTAACGAAAAGCAAAGATACCCCCTTGCGGCTTCGCCGCCACTCGTTCCTCGTGGCGGAGCCGTGCCCTTTGGGGGCACGGCTGGTGTGCTTTGTTTCCTTTCGTCCGCAGCTGTCCGCTGTGGTCCGCTTACGCTTGCCAGAAAGGCTCCGTGTCCCAGTCCTCAGCTGCTTCGCAGAGGGCAGCCCCGTCGTCCACCCAGGCATTCCCGGGACCATGGTTGCCATAGAGACACCCAACGCCCGCATTGCCGCCACTGCCCGCAGCGCCGAGAGCCAAAAGGCCGCGAAGGCCGGAGGTAAAGCCATTATGATAGAATCCGTCAGCGAAGAAAGTCGATTCACTTCCGCCGAACAGCGTCGGGAACATCAGCAGCTTAGCCTGACTCATCCGTTTCCCGAAATACCAGCCTTCATCCATTGCCGGTATTGTTCCTATCTGCCTCATGCCCGACGTGGTATCGGTAACGACTGGTGTCTTATCCCAGATGCGTTGTGCGAAGACGTTGATAGTCTTGTCGGCGTTGTATGTGATGTTGCAGCCGTGCAACATTATCCAGAGGTAACGATAAAAGTTCTTCAGTCCGTAGAAGCACGGGATATTCTTAATAGTGAGTTTCACCGTGCTGCCATCCTTGACATCGTAGCTGAATACGCCTGTGGCATCGCCCTTATCGGCAAGAGCATCGATGTCAAGCGTAGCATATTGATTGCCGAACGATGTATTCACATTATCTACGCCCATTCCAAGACCGCCCTGACGCAGTCCGTCTTTTGTCAGTGTGGCATTATATGGAGCCTGGATGTTACGGTTATGGAAGATGATACGGCAGAGCATGCCGATGACATAGATAACCGGGAACATCGACGCTCCCCACCTGTCACCATTCTTCTCAGCGTATTTCTGCAAGTTGTTCTCTGGTACATTGACGACTGGCTTGCCAAGTAGCGTATTCCAAGCAGCATCGTTGTCAGCCACATTGTTACCGCCGCGGTACTGTGCAGTTCGGTTGCAGTAACTCACGAGGATGTTGTTCGTGCGGTCGAGGGCGGACGCTCCGGAACAGGCGATACTAAAGACAGGTATCTTATAGTTCCATCGTCCTGACATCGGAGCCATAGATACCGCCTCGTAGTCAAACACATCATCTTCCCACTGTGCATAATAGAACGGGATGCCCGTTCCCCACTGGTAGTGCCCCATAGAGCCATCAAGCTTCGCCGCGCCACCGTTGGCGAACTTGAAGTGCGTGTCGGAGGCGAGCTTACGCCGCGAGTGGTCGTTCTGTACCAGATAGCCGCCAAGGCCTAAGATGCTTGGCAGTTGCGCCAGCATCTGCAGGTCACCTATCGGCTCACCTTCCGTCGAAGAGCTGTCCTTGCGCCAGCGGCAGCCACAATATGGTATCTTACTCTGTACTGCTGAGATGGGCACCCTGCCCACCTTGTTGGCCACAGGATCGTAGCCGAACATTCGGATATTCGCGTTGATGTCAGCGAAATCCTCGATTTCATTAATTTTCGTTCCGTCCATAATTAATATTATTTTTTATTCTCCTGTAAAAACTCCTTGGATGGCATACCAGCATCCTCCCAAACTTTTGAATTTGATGAATTGATTCCAGTATACTGTTACCGAAGTACCCATGAAGTCGGTATAACCTATATTGAGATTATCAAATGTGGGAATAAACCTTCTTTCTGTAGATCCAGCATCGTACGTTGCACTGCATCTGCAATAAAGGTGATCCGTCGTTTCAACACAACTGATATGTAATCTTGGAATCCCGATTTCCGCTTGCTTCCATTTCATGAAGAAAGATATCTCTAGGCCTTCATAGTCAGCTGCTTTTGGTAGCTTCACAAAATAGTGACCACTTGCCGGCTCATTGTAGAGAAAGCAGTTTGCCGGCTCATTGACTGGATCAATTGTGTAGTCTTTTATATTAGTAAGGTCTTTCGTATTACTGTAAAACAGACTCGCCCTCAATTTGCCTTCGACATCCACGTCTTGAAACTGACCTCCAATAGCAATCATGTTGATTACTCTCAATAGGCCTTCCTTGAAATCAATTGACACCAACGGTCTCCAATCCCTGTCATCACTTTGTTCGTAGGTAGTCGGGTCAAAGCTCTTATAATCGTCGTCATAAACGTAGGCATTTTTAGAAGTATCGAAATGTCTTCCTCTTTGCGACATCATGTAGTCGCCGCAAAACACTGCTGATGCTATCTTACCGAAGTCCACCATCAGCAGCTGAGCAAGCAGCAACGGAACTTTCTGCTGTTGCTTCCAATCAGTGTTGCTGCTCGACGGCTCATTGTTCAGCAACGTTCCCTCCTTGGCAGGAAAATAGAAGAACTGGTCGTCACCGTGGCTCACAAGCGGTACCACTTGTGCTGTCCTGACATACGACACGCCCGACTGCCACTCACCGGCATAGTACATCATCGGGCCGACTCCGCCCGTCTGTCCAGGCCGGCCTTGCTCTCCAGTCAGCCGCATGTATGTCGGCTGACCGTCCTTTGTTGTCGTGTCGCTGTATTTCTGCACCATCATCCACAGATATGGGTATACATCCGTCGTCGCCATCGGCGCGTCTGCCCAGTTGCTGCGTCCCAACGGGGTGGGAGCTGTCAGTGGCGAGGATGTTGTCAAGGCAGAGGAGATGTTGAAGCGGTAGTCCGTCCATGCCCCGCCATCTCCTTTCTCGCCCACGATCCGCACGGCTGCTCCCCAGGTCTTTCCACCGTCCTCACTGGTGCGCATCCATATATCGCCGGTGGCGAATGGTGAATGCCAGTTCGTCTTGCCATCAACGGAGTATTGTGCTTTTACTGTCTTGCCATCCTCACCCGTCAGCCGGACGTAGGTGTATTTTTGTTCATACAGTATTGCCGTGCTGGCAGGCAGATTCTTGCGCTCCATCCGCATCCAGAGATATGGGTAGTCCGTATTAGGCACCTGAGGAGCATCCGTCCAAGTTGTAGACTTCAGATTGCTGGGTACGGTGTATGCGTCTTTCGTCGTCTTATCCTTACTCAGATTAAAGGTATAGTCGGTATATTCCCCGTCTGTACCTTTCTCACCCACAATGCGGAACCAGCTGCCATAGGCAGCATCGGCGCTTGATTTTGTGCGCATCCATTCATCACCATCCTTGTAGCTATCATGGATATTCGACTCATCTGGTTTCGTCGAGGTTCCACCGATAGAGATAATTACTCTACTGGGACAGTACTGTGCAAGCACACTTGTACCATTTACGCCGTTGACGACGGGTGAGATGGTACAGACAGCGAGCACGTCTTCGTCTATTAGTTCAATAATAACGGCTTTGGTACTACCCTTTGGCATAACTACGGTAGCTGGATTGTCGTTTATGTACTGACCTTCCGTTGCATTACCAAAGCAAAGATGACCATCAAACGTACACAATTCCCGCTCAGTGCCGACAGTCATGTATGCCGTGAGAGTAACACTCACGTCACTATCAGTTACATTCGGGTTGGTATTGGAGCAGACGATGGAATATACCACCGCGTCGTTGCCCGGCTTACCATCCTTAGGAGCGGGATAGAGCTTATCTAATGCTGTAACTCCAATCATAGTTATCTCTTAGCATGAATGCGTACGGCGACACCTTTGTGCTTATCGATGTTGTCGTAAGTAAGCGTTTTCTCCGTCAAGTCAGTAATCTCGTTACCGTCATTATCCGTGAACGTAAAGTCGAACGTCCACCCCTCGGAGAGTTTGCCGGTTGCCCGTTCATAAACCTTGGGGTTGTACGTAACCGTCTGTCCTACATTCACACTCTGCGAGGGAATGCTGCGTCCGATGTCGATATATAACGGATCGTGGATATCCGTAGCCTCTGCAGTACCGATATAGGTCTGGTTGTTGTAGTTTGCCAAACAGCGGAACAGCTCCGAGCCTTCAACACCGGCATTATACAGCTTCAGGATATTTCCGTTCACCTCCTGCATGTAATCGATGGTAGTCATATTCTTCCATGTCCCATTCTCATTGCGCTGCCATTGATATTGTGCGCCATCCACATTCAGTCCGCTGCGCTGCAGGTTGGCAGTGAACTGGATCCAGTCGTTGTCGTTTGACAGCACGTTGTCGCCGCTGCCATCCGCTCCCGTACAGGTGACGAGTACCTTGAAGCTGTCGCCAGCTGATGCCTGAATGGGAATGAGCTGGTCGCACACGAAGTTTAGTCCGTTGTATGAGCTCTTGTAATAGATGTGCTTATCGCTCTTATACTTATCTGTAAGGTTACCCTTTATCTTTAACGCCGGGAAGGTCTTGCCATTGGAATCTACAGTGGCCAGCTCGAAGTAATCTTTCCAGATATCCTTCACCTTACCGTCCTGAAGGATTCCGCCCTCCTCAGTGATGTTGCCGATATACCACTGTTGACCTGCCTTCTCCGGCTCAATGATGTCGCCGCGCTTCGTGCTGTACGGACGCGGATACATTAAAGCAGGATGCTTCGTGAAGTCGGTACCGACGACCTTTCCAGTAGAGGGATTGTAATACTGTTCCAGGCCTACATTGGTCTCACCGTTGACCCAAACGATACCCATACCAGGGGTTAGGGTATCACCATCATCGAAGGTATAGAGATTGTCAATTGCTGATATTGAGTTCATAATCGTATTGTTTACTTGTTTGTAATCTCTTTGATTGTTTTCTGTGCTTCCCAAACACTGACATACTGTGCACCCAGCTGCTTGGCTTCCTCTATGCCGAACACCTCTAAATCTGCGGTGTTCACCACATAGCCATGCTGCTCATCACCGGTACGGAAATCAGTTAGGCCGAGCTGCCTTGCAAGATCGGCCGGAATAATGTAGTAATCCATATCAATTTTTTTATTCTGTTTCTACTTCTGATGTCGGGAACCTGCCAACGATAGGCTTGCCCTTGCTGTCTGCGAGGAAACTGCCGTCTGGCAGGATAATAGGACGGTAGGCACTCAGTTCACGGCATACGCCGCCAATCTGGTGCTCGCCGGTGAGTTTCTCTCGCTGTATCGTGAACTCAGTGCCGTTGCCCAGACATTTCCACTCACTCGTGGCATTCTCACGATAGAAGAGTTGGATATCGAAGTACCGTTGTGGGTTCGAGATGTCCCCTTGCCGGTTCGTTACCTTGGCCACGGCCTTCGTCTGCCTTGTGGTGGATTTAAGGAACTTGGCATAGGCGAATTCATACGTATCATCCCACTGCCCATACCAGCGGCGGAGCAGCGTTGATGCCCCCAGCTGCTGTGTCGGGTCGCTCTTCGGCCATGCCGTGACGCGCAGCAAAGTATGCTGAATGAAGTCAACATCTACGGTGATCTGAGAAGCGTCCTTACCGGTGACATACCACAGATCTGATTTTTCGTCGATGTCTCTCCAGCTCTTATTGGTAGTCTCGAATGTCTGCCATTTATACCCGGCATGGTCCTTATCGAGCGGCACACCGCCGTTCATCAGTACAGCCTCGATGGGAAACTTACCGTAATTTTTAAACGGCGAGAAATTCATCTTCGACGGGAAGCGTAGTTCCAGGTTCAGGTTCGTTTCTGTCTCATCCGCCGTTTTCAGGTTCTTATGCCACTCAAAGTGAGTGGTTTCCTTACGTATTGCATTATAGTATTCGCCGTGGAAGTCTATGCTCAGCATCTGAGAGGTCTCAACATTCCTTCTGACGGTCAGCGCGTGGACAGTATCGACGTAGTAGTCGCCAGTCGTAGCACTCGTGCCCTTTGTCATCTGGATGACATTCTTACCGTCGATGAGTCTTACCGTCCACACGACATTTCGCATCGACGAGGCGTAGTCGCCTGTCGGGATGTTGCCTTCCGGGTCGCTGATGATGAGACTTGGCTTCATCTGGTACGGCGTAATCGTCCTGTCTGGGACGAATGTTCCCAACAGCGTGTTGTATTTCTGAATCTTGCTGCCACCAAACTCCACCATGGAGAATGCGAAGCTCAGCGCAGGGTGGATAACCCGGCCACCCGTAATCTTCATCTTCATATCTTATCCTCTTTTTTATATCACGATTGAATAATCCTGGTCATATTTGCTGCCGTCGGGGAATATCACCACGACCTTGTAACCTACCTTACTGCCAGCCCCCCACTCCGATGGCAGATCCATCTTAGAATCCACGTACAACGAAAGTTCATGAAAGTTCTCATGGCGAGCGTTCCATGCCGTGTCGCCGTCGGCATCGTCGCTGATGCGCGTCCAAATGACCGTGCACCCAGTGAGTTCCTCGGCTTTCAGCAGCATCTCAGCGTTCCAAACGGAGGCCTGTAGCGTTGTCGTCCAGTCGGTTCCGGAACGGAACCAGTTGCCCGCCGAACTGACGATGCTGATGCTCATGTTAGAGCCGCCAATGAGGCACGTCCAGTTGGTGTTGCCATATCTCGGCTCGCTGCCTGAGCACTCATCCACGGAGCACTCCCAATAACAGCCTTTCCACCATACGCGGTCCTTATAATAGCCATTGGCAGTATCGTCCCATCCCTTGATATACTTCCTCGACGCGTTCCACTGCCCGCAGTCGCGTGCTTGGTACATGGGCTTGCCCAGATAGTCCAGTTGGATGATGTTCTCCGCCAATATGGTCTTGGCATAAAGACACGGCTGCTCCTTTGAGATGACTCCCTTCTGCAGAAGGTCGTGTACGGCTTGTATGTCTGGAGGAAGGCCCACGAAGGCAGCATAGTTCGAGCCGTGCTCGGAGTCCTCGACGATGGGTTTGCCAACGCCTTGCAGAAAGAGCCAGCGGCCGTCGTTCGATGACACGAACCACACACTCTGCCGTGAGGTGTCCACCGTATTGCCCCAACGGATGACGCGCGCTGTGGGCACGGGGGCGTAGTTCTTACCGCCTGGCACATCGCTGTCGCCGTAGAGCGAGCAGACGGCGGTGTTGGCCTCCGTATCTACCTTATCGACACGCAACCAGAACGAGTAATAGGTCTTTCCCGTGTCGAGACGGTTAACCTTACCAAGAAGTATGTCGTTGACGTGAAAGGTATGATGGTCGGCATCATACTCCTTTCGGAAGGTCAAGGTGTACTGCCCGATGTCGGTGTGCTCTACCTTCTCGATGATGCCTTTATCCGTGAAGTATGTGTCGCCCTCGAGCACGTTCTGATGGTTGATGACAAGCTCGTTGAAGATGGCAGAGCCATCGACGCGGATGGATCCGCAGACGATCGAACCGTCCGGATTGAGCCTTATCTGTTTGCTCTCACCGACGACACAGCCCATGAGCAGCGTGAGCAACCCGGCGGCTGTGTCGTCGGTGTCCTTGCGCAGGTATGGTGCTCCGGCCAGATACGACAGCAGCGCGAGGAAGGCGTTGCCTATCCTCGTGGCGGTGTTGGCATACGGATGATGCTCATCGCGTATGCCCTCGTACATGGTCCGCATCTGCGCTAAAGCCTGTGTCAGTGTGAGAGTCTCAGCCATATTCAGTCTTTTCTGCAAAGATAGTCTATATCATGTATTGTGGAAAATACCACATCAGTGCTTGTTTCTTATCTTCTCCAGCTCCTCCGCCTCTCTGGCCTTGGCATCAAGCTCGGTGAGGGCGCGCCAGCATTCGAGGCTGAGTACGGTGCTCTCCTTGGTAACGTCGCCGCCTGTCAGGGCGCGCAGTTGGATGTTGTAGAGTTCCATGAAATCTACATGCTCCGGCTGCCCGTCCTCCACCACGGTTCTCTTGAAGAAGTGGGGAAAGGCCCAGGCCATGACCCGCTTCACGTGTACGAACCACAGCAGGGTGCCGACACGCTCGCCGGGGGTGAGCGTAACGTCCTCCACAACCTTGCCATGATCGTCGACGGCATCACCGTAACCTGCCGCACGACCGTGGCTGTCGTGGTAGAGCCACTGTGCAAGGTTGTCGATATATTCCATGTCCTTGGTATCGACAAACAGCTGATAGTATTTCTCTGCGTGCAGGTATTCGTTGAAGGTCACGCCTTGCTGTAGCAGGGGGTCGGCCGCGTGGAGGCCACAGACTGCATCCAACCTACAGTCCATGTCCTCCACTTGGTCGATGAAGTCAAATTGACGGGTGAACCCCTGTATCTCTGACGTGGTGAGATAGATGACGCGCTTCCTGCCGTCCACCATCGTCCAGAACTTCCAGCCGAAGCGGGTGTGCTTGATGACGTGAAGACCGCAGAAGTAGATGAGCATATAGGTCTTCACCGCCGTCGGCTCCTGCTCGATGGCCATGAGGTCGAAGACGGTCAGCAGCTGCCCCTGGCTCAGCTCCCGCCACGATGTGGGAGCGGTGAAGCTGATGTTCACCGTGCGGCTCTTCTCATCCGTTGAAGACGTAGCCTGCGCTGTCCTTAGTATTCTTGAACGTTTCATGATGGTTGGCTTTATAGGCAATGCTCTCGCGGTAGAGTTTGAATTGTTCTTTGTTGTCCTCGCTGTCGATGATGCGCATCAGGCGGCGATAGACGGGCTGTTTGAGTGTGGCCGCGCCTTTCACTGCCCAAGTGTCGGTAAACCGGATGATGCAGGCGATGACCTCGCGGTAGGGCTCCAGTCTGTTTGGGTCGGCGCGGCGGAAGGCATCGAGGATGTCGTCCATCTGACGGTCGCCCATCTTCGTGCGCAGCATCTCCTCGGCTTCCTCGACGGTAGTCTGGTAGCTGTTCCAGTCGATATAGGTGCCGTTGCGGTGGGTCTCGAAGAAGTAGGTGTATTCATCATAGAGGTGGTTGATGAAGTGGCTGGCCTGCTCCGTGGCTCCCCAGTTCTCGCTCCGCAGCCCGTTGAGTGTCATGGCCAGCGTCTTCCAGTACTGGGTGCGCAGCTGTCCCTCCAGGGCATCGACGCGCTGCTTACTTGCCGGAGCGAGGTTGTCGTTGCTCACCACGCCGAAGCCGGTGGGGGTGAGCACGAGGTCGAGCTGGCGCAGCACACTCAGAAAGGCAGACAGGCAGACGAACTGCTTATACCACTTCATGAGCGTGGAGTCCTCGCCTCTCTCCTCTATATAGGTCATACCGGCCACGCCGAGAAGAGCGTCGTTGCTGAAAGCCAGTTGCCGTCCGATGGCGGGCTTCACGCTCTCATACACGCTGTCGTTGGCAGCCGCGCCAACGGGCAGCGCCTGTTCAAAATCACTCTTGGTTATTGTTATCTCCATTGTCGTTTGAGTTTGAGTTTCCACTGACTTTCTTGGCATCCTTGTTTTCGTCGAGGGTGGTGAGCATGAGCATTGGCACATCGACAGTGCACCGTTCTGACCAGCCGTTATAATGCAGGATGACATGGTAGGGCTTGGTCATCACGTCGTGGTAGGGTTTTTCGAGTGCCTGCTTCAAGGTGAAGAGCTCACGCTTGTCGGAGCCTGAGTTGTTCATCTGGCTCTTGCCGGGCGTGGCTCCCACCAGGTTGGGGTGCACGCCGTAGGCAAAGCAGAGGGCGTTGGCGGCCTCCTGCATGTCGTCGCTCCAGTTGCCGCCCTCTTTCTTGCTCGGGTCATTGAGGTTGATGATGCGCACCATGCGGTTCTCCTTGCCGTTGGGGTCGATGTAGTAGCCGGTAACGAGGGCCTTGCCTGCGTTCTCCACGCCACAGACAAAGTCGATGATGTTCTGCTTCTCCTGCTCCTTGCGCTGCTGACGGTCGGCTTCGTCCTCGATATGCTCGTTGTCGCACACATTGTCCCAATACTCTTCATGCACCTCAATCTGTACGCGCGGGGCCGACGTGTTCTTGATCATGAAACGCTTGCCGATGCCTATCAGCCGGTAGATGTCATACCATGAGTCCTTGAAGATGCTCGAATAGTAGGGCACGGGATAGTATTGGTATCCGGGGGTGGCCATACGCGAGAGGATGGCAAATTTGCGGTCGCTCGTGGGTTTGTTGTGGACAAGGCCGGTGGCAGGGTCTGGCTGTTTGCCCATGCGTATCTCAAGGTCGCCGAGCGGGTCCCAGTAGTCGAGCAGGGGAATGGCCTCGATGCGCTTCTCGTTGAAGTGGCCGATACGGAAGTCGCCAAAGAAGACGTGCTCTATTTTTCCCGATTTTGTCGACGGCGCATACTCGAAGCGGCAATAGCAGGCTTCCTTATGCCGCACGTTGACAATACGGCTGCCGTCGCGAGAGAGGATGATGCAGGTCACGCTGAAGTTGTACATCTGCATGTCGGTGCACTGCTCGGCAAAGCATTCCTGCAGCGAGTTGTGAAGGCAGAAATTGGTAATTTCTGGAATATCGACATCTTTCTTCTCTTTCCTATCGACGAAACGCAGCCCCTGACCGTAGCAGCAGATGGTGTTGAACTGCTGGCACTGGGCGGTGATCATGTTTCCCAACACGGCCTTGCGCAGCTGATGGGGCAGCATGTCGTCCACGCCAAAGGGCACATACTGATAGCCACGGCCGTTGATGGTCAGCGGGCGGACGTTCACCGTGCCGTCGTCCTCGTCGAACACGTCGCTGCTGTCGCCTCCGTACTCCTCGGAGATGGAGTTGAAGGCTCTCGCACTGGCCACGCCTTGGGGGATGATGCGGAAGTGCTGCACGCTGCCGCTCTGCCCGGTCTTCACAAGTTCTAAGTCGTTATTGCTCATAGATATACTTTCATTCCGTTAACTTCATAGATGAATATTTCGGGCAGCAGACGCATCTGGTGGCTCATGGGATTGATGATGCGCATGTAGCCGCCCTTCCAATACTGGTGATGGACGAGCCATCCGCGGTACTCCACCCTATGGCCGTCACTGCGGAAAGCTTTGATGTTCACCGTCTGTCTGTGCTGATAGGCGAGGTCCAGGTATCGCTGCATCTCGCTGAAATGGATGGCTTTCTGCTTCTTCGCTGCTGTCATTGTTTAACTGCTAATTAAAGGTATAGTCGAAGGTGTTGTCGAAGATTCGGCCCTCGCGCTCCAGCTCCACCACGTTATGGTTGTGCTGGGCGTACTCATAGCTGAAGGTGAAGCGGGGTATCTCGTCGAGGGCATTGGTCTGCTCGGTCTTGCTGTCGTCTATCACGATCTCGCGGCCCACATTGGGGCTGCCGTTACGGAAGGTCACAAGGCGCACGTAGGGCGACCGCATGACCTCGCCGAACCAGTCGGCCATGTCCTCGTTCAGTGGACCGGTGTCGGCCTTGAACGTGCGGGTCTCCTGGATATGGTAGTTCTGCTTCTTGCCGCCGATATAGGCGGAGTCGCGCTTGAAGGTGGGGGCTTTCGTGGCCAGACCGGTACAGTAGAAGAGCTCATCGCAGCCAAACGAGTTGGTGAAGAGCAGCACGGGGGCGCAGTCGGGCATGCGGAAGTCGATATCGTACTGCTGACGGCGGCTGCCTGCCGTGATGGTGTAGGTGGCGAGGGTCTTGCCCTCGGCGGTGAAGCGGTCGGGGCTCACGTCGATGGTGGTGTAGCTGCTGTTGCCGCCGATGACCACGGGAGTGAACGTTCCGGTGCTGCCGTCGGTATAGGTGGCGGCACACGAGGCGGTGTCGGTACCGATGAAATGGAGGTATTCGAGCCGTCCCGGGGCCGTGAGCTTCGTGCCGAGCAGCAGCGAGAGAAAATGATTCGTGGTCCAGTCCTCGCACGTCGTAGGGATGTCGGCCTCGCAATAGACCAGCGAAAAGGTCTGCTGCTGTGTGGTGGTCGGTGTGCTGTCGGCAAACTCCTCGGTCATCTGTATCTGCACATCCACCACGAGCATCTGACGCGCATAGGGGGTGAGCAGACTGCCCAGGTCGGCAAGGGTGATGCTGCCGTCCAAGGGATAGAGGAATTCCGAGTAGATCTCCTTCCACGCCTGATTGTCGGGGCTGATGAGTATCTTCACGCCCATGCGGTAGCCGTCGATGGTGCATACCATGTCGGGCACGCCCATGGAGAAATACTTGCCGCTGAGTCCTTGACTGATTGTGATTGCCATAGTCGTTTCTTTCCCGCAAAGATAAACAATGATTCTCGACTCCAAAAATACAGCGGAATGACGCGTTATGGCACGAAAAAAGGGGCACCGGCCTCACACGGTCAGCACCCCTCATCATGTATATGTAAAAAATGTCTCCTATACCTGGAAGTCCATGTCGCGCCAAATGGCCCATTTCACCGTGCCGTCCTCCACAGTGGTGGTGCCGAACTCGTGCATGAACATATAGTTGGCGATGACGCGTTTGTCCATATAGTACATCGGCTGCAGGTCTTCGGCAATCTCCTCCGACGACTTCGGGTCGAAGACGAGCTCCGTGCCCGTCACACCCTTGCCGGGCAGGTTGTCGCGTGTCTTCATATATTCATCGAGCAGCTTGCACTGCATCTTCTCTTCCTCGCTGCGGTCGTTCTCTTTCAGCCAGTCGAGGAACATCTTGAAGTCTTTGTTCATTGTTGTGCCCTCCTGATTTTCTTTAAGTCCTCTTTCATGTCCGACAGGCTGATCATCCAGTCGGTGAGCGTCTTGCGCTCTTCCTCGCTCTCACTGTCGCCGAGCTCCATGAGCAGGCGGTCCTTCACGTCGTCAATCAGTTCGATGCGGTTCTGCAGGGTGTCGGTGTCGCAGAAGTCGCCAAGCAGGGCCACAGCCTTGCTGTCCAGTAACAACTTACTCATAGCGAACCTCCTTTCGCGGCCAGTAAATCGTAGAAGCTTACACTGGCATCTATTCTTATTAAATATATACTGCAGATGGGAGAAACGTCTTTGCCGTCGTAAGAAGACACTCTAAATCCCATGCATCTATGGCCGTTCAAATCGCACCAATCATCATGGAAGTCAACATAAATACTACCTTTGCCACGGCTTTCGGCATTGATGGACTCAGCAAGCTCTCTCAGATAGACTTTCATCATGGCCAATTTGGAGATGTTCATCTTAGAGCCATCAAAAGCGCTCACCTGTTCCTTGAACATCCTTGCAGGCTTAGTGGATGCACTGTACTCACGAATGACGACGACAAACTCTTTTCCATCGCTTGCCTCTACTAATAGCCTATACTTAGCTTTCATGCCCGGCCTCCTTTCTCGCCTTTGTTCAACCTGTACACAATCCATCCGCTCACGCCCATGGCAGTGATGCTCACCATTGGATTCTGCTCCACGCACACTGCCGCCACGACCATGGACAGCGGGAACACGACACCGATGCGGATGGCCACTCTGCGCGTCACCTCAAACTCCGCGATACGGCTGTAGAACGCGCTTTTGGCGTCCAGCCAAAGATTAACACTGCGGTACAGTCCTCTCACCTTGTCTGCAAGGCTCACACGCGCCCGTACCTGTTGCGCGGTGAAGTTGATTGTCGCTTGCTGCATAATGCATCGTTCTTTAACCTTTCCCGGATAGCCGGGCCTTTGTTTTGGCAGAATAGAAAAGCGGCTGCCGATTCCGCTGGTTAAAGAACGATGACTTCACCCGAAGGGCTGATCAAATTCTACGGAATGGCAACCGCCAATATCTTTTGCGAGTAGTTACTCGCGCTTTTTGCGGGCATAAAAAAAGCCCGACCTTGATGTCCGAGCAATAACCGCTGCTCTCCGGGATGGACTACCATCGTTCTTTAACCGTTGGCAAAGATAGGGAGAAAAAGCGGAACGGCAAAGAAAAAGGCGGAGAAAATGAGGGTTCCCCGCCAAATTTAACATTTCAAGCCTTAATCCTCAGGCTTGATAGTTAAGCCTTCTGTCTTTTCACTGTCATTGGATATTCTCTTCTCCATTACATAGTTGACAACATTCTGTTTGCTTGCCATGGTGATGTAATACGTATTCACGAGTTTCCATCCACGCTTGCCCATATAGTCAAGCACCTCCATCATAGAGTTGAACTTGATTTTCTTTCCGTCCTCACCGTAAAGGGAGTTCTCATTTTTGGTACTATAGCCCATGTCAAGAATGACTTTGAGTTTGCCAAAGCCGAAAGAGTTGTAACCTACAACGGTGCAATAGACGTTGTACTTCCCGTCATCAGTTTTGGTGACGGTCTGGGCGTTGATGCCCAGTGTGAGCATTGCGAGGATCAATGCCAAGAAGATTTTTTTTGTCATGTGATTGTCCATAAGATATTGATTAAACATTGGCAAAAGTAAGAAAAAACATTGATATTCCAAAAAGTTTAGCAAGAAAAAGCCGCCCACGCATCTCGCGCAGACGGCTCCAAGAGTTCATTTAATTATGAAATCGTGCTTATCGAAGCACTAAGAATGGTTGCGCCGCCAGCCCGGCGGCGGCTTTTGTTCAAAACGGCTATACAGTGGCCGGGGCTGGAATGCTTTCAGCAGCACGACGGATGCGGTCACTGAGGTCGAGGAGTGCGCCTTTTAGCTGTCCGGCTTCATCCTCAGTAAAGCCTCCCTTGCCGCCATTGCCGTCGATGCCATACATCTTATGTTGGAACCATGGCACCGACTTATCAAAGTATGTGCGTGCTATCTCCCTCCATGAAACCGCAAGGTAGATGTCACTCATCCGAGCCTTCATGTCGGTAATCTTGTTTGCTTGTTTCACTGCTGCTTCCATAATAATTTCTTTTTAAGGCTCTCCCCGGAAGGAGAGCCGTTGTTTGTTAATCATCTTTTGGCATATCCGTAATTCTATCGAAGAGGTCTTGCGCATACTCCAGTAATTGTGGATAGCCGTTAGGGTAACTGTTGCAATAGTTTCTGATTGACTCAATCAGCTCTTTCTCCTCAAAGGAGAGCTCCATCTTGAATTTCTGTTTTTTCCTCATTGTTACTGTATTTCTTTTGAACACTGCAAAGATACTATCTTTTTAGATACTATGCAAATATAATACTATTTATTTTGATAGTAAACGAAAGATTTAACATTTCCCTAATGACAACGGCCGGCATCCTCCCGGATACCAGCCGTTTTGTTACATGTTTAATCAAAATCTATCTTATGAAATTCACTTTGCTGCAAAAGAAACAGGGGCGGCGGTAAATAAGTGCGCTGCGCGCCGCCCCTAAAGCCAAGTACCTCTGAAGGGAAGTTGGTGAGTGCTTGAACTTCTGTTGCAAAGGTACGCAAATTATAGGATATTCCCAACGTTAGCAGGAAATAAATTCCGTTTCATTTTATATCTGTAAAGAAATGAGATAATCACAAATCCTGCGATTGCGGCCACATGACGAAATGCATGATTTGACCGCTCTGCCCACTAAAACGATGTCAATTCCTTGGCAAGTGGGCGTTTTTCGCGCAAAAAGGGTCCCAAGTTACCGTTTTAAGACGGCAATTTGGGTGGTTTTGCGCGAGTTTTCCACTGTCAAAAAACGCGAACCGCTCAATATCAACGATTTGGCGGTTTGCGTGGCGGCTCTGCCGCCGCTGCCTGCCTTAGCAGCCCCCACTGCCCCAAAACGCCTTGGCAATTGCCTCCCTTTGATGCAGCGGTATATGTAAAGACATTTTATTCCCGCAACGTAGGCAATTAGCCTTTTGTCGCTGCAAGGGGTATGGCAATTGCCCATCCGCGGTATGCGCCGGACGGATGAGCATCATCGGTTCGCGCTACCAATCATGTAGCGACCTCTCTCCACAGCCATATGGTGTGCCATTGGCCTGCCACCGGCACACTGTATGGTGGTGGGTTAGCCTGCGTGGCAACTGAACGCAAGAAGCGGTACTGGCCATAAGCGACATCGCCCTGCAAGGACAGCGATGCCCAGCGCATGGCATGTGCCGCCACGGTTTTATCCTCTCTCCCCAGTGCCAAGGTATGTCCGATGCGTCGAGGAGTGTACCAGCCACGCGGTCCACGTATCGAAAGCTAAGGACATACTGTGGCACTGGGGGCGTGCCTTCGCGGACACACGGCAAAACCTCGGAGCAATTGGCCCCGAGGAATTCATCTGCCGTGCCTGGCATCATGCGAGCTTCTCCAGTATCATCTTGCTTGCCTTCTCCACATCACTCATGAGAGACAGTACGAACTGAGGCTTCTCACGCAGGGCATTGATCCATCCTTTACAGTAAGCAGCGTTGTTATTGAGGATGCGCTTGTCAAACCCGAGGACCTGTCCGAGTCTGGCGGCACCAAGCTCAGCGACCAGTTCCTCTTTGGCATAGAGCGTATCGCCGAACTTCTTGCCTTTCTCGCGATTAAGGCGGTCGGGCGTGCCGGTGGAGTGTATCATCTCGTGAAGCATCGAGGAGTAGAACTCCTGTCCGTCTTTGTATATCTCTTCAGGAGTGGTGCCGAGCTTAAACTGCTCCTTCTTGGGTACTATCACTGGCAACGACAAGCAGCTAAACAGAAGCCACCGTAACAGCGATCATGGCACAAACTATGATGTCATTCAGTATGCCTCTGTAATCGAGCCGGAGACAAAAACAAACTGGAAAAATATACATGATGTTCGCACACAAATGATAGTAGGAAAGAAGTTCTACAATGATAGAACGCATCATGGCAAGCAGGCGCAGAAACAAAAAAAGGACGCTACCATCATCGGTAACGCCCCAAAAATATGGCAAAAAGAAAGTGCTGCTATTTAGAATATCCATTGGTGGACACACTGCGATACTGCATAATGGGAAACCGCTCTACTCCGATGCACAGCGTGTCAAACGCGTCAGAGCCGTCGGTACGGCTCTCCAGCTTGTCTTCCTCTGTCTCCGCGAGTTTCTCACCACTCTTGTCTTTCTGGCCGTTCTTCACGCCTGCCGAAGTGATGGAGATGAGCAGGTCAGGATTATTGTCCCGGTTGATGAGCACGACGTGACGGGCACGGCCGCGGAACATACGGTTGATAAGGTCATTCTTCAGGATGTGGTTCATCGGCTTACCGATATACTTAGGTTTCACAGACCACCCTTTTTTTCTTAGGCCGGTGATGATCATCCTGTAGAATGCCTCCGAATGGGTGCCGTAGCTGTTGCCCACAAAGGTGGCATCGTAGTAGAACACCACCTGATGGCGACGGTGATAGCGATAGTAGTCGTTGAAGTCATCGAGCAGCTCGGGAATCTTCCGCTCGTATTTCACGAAGAAGGACTTCAGCACCCTGAGCTTACCGTCGCGTCCCACCTGGCCGACCACCATCCAGTTGATGTTCGCGTTGGCATCGAAGGCCACGACGAGCGGCAGCTGAGCATCGAGGTCGCTGTCCTGCCGACAGTCATTGGCAATCGTACCATTGTCGAGGTTCTCGAGGTTCAGCACATCCTCATTAGGCGCTGTGTAAAGGTTCACATCCTCACGCATACCACCGTAGAAGCCATCCGTACTAATCTCGATGCGGATGCACATGATCGATGTGGCGAAGGTGAGCGGAGGCAGGTCTCGCTTGGCACGGCGGATAAACTCCTCGCCAAGCAGCGCGAGGTTCTGGATGCTGGTATACTCCTTATAGAGAAGGCACTTCGACCGCAGAAAACTGAGCTTTGCGTCGATGCGGTCTATCTTCCTCTGTAGCGCCTCGCGCTGAGAAGGCATCGCCTTCTGCTGTCTCTTTGCCCGCCACTTGGCATATACCAGTCCCTCGATGGCTTCCACAAGTTCCTTATCCATGTCGTCCTTGTAGGACAGAAACCAGCTGCCTTTTTTCGTCACCGGCATATCCGACGTGATGGTCATGCCATGGTGCAACGGAAAGTTATGGAAGTACTGCTCGTTGCCTCTATTGGCCTGAAAGGTCTCATCCTTCAGCTGCTCGAAGTTGATGAACTTTGCCTCGTCGATGATGATATAGTCGAGCGACATCGAGTTACTCGTGCCGCTACGGTCCTGACTGATGATGTTGCACACCGAGCCGTTGTAGAACGAAATAGTATTCTCCCAGTTGGCCGGTGTGAAGATGGGAGATTTCCAGTGCAGACCTTTCCATGGACGTTTGCCGACGACATAGTGTAGGTCGCGCTTGAATCCCCATCGTTCCAAATGGATGAGCATCGATGGAAGAATGTTGGTCAGGCACCTCTTGACCGACGGCGACACGAAACCGCCCATGGAACCAGGCATACCCTGAAAGCACGTCATCAGACGGCCCGCCTGTATAGCTCCCTTACCCATACCACGCCCTGCGACGATCACCTCGTCGCGTGTGTTCATGGCAAGGGAGTAGAGTTGCGGGTCGTTGAAATATTCCCTATGAATCTGTTCCGTTTCCATCGTGCTCTTCCTTTATCTCCTCGTAGTCAGCATCCTCAATCTTCGTGTCACCATATTTCTTCTCCAACTTCCGTATGCGGTCGCGCAGTCCGGGAACCTTCTGTATGCCGATGACCGTCGGGTCATCGGTCATCTCGAACTGCTGCGGCACAATCTTATCAAACTCCAGCTCCGGCTCATCGTCTTTATCGGTGCGGTTGTTCATGATGCGGTTTTTCTCAATAGAAGCCACTGCGCGCAGATCGCCGCGCTGTCTGGCCATCCTCAGATCCTCTTCGAGGTCTCGGTTGATCTTCCATCGCATGAATTCCTTGGAGGCCTGTTGCAGGTTACCCATCAGTATTTGGGTGAGATGCAGGTCGTCGTATGCCTGAGCCCTGCCCACCTTGAACTTCTTCATGTCATAATCCACAATCTCCTTGTCGAACTTCGACGGGAACTGAAGCCAATAAGCGTAGATTCCACGCAGTCGTTGCAGCCGTTCCCGGATGGAAACGGCCACATTCTGTTGCTGCAGCTCGTTGTCGTCGAGGACAACGAGCTTGGAATATTCATCGATATTGATTGGTAAGCTCATGTCTATATCATTGTCACGGAAGAGAGCTGCCGTTCCATCAGGCTCAGACACTCGGAGACAGAGAATGGCGACCCTGCGCGTGCCGCATCCCTGATATCCTCACGTATCTCCCTGGCCGTGGTGGCCACGCCATGGAAGAAGGCGATACGAGCGGGATGCCCCATGGTATTGATGTCATCGATGAATTCCGACTCATCAATACCCAAAAGGGCGGAGATCTCCGAGGGGGTCATCAATCTCTTTGCCTCTTCCTCTATCCCTTGAAGCAACTCTTTCGAATAATCCATTGAGGTCTATTGATTTTTTTATGATTCTGTCGAGTCCTGTGTATAGGTCAAGAAATGCCTGTTGCGATGTCGTTACCATTGTACACTCCGCACGATCGCCATACGTCTGGTTCTGCGAGGAGATGACAGATACCGTCCATCGCTCGTTTTGTACGAGAACAATCTTTGAATGGTTCTGCGCGAGATAGACGTTCTCAAAGCAGCTGCTCATCAGCTTGGCCAACTGTATGGTCTTCTTCGATGCCTTCAGGTCAGCCACGAGAGAAGCCTTCCCAACAAGACCTTTTTTCCTTAGATTAAGGAAACCAGAGCAGAAAGCGTCCGACGTTGAGAATGTGCTTACCCAAACGTCGGCTTTTCCTGTCTGCGAGAGTATCCATCCGAGCAGTCCAAGAGTATGCAGTCCTGTCCCGAGGAAATACTGACTGGACTGTGCGGACAGTGGCCGCAGAATCTCATCAACCCTCCTGCCTCTACTCATCTTTTATGTCCTTATCATCGGTGGAACCGGAATTTTCCGAAGGGTCAACCGTCTCTGACGGTTCGTCCTCCGGGAAAACGACACCGGCTTCAGCAAGCTTCGCTCGTAAATCATCGCCGATGACCTCACCCTTATCGAGCAGCAGCTGCACTCTGTCTTGCGTATTCTGCAAGCTGCTATGATAAGCATTGATAGCCTTTTCGTCTGCTCCATCTGCGAGAGATGCTTTCTTCATGTCGAGCAGCTTGTCATCCTTGACCATCTTGCTCAGGTAGCTGCGCGCATTGGTAACGGCCTTGGCCGATTCAGCCGGATCCTCGCCATTTTTCACGGTTTCATCGTTGTTTTCCACTATGAAATCGTCATATCTGGAAAACTCAGACTTGTATTTATACCAGGTCTCTTTGAGCGTATTGAGAGACTCCGCAAGATCACATGGCTCAGTTATGCCGAGACATGTATTATAGAGGCTCTTTATTTTCTTCCATCTCTCAGCGTTCTGCGGCCATATAGCCTTGATATTGTCAGGCAGGCTGTCATGATCCGGGCGTTTTCCTCCGTGCATGGGGAGATCCTTTTCACTGTCGTCCTTGCTGTCATTTTCTGCCGGCTCCTCGTTTACGGCAGTCTTCAACTCGCCGAGCAGCTGCTTGGCATCATTTTGCACATCCTCGAGCGTCTGGCCACGCTGACGGATAGGAACGAATTTCTTCAACTCATAGACGACTGTTGACTCAAAATGCTTGGGATTTGTCATTACCGTTTGAAACAGTTGTCTGTTACGGTTGAGTTGCAAGAGGAGCGTAGCTCCGCTTATGATATCCTCGGAAGTTCGGTCCGTCATCGCCAGAAATTCATTCAGTCTCTTAGTGATGGAGTTGTCTATTGGCATATTGTCATGTTTTTGATGTTATTGAAAAAGGGGGCGGTCTCACGATCACACGTGAGGACCGCCCCGCACCTATATATTATATGAGAAGAAATGTTTTATTGTTATCCTGATTCAATCTTCTCCTTAGCTTATGGGTTTGGCTTCTCAGCAGCAGCTGCCGTGAGCTTACATGTTGCGCCGTCGATGTCTCCATCAGCGGTGTGGATCTTACCCGTATAGAACGGAGCCGGATGCAGGTCAGTGGCCGATGCCTCTACAGTTGTCGTATTGGAGTCCGTTGGACTTGCACCAGTGTCTTGTTTCAGCTCCAAGGTTGGCGAGAATTCCTCTGAGCCAATGATACGGCACTTGCCGTTACGCTGAGGTACAATCAGAATAAGCTCGTCGTTGTTGGCCTGGTCAATAAAGCCAGTCGCCTCTTCCTCGGTCCCCGGGATGGCAAGTGTGACCTTGTTCAAAAATGTCTTGCATCCATCGTTCCCCTGATTATTCACTTCAATCTTGCCGTTATCCTTGACAATACCTATCTTATAGAAGTACTTGTCTGCAGCCAGCGTGAAGTCTCCCGTAGTCTGCACGGCCTCCTTAAGTGTCTTCGGACTGTCAGGAACCGAAGGATATGCAAGAATATCTCGCTTTGACGCGGCGTACACATAATCACGAATGCCAGGCAGCTTTTTCTGTCCCGGACATTTCTCTAAATCCTCATATATCGAGGCGTCTTTCGTGCATTTAGCCATATTGCAATCTTATTTTATCGTTAACTAATTAGATGACCGCCGCCCATGGGCGACAGTCATCATTAATATTTTAGGCACCGGCCTTCTTCTCAGCCACTGCGAAGACCTCAGGAGAAACGCTCTCAAACTGAGTACCGAAGAACATGTTGGCGATGAAATCCATGTCGTAGTGGGTCGTCAGCGACTTCTCAACGATATAGTTTTCATCAGCTGTCTTCTGGTTGTAGAGCAGCAGGATGTTGCTCTTAGGAGTGAGCAGCATGAAGTCTGACGGAACACAAGACAGAGGCACGAGCTCTACGTTAGAAGCACCTTCAAGCGTTCGCTTTTCATAGCTCTGGTTGTATGGCAGAGAACCGTGGCGTGTCTGATAAGCCTCAGTGTAATAGTGATAGGACATATCACTGACGAACATCTTCAGGTTAGGCAGACTGCGAAGCTTCGGACTGATTTTCGGTCCCCAGTAGAAATCCTTGAACGCATCCTCGGCATTGACCTTATCGATGGAATCAGTGAAGTAGAAGAGGTTGCCAAGTGCCTCGGCGATGTAAACCTCCTTATTCTCGTTAGTTCCTGCGATATCGTTGTCGATGATGGTCTTGAAGCCATTGAAGAAAGCTGCTGTCTTGTCAAAGACGGTTCCGTCATGCTTAGCAGTGAAGGCATTCATAAACAGACGCTCGCCGAGCTTCTTCAAGATGTAAGCACAAATCTGCACAACGATTGGCACATTCTTAAGGCCATCACCCTTAGTGATGTCGCTGCCCCAGATGGTCTGGTAGATAGCATTCGGATCGATGCCCTCGATGCAGTTGCCGAAGAAAGTCTCCAGTACACGGCCGGTAAACTTCACATCCGCATCGTGATGCTTATCCTTTTTGAAGTTGCCAATCTCAAAGTTGCCGCTCATCTCCGTTACCGTCTCACGGTAGCGGATGCCGGTGCGAACGGAGCAATGCTGCAGCAAGTCTGCCATTGCCAGCATAGGCTGAACAATGAGTTCCTTGCGGTAGGTCTGATAAGTCTTGGTAAGCAGCTCCGGCGTGAATTTGATGTTGCCTACCTTTATTGATGTATTAGTGTCTGCCATAACTAAATGTCTTTAATGGAATCTGCGATGGCCTTTGCAGTTAACTGCGGAAGCTCATCAGCAGGGTTATCGTTAGTCTTGTCCTCCGGAGAAGGATTCTTCTGAAGGTTCTTAATCTGCTCGTCCTTTGTGGCGAGGTCGCTTTTAGCCTGTGCCAGCTCGTTGCGCAGCTGTGCCACCTCATCGATGGGCTCTGGCTTGGCGGCTGCATCGGTCTTTGGTGCCGGACTCTCATTTTTGTTGTCCTCGGCAGGCTTGGTAATAAGCTCATTGAGCTTCTTAGCCTGGTCTGCTGTCAGTACAACCTGCCCATTATCGTCGGTAGGCAGAGAGTCCACGGCAAGCGCGGCGGTGATGGCCGCAAGTGCTAATGTTGGTTTGCTCATTTGTATGTTGTTATCCTCGACGTTAGATTTGTGGAGCAGGTTCTTGATTCCCTGCAACGTCTTCTGCAGGAAAGTCGGAGTTGGATTGCCATCATCATCAGCCACAGCACCCATCAGCTGCTGTGGCTGTGGCAATGGCGGTATGCCTGCCTCCTGGTACATATTGTTGTTGTTCTCGAATGCGTTTTTGAAGTTGGCCGTGAAAGCCTGTGCCTTCATTTCATCCTCCTTATCCTCCCGGATGGAATCCACCAGTCCGAAGTCAAGAGCTTCCTGCGCTGTCAGCCAGTTGCCCTTCTTCATCTGCTTTGCACATTCCTCCTTCGTCTTGTGCGACTTGTCAGCATACATCTGAGCCAGCACATCATCGAAGGTGTTCAGGTCATTACGCTGCTGCGTAAGATCCTTGATATAGTCATCCAGCTGCTCTTTGTTGGCCTGACTGTATTTCATGATGAACGTCGATGTGTTGTGGATGAGGAAGAAGCTATCCTTAACGATGTCGATGGTTGCGCAGCCAAGCATGGCAATGGTAGATATCGATGCGTTCATGCCGAAGGCGTGCGCATGTACTTTGCCATGATCCTTGAAGAGCTGATTCATTATCAGCCCGTCCATGACATAGCCACCGAGAGAGCAGAAGGCGACATGCACATCCTTGTTTTTCTTCTGGTCGAGAAGATAACGCACGTAACCGGTGGACAGGCAATCCCACCCACCGATAGTCCCGGTTATGATTATGTCGTAATTCATATTACCCTGTTTATTAACATTCGCAAAGGTAATATATATAATGTATAGGCAAAAACACTCGCTAACCGGCTATCTGCGGTATAGGCCTTATCCATGACCATGTTACCATGACCTCCATCCAAGAGTTGTCCGACGGCTTTTCTGGCAGACTGTCTTGGACGGTCATCACCGGGAAAGGTCTTACGGATGTGCCCAAAAGCAGTTGGGTGCCATCGACAAGTTTAAGCCGATAGGCATAGTTTCTGTGGTCTTGAAGTTCCTGACAGGTATAGAATTTCAATGTCGCATTGTAAATTGGCACCTTATCATCCACTTTTTCTGCTGTTGACAGCGAAGCATGCTCCCTGCAGGTCACTTCTTTCCATTGGATATTATCAGGCAATTTAACTGAATTTTCACCTAACCTGAGCATACCTTTAAGGTTGCTGCACAATGTCCGCTCAACCTTTGTAATGATTCTGACTTTATTCATATCTCTTTATTTAGTTTGAATTCCTCGCACGCTCCCGAACAAATATGGCCTTATCACGTATAGGATTTCGTGCATTTTTTTAGAAAAAAGTTTGCCGGAGCCGATTATTTCTTTCTCAAATCCACCCCGTGGCGGAGATAAGAGTCGCGCATGCGCTGATAGCGCATCTTCAGCGTATAGTCGTAATCGGTATCTATGCCGTTGCGCTCACACCAGGCGCGCACGCTCTTCAGTAGGGTGCAGCCGCACCTGGTCATCTCATTTAGGTCCTTCCACATCTGCATCTTGAATGTGTCGTCGATGATCTCCTCCAAAGCTTCCATTGCCGTCTTCGACATATAGTTGTAGCTGATGACACGCTTGCGGCCGGTGTCGGGGATGGCTACGGCCACCGTGCCGTCCTCTCTCTTCGTCGGCTGCCAGTCCTTCGGGCGCAGCGACACAAAGCGCCGGATGCAGGCATTCTCGGCCGAACGGGAAGGGAACACGACAGGGTCGCCATAGTGATGGTGCAGCCATTGCCCAATGAAGGGCTTTACTTTGAGATAGAAGTAGAAATTGCTCATGTTAGTCTTGTTTTTATACGATTTTCCTGCAAAAGTAGGAAAAATTAGGCAGATATTCAAATTAACTTAGGAATATAACGACTATTGTAAACATTATTCCTTAACATCGCCTTTTCTTCTTTCCTCTCCTTGTCTCTTTACTTCTGAGTAATTCTGATTTCGTGAAATAATTTTGTGACAACGTTTCATTTGTGACAAACTTCGCAACACTCTGATTTTCAATATCTTTTTATGTCACAGACCTCTGTTGCAGAATTTTTTGGCCGAATTCAAAAGTGCAACATGGGCATCACTGACCCTATAAAAAAGGCCTTGTCACAAACCCGATTATTTTTGTGACAGTTTGCAACGCAACTTTGTGACAACTTTGTGACACCGCAAAATCCGATAAACACTGACTTTTTCACCTTTTCAAACTCTCTGTTACAAAAGTCACAAAGTTTTGGAACAAAATTAGAAAGGGGTCGGGGAAACGAAAAGCTGCCACGGCGGGTCTTGGGTCACAAATGTAAACATACTTTACTTTATGACGTACGTGTTTGCGCAACGCAAAAAGGCGGGGCTGTCGGGAATACCGGCAACTCCGCCCTACGGATAAGATTATGTGTAAAGGAAGTGTGATGCGCTAAAACGGACAATCGTCTTTGGAGGTGTCATCCGCTTGTTTGAACAGCTCCTGCTGCTGTGGCTGTGGTTTGGGTTCCGGCTTCAGCTCCTCAATCTCCGACGGCTTGCTTTTCACATAGATCATGTCTTTAATCTTGCTCAGTCCGTCGGGGCCTGTCACACGCGACTGGATGCGGCCTGAGGCGTTCTGCATGTCCTTCGGGTTCAGACAGTCAATCCACTCCCGTGTGGCGCAGAAGGCCTTCAGCTTCTTGTTGAAGCTCTGCATGGTGATGCGGTTCACATTGGCGAAACGCATGTAGTCGTTAAGAACATTGTCGCGCTCGAGCAGTTTGTCGAGGTTGTCGCCCTCCGGTGAGAAGTAACCGTCGGCCCAGTCCTCGAAGTTCGCTCCCATGTCGGCCTTATATTTGCGTTGGATGATGTTTTCCATCGGCGGCTGTGGCTTATAACCGCTGTCGGCCAGACTGAGATAGAAACGGGTGCATTGCAGCCAAAAGTTGATGTCATTGTTCCATTCCTCCTCGGTGTAGTCGTGCTCATAGAGCGTCTTGTGAAAATCGTCGCGGATGGAACGGGTCTCTAAATAGTCGTTCTCCTCCGTCTTCTCGTGGTACCAGTCAGAGAAGACCATGTAAAGGGCGCGTGCCTGGCTCGACGGATCGAAGTTGGTAGGCACATAGTTGGTGGTGAAAGCGAATTTCGGGCTCTCGTCAAAAGGAATGGTGAAGACGTGGTTGTTTTTCGGGTTCACGGTGAGGTCCGAGGTGATGCTGTCGTAGAACTGGCCGAGGTCCATGTACCGGTCGCAGTCGTCGACGAGCACCATGTCCGTGAACTGTGTCACCTGCTCCAGCACGTGCGGGTCGTCCATGAGGTTGCGCTTGCGCCCTGAGAGCGATACCGTCTTGCGCATTTTCTGGATGGTCTTGAAGAAGAAGCTCTTTCCCGAGCGGCCGTTGCACTGGCCGTCTTCGCCAATCTTATTATCCATGGCCTGCGGTGCCCAGGCGCGTGTTACGCTCTTGTAGCGGTGGAGCATGTAGCCCATGACGAATATCTTGTTGATAAGGTTCTGCTTCTGCTCGCTGATCTCCTCCGGAGTCAGCCCCTCGCCCTGGATGTCGAAGGGATGCTGCGCCAGATATCCCTTGGCATCCTCCGGCCGGTCCTCGAAGTTATACTCCGTCTCCTTGCGCCAGAAGAGACGACTTGTGTTGATCAGGTAACCGAAGAAATGACTCTTTACGCTGTAGATATCGATGTCGAGATGCTCATGGCCGTCCTCGTCGGTTACCTTCTTTATATCGAACATCGGTTCAAGTTTTTTGAAACGATGGCTGATGACGTTTTCCTTCCATACATAGTTGTTGATACCTCCTTGGCCATGCTCATAGGCGCGTATGCCATCGTCGCCCGGAGAAGGCTTGTGCACATCGACGGTGGCGTTGTCGAAGAAGAAGAGCTGACTCTGTGAGGTGAAGTCGGTGAAGTCAAGTTCCACCTCGCCGAGGCTCTCCAAGGAAGCTCCTGAAAGACGGGGCGAGTTGAGCACCAGGTTGAGGATGTCGCGTCCCTTATGATGGTCGATCACCCACTTGATGACAAACTGTCTGATCTCTCCCACCTTGATTTTCTTCACCACGTTGCCGTCAATATAGATGTATTCCGGGTTGTCGCTGTTGTCATCTTTCAGCGCGTGGAAACCATTCAAAGAAAGAAAATTGTAGAGGCAGGCCGTGTCAATCTCATATTTCCGTTTGCCGTCCTTTGTCAGCCATTCCACCCAGAATCTTGCAGGCAGGGCGTTGGCCATGAGGTTCTTGAAGTCTTTCTTCTCCGAGCGCAGCGCCATCCAGTCGCGCAAATCCTTGCGGCTGTGTCCGCGGTTGTCCTTATATTCAGCCAGCCAGTCCGGGAGCCATATCGTATGTATGTCGATGTAGGACAGTGCCAGCTCCGTGCCTTTGCGCCGGCCGGTGTCGTCGATATCGGGGATGTTATACAGCACCTCGACGTATTTCATAATCTCTCGGTATTCATCGGCCGATAATCGGTACGTCTCCGAGTTGAACCATAACGGATGATAGCCCATCGACTGGCAGCAGAGGGAGTCGCGCTCGCCCGAGCAGATGAACGCCTCCGGCAGTTTCTTCTCCTTATAGGGTTTGTCATCGTCGTGGGTGCGCTGCCATTCCTTTTCCTCCTCGGAGTTCATCTTGTGATACGCATCGCGAAGTTCCGACAGGCCATTGATGTAACGTTGTGGTTTCTTACCCGCAGGAGTGTACGAGAAGCGGAAGCCTTTCTCGCAGTTCAACGGCTCATAGACCTTATAAAACTTGATTTCGTCCTGGCCTTCCTTACCCTCTCTCACGAGACATTCACGCATAAAGATGGGGTAGTGGGCGTTGGAATATTTCACCGTTGCGCGGCGGTTCTTCACGTTGCTGATCCATTTCACCGAGTGCCAGTGCAGCGCATCGACGGTGGCCTGTGTTACCTTTGGACCGAGGACGCGCAGCTCATCCTCGGTAAACTTATCATTGAGCTCAAACGAGCGGCTGCCGTCCGGCTCGTCCTGTCTGGCATCGCGTTGGCGGATGTCAGGCTTGTTAACCGTATGGTTCAGCTCGTCCTTCACGCCGTATTTGGCGGCGAGCTGCAGCAGGGCCTCGTTGAACTGGTTCTGCCGCATGCCCTTGAAATTCATATACACGCTGATGCCATTCTCGCCCTTGCCGTCGCCGCCGAAGTCGGTTACCTGCCAGATCCTGCCATAACTTTTTGAGTCGTACTGCCGCAGGCTGGCCGAGGGCGTACGCTCGTCACGGATGGCGAAGTGTTTCTTGGCATTCACACAATCCTTCGCCTGAGGATAGCAGTCGAGGATGATGTCAAGCCCTCCGTGCGTGGCATTCAATATATCTTCAGCTTTAATCATAATCTTATCGTTTTACGCTACAAAAATAGCTAACCGCACTTATGGCGGCAAATACTTACGCCGACAGGTCTTCGAGGTCGCGTTCCGGAATTCTTTCTAAATCATATCCATTGATAGTTTCTGGCAAGTCATCGTCAATCCCATGCGCGTAAGTCATTTCAAATTCATCTCCCTTGGTCCAAAGGGCAAGTGGTGTTGTCTCATAACACTTGCCATGGCCGTCGAAGACAACTATGTTGCCTCTATGTTGGTTCTCATCATCAAACTCGCCTTCCTCATCGTCCTTTATCGCACAGATAAAAACATCCACCTGATTACCCTTCCAGAGTCTCACTTCAAGTTCCTCCAGACCGAGGCGGTCGATCTGTATTTCCATTTCCTTGATTGTCATTTCTTTATATTTTTTATGGTTTCTATTTCTACTTCGAACTCATCACATGAAATTTCGTATGTACTTTTTCTGAATGATGGCAAATGCTTAGGGACAATCCTTATAAATTCACCATCTTCAGCTTTCAGAATGATTTTTCCTTTCTTGCCAACTTTAATTTCCATCTTCACATAAAGGTTTTTTGTCGTATTGAACGTATTTCCTTAACTTTTCACACCACCTGCCGTTGATGCAGTTGCGCCCATGGGCGCAGGTCTGGCACTGTTCGTTCATAACATATACCCTCCCATGCGCATTACCCGGATGATCTCGCGGCAGTTCTTAACTCCGAGCTTGTCTCGGACTCGCAGAAGTTGCGATTTCACCGTGTTCCTGTTCTTATGCAGCTGCTCGGCAATATGGTCCAGTGTGCTGCCGTTGAGATAGAGTTTCACCACTTCCTGCTCTCCCTTGGAGAGATGAAACAGGCTCTTGGGCTTGCAGATGACATGCTCATCCTTGCAGATGCCACGCAGAGGACAGCGCACTTCCTCGAAGTGCATGATGTCTTCCTCGATATCCTTGGTAAGCAGGTCGTGCTCACCAAAGTTGCAGCGCACAAACCGGTCCACCATCTGCGTGGCATTCTTCTTATAGAGAATGGCCAGACGCGAATAGCATTCCGGGAAACGGTTGCGCACCAATGTCACCACCTTACTGACAATATCCGTTGAGAATTTTGTCAGCCGCTTGGCATCCTGCCCGTCTTTACGATAGTAAACCTGTCCTTCAGGACTGGTGTAAAACTCTATACCCTCCATAGCTCTTCGTTCTTTATCGCCAAGTTGATGAGCACCTCATCAGACTTGGTGAAACTACCATGATCATTGAACTTGACCACCATTGAATTGTAGCCTAATCCCATCTCCCCAACAAGGTATCTGAGAAACTTTCCCTTCTCAGATCTCGACAGTGAAGAGTAGTAATCCCTAAGGCTTACAGCATCGAATTCTTTAAAATCTTTCTTGTTCATTACAATAATTATTACTAAATTTGTTGCAAAGATAAAATTAAAAAATCAAACTTCCAACGTTAGAGGGAATTATTTTCCTCTGATGGCGGTATTTTAACATTTGAGCTATGGCATTAGAACTCGACAGCCCTAACATCGGCTACATCATGGACGTGCTCAAGGAGCGCGGCATGACTCCACGGCAGCTTTCTAAGCAAGTGTATGGAAAAGAGACACATCGGGATATAGTGAAGGAAATAACACAGAAGCCCGATGTGAGAGCGAGTACGGTGTTGAAGTTATGCCGTGCCCTTGGCATAACGATGGATAGTCTATACCAAAACTCGGACACTAACAGTGTGAACTTTCCATCTATTAATGGAATAGGTATCGTGAACAATTCTCCCAATGCTCACGTCGATATGGCTGACCTTCGGGCTGAAAATAAGGCTCTTAAGATGGTCATCGAAGAAAAAGATAAGCGACTTGCAGAGCAAAGTCGCTACATCAAGGAGCTTGGAGACAGGCTCGACATGGTACTTCAACTCGGACAGAAGTCGGACACCGGCAAATAGTTGATTGCAAAGGTTGACACAGCAGCTGTTTTCAACGTTTTTTTACCTTATTCTTTCGCTAATTCGTTAAAATCCTGCCTCCGCAACTTTAAGCGTCCGAAGTCGTTGAGAGTCAACACTTCGGACGCTTTTTTATTTATCTTAAATGCTTCTTTATCATATCTGTCGATCTGTCCCTAAAAACTCTGCGACAAGTTCGGCAGCACGCCACTGGTTCTGTGAGAAGCCATGATCGAAATGGTCAAGGATGACAAGGCGACTGTTGGGCCAGATATGATGGTAACGCTCACTGTAGGTATAAGGCACAATATGATCGGCATTGCCATGGATCATCATTGCGGGGCCTTGATATTTTGCTGCGGTCTCATAGATAGGCAGAGAGAAAGCAGAACGGATGTATGTCCCTCCGAGATAGAGCCCGTTGAAGAGTTTCACTTTCTCCGGCGGGTCGAGAGGATCGAAATTAGCACCCATGGTGTTTCCCCGGATAGCATCCTCACGCAGCACCGCAGCTGGAGCAAGTAGTACAACGGCCTTGACAGAGTCAGTGCCGAGCTCTCCGGCTGTCATGCTTGCCACGACACCACCCTGAGAGTGCCCGACAAGGAAGATATTTCTCACCCACGGCAGGGAACGAACGTATCTGAACACACATTTGGCATCCTCAATCTCGTTCGGAACAGTCATATCCTCGAACTTGCCTTCGCTTTGTCCATGCCCGTTAAAGTCGAAGCGCACCGAAGCGATACCTTTCTTGATAAGTTCCTGTGAGATATCGTTCAGCAGGCTCTCGTTCTTGTTGCCGGAGAAACCATGCATAACAATGGCAACATCCATCTTCTGATCATCTTTCACTGCTGGTTTGACCATCAGTGCGGACAACTTGCCTTTACTGCCCTGTATCGAGAAGTTGCTCGTCGTCTCTGCCCATTTCTGATTGTCATAGAACAGCTCCATAAGCTTTTTCTCCAATTTCCATGTCAGTACCGTGCTAAGGATAATCTTGCCGTCGGCGCCCACGATGATGTACGATGGAATCCATTTGATGCCGTACGTCTTGTAGATTTCGGTCTCCCGCATTTTCTTCAACTCAGAGACTTGCGTGTAACCGATGCCATATTTCTCTACAGCCTTCTTCCATGCATCCTTGTCGGTATCGAAACTGACTCCTACGAACGCTGCCTTGTCTTTAAACCGTTCATAGATACGTTTCACCTCGGGCATATCACCCCTACAGTCTGGGCACCATGATGCCCAAAAATCGAGGATGATGACTTTCTTCTTTAGGCTCGAGAGTTTGAAAGTCTTGCCTTCGAGAGTCTTCATCTTGAAGTCGGGAGCCTGCTCACCGGTTTTGGGCAAGGAGGTAGCATACTTAGTGTCGACATCGTTTACGATACCAAATTGTGCTAAAGCCTTCAATGGTAACAAAGCTATAAAGGCTACGAGCGATAATAAAATTCTATGTTTCATACATTGATATTAATCGTTCGGCAAATTTAAGCATTTCATGGCAATATGGCAAAGGAAAGGTTGATAAATTTTCAGCTTTAGTAAACGCTTGTGGCATTTCTATACCCTTTCCATCCTTGTATAGTATCCGAAGATATACACGAGGCTGACGATAGCAATGCCGAGCTCGATGAGGCACAGGCCACGGTAGTCGAGCCACTGTCCGATGCCGCCACTGAGCACGGATGTCAAGGCGCCACTTAGATGTACGAGGACGAGCTGGATAGTGAAGTCAGTACCTTCGCGTCCGGGCCTCACGCTGTCCATGGCGGTGGTATAGAGCGTCACGGCAGCACAAGCCTCCACGAAGCGGATGAGGATGATGCCGATGAGCACCAAGGATAGGGTAGGGGGTGTGTAAGTGATGAACAGGAAGTAAGTGGGTACAAAAATGGCGAGGACGGCGACGATGCGCTGTGCCACTCGCGTGCCTATGCGTTTCACCCACCGGCCGGCTACAGCCGCCATGACGAAGGCCACCGAGGTGCCGATGATGCCGTTGTAGAGCCCTATCTGCTTCATGCTGTATCCCATGTCGACCATCCACGGCTTGAGCATCGACATGATACCGTCGAAGCCAGCGAAGAAGAGGAAGAGGAAGATGACTTGCGGCAGGATGTGCTTCTGTGTGAAGAAATGCCAGAAGTCGGACACTGTGGCGCGTTTCTTCTTCTTGCTTACGTCAACCTTGATATGTTTATCCAAAGCGATAGGCAAGATAAGAAGCAGTGCGAAGAAGCCTAAGACGGGTACGACGGTGTGCCAGCCATACTTGTGCAGGACCATGATAAGGATGCCACCGCCCAAAAGGCGGCCGGTGTAACGTCCCATCGACTTCATCGAAGTCACGGCACTGTGGTCGCCCCGTTGGAAAGCATTCACAGCAAGGGTATCGCTCGTCACGTTCTGCACCGAGGCTGCGAAGGTCGAGAGCAGGATGAGGGCCACGATGAGCGTCAGATTCTTGGCTACATCCAAGAAGCCGACGAGAAAGATAGCTGCAGCAAACACCGTCTCGGTGGCGATGATCAGTTTCTTGAAGTCACCGACAGTCACGCAATGGCGGTCGATGAGCGGTGCCCAAAGAAACTTGATCGACCACGGCAGTCGTGTCAGACTCAGCAGTCCGATCGTCGCCAGTCCGATGCCATGTTGTCTCAGTGTCACCTGCAAGGCCGTCATGATGAAGGTGGCGGGGATGGCGCGGGCGAGGTAGAGGCAGAAGAATGTAGAGAGGTTGATGATCTTGTTGTTCATGATGGACGATGCTTACAGTGTGATGCCGAGCGTTGTACCGATGGTGAACGGCTTGCCTTTCTGGGCATAAGTACCCGTCGAGACAGTCATGACATTGGCAAGGTAATCGGTGGAGGTTAGGTTCTTCGCCCATATGCTCCAAGTGAAAAGGCTCTTGGTGAAAGCAACCTTGGCATTGGCTACAGCATAGAACGGCTGCTTGACGACATTGTTCTCTGCCCAGTAGATATTGCCTAAAGCATTGACATTGAAGTTGACCATCAGCTTGTCGAGCCATCCGAGATGCTCCTTCGTATAGTTGGCATTGAACCCGAGCGTGTTCTGCGGTACCATCGGCAGACGGTTACCGGTATAGTCGAGCTTGTCGCTCTTGTGATAGGACAAGAAGCGGGCATAGGTGTAGCCATAGTTGAGACTCAGGTCCAGTCCCTTAATGGGCCGTGCATTGAGACTCAGTTCGGCACCCTTACTGTCAGCATGCCCGGCATTCGTCGTGATTGTACCGATACCTACGTAGGTGTAGGTGAGCTGCATGTGTTTCCAGTCGATATAATAAAGGTCGGCATCGAGGGTCAGCTTGTCACCGATGAGGTTCAGATGCGTGCCCACCTCATAGTTCCAACTATACTCCGGATCATATTTCTGCTCATCCTCTGAGGCGATGCTTCGGTTGAATCCTCCGGCCTTATAGCCACGCGATACCGTTGCATAATATTTGTTGCCGGTGGTGGTCAGATACTGCACGGCAAACTTTGGGGTGAACTGTCTTGAGTCGAGTGTCTTGTCGAAGTCGTTGGTCTGCTTGGTCGTCCCCGTCTTCTCATTGTAGGAGAAGCGTGTATAACGGCTGTGCGTATGCTCATAGTCGAAGCGCAGTCCGGCAGCGAGCGACAGTCCACGCCACACGTTGTAGCTGCTCTGATGGTAGACGGCGACGCTGGATGTCGGCTCGTGATAGTAGGCATTGGTGCCCGTCTGTGCCGAAGGTTTCTCGTTCTGTGTCTCACGCTTCGTGTGCTCATAGAGACCGAAGACACCCGTCACCCATTGGTAGCGACTGTTGTTGTTCGACTTTGCAGTCAGTTCTTCCGAAAGCATGCTCTGATGACGGTCGCCTAAGAGGTAGGTCTTGTCGGCCTCCGTGTAGTCTTGGTCCACATACTGGTGGCTCTTGAGATATTGGTAGGAAGTGTGGCTCGACAGAGTGAATCCATTACCTGTATATTCTGCCGCAAGGGCGCTCGTTGAGACCAGTCGGCGGAAGCCGCTTGGCCGGTTATAGTTGATGTCCGACAGTGTCTTTGTATCCGTGTCGTAGGGCGAGTAGCTATATCCTCCCTGGTCGCTGTAAGCCAGTCGGCTCGTGAGACTTAGCGCCCAGCGCTCGGCAGGTCGCCAGTAGAAGCCGACATGCTCCTCCGTCTCGTCCATCTGATCCGTGTGCTTCCCGTCGTATTTGTTTTTGAAGTAACCGCCGGCATGATGGTAAGCAGCCCCGGCAGTGAGGCCGAATGTCTTGCTGAGCAGGTAGCTCGTCGACCCCGACGTACGGAAGTCATTGTAGTTGCCGTAACCTACGTTCAGTTTTGTTCCTTGCCAATCGAATGGTGTCCGAGTATGGATGTTGATGAGACCGCCGAGCGAGTTGCGTCCGAAGAGTGTACCCTGTGGGCCGCGCAGCACCTCAATGGAGGCGATGTCCGACAGGTCCGTCTCAAAGGTGATAGGCTCATAATAAGGCACGCCGTCGACATAGAAAGCGGCTGCCGAGCCGTCCGACTTGATACCCACGCCGCGGATATAGATAGGAGCGGTGGTACGGGGACCATAGTCGGGCATGAAAAAGTTAGGGATGACGGCCGACAGTTCCTTGATGCTGTTGGTCTCAGTGTTCACAATCTGGTTTCTGCCGACGACAGTGCCGCTGACGGGTACGAGGTTGTGTTTGTTGGTGCGGAAATCCTGAATGACGACGCCTTCCAGTGTGATGGTGGAATCGACTTTCTCCGTATTATTATTCTCCACGTCGGCATTCGCTGCCAACAGAGGAGCGGGGAGAAAAAGAAATGCAAGGGATAATGATGCTTTCATAAATGATATATTGGGCCTCTCCCCGGCCCTCCCCCGTAGGGAGGGAGAGCGATACCGGACAGGGGACGCTTTGTGTTGTTGATTTAATGGGGCATCTCCCTCCCTACGGGGGAGGGCCGGGGAGAGGCCTAACTGAACGTTCCGAAGAGATAGTCGCTTGTCAGCTGTTCTTTCGGGTTATGGAAGATGTCGTAGGCTTTGCCTTGCTCGATAATCTTGCCTTCATACATGAAGATGACATAGTCGGCAATGCGCATGGCCTGCTGCAGGGTGTGAGTCACCATGATGACGGTGTAACGCCCCTTGAAACTCGTAAAGAGGTCTTCTATCTTCTTGCTCGACGGTGGGTCGAGGGCACTCGTTGCCTCGTCGGCAAGGATGACGTTGGGCTCCACGGCCAAGCTCCGTGCCAGACAGAGACGTTGCTGCTGACCGCCGCTGAGTGCCGTAGCAGGGTCATGAAGACGATCCTTCACCTCATCCCACAGACCGGTCGACTGGAGATAATGCTCCACAATGAGGTTCAGTTTACGTTTGTTATGGATGCCATGGATGCGGCAGCCGTAAGCCACATTGTCGAAGATGTTCATCGGCAGGGGACAGGGGCGCTGAGGCACGAGACCGATATAGCGGCGGAGTTCGGTCAGTTCCTTACCGTTAGCATTGAGAATATTCTGTCCGCCTAACCGGATCTCACCATCGATTTTCAAACCTTCCGTACCATCGTTGAGTCTATTGATCGTGCGCAGCAGCGTCGACTTGCCGCAGCCTGATGGACCGACGATACAGGTCACCTGATTCTTTGGGATATGAGTCGTCACACCTTTGAGGATGGATGCATTGCCAATGGAGAGATGGAGGTCATCGATATCCAACTGTGCATCCTCAAGCATCGGAAACTTCTGATCTACGCGGAAAGGTTCCTTCGATGATTTCTTAGACAACACCGACCTCACATTATTATATATGGCATTATGTAACGTTGCTAAACTCATATAATCTTTCTTATTTGCTTGCAAAGTTACGATGATAATTTGGTTGCAGAAATACCACGAATAGAGTAAATATGTCACAAACGTTTGGTATATTATTCTAATCAGTAACTATAATTACCACAAATGTGGTATATTAAATACCAAACTATAACTATTTCTCTCTAAATAAATTTCCGTACCTTTGCATCCGTAACGTAGGGGCAGGGTTTGGCTGTGGAGAGCCGCCCTCACCATAAATCTCGCACCAGAAATTACAGCGACATATGGAAAGTAAGAGAGATATGATCCTGGCAGATAACCAGGAACTGACACGATTGGGATTGAAGACGCTGCTGTCGGAATTTGAAGGCAGCAGCGTCACCATCGTGGAAGACAAGGCTGCCTTGATTGAGAAGCTCAAGGCAAACAGTCATGTCATCGTGCTTATCGACTTCACTCTTTTCGACTTTGCCGACGAGGACAATCTCCTTATTGTTGTTGAGCGGTTCCCCAACTCGCGCTGGATCCTTATCAGTGACGATCTCAACCACGCTACCATTAAGAAGTTTATCTACGCTTCGAAGCATATCAGCATTGTTTTCAAGGATACACCTCTTTATATTATACGCGAGGCTATCAAAGTGACACTCTCCGGCAGCCGTTATATCTGTCAGCATGCCACGGAGATGTTGATCGCAGCCCAACAGGATGAGCAGCAGAGTCCTGCGGTATCTTCGCTCACAGCGACAGAGCTCGCCATCCTGACAGCTATCGCACAAGGTAAGACAACGAAGGAGATCGCGGCCGAACGCAACTCCTCCATCCATACCATCAACACGCATCGTAAGAACATCTTCCGCAAACTCAATGTCAACACAGCGCACGAAGCCGTGAAATACGCATTCCGAGCCGGACTGATCAACACGGAAGAGTTCTATATTTAAAATATACATATTCGTTATGAGCAAACATTATGAGACCTCTATCTTAGAGACGCCATTCGTCAAGCCGGACGCTTATGGTGCTCTCAATTTCCCTGTCTACTACAGTGCGGCCTATGGCTTCGACACCGCCAAAGCTACGAGCGATGCTTTCGCCGGCCGCTCCATGGAACATGCCTACAGCCGCATCTCCAACCCCACGACACAGTATCTTGAGCGTCGCATCCAGCAGTGGACGGGAGCACTGAGCGTCACGGCGCTCGATACGGGCATGGCTGCCATCTCTTATGCGCTGACAGCCCTCGCCGGAAAGGATGTCAACATCGTAGCGTCCAAACACCTCTTTGGCAACTCCGTGTCGTTCCTTCGCGACACGCTCGGCAGCTTCGGTGTAGAGACCCGTTTCGTCGACACGCGCAATCTCCAAGAAGTGGAGGCTGCCATCGATGACCATACAGGCGGTCTGTTCTTCGAGGTCATCACGAACCCGCAGCTCTATGTGGCGGACATCCAAGGCCTTGCCAACATCGCCCACCGCCACGGCGTGCCTCTGCTCGCCGACACCACGGTCGTGCCGTTCTCTACGTTCCATGCGAAAGATTTCGGAGTAGACATCGAACTCGTTTCCAGTACCAAGTATATCAGTGGGGGAGCCACGGGCCTCGGTGGTCTCATCCTCGATTACGGTACCTTCGACTATTCGCAGTCGCCGAACCCTGTTCTGCAGAAACTCACGAAGCGTGCCGGCAAGCGTGCGGCTTTCACGGCGCGTATCAAGACAGAACTCATCACGAACCTCGGTGCAGCCATGGTGCCGCAGGTCGCTTACATGGAAACCCTCGGCTTAGAGACGCTCCAGCTGCGTTTCCAGCGCCAGGCGGGCACGACGCTGTGGCTCGCCAAGCAGTGTCAGCAGATACCGGAGATCAAGAAGGTCAACTATACCGGCTTGGAAGACAATCCTTATTATGAACTGTCGAAGAAACAGTTCGGGCCGCTCCCCGGTGCCGTGTTCACCATCGACTTAGAGAGCCGTGAGGCTTGTTTCCGCTTCATTGACAATCTGAAAGTCTTCCGTCGTGCCACGAACCTCTTTGACCATAAGAGTCTCGCTATCCATCCGGCAAGCACCATCTTCGTCCATTTCAACGCTGAGGAGAAAGCAGCCATGGATGTGTCGGAGAACACCATCCGTCTTAGCATCGGCTTGGAGGAGCCAGAGGATCTCTTAGAAGATAT
Source organism: uncultured Prevotellaceae bacterium (assembly GCA_902792635.1). Lineage (GTDB taxonomy): Bacteria > Bacteroidota > Bacteroidia > Bacteroidales > Bacteroidaceae > Prevotella. The sequence continues at coordinate 119,223 of CADBAG010000008.1, read as the reverse complement.
CAAGCAAGCGGTGAAATAAGAAGCAAAAGCCTCCCCAAGCCCCTCCGAAGGAGGGGGTGTTGATTACATAAAGAGCCTCAGATATGCTGTATAAGTAGGCTCCGATGAGCGTTATTGACAGTTCTTCCAGCGTGTCGTGTATGCAGTCACATAGTGACTGCCACGCCGCTTTAATACCAAACGTTTGGTATTATCCGACAAACGTTTGGGATGCAGAATACCACTGACGTGGGATTTCACGGATACCTTATTGTTTGTAACTTTGCAGCAGATTCAGATGGTTAATTAAAACATTGCAAGTAACAATAATACAAAATCGATAATAATAATAAAATAATATATCATGGCACAGATTATTGTAAACGACGAGAAACAAGATGTTCAGCTCCCCCTGACGCTCGGTGAGCTCATCAAGATAAACAAGGTGTTCCAGCCTGAGATGGTCACCGTCCAGGTCAACGAAGAGTTTGTCGAGCGTGACGTATGGGATCAGACACAGCTCAAAGAGGGCGACCGAGTCGACTTCCTTTATTTCATGGGAGGAGGTGCCGCATGATAGATCTTACTGAATCACAGATAGAGCGTTACAGCCGTCACATCCTTCTTCAGGATGTCGGCTTGGAGGGTCAGGAGAAGATCCTCAACGCAAAGGTCCTTATCATCGGTGCCGGTGGCCTCGGAGCCCCTGCAGCTATGTATCTCGCTGCTGCAGGTGTAGGCACGATCGGTATTGTCGACGGCGATGTCGTCGACCTGAGCAACCTACAGCGACAGATTATCCATTTCACGAAGGATGTAGGTCGCCCGAAGGTCGAGAGCGCCAAGGAGAAGATGGAAGCCATCAATCCCGACGTGAAGGTCAACGCCATCCATGAGTTTCTGTATAGCGACAACATCATGGACATCATTAAGGACTACGACTTCATCATCGACGGTACCGACAACTTCCCCGTGAAGTTCTTGATCAATGATGCCTGTGTCAAGGCAGGCAAGGCTTTCAGTCACGGTGGTATCCTCCGTTTCCGCGGCCAGACCTTCACCCATGTTCCTGGCTCGGCTTGTTATCGTTGCATGTTCAAGGAGCCGCCACCAGTAGGTGCCGTACCAACCTGTTCGCAGGCAGGTGTCTTAGGAGCCATCGCCGGTATGTTGGGAACGATCCAGGCTGCCGAGACTCTGAAATATATCACAGGTATCGGTCAGCTGCTGACCAACCGCTTGTTGACCTTCGACGCCAAGACGATGGAGTTCCATACCATCCCTGTCAAGCAGCGTGACTCTTGCCCCGTCTGCGGCTCGCACCCGACAATCACGGAGCTCATCGATTACGAGCAGGCAGCATGCGACCTGCATAAATAAGGCCTCTCCCCGACCTACCCCCTTCGGTTCCCCCGTTATCGGGGGCCAGGAATCCCGTAGGGAGGGAGAATTATACCGATAAAAACAATTAGTAATGACGATACCGCAGAATGTTATAGACGAGCTTATCGCTCAGGCACAGAAAGACGCACCCTTAGAGACGTGCGGCTATCTCTTGGGCAAAGACAACTTGGGCAAAGAAGATGTGGTGACAGAGAACTATTGGATGGAGAACATCGACCATAGCTCCGAGCATTTCTCTTTCGCTCCGAAAGACCAGTTCGCTGCCTTGCGCTATGCCCGCCAGCACGGACTGAAGATCCTCGCCAACTGGCACTCTCATCCCGCCTCGCCTTCACGTCCGTCACAGGAAGATCTGCGACTGGCCAACGACCCGACGATACGCTATGCCATCCTCTCCCTTTATCAGGGCATACATCTCAACTCGTTTGGGATCAAGAACAATCAGGTAGTGGATAAACAAGAACATTATGTACAGAATTCCGACAACATTAGCAAGTGACATCGACTATACCGAGTCACTCATCAAGAAATATAAGGCCGGTGAGATCACAGCCGGAGAGCTGAAGTCGAACCGTGTGCCGATGGGTATCTACGAGCAGCGTAAGAACCATCACCACATGCTTCGTATCCGCTGCACCGGTGGTCTCATCACCCCGAAGCAGCTCAAGGATGTGGCCTTCATCGGCCATCAGGTCTCCACCTCTCATCTGCATATCACGACACGTCAGGAGATCCAGATCCACAACGTTGACATCCTCGACTCCACACCGGCTCTGCGCAAGCTTGCCAAATACGGCCTCTCCACAGCCGGCGGCGGTGGCAACACCGTACGTAACATGATGGTCAACGACCGCAGCGGTCTGACAGCCGATGAGGCTTTCGACGTCTATCCTTATGTCGAGGAACTGACCTCACTGCTTATCGCCGAGAAAGACTCGTTCACCATGCCGCGTAAATATAAGGTGGCTATGGATTATGATGTGGCACACGCCAACTATTCTTATGTGGCTGACCTCGGTCTTCAGGCACGTGTCGTAGCCGGTCAGCGCGGATTCCGCGTGCTCATCGCCGGCAGTACGGCACCGAACCCCACCACGGGCTTCGAGGTCTTCGACTTCCTGCCTGAGAAAGACCTCTATCGTGCTGCCAAGGCACTGAAGAACTGGTTCAATAAATATGGCAACCGCCGCAACCGTCACAAGGCGCGTATGCGTTACGTCTTCTACCGCTACGGAGAAGAAGAGGCTAAGCGGATGTACCTGGATGAGTTCAATGCATTGAAAGCTGATCCGTCGCTCGACTTCCATGCACCGGCAACGGTCATGGCACCCGACCATCACAACCCTTCGTTCGCTCCCATCAAGGACGACCACGAGAGTTTCAAGACCTGGAAGCGCCGTTACGCCCATGAGCAGGCCGACGGTCTGTGGTACGCTTATATCGCTATCCCTCACGGCAACGGCTCACCAGAGTTCTTCGCTGAGGTCGCCGACTATCTCGACAACTATGGTGACGACGTTATCCGCTTCACGAAGAAGGAACAGATTCAGGTGCGTAACATCGCCGAGGAGTATCTGCCGAACATCTACCGTTTCTTCAAGAAGATCGGTCTCTATCAGATCGACGAGCCCGCTGTCGTGACGAGTCTGACGTCCTGCACCGGTGCCGACACCTGCCGTCTCGGTATCTGCATGCCTAAGGGTGCCATCGATGCCATCACGAAGCGACTGCTCAACAGTGACCTCGATCTTGATGCCATCCCCGACTTCGAACTGAAGATGAACGGGTGCACAAATATCTGCGCCAACGCTACCTGGGCAGACCTCGGCTTCAGCGGCCGTGTAGGACGCGTGGGCGATGATCCATATCCGGCATACACCGTCTGGCTCCCCTTGAAAGGCAAGAACGCCATCGACCTGCAAGTAGGATATGTGGCTGCCAAGAACGTGCCAGCATTCGTAGAGGATTATCTCCGCGACGTCATCGACCATAAGGGTGAATATAAAGATTATTACCAGTATGTTGCCGAACGTGGCAACAAGGTCGTCACTGACCTGCTGAAGAATAAGTACGGTCATGTCGCACCTTTCGCTGAGGCACCCGACTACTATTTTGACTATGACGACGACGAGAAATTCTCGCTCATCAAATACGGACAGGCAGAGTGCTCTGCCGGACTCTTCGATATCATCGACATCGACCAGGACACTATCCGCGAGAAGCGCAGAGACTTCGAGAAAGCCGCTACCGATGCAGAGCGTCAGAAGCTCCTCTCCGATATCGTCTTCTCCGAGGCCCGTATGCTCCTTGTCACCCGTGGCCTCGACCCACGCACTGACGACGATGTGTACAACGGGTTCATCAAAGAATTCATCGAAGCCGGCATCGTACCGGAGAAATATCGTGTACTTGTCGATATCCGCCGACAAAACGGTGACTTGTTGCCCTACGCAGCACTCATTGGTGAGCTTGCCGACCTGCTCAATGCCCTTTACAAAGGCATGGACGACAGCTTGCAATTCCATCTCAACGACGATAAGCAGAAGGTTGACGCTCCTAAGGCTGAGGCACCGAAGGCAGAGGCTCCTAAAGCTGAAGCCAAGACTGCCGAAGCTCCCGCAGCCGATACTCAGAAGCCTGACGTCTTCAAGGATTTCCGTGGCGTAGCTTGCCCGATGAACTTCGTCAAGACAAAGATAGCCCTCACACCGATGCACTCTGGGCAGACCTTGGAGATCCTTCTCGACGACGGCCAGCCTATACAGAACGTGCCGGGAAGCGTGAGAAACGAAGGCCATACGGTTCTGAACATGGAGCAGCAGCCTGAAGGCTATTGGAAGGTACTGATTAAGAAGAAATAATATGGATTTCTTACCCGTCTCGGTTCGGATCAACGGCCGCAAGATCCTCATCGTCGGTGGCGGCAAGGTGGCGACGCACAAAGCGCAGATCCTCCACCGCTTCACTGACACAGCGACGGTCATAGCCCCCGAGGTCAGTGACGAACTGAAGCAGTTGCCCTTCACCGTCCTTGAGCGGCCGTTCGAAGATCAGGACCTCGAAGGCGTACAGTTGCTTTTCGTCTGTACCGGCGACTCAGCACTGAACCACCACATCAAGGAGCTGGCCTTCAACCGAGGCATCCTGACGAGCGTCTGCGACGATCCGAAGTTCTGCGACTTCATCTCGCCGGCCATCAGCCGCCAGGATGGTGACAACCTCACCATTGCCGTAGGATCCGACTCCCGGGATGTCCACCGCTCCATTCGCGTCCGCAACCGCATCAATGAACTGATAAAGAAAGGAATATTAGATATTTCGTAAGAGAGAAAAATATATAACGATGACACATACTATCACACATCTCAAAGAACTCGAGTCAGAGTCTATCTATGTGCTCCGCGAAGTAGCGGCACAGTTTGAACGTCCTTGCATCCTCTTCTCGGGCGGTAAGGACTCCATCGTCGTGACGCACCTCGCCTATAAGGCCTTCGCACCCGCGAAGATCCCGTTCCCACTGGTGCATATCGATACCGGGCATAACTTCAAGGAGACCATCGATTACCGCGATGACCTCGTCAAGAAGATCGGTGCCGACCTCATCGTAGGCAGCGTGCAGGAGAGCATCGACCAGGGTCGCGTGAAAGAAGAGACCGGTTACTATGCCAGCCGTAACAAACTGCAGACCGTGACTCTCCTCGACATCTTGGAGAAATATAAGTTCGATGCCGCCATCGGCGGTGCCCGTCGTGACGAGGAGAAGAGCCGTGCCAAGGAACGCTTCTTCAGCCATCGTGACGAGTTCGGACAGTGGAACCCGAAGAACCAGCGCCCCGAGCTCTGGAACATCTTCAACGGTCACAAGAACATGGGTGAGCATTTCCGTGTCTTCCCGATCAGTAACTGGACGGAGATGGATGTGTGGCAGTATATCCTCTTGGAGCATATCCCCATGCCGAGTCTCTATTTCACTCATGAGCGAGAGGTCTTCAACCGTGACGGTCAGTGGCTCGCTGCCTCTCCCGTCATCAAACGTAAGCCCACGGAGGTCGTGGTGAAGAAAGAGGTGCGCTGCCGTACCATCGGTGACATCACCTGCACGGGTCTGACAGAGTCGAAGGCGCACAGCGTGGAAGACATCATCGAAGAGATAGCTGCCAGTCGTGTCACAGAGCGTGGCGGTCGTGCCGATGATAAGCGGTCGGAGACGGCTATGGAAGACAGAAAGAAGGCAGGGTACTTCTAAAAAGGAGCTGCAAGCCCCACCCCCTCCCCTCCCCCATCCAGGGGAGGGGCAGATTACCACCGTAGGAGATTAACAACAAATATTATTATATAACACTTTAAAATCGTGCCCATCAACCCTTGAAGCATATATTTCCCTCCCCTGGATGGGGGAGGGATAAAGGGTGGGGCCTAGCCCATTTAACCCTTGAATCATATCTCTCCCTCCCCTGGATGGGGGAGGGATAAAGGGTGGGGCCTAGCCCATTTTACCCTTGAATCATATCTCTCCCTCCCCTGGATGGGGGAGGGGTAGGGGTGGGGCCGTTAATATTATGAGAGGATATTTAGATATGCAGCTGCTCCGCTTCTCTACAGCAGGCAGCGTGGACGACGGCAAGAGCACACTCATCGGCCGTCTGCTTTACGATAGTAAGTCAATCTTTGAGGACCAGCTTGAGGCTGTCGAACAGGCTTCCAAGGCCCGCGGCAACGAGGAGGTGAACCTCGCACTGCTCACCGATGGTCTGCGTGCTGAGCGCGAGCAGGGTATCACCATCGATGTCGCTTACCGTTACTTCGCTACGCCGAAGCGTAAGTTCATCATCGCCGACACTCCGGGACACGTGCAGTACACCCGTAACATGGTGACGGGCGCCTCCACGGCCGACCTGAGCATCATCCTTGTCGATGCGCGTCACGGTGTGCTCGAGCAGACGGTGCGTCACAGTTACATCTCGTCGCTCCTCGGCATCCCGAACATCGTCGTTGCCATCAACAAGATGGATCTCGTCGACTTCTCCGAAGATGTATATAACAAGATTAAAGCCGACTATCTGAAGATGTCGGAGGTACTGAACATCCAGAACGTTGTCTTCATTCCTATCAGTGCCAAGGACGGTGACAATGTTGTGAATAAGTCGGACCGCATGCCGTGGTATACTGGCAAGCCGTTGCTCGAATATCTTGAGACAGTGCCTATCGACCATAAGAGCGGCGCGGCAGAGTTCCGTTATCCCGTGCAGTACGTCATCCGTCCTATCTCCGACAAGTACCGTGATTTCCGTGGCTATGCCGGCCGCGTGGCAAGTGGCATGCTGCGTGTCGGTGACCGTGTCAAGGTGCTGCCTTCCGGTCAGGAGAGCACCGTTAAGCGTCTCTCTCAGGCTGAGGAGGAACTCGACGAGATCTTCGCTCCGCTGAGTGTCACCATCCAGCTCAACGACGAGATAGACATCAGTCGCGGTGATATCCTCGTCAAGGCCGACGAGCCGCAGCCGCAGATCTCGCAGGATGTGAAGATGGACGTGTGCTGGTTCAATGAGAACCCCTTGCAGCTCCGTAAGAAATATATCATCCGCCAGGAGACCTTCGAGACCGTGGGTCTGGTGCGAGAGATCATCTCCCGTCGTAACATCAACACGTTGGAGAAGGAGACGGGTGTGACCTCGCTCAACATGAACGACATCGCAGAGATCTCCGTCCACACCGCTTCTCCATTGGTCTTCGACAGCTATCGTCACAACCGCGTCACGGGCTCACTGATCTTCATCGATCCCGATACCAACGAGACCGTTGGCGCCGGCATGATATTATAATGATACAACATGATAAACAAAGAAGATATTCCCGCGCTCAATGAGCGTTTCAAAGACGCGTCTCCGGAAGAGGTCTTAGGTTTTGTGCTCAAGGAGTATAAAGACCGCATCGCCCTCTCGTCATCTCTTTCCATCGAAGATCAGGCGTTGACAAAGATGATTGTCGATATCGACAAGTCTACTCGGATCTTTACCCTCGACACGGGCCGCCTCTTCCCGGAGACGTATCAGCTTATCGACCGCACGAACCTCACCTACAACATCAAGATTGAGGTGTTCTTCCCCGACTACCGGGAGGTGCAGCGCATGGTACGTGAGGAAGGCATCAACCTGTTCTATAACAGTATCGAGAGCCGTCACCGTTGTTGCGCCATCCGTAAGCTCGAGCCGCTGAAGCGTGCCTTCCAAGGCCTCGATGCCTGGATCTGCGGCCTGCGTCATGAGCAGAGTGTCACGCGCAAGGACATGCAGCTCATCGAGTGGGACGACCAGCATAACATGGTGAAGGTCAATCCGCTCATCAACTGGACGGAGCAGCAGGTGCGCGACTATATCCACGACCACCATGTGCCTTACAACAAGCTCTTCGACAAGGGCTATCCGAGTATCGGCTGTGAGCCGTGTACGAGAGCCGTGAAGCCTGGTGACGATCCACGTTCCGGACGGTGGTGGTGGGAAGCACCCGACAAGCGCGAGTGCGGACTGCACCAGAGATACTAAGAGACAGCCCTACCCCCTGACGGCCCCACCCCGACCCCTCCCCCATCCAGGGGAGGGGCAGATTACCACCGTAGGAACTATATTGTACCATAACAGAATAATATCATTATATAATAATGTCCACTGCATATCGTCTCTTGAAACATACCTCTCCCTCCCCTGGATGGGGGAGGGATAAAGGGTGGGGCTTTCAGTTTTTGCTCTATCGTCTCTTGAAACATACCTCTCCCTCCCCTGGATGGGGGAGGGATAAAGGGTGGGGCCTACAGTTCTTGCTCTATCGTCTCTTGAAACATATTACTCCCTCCCCTGGATGGGGGAGGGATAAAGGGTGGGGCCTGCTCCTTTTTATCTTCCTCATGCTCTCTTCTTGCACCATGCGTCCGAAGAACGGTTACAGCAAGGACGGACAACTGCAGGGACGTGTGACGCTCTCTGGTGCTTTCGCCCTCTATCCGTTAGCCGTAGAGTGGGGTGAGGAGTTTCAGAAACTCCATCCTGACGTGCGCGTCGATATCTCGGCTGGTGGTGCCGGAAAAGGAATCACCGATGCCTTGGCTGGGGTCGTCGACCTCGGTATGGTGAGCCGCAATCTTGAACCGGAAGAAGTGAAGAAAGGAGCGGTAGGGTTCGTCGTGGCGAAAGATGCCGTGGTACCGACTGTCAATATTCATAACCCCAACATCAAGGCCATCCTTGCTCATGGGTTGACGCGTGAAGCAGCCATCGCTATGTGGGTGTCGGGAAAGGAAAAAACATGGGGCGAGGTGTGTGGCAACAGGTGCATCGCACCCGTCAATGTCTATTCGCGCAGCGATGCCTGTGGGGCTGCCGGTACCTGGGCCAAATGGCTCGACAATAAACAGGAGGACCTCAAAGGTACGGCGGTCTATGGGGACCCAGGAGTCGTGCAGGCGATACAGAAAGATATCAATGGCATCGGGTTCAGTAACATCGGGTTTGTCTATGACATCAAGACGCGCAGGCCTAATGCCGGCATCGTTGTCATCCCTATCGACCTCAACGGCAACGGTAAGATTGATCCCGACGAGCGGTTCTACGACACGCTGACGGATCTCTCGAAGGCCATTGCTTCCGGCAAGTACCCTACACCTCCTGCCCGTAACCTTTATCTCGTGACGCACGGTCAGCCGAAGGATCCTGTCGTCAAAGAGTTCTTGAAGTTTGTATTAACGAAAGGGCAGAAAGCGGCACCGAAGAATGGTTTCGTGGCCTCTTCCCAGCCACCCCTTTCGGTTCCCCCGTTATCGGGGGCCGGGAATCCCGTAGGGAGGGAGTAGAAGCCTCCCCAAGCCCCTCCGGAGGAGGGGGTGTTGATTACATAATCAAGAGGAAAAACAAATTAACAATTAGTAATAACATAATATGATATTTCGTACGAACACTATAAGTAATCAACACCCTCCCCTTCGGGGAGGGTTGGTAGGGCTTCCCCTTCGGGGAGGGTTGGTAGGGCTTCTCCTTCGGGGAGGGTTGGTAGGGCTTCTCCTTCGGGGAGGGTTGGTAGGGCTTTCAATGGCTCTTGTAAGTAATCAACATCCCCTCCTTTAGGAGGGGCTTGGGGAGGCCTTTTCATGAAAGATAGAATTGCCGGTTATCTGATGGCAGCATTGGCCGTAGGTGCCATGCTGTTGGTCATTGCTTTAGGCGTGGGCTTGTATCTCAAGTCGGCGCCTATTCTGCATGCCCATTCCCTATGGTCCCTGCTGACCTCCACGACGTGGAAGCCGCAACAGGGGGAGTTTGGCTTTCTGCCTTTCCTCGCTGGCACGGGAGCAGTGACATTCCTTGCCGTGGTCTTAGCTTTGCCACTCTCTCTGCTCCTCGCTATCTATCTCTCCGAGTATGCCAACAAACGAGTGCGTAGACTTTCAAACTCTTTGCTCGACATCCTTGCAGGTTTGCCGTCGGTTATCTATGGTGTCTGGGGCACATTGCTCATCATCCCATGGATCTCTCGTTGGCTGGCCCCGACCCTCGGTCTCTCTTCGAGCGGTTACACCGTTTTGGCAGGCGGCATCGTCTTAGGTGTGATGGTCATCCCATTGATGACAAGTCTCTTCACCGAGCTCTTTGCCAATGTGCCGGTGAGCATGCGGGAATCGAGCCTTGCCTTAGGCTCTACCGCGTGGCAGACAATCAAGTTCGTCGTCCTCCGCAAGAGCCTGCCGGGCATCATTGCTACCATTGTCTTAGCTGTCAGTCGAGCCTTAGGTGAGACGATTGCCGTGATGATGGTCTGCGGTAACCTGCCGATCATCCCGAAATCCTTGCTTGACGCTTGTTACCCGCTTCCGGCGCTCATCGCCAACAACTATGGTGAGATGCTCTCTGTGCCGATGTACGAGAGTGCGCTGATGCTCGCCGCCCTCATCCTCTTCGTCCTCGTTGTCGCGTTCAACCTTGGTGCGAGGGTGGTGCTGAGGAAAATTAAGCAATAGGAAACATCGTAGGGGCGGCCCTGGTGGCCGCCCGCACCTCGGAGAGGTGCCACATGGTTAGCCCCACGTGAGGCGCAGCCGAAACGTGGGGTTAGAATAGTGCAGATAACTTGAATTCCGGCCTCGAAGAGGGCGAACATGGGTTAGGCGCTGGTCTGGAAACGTTTTTTGTCCCCCTTCGGGGACCTTACACAGCGAAATACGGAAGATCCAAAAATAATTGAATTATGAAGTTCCTTGAAGAAAAGATAGCTCGTGTACTGATGGTGCTGAGTGTCATCATCGTTGCCTTTTTTGTGTTCAGCGTCGTAGGCAGTATCCTGTGGCGCGGACTGCCGGCACTGTCATGGGATATGATCACGAAGGTACCGACGGGAGGCTTTTACATCGGTGGTGAAGGCGGGTTCCTCAATGCCATCCTCGGCTCTCTTTATATTGTCTTGGCATCTACTCTTATCGGACTTGTCATCTCCATCCCTGTCGTCTTTTATCTCAATGTGTATCTCAAGCCGAAGAGTAAGTTCGCTGCCGTGGCACGCTTGGCTTACGATGTCCTCTTCGGTGTGCCGTCCATTGTCTATGGTGCTTTCGGTTTCACGATCATGATTTGGCTCGGCCTCCGGGCCTCACTCCTCGGTGGTATCATCGTCGAGACCTTGCTCGTCATCCCTATCCTCATCCGTACCATCGACGAGGTGGCAAAGAATATCCCGCGCGGCATGTTAGAGTCATCTTACAGTCTCGGTGCCACACGTCTCGACACTATCGGTATCGTGGTGCGCCAGATAGGCCCTGCCATCGCCACAGCAACACTTCTTGCCGTGGGCCGAAGCATCGGTGATGCAGCGGGTGTGATGTTCACCGCCGGCTTCTCCGATCAGATCCCAACCCATCTTGATGACCCGGCGGCGACACTCCCGTTGAGCGTCTTCTTCCAGTTGTCAGCGCCTCAGCAAGCCGTGCAGGATCATGCCTATGCTGCAGCCGTCGTACTGACTGTCATTGTCCTTATTTTAAGTCTCGCGGGTCGTTTCATCCTTGCAAAGTTCTCGAGAAACAAAGTGTGAGCCTCTCCCTAGCCCTCCCCCGTAGGGAGGGTAAATGCATCAATTGAACGTTTTTATATCCTTTTGATACAAAAATGCACATATTTCCATTAAAATATTCCTATCTTTGCATTCAGATAAATCTAAAACATAAAAGACTGAATACAATTTTATGGAAAGAACATGGAGATGGTTTGGCAAGAACGATAAGATCACACTTGCCATGCTGAAAGAGATAGGTGTCGAGGGTATCGTCACCGCTCTGCACGACGTGCCCTTAGGTGAGGTGTGGACACGCGATAAGATCCACGACCTCAAGGCGTATATCGAGAGCTACGGCATGCGGTGGAGCGTCGTGGAGAGTTTGCCTGTCACAGAGACAATCAAATATGGGGGTCCGGACCGTGACGAGCAGATCGAGATCTACAAAGAGAGTCTGCGCAACCTCGCCGCAGAAGGCATCCACACAATCTGTTACAACTTCATGCCGGTGCTCGACTGGGCCCGCACCGACCTGCTGCACCCGAACCCCAACGGCTCGAGCAACCTCTACTTCTCTATCCCGGAGTTTGCTTATTTCGACATCTATATCCTCAAGCGCGAAGGAGCCAGAGAGAGCTGGGCGACGTTCAAGGCGCTCGGTCCTGACGGCAAGCCGAACGGACGCGACATCCTCAAAGAGGTCGATGCACTCGCCAAGACAATGACGCCGGAGAAGGACCATGCCTTGGTGGAGAACATCGTCATCAAGACGCAGGGCTTCGTCAGTGGCAACTTCAAGGAGGGGGACAAAGAACCCGTAGAGAAGTTCCGTAAGCTCCTCGCCTTATATAAAGGTATAGACCGTGACCAGCTGCGCGCAAACATGAAGTACTTCTTGGAGGCTATCATGCCGGTCTGCGACGAGTGCGACATGTATATGTGTGTCCATCCCGATGATCCACCGTTCCAGATCCTCGGCCTGCCGCGTATCGTGACGAGCAAGGAGGACATCGAGTGGTTCCTCAATGCCGTTCCCGACAAGCACAACGGTCTGACGTTCTGTGCCGGCAGCTTGTCGGCAGGTGCTCAGAACGATGTGCCGGCCATGGCGCGAGCGTTTGCTGACCGCACGTGGTTCGTCCACCTGCGCTCCTGCCACGTGTTCCAGAACGGTGACTTCACGGAAGCCAGTCATCTCGGTGGACGGGCCGACATCATCGACCTCGCCCGTACCTTCGAGGCGGAGGAGATGAAGCGCCAGGACAATCCAAATATCGCCCGGCTGCCGATGCGTGTCGACCACGGCATGACGATGCTTGGCGATGAGAGCCGCGGCTACAATGCCGGCTACTCGTTCCTCGGACGCATGTTTGCCATGGGTCAGGTGCAGGGCATCCTCGCCACCGTGGACCGCGAGCTCAACAAACCGTATCACCAGCCTGGATTCTTCGACTGAACATAATGCACCAATAAAAACATATTTTTCACACGGATTATTTTTCACACGGATCTTAAAGATTTTAAAGATGGCTACGCTATTCGCTACGCGGTAGTTGGCTGACTCTAACGATCGAAAGTCTATAAACCACAGATGAGAACAATGAAAAGCAATATTGTTTCTCATTGTTCTCATCTGTGGTTGAATAACCCCTCATGGATCATGTAGCCGCAAAGCGGCGTAACAATCTTTAAAATCTTTAAGATCCGTGTGAGATTAAAATCTTCGGAAAACAACTATAAGACATGAAACTAACAGATATCACTTCTGGTAATTATAATGCTGCCGAATGGAAGGCCAAAGGCTACGAACTGCCGAAGTTCGACATCGCTGCCGTGCGGCAGAAGACCTATGAAAACCCTACATGGCTACACTTCGGTGGAGGCAATATTTTCCGCGCCTTTCCGGCAGCAGTGCTCAACGACCTGCTCAACAAAGGACTTTACGACCGTGGCGTCATTGTGGCTACCACCCATAACTACAGTGTGATAGACAAGGTATACACTCCTTACGACAACCTTTCATTGCTCGTCAGCCTGCGCGCTGACGGTACGGTGGAGAAGAAAGTCGTAGCATCTGTCACCGAGGCCCTGAAAGCTGACGAACAGTTCAGCGACTGGTCTCGCCTAATAGAGATCTTCAGCAACCCGAGCCTGCAGATGGTCTCGTTCACGATAACCGAGAAGGGCTACGCCGTCAATGACGACGACCTGCATCGCGGCATGCACCCCCAGTTGGCTATGGGCAAGGTCTGCGTCCTGCTCTACGTGCGTTTTCTCGCATGCGAACTGCCGGTGACGCTGCAGAGCATGGACAACTGCTCTCACAACGGTGACGTCGTGAAGAGTGCTGTCATGAAGTACGCTAATCAGTGGCTCAGTGAGGGTATAGTGGGCAAAGAGTTCATTGACTATCTCAACGACGAGACTAAGGTGACGTTCCCCTGGTCGATGATAGACAAGATCACACCACAGCCTCACGCTAAGGTGCAGGAGCTGCTCGCTGCCGATGGCTTCGACGACCACGACGTCATTCAGACGGGCCGACATTCTGTCTCCGCTCCGTTCGTCAATGCGGAGGAGACTCAGTACCTCGTCTGTGAGGACCGATACACAAACGGTCGCCCGCCATTGGAGCTTGGAGGTGTCATCTATACGACGCGTGAGACGGTGGACAAGGTAGAGACGATGAAGGTGACGACCTGTCTCAACCCCCTCCATACGGCTATGGCAATCTATGGCTGTCTGCTTGGCTACACGCTCATCTCGGAGGAGATACGCGACCTCGATATCCGTGCTTTGGTTCAGAAGATCGGTTATATCGAGGCGATGCCTGTGGTCACCGATCCGGGTATCCTCAATCCTTATGAGTTCATCGGCGCATTCATCAACAAACGCTTGCCGAACCCCTTCATGCCCGACACGCCACAACGCATCGCCATGGACACGAGTCAGAAACTGCCGATCCGCTTTGGTGAGACAATAAAAAAGTATCTCGCTCGTGGTCTCGACACCGACAACCTCATCCTTATCCCACTTGTCCTTGCCGGTTATGCGCGTTATCTGAAAGGTATCGACGATGAAGGCCGACCTTTCGAGCCGTCGCCCGACCCGTTGCTTGCCGAACTCCAGCCTATCGTGGCACCGCTCGAGATAGGTAAGGCTGACCAAGACCTCAGCTGTCTGCATGCCTTATACAGTCGTGCCGACATCTTCGGTGTCGACCTCTACAAGGCCGGTCTCGGCGACCGCATCGAAGGCATGGTCCGTGAGTTGTTTGCCGGGAAAGGGGCCGTGAGGAAGACGGTGCACAAGTATAGTGTGGAGAGATAAAGGCCCCACCCCTATCCCCTCCCCAAAGGGGAGGGGTCTGCATTCTTATATCTTTTGCATCTGCTCCACCGTTATCTTCCCCCTCGACAGCTTGACGAGCCCTTGGTCCTGCATTCCATTGAGGGCGATGGATATCTCTTGGCGGCGTTTGCCAAGGATAGCACCAAGGGTCGTCATCTTGATAAAGAATGTCTTGGTTCCTACGGGGGTGAGACAACGCTGCCGCAGGAACTGTTTGATGCGGTGCTGTAAGGTGTCGATATCTTTTTCGTTGTCGGTGGATCCTTGCGGGATGTATTGTTGCTCCCAGAGTATTTGCTCCCGTTTCTGTAACTTTGTAGAGAGGATGCCGGCGAGGTTGAGACGGAAGATGAGCGAGGAGGCAAGGAGCTTCTGCACCTCATTCTTCTCGAAGGTGAGGGTACTGACAGGTGTGACAGCCTTGACAGTATGGGTATAAACCTGGAACCGGCCGAAGATACCCTCTGTCTGCATCATGACGGGTGCGGAGAGTACCTCTTCCATACTGTAAGCACCATCGTCCGAGCGAGTCTGACAGAGAATGTCACCACTGTTCACGATGACGAGCTTGCCACATGGATTACCCCGCTTGACAATCGTCTTGCCCGCATCGAACTTCTTGAAGTCGATGCGGAACTGTGTCATGATGCCTCCGAGCTCTTCCTGGCTCATGCCCATGAAAAGGGGAAGTGATGCGAGAGTGTCCCATTTCATATTTGTTGATTATTTTGAATCTTCAGCTTTTTGGGTTGATAAGTGCCTCGGAGAGGCACACTCTTGTTAACCCCAGGCAAGGAGCGCAGCGACGTAGCCTGGGGCTGGTAAAGGTCATAGCGCACTACGTGCAGTCTGCCTCTCCGAGGCAGAAGGTTAAGTATCACGACTCTATCCTTACATACCCCAGGTTGCGTCGCTGCGCTCCTTACCTGGGGTTATTCAGAGCCAGCCTCTCCGAGGCTGTATCACGCTGTCAATCCGCAAACCGGGAAACCTTTATTTTGCTATTGCCTTTCTCATCGATGGCGAATACCATACGGCATTCTTGCCGTGCTGGTCGCTGTAGATGAAGTAGACCATCAGTTCGGGATGACGAGCAAGCACAGCTTTTGCCTTATCGAGACCGAGAACCATGAAAGCAGTGGCGTAGGCATCGGCCGTGGCGCAATTGTCAGCCAAGACCGTTGAGGAGAGAATGTTATGCTGCACGGGATATCCCGTCTTGGGGTCGATGGTATGTGCGTATTTCTTACCCCCTTTATAATAGAAGTTACGGTAGTTGCCACTCGTCGCCATCGCCTTATCGGTGACATTGAGCACCGTCTGCAGTTCTCCGTTCTGTTGAGTGGGGTCGTCGACAGGCTTCGTGACGCCGATCTTCCAGGGCACGCGGTCAGGGTTGATACCCGATGTGACGATCTCGCCGCCTATCTCTACCATGAAGTTCTCAATGCCGTGCTTTCGCAGGAGGTTCGCCACACAGTCGGAGCCGAAGCCTTTGGCAATGCCGGAGCAGTCGAGGTTGATGCGCGGGTCTTTCTTGACGATGCGTCCGTTGACGAGCGCCACTTTCTCGTAGCCGATGATCTGTCGGAGCGAGTCGATGACATGCTTCGTCGGCGCCACGCCTTTCTTAAAGCCGAAACCCCATTCGTTGACAAGTGGTGCCACGGTGATGTCGAAGGCACCATCGGTCTCTTTCGATACCTTCTCAGCGAGGTTGAAGACCTCCGTGAACTTCTCGTTAAGCTTCACGGGCTTGTTGTCGTTCACAGCGGTGATGATGCTCTGCTTGTTGAACGGCGAGAGCGAGGCGTCGACCTCATGCATCTCATCCTCTATCTCTTTCTGCAGATCCTTATCGTACTGATAGGTGATGCTGTATGTCGTGCCGAAGATGAAGCCCTCGTTGTGCTGGTACGGTGTCGTGCGCTGCTGGCGTATGATGAGCACTGAGGCCACGATGAGGAACGCGAGGAAGAGGAGCTTGAAGATATTTTTCTTTTTCATGATTTATATATTGATGCTGCCCTAAAGGACAGCACACAGAACTCAAGAAGCGGTTTCGCCATCCGGGGTGCGGGCGGCCACAGGAGCCGCACCCTGCTATATGTCGACGAGAACCTCGAAGGTGCCCCAGATATGTGAGGATCCCTGTTTGCCGTAGCCCGGGACATACCAGGAGTTGCCGTAGCCGCCATCGTCATGGAAGAGGCGGCGCATGTAACGGATGGTCCAACCAAGATGCATGGGACCAACAATCTTCGCATCGACGCCGAAGACAGCTTCCATCCAGTGGTAGTAAGCCTTGACATCGTGCAAGGTGAACGGCCCTTTGTCGCCCCAAAGGGGATCGGTGACATCGGGATGGTCAATATCAAACTTATAGTTGGTGTAGGCATAACGCAGACCACCATAGAGGCGGTAGATGTCATGCTTGTTCTTCATCATGTTGAAGTCGATACCAATCTTGCCATAAGGTGCGGAGGTCTTGTAATGGGTAAGCGTCGTGACGTTATCCTCATCAGCACTGCCATAGCCTAACTCGATGACCGGGAAATATTTGTCCTTGAGGTTGAAACGCACGCCCACCTCGTACTGTCCGTAAGAGGACACGGCGCGCTGGATCGGTCCCACGAGGTCGGCCTTGACCTCGAAGCCGCGCCACCAAGGGATGGAGTCGTCGATGGCTTTCATGCGGAGGCGGAGCTGCTCGTCCTTCGACAGGTGCTGTGGCTGACCGTTTCCTTGTGAACGCTGGGCGTCAATGGTCAGGGCGCAGAAGATCAGGAGACTACAGGCGATACTCCTTAAAATAGATATAGAAATGCTTTTGCGAGACATCATAGTTGACGCTGTTGTTGTGGATGACCACCGAGTCGAGGGCGTGACGGGTGTACCGTATGCCGGTGATGGTATGGAAATAGTTGACGCCACAGTCGACCGACTCGAAGTGTGGCGTGTTGGTCTTCTGCACCACGATGGTGTCGAAGAGTGTGTTTGTCTGCATGACGAAGATATCCTCATCGCGGAAATAGCTCATCGGCAGGGAGAACGAGTCGGTGTTGACCTGTTTGTTGATGATGACAGAGTCGCTGCCGTCACTTGTCGTCGTCGAGATGGTGAGCGTGTCTTGCAGCGTATCCACGGGACCGCGCAGGACATAGTTGGTGTAGACCGTGTTGTTCAATGGACAGTCTACACTGGAGCAGGCCCCGAAGACGGCAGCGATGAGGAAGAAGAAGAGCAGTTTTCTCATTATAACGTCTCTGCTATCTGGTAATCGTTACGCTGTGGGTTCTGACGACTGATGAGGTCGCCGAGGAATCCGGCGAGGAAGAACTGTGAGCCGAGAATGACAGCTGTCAGTGAGATATAGAACGAGGCATGGCTCGAGAGCAGGTCACCGTAGACGCCGTTGCTGAGCGCGATAGCTTTCTCCACGAGGAGCCAGATGAGCGACACGAAGCCGATGAAGAAGATCATCGAGCCGATGAAGCCGAAGACATGCATTGGTTTCTTGCCGAAATTAGTAAGGAACCACAGCGTCAGCAGGTCGAGGTAACCGTTGAAGAACCGGTTGATGCCGAACTTCGAGTGTCCGTATTTGCGGGCCTGGTGGTGCACGACCTTCTCGCCGATCTTGTCAAAGCCAGCGTTCTTGGCTAAGTAAGGGATATACCGGTGCATCTCGCCGTAGACCTCGATGTTCTTCACGACATCCTTCTTATAGGCCTTCAAGCCGCAGTTGAAGTCGTGGAGGTTATGCACGCCACTGATCCAGCGCGCCGTAGCGTTGAAGAGCTTCGTTGGAATGGTCTTCGACAACGGGTCGTAACGTTTCTTCTTGTACCCGGAGACGAGGTCGTAACCCTCTTCCGTGATCATCTTATAGAGTGCGGGGATCTCGTCGGGCGAGTCCTGCAGGTCGGCGTCCATGGTGATGACGACATCGCCCTGGGCTGCCTTGAAGCCACAGTAGAGCGCTGGGCTCTTACCGTAGTTGCGACGGAACTTGATGGCATGAACATTTGAGTCCTTGGCAGCGATGCTTTTGATGACGCCCCACGAGCCATCAGTAGAGCCGTCGTTGACAAAGATGATCTCATAAGAGAAGCCGTTGGCGTTCATCACGCGCTGTATCCAGGCGTGCAGCTCTGGCAGCGACTCTGCTTCATTATAAAGGGGTACTACAACAGATATATCCATTCTTACAGATTGTTTCTATCATTATCGACATCATTATTCTTCATGTTATTGTTGTTGATGTCGTTGTTATTCATGTTTTGATTGAACTGCTCTCCGTGGTGAAGATTCTTCCGTATGATCGTCCGTTTGCCTATCCATGCGATGGGGAAGCTTAGGACGACTCCTATGAGGATGTTCTGCATCATGAAAACGAACGCCGTCTCGATAGGTGTCAACTGTCCGATCATCGTCAGCGAGTTCTGAAGCTCATTGATGGAGATGCCCTGAGCGCGGTAGAACGGCTCGAGGGTCTTGACACTGGCGATGAGCATGCTCATCATAGCGCCATTGTCGAGGTAACGGAAATACACGTACTGTGCCACGGCGAAAAGCAGCGAGGCATAGAAGAACGTGTAGAGGGAGAAAGCTAATCCGCGACGGAACGAGATGGCACCGTCGAGCGCGTAGTTGCGGAAACGGACCAAGAGATAGCACACGTAGAAAGGCGTGGCCATGGCTAACAAACTGCCCCAGGAAGAGGCAGGATTGGAGACGATGACTGCGAATGATGCAATCCAGAGCAGGAAGAGCAAAAAGCCATCCTGACGGGCAAAAGCCTTGAGCTGTATAAGAGCGGTGACGTTTATCATATTTCGTCTGCAAAGGTACGCATTTTAAGAGGTAGAAGAGAGGGGCGCGTTGGAAAATAATGTTAAATAATGACATTTCCTCACTTTTCTTTTCATTAATTCCGCTTTTTGTCTTAACTTTGCACCCGCATTTGAGAGCAAGGCTCCCGGATGACATGGGCAAGTCTCTTACGGCCAGCTCCCTCGGAATCCCCCAGGACGGGAACGTAGCAAGGGTACTTGGTTGTAGCGGCGCGATAAGAATCGCTTGCCCACCTGCCTCTTTAGCTCAGTTGGCCAGAGCACGTGATTTGTAATCTCGGGGTCGTTGGTTCGAATCCGACAAGAGGCTCAAAGGAATTGCTAATTACTAATTTGTAATTAGCAATTCCTTTTTTTGTAATTATCAGTTAGTAATTAAAGAAATGTAAATGTTCATCTTTCTATTGCAAAATAATTGGTTGTCTCTAATTATTTTACGAACTTTGCGTTACGAAGAGTTCGTAATAAAGATGCATAATGAGAAAACTGAGCAACCCTTTTTTAGTGTATGGATACGAGAGTCCGGAGTATTTCTGTGACCGGGATCATGAAACGGCAGAACTGTTAGACAACCTTTGCAATGGTTGGAACGTGACGCTGATCTCGCCGCGTCGCATGGGTAAGACGGGTCTAATCAAGAATGCCTTTTATCACCTTGCCCATGGCAAAGGACCCAAAGGCATCAATCCGAAGGACATTATCTGCGTTTATGCTGATATCTTCAGTACCAACAGTCTTGACGATTTTGTTAGGGTCTTAGGTTCTGCTTTGCTTAGCTCTTTTCTGTCTAAAGGTGAAAAGTTCATGAGAAAGGTGATTCAGTTCTTTGCAGCTTGGAGGCCAGTGGTGAGTGTGGACCCGATGAGTGGGGAACCATCCGTCTCTGTTACATTAGATCCTCATGATGACGAACTTAATCTGAAGCAGATCTTTGATATGCTTGGTGCTTCGGACAAAGAGATTTTCGTTGCCATCGATGAGTTCCAACAGATTATGTCTTACCCGGAGAAAGGTACGGAGGCGCTTCTGCGTTCTTACACGCAGTTTGTTCATAATGTGCATTTTGTTTTTTCAGGCAGTAAGCGTCACCTTATGACTGAGTTGTTCCTTTCACCGGCACGTCCTTTCTACCAGAGTACACGCATCATGAACTTGTCGGCCATCAAAGAGCAATCTTACTATGAATTTGCGAATAAGTTCTTCCAGAAAGCACACATGTCATTGTCATCGGATGCTTTTCATGAATGCTATGAACTTTTGGAGGGTCATACTTGGTATATGCAGTCGATACTAAAAGTATTGTATGGTCATGGAGAGAGCGTGACAGATAATAGTCCTTTTAAGAATGCGGTCCGTGAACTGGTTCAGGACAATACGCCATCCTATGAGACGATACTCTCCCTACTTCCTGAAAGACAACAGAAACTATTGTCGGCTATAGCGAAAGAGGGGTATATAGCAACCCCAACGAGCGGTAATTTTGTCTCTCGTTATCATTTGGTCAGTGCCAGTAGTGTGAGTAGTGCAATTCGTGTATTGATGGACAAAGAACTGGTCTATAAGTCAGAGAAAGGATACTCTGTCTATGACCGGTTCTTTGGGTTGTGGCTGAAGTACAATTACTAATTTGTAATTACTAATTAGTAATTAAGCAGCCGTTTGCTCAGCGCCCGGACGGGATAGTACACGGCAAGCCAGCCGGCAGCGATGACGGTGAGGAAGATGATGAGCACATCGGTGTAGTGGACACTGACGGGATAAGCCGTGACGACGAATGCGCCATTGCCTCCACCCATGGTCACAAGGCCGAACTGCTGTTGCAAGAGGCAGAGCAAGAGACCTAAGCCGATGCCGACGATGGCACCGATGACGGCGATCATACGACCTTCGAAGAGGAAGATGCGGGTGATCTCTTTCTCGTTGGCACCGAGGTTGCGCAGCGTCACGACATCATCTTTCTTGTCGATGATAAGCATTGACAGCGAACCGATGATGTTGAAACATGCCACGATGAGGATGAAAGTCAGGAAGATATAAGCCATGAGCTTCTCTATCTGCATGATCTTGAACGTGTCGGCCTGCTGCTCATAGCGGTCTTCTACTTTGAATTTCTTTCCTGCGATATCCTGCATCTCGCTCTTCACGGCATCGAAGTTGGAGCCGGGCTTGAGGCGCAGCTCCAAGGCTGTCACCTCGCCTTGGGCATTGAAGAGCCTGCGGGCGAAGCCGATGGGCGCGAGGATATAGCTCTTGTCGTATTTGCTGTTGTTGACCGTGAACACGACGCCACTCGAGAGCAGGGAGTCGACGACAAAGCCACTCTCCACATTGCTCATGTCGAGCTGTCCCTGGCGTTGGGGCGCATAGATGCGAAGGTAACTGTCCCATCGTGCACCTAATCCGAGGTCGTTGGCGAGGCGGATACCCGGCGTACCGAACTCGAGGTTGGCGCTCTGCAGTTCGAAGCGCCCGTCTCCATAGAGGATATCGGTGATATGGGTGAGGTCGGCAAAGTTGTCGTCCACACCTTTGATTGTCACCATAGCTTGCCGTCCTTTGTACACAGCTAAGGCCATGTCCTCGTAGGTCTCCGTTGCTACCTCTACCTGCGGCAGATGCTTGATCTTTGTCAGTGCAGGGTCATCGGCAGCCACCGACTTTCCTGTCACGGGCACGACTTTCAATTGTGGGTCGAAATTCGTGAAGAAGGTCGCCACAAGGTCGTGGAAGCCATTGAAGACAGACAGCACGATGACGAGCGCCATCGTGGCTACAGCCACACCGATGACGGAGATGATAGAGATAACATTGATGGCGTGTGTCTTCTTCTTCGAGAAGAGGTAACGGCGCGCAATGAAAAACGGAAAGTTCACCTTGCTAATTATTCCTTATTATTTTTTCAGCAGACTGTCGATATGCTCCATGTAGTCGAGGCTGTCGTCCTGGAAGAAACGGAGCTCGGGGATGATACGGAGCTGGTTGTGTACGCGCTTGCCGAGGTCGTAGCGTATGGTCTTCTCGTTCTTGCGGATATTCTCGATGATCTCCTCGGCTTTGGCGGGCGGGAAGACGCTCAGGTAAGCCGTGCAGATGCTGAGGTCCGGACTGATGCGTACGCGGGTGACACTCACGAGGATGCCGTGGGTCTGACGTGTCTGATTTTGGAAAATCTCTGCCAACTCCTTCTGGAGCAGGCGTGCTATCTTGTTTTGTCTTGTCTCTTGCATGGTTGTATTTGTTAAAGTTCAATATGGTGTGCCTCTATCTCCTCGTAGAGGAAGATGGTGGCCGACTTCTTGAATTTCTCTGTGTTCTCTGTTGTATAGTAGGTCACCTGTCCGCCTTTGGTGAGTTTCTGCTCCATGTCGGTATGGCGGTTCAGATAATCCTTGAGGCTGGAGGCGACATATTCGCCTTGTGGTACGATGGTGATCCCTGGAGGGGTATATTTAAGGATCTTCGGCATGAGGAGCGGGAAATGGGTGCAGCCGAGGATGATGGTGTCGATGTCCGGGTCTTGCTGAAGCAGTTGGTCGATACGTTTCTTGACGAAGTAGTCAGCTCCGGGAGAGTCGGCTTCATTGTATTCGACGAGGGCGACCCAGAATGGGCATGCCTGGCCTGTCACTTTGATGTCGGGCCAGAGTTTGTGTATCTCCATGTCGTAGCTCTGACTCTTCACGGTCCCTTCCGTGGCGAGCAGACCGACATGGTTGTTGCGTGTGATGTTTCCGATGATCTCTGCTGTCGGTCGTATGACGCCGAGGACGCGGCGCTTGGGATCCCAGTGGGGCAGGTCGTTCTGCTGGATAGAGCGCAGCGCTTTGGCAGATGCGGTGTTACATCCGATGATGACAAGCTGGCAACCCATGGAGAAAAGGCGGTCGACAGCCTGACGGGTGAACTCATAGACGACATCGAAGGAACGCGGGCCATAGGGTGCCCGTGCGTTGTCGCCGAGATAGATATAGTTGTATTGTGGCAGCAGCTGTCTGATCCCGTGTAGGATCGTCAGCCCGCCGTAGCCAGAGTCGAAGATTCCAATGGGTCCCGGCTCCTGTGGGAAATGGTTGTTGATGTTCTTATCGTTGACCTGTTCCATAATTACTTGGAGGCTTTGATGACCTCCTCTGTGATGTCTACGCCCATTGTCGTGTTGAGATAGGGCATGCTCTCTCCGTCGGTATTGACGACGAAGGCGAGGCCTTTCTGCTGGCCTATACGTGTGATGGTAGCCTGGATGGTCTTTTTGAGAGGGGTGATGGCGTCTTTCTCAGCTTTGCTCAGGAGATCCTGTGCCTCCTTCTTGAAGGCCATGTTTTTCTCCATGAGCTCCTGGAGCTCAGCCTGTCTCTTCTGTCGGATGGAGGGTGCAAAGTCTCTCTGTCCTTCGAGGAAGAGCTCGTACTTACTGTTGAACTCATCCTCCACGCGTTTCATCTCAGCATCGTATTTGGCGCGCAGGTCTTTAAGGTTTCTCATGGCCACAGCATATTCGGGCAGTGCATGCAAGGCACTGTCGCAACTGACATAGCCGAAGCGGAGCTGAGGCTGCTGAGCAACGACAGGGGTAGTCTGCACTGGTAATGTTGCCACTTCTGTCTGGGCAGAGGCAGAGAGGGATGCCACGGCGACTAAAGATAAGAGAATGAGTTTCTTCATAGTTATAGGCCTCTCCCCTGCCCTCCCCCGTAGGGAGGGAGTCTGGGTACCGAGGCATTATTTTATAGTTTTACTTTTTTACTTCATCTTAGCGATCTCAGCCTGTACCTTTGAGGTCACATCCTCAACGTTGGCACCGGTATAGACAGCTACGCCATCCTCGAAGATGAACGTGTAGCCACCCGTCTTACCGACAGCGTCGATGGCATTGCGGACCTTGGTCACGATAGGCTGCATGAGATCCTGCTGCTTCTTCTGCAGGGCCTGCTGATTGTCCTGATAGGTCTGCTGGATCTTCTGATAGAGCGTCTGGAGCTCCTGCTCCTTCTGCTTCTGGGCCGTAGCGTTCATCGTGCTCTTGCCCTTCTCGTAAGCGTCGCTCTGGCGCTGGAGCTCGTCCTGCATGCTCTTCAAGTCGTTCTCGTAGGTCTTCTGCTGAGCCTGGAGCTCACCGTTTACTTTGGCGATCTCAGGCAGTGCCTGCATGATGGTCTGTGTGTTAACCTTGCCGAACTTCTGTGCGAAGGTGGCTAAAGGAGCCATCAGCATGATCAATAATAAAAGCTTTTTCATGTTGTTTTGTTATTTTTGTTGTTATGTTCTTTTCTTTTGAGGGGGCAGTCGCTATGCGACTGCATACACGACACAAGGGTAGCGAAGCGCACAGCGTTAGCGGGCTGAATAACCGAGCTTCTTCAGCACCTCGTCGGAGATGTCGATACGGGGAGAGCCGAAGATGATGGCCGTGTCGGAAGAGCGGTCGAGCACGAGACTGTAGCCGCGGAGGTCCGAAATCTCTTTCACAGCGTTATAGATCTCTTCCTGGATAGGCTGCATGAGGCTCTCGCGTTTCTTGAAGAGCTCACCCTCGGGCGCAAAGTATTTCTGCTTGAGGTCGGCAGCTTCCTTCTCTTTCTGCATGATAGCTTCCTGCTTGGCTTTCTTCTGCTCCTTGGAGAGGAAGACGAGCTCGTTTTGATAGTTCTTGTACATCGTCGAAGCCTCCGTGTTGAGCGCTTCCACTTCAGCCTGCCACTTCTTTGAAGCCTGGTTAAGCTGTTCGTTGGCCCGCTCGTAAGCAGGGATATTCTTCAGTACATACTCCATGTCGATGAGCGCAAACTTCTGCGCATGCCCCACGAAGGGCATGGCAGTCATTAACGCGATCAACACCATACATTTTATAATACGTGTCTTAATCATAGTTGTTCTTTTCATCTTATCACAATCGTTATAGTTCGTTAGCCGGCTCTATCAGAACTCTTGTCCGAGGACGAAGTGGAAGTTAGACCCACCCTTCGTGCCGTTGACATTGTCCTTGTCGAATCCGTAACCCCAGTCGATACCCATGAGTCCGACCATAGGCAGATAGATACGCACACCGACACCGGCCGAGCGTTTCATGTCGAACGGGTTGAACTGCCGGATCTTGCTCCAGGCGTTACCACCCTCGAGGAACGTCAGTCCGTAGATCGTCGTGTTGCCGAGGAGGAACGGGTAGCGGAGCTCGAGCGTGAAGCGGTCGTAAGCATAGCCGTTGTATGCGATAGATCCGTTGTCGTAACCGCGGAGCCCAATGGTCTCCTCACCGGCGTAGGATGAGTAGCCCGACATACCGTCACCACCCATGTAGTAGGTCTCGAACGGTGACTCTTTATATTTGTTGTAGCTTCCGAGCAGTCCTATATCGGCGCGTGTCATGAGCACGAAGCACTTCTGACCCGGGGTGAGGGCGGTGTAGGTCTTCGACTTGAACGACCATTTGTGATACTCGATCCATTTGTATTTCTCCTTCTGCTCAGCGACATACGTTGGCGAGTAAGCGTTCGTGGCGAGATTCTTGTAGTCCTTGCCATCCCACAGCGACCATGGCGGAGTGAGGGTCACGCTGGCGGAGAACTCTGAACCCGTACGTGGGAAGAGCTGGTTATCCGTTGACGAGCGGTTGATGGCTACGCTGAAGTTGAGGTTGTTGGCGTTACCGTTTGTCATGAGGTAGAAGTAGCGCCAGTTCTTCAGCATGTAGCGCGTGTAAGCCACCTGCACGGAGAGCGTGAAGTAGTCGTCAGGCCACCGCAGACGCTTACCCCAGCCGAGAGAGGCACCGAAGAGCTGGATATACTTATCGGGGTCGTAATAGTTCTCGTAGTTGGAGTAGTTGTAACCGTAGGAGTTGTAACCATAATAATTATAGAGGTAGTTATTATAGTACGCCTGGTTATAATAGTTGCTGTTGATATCTGTCTGCTTGGAGTAGTAGACACCGACAGAGAACTGGTTAGGACGCTTGCCGCCGAACCAGTTGGTGGAGTAAGAAGCGTTGTAGCTCTGATAATAAGTACCGTTGGTCTGCGCACTGATGGAGAGCTTCTCACCGTCACCGATAGGCATGATGCCACGGTGCTCCTTGTTCTTGCGGAACAGGTTAGCCATGGAGAAGTTGTTCAGCGTCAGTCCGATACGTCCGATGACACCTGTCTGGCCCCAACCGAGGGAGAACTCGATCTGGTCGTTCGACTTCTGTTCGAGCATCCAGTTCAGGTCTACCGTACCCGACTCATAGTCAGGCTTCACGTCCGGGTTGATCTTCTCCGGGTCGAAGTGTCCCATGCTGGCGATCTCACGGTAAGAACGCATGATAGCCTCCTTGGAGAAGAGGTCACCTGGCTTGGTACGGAGCTCACGGCGCACGACGTTCTCATAGAGACGGTTGTTACCATAGATGCGGACATGCGACAGATGGGCCTGCGGACCCTCCTGCACACGCATCTCGAGGTCGATGGAGTCGCCTTCGATATTCTGCTCCACGGGGTCGATGCTGGAGAACACATAGCCGTGGTTGTAATAGAGGTTACCGACGGCGTCTTCATCATCCTTGAGCCGTTTGTTGAGCAACTTCTGGTTGTAGACGTCGCCCGGGTTCATGCCGAGCACGCGCTGCAGGTAGTCGGAGTTGTAGACGGTGTTGCCGACCCAGTGGATCTTACGGATATAATATTTCTGGCCTTCGGATACTTTGATCCAGATATTGACATGCTTGGGGTCGTTGTTCCACACGCTGTCGCCGAGGATGGCGGCATCGCGGTAGCCGAGCTCATTGTATTTCTCAATGAGCTTCTCCTTGTCTTCTTTCCAGCGTTCGGGGGTGAACTTCTTCGACTTAAGGAACGTAGAGAGCTTCCCCGCCTCATGGGTCTTGGCGAAGGCACCTTTCTTGAACAGTCCGCCTTTGATGCGCGAGGCCTTCAGCTGGTTGTTGCCCTCGATGAAGATGTGGCGCACTTTCATCTTCTGCTTCTTGTCGATGACAACATCGAGAATGACCTGGTTCTTGTGAGAGAGGTCGTCCTTCTGGTTGATCTCGATGTCAGCGTTCTTATAGCCTTTGTCATCGAAATATTTCTTGGCAAGGATCTTGGCACGGTCGATCATGTTAGGCGTGATCTGCCCGCCCTTGAGGATACCGAGCTTCTTCTCCATATCCTCGCGCTCCGTCTTCTTCAGACCGTAGTAGTTGATCGTCGACACGCGCGGCCGTGGCTTGAGTGCGATATGCAGATAGATCTTGTCGCCCACGATAGAGTCGGCAGAGATCTGCACGTCAGAGAAGAGTCCGTGCTTCCAATAGCGTTTCACGGCGTCTGTGATCTCTGTTCCCGGCACCGTGATCTGCTGACCGACGGACAGACCGGAGATACCTGTGAGCATATAGTCCTCATAGCCCTCCATACCTGATACGGAGAAGCCGCCGATGGTCACTGTGCGCGGTGTGCCGGCATAAGTGATGTCGGGATGTATGATACGTTCCTGTGCCTCTAAGCCAAGGCTGCACGCCATGGCGATAATGGCAGCTGCTACTTTCTTCTTGTTATAGTGCATTCTATCGGGCTAATGTCTTCCTTATTCTTTCTTCTTTATTCTTTAGCGTCAGCGACTTGTGCTTCCGTCTTGCCGAACCTGCGCTGTCGTTTCTCATAGCTCTCGATGGCTTTGTGGAGGTCGTCCTCCGTGAAGTCGGGCCAATAGACGGGCGTGAAATAAAGCTCGGTGTAGGCGATCTGCCAGAGCAGATAGTTACTGATGCGATACTCGCCGCCTGTGCGGATAAGCAGGTCGGGATCGGGCATGAACGATGTCTCGAGATGCTGGGAGATGACATCCTCCGTGATATCCTCCACGGGTCTGCCGTTCTCTTTCCACTCGCGAGTGATGTCCTTGACTGCTTTCGTGATCTCCCATCGTGCCGAATAGCTCAGTGCCACAACCATGGTCATGGCTGTGTTGCCTTTAGTGTGCTCCTCCGTCTCATGCAGTTTGTCCTGCACCTCTTTGGGGAGCCTTGCCACGTCACCGATGACACGGAAGCGGACGTTGTTCTTCATGAAGATCTCATCCTCAAGACTTGTCAGGACGAGACCCATGAGGGCATGGATCTCCGTCTGGGGCCTGTTCCAGTTCTCCGTAGAGAAAGTGTAGAGCGTGAGGTATTTCACTCCCAAGCGCGTGCACTCTGAGGTGATACGTCTGACGGTATCCACGCCTGCCTGGTGACCATAGGACCGGTCTTTGCCCCGCTCTGTGGCCCAACGGCCGTTGCCGTCCATGATGATGGCGATGCTCTTCGGTATCATATATAATATATCTCTTTATTCTATTCTTTGTTGCAGTTCAGACAGCGGGCTGAGAAACTGTAGGTCAATGACAGCTGGAGGCGCTGATAGGCGTCCGTGTTCTTGAACAGTCCGCTGCTCTGTATGTCGTAAGGGTCTTTTCTGCCGTCGAGCCAGTCGCTTGTAGAGAAGCAGACCGCCCATTCGAGGCCGATGTTGACGCGCTCACTCATCTTATATTTAACGCCGAGACCTAACGGTACGATCATTGCCGCCTGTGTCTTGTCGGTCGTCTTGACCATCGTCAGTCCCATTCCGCCCATGACGAACGGTGTCAGTCGCTTGGCGCCTCGGTAGTCGCGCCCTGTGCCGTAAGGCAGGAAGTTGTACTCGTAGATAGCCGCGAGGTCTATCAAACTGTTGTTGAACGAGTAGTTCCGCGCCTGCTCATCGGTGTACCACGTCTTGACATCGTCGGAGGACCCTTTGAGCTTGCCGTAGCCGATATTCAGCCGGAGTGCCATCCATGGGTTGAAATTGTATCTCCCCACGAAACTCGCAGCCGGCTGCAGGTCTTTTGTGAGACAGCCGTTGTAGTCGCCTAAGTAGCCTGTCATGCCGATGCCTGCTCCGACCTCGAAGCGGTATTCAGGGTCGTCCTGTGCCTGCACATTCATGCAAAGGAGCAGAGCCACAATGGCAATGACGGTATGCTTAAGCATTTGGCTTTTATTAGTTTCTTATTCTCTTATTCTTTTATCCGACGCCATGCCTTTGCCTTTGTGAACACGCGCTGTTCATCGCTCCAGCCGAGCTGTGACAGACGACCGTACCAGCCGGTAGAGGCATCGTCGCGCTTGATGTAGAGGATATTGTTCTTGTCGACAGCCATCTCGAAGGCGCCCGGGGTGTTGCCGAAGGCTGTCGGGAGTGCAAAGAGACTGCTCTTGTTCCACGTCAGCCCCCAGTCGGGACTGGTGTAGACAGCGGAGAAGTCACCGCCGGTAGCGATGATGCTGTCGCCATAGAGCACGGCTTTCATGTTGGCGAGGTACGGCAGGGTCTTCTTCACGTACTCGTCATCGTCGTAGTAGGTCCATACCTGTGAGGCATCGTCGTCGTCCTCGACCTTGCTCCAGCGCATGACCTTGCCGTCACGACTGCCGATGAGGAAGATGTTGTAGAGGGTCGTGTCTGATGCCATCGGCGCAACAATGAAGTTGACATCCTTAGTAGGCAGCAGCGAAGAATCTTCATCGAGTTTCTCCTCTGTCCATGTGCCGCCTGCGATGGGTGAGCGCATGAGCCTGGAGCCGATGATGGCGTAGCGGTATTTGTTCGTCTTGCCGATGACGCCGTCTTCGTGTTGCACAAGACTGCTGATGTCGAAGGTCCCCTCCTGCCAGGAGAACTGGTTCTCCTTCTGCTTGTGGACATTCACAGTGACGATATAGTTGCGGTAAGCCGATCCCTCCATGTTATACACACGGAGACGAACGGGTGACGTGAAGTCGATGGAATCGGAGGATGAGTAATAGGCCAGACTGTCTGCGCCGGTAGATGAGGTCAGCACGAGGAGCACGGTGCCACTGTTGACGGTGTTGATCGTAGCAAGGCAATGTGCGGCATCGGTACCCACGGGCAGCGAGTCCTCATTGGCGATGGTCCCCTTCTGCTGGTCGATGTCAAAAGCATAGGAACTGGCTGAGAAGGTCGACTTATAGGTAGAGTCCGTCACGCCGTCGCTCGCCGTGGTGTGATACGTGATATTGAGCGTACCCAAGGAGAACGACGAGATAGCCGTATCCGTGTAGTATGTTGTTTCACTTTCATCGTTGTCACTGAGACAGGATGTGAGTGAGAAGGCAGCCGCGATGAGAATGACGACGTGCGAAAACAGTTTGTTCATTGCGCGTAATTTACTTTTTAGCTGCAAATTTACTAAGAATAGACCAATTACGAGCGCTTTTTCCTTTTTATTATGTTTTTTAATACAAAATGGTAACTACTCAGTATTATTTTTGGGGTGGTATCACTTCACAGCCTCGAAGAGGCTGACTCTGAATAACCCCAGGCAAGGAACGCAGTGACGCAGCCTG
>CADBAG010000008.1:80725-88213 GCA_902792635.1 uncultured Prevotellaceae bacterium | reverse complement strand
AGTCGCTATCGCTCCTTTGTCTGGGGTTATGCAGAGTGTGCCTCTCCGAGGCACTCTTCATCTCGAAAATCTGACTAATCATAAGACTGAGTAGTTACACAAAATGTGTGGTTTAAATAAGAAAGGCAGTACAATCACTTGCACTGCCTTTCGTTTTACCTTAAAAATCTATCAAACTACTAACCTAATGAAACTTAAATGGAGTCATCTCACGATGACGATTGCAAAATTAAGCAAAATTATTGTATGATGCAAATTATTAGCTAACTATTTTTAATCTTAATCACTTCTTGCCGTATTCCTCTTTCTGGATGACTTTTCCGTCTTTCAGATAGAAGATCCGCTGGTTGCGGGAACCGCGGAAGGCGAGGGTCACGTCGCGCAGAGCCTGGACATATTCTCCGTCGACGATGACGTCGGCATAGGGGAGAATCTGAGCGAGCTTGGGATCGGCTTCAATCTGTTCTATGGTGTAGCCGGTGTATACCCAGATGTCCTTCTTCGGGAGTTTCTCTTTGATCTCCTTGGCTAAGGCTGTCACCTCGTCGGGTGAGCACAGTGGGTCACCGCCGGAGAACGTGATGCCTTGGATATAAGGTTTTGCCAACTCGGAGAAGAGGTATTCGTGAGCCTCGGGCCCGAAGGGCTGTCCGCCTTTGAAGTCCCAGGTCTCCGGGTTTTGGCACCCTTTGCAATGGTGCGTGCATCCTGCCACCCAGAGGGTGACACGGAAGCCGTCGCCATTGTTGACGTCACAACTGGTAATGTCAAATATACGCATGATATTACATATCCTTGAAAGGTGCTGCTACCTTCTTGTTCTTCTCGGAAAGGTTGGCACTGCCTCCACCGCACTTGCACGTCTCTTCCTTCAGTTCTTCGTCGTGGGCATAGGATCTGATATGTTTGACTCTATCCTTGACCTCTGCCTGCTTACCAAGGTTGAAGTTATGGTAGTCGGTGGTGAGGTAACCGGTGACACGGCGCAGGCGGCGGATGTTATGTGAGCCGCAGATCGGGCAGGCGTCGTTGATCTCGTCGGTGTAGCCACAGTCCATGCAGGTGTCGTTCGGCACGTTGATGGCGAAGTAAGGGATATCCTTGTCCATGGCATAGTCGATGATCTTCTCCAAGGCGTCGACGTTATGCTTCGTTGTTGACGGGAGCTCGACGTAGGTGATGCAGCCGGCAGAAGAGTAGCCGGTGAGCTGACTCTCGATGTCGATCTTCTCGAACGGCGTCATGTGCTCCCAGACGGGTACATGGATGGAGTTGGTGAAGTAGTCACGGTCGGAGACGTTCTTGATGACACCGTACTTAGCCTTGAACTTCTTCATAGCTGTGTAGCAGAGGTTCTCAGCCGGAGTGTAATAGACACCGAAGTTGAGCTTGTACTGCTGTTTGAACTCAGCGCAGCGTGTATTGAAGAGCGTCTCGATACGCTTAGCCAGTGCCATGCCTTCGGGC
The DNA here is from genome assembly GCA_902792635.1 of uncultured Prevotellaceae bacterium. GTDB lineage: Bacteria > Bacteroidota > Bacteroidia > Bacteroidales > Bacteroidaceae > Prevotella. The sequence continues at coordinate 86,746 of CADBAG010000008.1, read as the reverse complement.
TTGGTGTGGTTGCATCCGATGAGGAGCTGCAGTGTCTCAGCTAATCCGAGCTGACCCATGGCGAGGGTGCCGTGCTTCATAGCGGAGCGGATGCCCTCCTCGGGGATATAGCCGGCCATGGTGTGGTTGTCCCACATGAACGGTGCGGTCTTGGGATCCTGAGAGCAGATCCAGTTGAAACGCTCGATGAGCATGTCCTTAGCCTCGTGGATCTTCTGGTCGAGGAGCTTCATGAACTTCTCCACGTCGCGGCCAGCCTCCATGGCGAGGGTCGGCATGATGATCGTCGTCGGGCAGATGTTGCCACGGCCGTCCTTGAGTTGGCCGAGGCCGTTGATGTCCCAACCGTTGGCGGTACGGCAACCCATGGTAGAGAAGTAGGTACGCGGATCCTTCGGGTCGAAGCCCTCGTTGCCGCTCCAGTTCACGTTGGCGTAGTTAGGATACAGACGCTGTGAGGTAGAGCGCATGGCGAGCTGCTTGAGGTCGTAGTTCGGCGTGCCGGGCTTGTCGTTAACACCTTTCATATACTGGAAGATGCCGCAGGGGAAGATCGGGGTGTTGTGATGAAAACCGATGCCTTCGAGAGAGCCGAGAAGCAGCGAACGGGTCACAAGGCGGCCCTCCTCCAAGGTGCAGGTGCCGTAATTAATAGAGGTGAACGGCAGCTGGTCGCCCGAGCGGCTCTGCAGCGTGTTGAGGTTGTGATACATAGCCTCGACAGCCTGGTGCAGCTCCTGGATGGTGTCGCACAGGGCAGAGTTGTAATATTTGGGATCGAGATGATCCTTGTTGGCGAGCGTGAAATCACCCTTCGTGAGCTTCGTCTTCTTGAAGAAAGCGTCTTTCACGGTGTCGGCCCAGTGCTCGAAGGCGGAGCGCGTCACGCCGACATTGTCCTGATAGGTCTCGTCGTAGAGCGTGAGGAAGTCGGTGTCGGCAAACTCTTTCTGATCCTTGGCCCATGCCGTGATATAATGTTTGAAGAACGACTTGCGGAAATAAGGCACCATGGTCCAGTCGAGGTGGGTAGCCGACACGCCACCGAACTGGTCGAGGCTCTGGAGCTGAAAGATGACAGCCACGAGCTGCATGGCGGTGTTCAGAGAGCCTGCCGGGCGCACGTCTCCCTGACGGGTGTGGAAGCCTTTCGACAACAGATCGTCGAAGGGGATGGAGAGACAGTTGTGGAAACCAATGGCATACTTGTTGAGGTCATGGATGTAGATCTCGTTGTTCTCGTGGTTGCGGCGTGCCATGTCCGACATACAGTGGTCGAGGGCATACTGCTTCTCGTAGACGTTGGCAGCCTCACCGGAGCGGCCGCCACCGGAGTATTCGTCGATGTTGGCGTTCTGGTTGACGACGTTCTTAGCCATGAGCTTCTCCTCATAGGCTTTCTTGACGCGCTGCTCACGCTCTAACTTGTGCTGGTAACGATATTCGCAGTAGGCGATGACGGCGCGGGTCTCGCCTTCCTTGGCCAACACCTCGACAACAGTGTCCTGGATATTCTCAATCTCGAAGACATCGGTGTTGGGGAGATATTTCTTCTCGCACAGCGCAAACACCTCGTCGGCATATTTGCGGGCGGTCTCCTCGTTGTTACCCTCATGGCCAATGGCATTGAGGTCTTTCAAAACAGCAACTTGAATCTTAGTCAAGTCAAACGGCACTACCTTGCCGTCGCGCTTCTTTACTTGGATCATGGCAGTTTTTGTAATATTGTTATTGACAAAAACGGGAAACTTTTTCCTTTTTGGAAACATAAAAGTTTTCCATTTTGGATAACTTTGTCTTCTCTTACTGTTCCCGAAGTTGTCAGTTTTGAATCGTTTTGCGGTTGCAAAGGTAGTAAAAAGTTGAATAAGTCGGAACACTTTTCCCAACTATTTTTCTACTTTTTTATTCCGTTTTGTCTATCAGTCAATTAGCCGATTTGGCTGAAACAAAATTGCAATAATTATAAGTTAACGTCGTGTTTTTGGTTGCTTTTAACCTCCCTCGCGGTTGACGATATCCTTCTTTTCGGTTGCCGACACTCTTTTCTTCGGTTGGTCGCCATCGTTTCGCGGCCGCGTCACGATCATTACGCGGCTGCGTCACAATCGTTACGCGGCTGCGTCACAATCGTTTCGTGGCCGCGTCACGATGACATTACGGTTGAATGGCGATACCGCGCAATGGCCAATTAATAATAATTAATGCTTCAACCTTTCTTCTTCTTATATAATATGTATACTTTTGCAATATAAACCAAATATATCATTTTATGGATTTAGTAGAACGGTTCATCAATTATACCAAGTTTGACACACAGTCGGCCGAAGACTCGGAGACTGTCCCCAGTACCTCGAAACAACTTATCTTCGCTAAGTACCTGAAGGAAGAACTTGAGCACGAAGGTCTTGAGGATGTCGAGATGGACGACATGGGTTATATCTATGCCACGCTCCCCGGCAACACGAAGAAGGATGCGCCGACGATCGGCTTCATCTCTCACTACGACACAGCCCTCGACGCCAGTGGCGCAAATATCAAGGCGCGCATCGTGAAGGACTACGACGGTGGTGACATCGAGCTCTCTCCGGGCATCGTCTCTTCGCCAAAGAAGTTCCCTGAGCTCTTGGCACACAAAGGTGAGGATCTTATTGTCACCGATGGCACGACGCTCCTCGGTGCCGACGACAAGGCCGGAGTGGCAGAGATCGTGCAGGCGATGTGTTACCTCCGCGACCATCCTGAGATCAAGCACGGCGACATCCGCGTGGGCTTCAACCCCGACGAGGAGATCGGCATGGGTGCCCATCACTTCGACGTGGAGAAGTTCGGTTGCCAGTGGGCCTACACCATGGATGGCGGCGACATCGGCGACCTGGAGTATGAGAACTTCAATGCTGCCGCTGCAAAGATCACGATCAAAGGTGTCAGCGTTCATACGGGTTACGCCAAAGGCAAGATGATCAATGCCTCACGCCTCGCTTGCGAGTTCAACAACCATATCCCTGAGACCGACATCCCCGAGACGACGGAGGGCTACCAGGGCTTCTACCATCTGCTGTCTATCAACAGTCACTGTGAGGAGGCCAAGCTCTCTTATATCATCCGCGACCACGACCGTAAGAAGTTCGAGCAGCGCAAGGACTTCATGGAGGATATCGCCAAGGAAATGAATGAGAAATACGGTGAGGGCACGGTCACGATAGAGATCAAGGACCAGTACTATAACATGAAGGAGAAGATCGACCCGAACATGTATGTCATCGACATCGTGCTCAAGGCCATGCAGGAGTGTGGCGTCAAGCCGAAGGTGGAGCCGATCCGTGGCGGCACGGACGGAGCGCAGCTCTCGTTCCGTGGTCTGCCTTGTCCGAACATCTTTGCCGGTGGTGTTAACTTCCATGGCCCTTACGAGTTTGTCTCTATCCAGGTCATGCAGAAAGCTGTAGACGTCATCGTGAAGATCTGCGAGATCACCGAAGGGTTCAACGAGTAACACGTATCTCTCCCAAGATACAGTTTTTCTCACACGGATCATGTAGTTTTTCTCACACGGATCTTAAAGATCTTAAAGATGGCTACGCTATTCGCTACGCGGTGGAGGAACCATTCTAACGAACGGGAGACTATTAACCACAGATGAGAACAATGAAAAGCAATATTGTTTCTCATTGTTTTCATCTGTGGTAAAAAATCTCAAGGGCCGTGTAGCCGCAAAGCGGCGTAACAATCTTTAAAATCTTTAAGATCCGTGTGAAAAGACAATCCGTGTGAAATATAATCTTTGGATAATCGTAGGTACATTTTCATTCTTTCATTTTTTCATTCTTTCATTTTTTCATTCTTTCATTTTTTCATTCTTTCATTTTTTCATTCTTTCATTTTTTTCATTTTTTCAATCTTTCCATCTTTCATGCGTACCCTTGAACTCTTGGCGCCCGCCAAGAACCTCGAATGCGGCTTAGCCGCCATCAGTCATGGTGCCGACGCCGTGTATATCGGTGCCGATCATTTCGGCGCCCGTGCCTCGGCAGGCAACAGCGTAGAGGACATCAAGCAGCTCTGCGATTTCGCCCACCTCTTTGGTGCGAAGGTCTATGTTACCGTCAATACCATCATCTATGAGGATGAGCTCGACGCCACACAGGACCTCATCACGCGTCTTGCCGAGATCGGTGTCGACGCTCTCCTTGTGCAGGACATGGCGACGCTCGAGATGCGGCGCGTGGCGTTGCAGAAGGTCGGCCACGCCCCTGTTCTCCATGCCTCGACGCAGATGGACAACCGCACGGTGGAGAAGGTCAAGTGGCTGCGCAGCCTCGGCTTCACACGTGCCGTCCTGGCACGTGAGCTCTCGCTCGATGAGATCCGTGCCATCCATGAGGCGGTGCCCGACGTGGAGCTCGAGGTCTTCGTCCACGGCGCGCTCTGTGTGAGCTACTCGGGTCAGTGCTATGCTTCCCAGCATCTCTTCGGACGCTCGGCGAACCGCGGTGAGTGTGCACAGGTGTGCCGCATGAAATATGACCTCATCGATGCCGACGGCAAGACGATCGTCAGCGACCGTTACCTCCTGTCGATGAAAGACATGAGTCAGATCGATGCCTTGGAGCAGCTCGCCGATGCCGGTGCCTCGTCGTTTAAGATTGAAGGAAGACTGAAGGATGTCGACTACGTGAAGAATGTCGTGTCGGCTTACTCGCAGCGCCTCGACCAGGTCATCCGCCGGCGGAAGGCCGACTACCGGCGCGCGTCGTGGGGCAGGGTGGAATATCATTTCCAGCCGGACCTCAACAAGACGTTCAATCGCGGCTACACCCATTATTTTCTCAAAGGCCGTACGCACGACCTGCCGACGATGGTGACGCCGAAAGCCCTCGGTGAGTTCGTCGGGACAGTGAAGGATATCCGTCGCGATGCCCTTCGTGTCACGGGCACGGCAGCCTTCGCCAATGGCGATGGTCTGTGTTTCATCAAAGACAGGACGGAGTCGGCAGAGGGCGAACTCCTGGAAGGGTTCCGTGTCAATAGGGTAGAGGGCAACTGGCTCTATCCTTTCCACATGCCGCATAACCTCCGGCGTGGCATGTCGCTCTACCGTAACAACGATGTGGCATTCGAGAAGACGCTCGCCGGTGACACAGCGCACCGCACGATGCCTCTCATGATGACGTTCGGCACGACAGATGATGGCTTCCGACTGACGATGACGATCCATACAGGCTCTTCTGAGTCGTTGTCGTGGTCAGCCGATACAGTCTTTGCCCATCAGTCGGCGAACCGACCACAGGAGGAGAATATCTGCAAACAACTGTCGAAGCTCGGCGGCACGGTCTTCGAGACTGCTGAGATCAATATTGAGGACGACGCGAAGGGTCTTTTCATTCCATCGAGTGTGTTGGCTCAACTGCGCCGCGATGCTGTGGACGCTTATCCCAAGGCACTGCACGATTATCATGTAAATAATGAGACAACCATAGATAATCATGTCGACGGTGCTCCGGCTGAATACTGGACGCCGGAATATAAGAAGTATCCTTATTTATATAATGTGTCGAACCATGCCGCTCGTGCGTTCTATGAGCAGCATGGAATAGAAGAGGTCGCTCCGGCCTTGGAGACGAAGGAACCGAAGGAGCCTGTCGTCATGCAGTGCCGTTACTGCATCCGTTACGAGCTCGGCTTCTGTGTCCGTCGTGGTGGCAGGAAACCGGAGTGGCATGAGCCGCTGCACCTCCGCCTCGGTGACGGCCGCGGCTTCCGCCTCGACTTCCGCTGCGACGAGTGCCAGATGAATTTGGTGGCGGAGTAAACCTCTCACACTGATTATATAGATTTTTCGGTTCTTCAGCTTTTCGGGTTGATAAGTGCCTCGGAGAGGCACACTCTGCATAATCCCAGGCAAGGAGCGAAGCGACGCAGCCTGGGGGTAGGTCGCATGCGGAACACCTGAATGCCAGCCTCGGAGAGGCTGACTGCGCCTTGGCGCGCAATGTTCCGTATGATACGATCTATTAAAGA
>CADBAG010000008.1:40126-80691 GCA_902792635.1 uncultured Prevotellaceae bacterium | reverse complement strand
CCTAACATACCCCAGGCTACGTCGCTGCGCTCCTTGCCTGGGGTTATGCAGAGTCAGCCTCTCCGAGGCTGTACCACACTATCAATCCGAAAACCGGAAGAACCGATTTTCCTCACACGGATCTTAAAGATCTTAAAGATGGTTACGCCGCTTTGCGGCTACACAGCCCATGCGTAGTCTCTCAACCACAGATAAAAAACAATGAGAAACAATATTGCTTTTCATTGTTCTCATCTGTGGTTAATAGTCTCCCCTTGTTAGAGTTGGTCCTTTACCGCGTAGCGAATAGCGTAGCTATCTTTAAAATCTTTAAGATCCGTGTGAAATATAAAATCTTTATGAGTTAACAAGGAACCGTGTGCATTATTTTACTTTCGCCATGTCTCTCTTCGACTTCGACTTTATCACGAGCCAGACGCCGGAGAAGATGAAGATGACGGCGATACCCTGCGGTACGGTGAAGATGCTGAGCCCCGTGAGGACACTCACGATGACCGACACCACAGGCTGCACATAGTTGTACACGCTCACCACGGTGGGACGTAGCACACGCTGACCGACGACGGCAAGGAGGTAACTGAGGAACGTGCCAAAGACGACGACATAAAACACCTCCACCCAGGTCTTCGAGGCAATGACGGCAACGGGTAACTGCGCTACATGACTGCCTGTGAACGGCAGGAGGAAGATGCACGACCACGTGAACATCCATTTATTCACCGTCACGACATTATACTTACGGATGAGCGGATTATAGATCGTGAGGTAGAGGGCGAACGACAACTGAGCTCCCATACACATCAGGTCGCCCCAGATATTTCCCGTCTTGCCGCCACTGTGCGCACTCGAGAGGATGAGTGAGATGGCGCCGATGCAGCCGATGAGCACACCACCGACCTTCATCCACGTCAACGGCTCGCGGAGGATGAAGAACGACAGCACCATGGCGAAGATAGGCATGGAGGTCGTGACGATACTCGCGTTGACAGGCGACGTGTAGCTCAGGCCGAAGGTATAGAGGCACTGGTTGAAGACCACGCCGAGGAGTGCTGCACCGGCCATGAAGAGGACATGGCGCCACGGCATGCGTTCCTTGACGAACAACGAGGCGATCCAGAAAAGCAATGCCGCACCCGTGACACGGAACGATACGAGGGTGATATTGTCGATGCCGTGGAGCATCGCATCCTTGCCGATAGGGGCGAGAAGGCCCCAGAAGATCTCTGCAGAGAGCAGGCTCAGATGAGCTTGCAGAGGTTTATTGTTACCCATGAGTACAATATCTACAATGAATAATCTATTATTTCCTAAAAAACGTTGCAAAGGTAACAATTTCTTTACCGCAGGGCGCAACTTATCACATTATTTTATTATTTTTGCCTTACTAAACCTTCTATACTTATAGACTATGCAGAAATACGCTGACTATATCACACAGATAGAGATCGACGCTCTCTGGAGCGGCCGGAAACATATCCTATGGAACCTCGACCGACGTGTCAACATCCTCAGTGGTGTCAACGGCGTGGGCAAGTCGACGATCATCAACAAAGTGGTGAAAGGCCTCTCTGCCGGGGCTGAGTTCCCGTCACATCTGCTCAAAGGCGTGCATCTGAAGGTCTATCCCGAGGATGCCAACTGGCTGCGCTTCGATATCATCCGGTCCTTCGACCGTCCGCTCATCAATGCAGAGATGGTGTCGCAACTCAACATGTCACTCGCCACAGAGCTCGACTGGCAGCTCTACAAGCTCCAGCGTAAGTATCTCGATTACCAGGTGAACATCGGCAACCGTATGATCGCTGTGCTGCAGCAGGGCGGACCTACGGCTGCTGAGGAGGCGCAGAAACTCTCTGAGCCGAAGAAGAAGTTCCAGGACATCATGGACTCGCTTTTCGCCGACACGGGCAAGAAGATTGTGCGCACCGACAACGAGATCAGCTTCACGCAGATGGGCGAGACGCTCGTGCCTTACCAGCTGTCGAGTGGTGAGAAGCAGATCCTCGCCATCCTCCTCACGGTGCTCATCGAAGACAACAAACCTTATGTTCTCTTCATGGACGAGCCGGAGGTGAGCCTCCATATCGAATGGCAGAAGAAACTCATCGACCTCATCCTTGAACTCAACCCGAACGTGCAGATCATCCTCACGACCCATTCGCCCGCCGTCATCATGAACGGGTGGATGGACAAGGTCACGGAGGTGTCAGACATCACAGTGAAGTAACGGTTTAATCTTTCGAGTATTATGAAACGACTCAAGGATAATCTCACGTCCTCTTATCTGGAGGCGGCCAACTGGCTGAACCCGAAGAAGCAGCGGAAGAAGATCGTGGCTTATGTGGAGAGCTACGACGACGTGTTCTTTTGGCGCTCCATCCTCAGTCAGTTTGAGACAGACCAGTTCTATTTTGAGATCATGCTCCCCACACGGGAGAACAATCTCGAGCGCGGCAAGAAAGCAGCACTCATGAGTGCCCTCCACGGCAAGACGGGACAATGGCTCATCGCCTGTGTCGATGCCGACTACGACTACCTCATCCAGGGCGCTTCGGAGACATCGCGGCAGATCCTCAACAGTCCGTACGTCTTCCACACCTATGCCTACGCCATAGAGAACATGCAGTGCTATGCGCCGTCGCTCCACGACGTCTGTGTGGCGGTGACGCTCAACGACCATGTCATCTTTGACATGCAGCAGTATCTCGAGGAGTTCTCGCGTGCCATCTACCCGCTCTTCGTGTGGAACATCTGGTACTACCGCACGGGGAGCTACGGACAGTTCACGATGACCGATTTCCTGCGTGTCATAGAGACAGGCAACTTCTCCATGAACGACGCCAACCGTATCATTGCTCAGGTACGTAACAAAGTGAACAAACGGTGCGAGCAGCTGCGGCGGCACAACCCCAATGCAGCAGAGAGCTATCAGCAGGTGGAAAAGAGTCTGCAAGAGCTCGGCGTGACACCGGAGACGACCTACCTCTATATCCAGGGCCATCATCTCTTCGACAAGGTCGTCGTGCCGATGATGAACCGCGTCTGCGACAAGCTCATCCGGCAGCGGCAGGCGGAGATCTCCCGGCAGAGCGTGCATGGCACGCAGCGCCGCAACGAGCTCTCATGTTACAACAACTCGGTGGAGAACGTCATCCCGATGTTGAAGAAAAACACCGGGTTCTTCGCGTCGGAGCCATATAAGCGTATTAAGGAGGATCTTGCAGCGTTCTGCTCGCGGCCCCACCCCAGCCCCACTATCCTCGGTCCTTCCGTTATCGGAAGGCAGAAAATCCCACTTAGGGGAGGGGGTTGATTACCACCGTAGGTAATAGAAAAATGCAAATAAATAATTAATAGTAATCTATGGTATCACGATTATCTCTTGGAACATATCATCCCCTCCCCTGGATGGGGGAGGGGAGGGGTTGGGGCCTGTGCCTTTTTCTTCTCTGTTTTGTGGCAACTGCTTTCGCCCAATCCTCCCCTTTGTGGCTGCGCTATCCCGCCATCTCTCCCGATGGCACGACAGTGGCGTTCTCTTATAAAGGAGACATCTGGACGGTGCCCGTGAGAGGCGGACAGGCACGGCAGATAACGAGTAACCCCGCCTATGATGCCAACCCCGTGTGGAGCCCCGACTCCCGCCAGCTCGCCTTTGCCTCGTCGCGCGAGGGCAGCATGGATGTCTATGTCGTTGGCCGTGAGGGTGGCGTGCCACGCCGCCTGACGACAGACAGTGGCGACGAGTATCCCATGGCGTGGAAGAACGACTCCACAATCCTGCTGCGCGCCTCTATCATGCCGAAGGCGACGAGTATCATCTTTCCTAACAGCTCCTTCCCGCAGGTCTACGAGGTTAGTACCCGTGGCGGCCGCATGCACCTCTTCTCCGACATCACGATGCAGGACATCAGTGTCGGCAAGGACGGTGCCATCCTCTACCATGACCAGAAAGGTTACGAGGATCCGTTTCGCAAGCACCACCAGTCACCGATCTGCCGCGACATCTGGCTTTATAAGAACGGTACCTACACGAAACTCACTGACTTTGCCGGTGAGGACCGCACTCCGGTGTGGGGCGCTGATGCCGACACCTATTATTATCTGAGTGAGGAGGACGGCACGTTCAATGTCTACCGCGGTTGGGTCGGTGAGACAGCGAAGACACAGCTCACCCATTACAAAGGCAACCCCGTACGGTTCCTCACGCGTGCCACGGACGGCACACTGTGCTATGGCTACGACGGTGAGATCTACACGCTGAAAGAAGGCAACGAGCCCGTGAAGCTCAATGTCTCCGTCGTTGCCGACGACGGCAGTGACAGACTCCAGCGTCAGGTACTGCGCAGTGGGGCGACGGAGTTCACCGTCTCGCCCTCGGGTAAGGAGATCGCGTTCATCGTCCACGGCGACGTCTATGTCACGTCCGTCGACTACACCACGACGAAGCAGATCACGGACACGCCGGAGCAGGAGCGTAACGTCAGCTTCTCGCCCGATGGCCGGAGCCTCGTCTATGCCTCAGAGCGCGGTGGCCTGTGGCAGATCTACCAGACCTCCATCGTGAAGAAAGACGAGAAACAGTTCACCTATGCCACCCAGCTCAAGGAGAAGCAGCTCGTCAAGTCGAACCTCGTCGACATGCAGCCGGCATACAGTCCCGACGGTAAGAGCGTGGCCTATATCGAAGACCGCGGCACGCTGAAAGCTGTCGACGTGAAGACGAAAGCTGTGCGACAGCTCATGGATGGTAAGTACCAGTATAGTTACTCCGACGGTGACCTGTGGTTCAAATGGAGCCCGGACAGTAAGTGGCTGCTGTCCAACTATATCGGTACGGGCGGATGGAACAACTGTGACATTGCCCTCGTCCCCGCCGACGGCAGTCAGAAGATCACGAACCTGACGAACAGTGGTTACAACGACTCGAACGGTCAGTGGGCGCTCGGTGGCAAGGCGATGGTGTTCACGAGTGACCGCGCCGGCTACCGCAGTCATGGCAGTTGGGGTGCGGAAGATGATGCTTACATCATGTTCTTCGACCTCGATGCCTATGAGCGTTTCCGTATGAACAAGGAGGAGCGCGCGCTCTACGATGAGGCGCACAAGAAAGACGCTGCAGACACCGTAGCAAAGAAGAAGGAGCCTGCCATCAAGTTCCGTAAATGGAACACGAAGAAGAATCGCGAGGCAGAGAAAGCCGGCGATAAGAGTAAGGCCGTCAAGCCGTTGAAGTTCGACCTCGCCAACTGCCGCGACCGCGTCGTCCGTCTCACCGTCAACTCGTCGCATCTCGGTGATGCTGTTCTCTCGCCGGGTGGCGACACGCTCTATTATGAGGCGCGGTTCGAGGGCGGCTACGACCTGTGGAAACACGACCTCGTGGAGAACAAGACGGAGATCGTGATGAAGAGTGTGGGCTACGGTCTTGAGGCCGACAAGGACTTCAAGAACCTCTATGTCTACAACAATGGCATCCAGCAGATCAACCTCGCAAGTAAGGCACAGAAGAACGTCGCCTTCGAGGCTAACTTCAACTACCGGCCTTACGCGGAGCGCACCTATATCTTCAACCATGTCTGGCAGCAGGTCAAGGATAAGTTCTATGACCCGAAGCTCCATGGCGTCGACTGGGACGGATACAAGAAGACCTATGCGAAGTTCCTGCCGTATATCAACAACAACTACGACTTCCGCGACATGCTCTCGGAGATGCTCGGGGAGCTCAACGGCTCGCATACCGGTGCCCGTTATTATCCAGCCGGCCCGACACTGCGCACGGCAGCCCTCGGCCTGTTCTTCGATGACAGCTATCAGGGCGATGGCCTGAAGATCGAGGAGGTCATCAACCGCGGTCCGTTTTCCGTACGTGACACGGGTGTGAAGAAAGGGGACATCATCGAGGCCATTGATGGACAGAAGATCCTGAAAGACTCCGACTACACGCCGCTCCTCGACGGCAAGGCAGGTAAGATGATGCATGTCAGCGTCTATGACCCGGCGAAGAAGAAACACTTCGATGTCGTCATCCGTGCCATCAGTCGTTCGGCACAGTCGGATCTGCTCTACCGCCGATGGGTGGACCGTAACCGCCGGATGGTCGACTCCTTGTCGCATGGCACCATCGGCTATGTCCATGTTAAGGAGATGGATAGTGAGAGTTTCCGCACGGTGTTCAGTGAGCTCCTCTCCGACTCGATGCGCATGAAGAAAGCCGTCATCGTCGACGAGCGTCATAACGGTGGCGGCTGGCTTCACGATGACCTCTGCACGTTGCTCTCTGGCAAACAGTATGCGAAGTTCATCGCGCATGGCAAATATATCGGGTACGACCCGTGGAACAAATGGGTCAAGCCGTCGTGTGTCATGATCTGTGAGGATGACTACAGCAACGGTCACGGCTTCCCGGCTGTCTATAAGACGCTCGGCATCGGCAAGCTCGTCGGTGCGCCTGTCGCCGGCACGATGACAGCGGTATGGTGGGAGACGATGATGAATGGTATGATCTTCGGCATCCCGCAGGTCGGCAACGAGGGCATGGACGGTAAGTTCTTTGAGAACAAACAGCTCGACCCCGACATCGTCGTGTATAACACGCCGGAGGATTATGAGAAAGGGAGGGATGAGCAGATAGAAAAAGCAGTGCAAAGCCTCCAATAAACAAACCTAACGGCCCCACCCCCACCCCTCCCCTGGATGGGGGAGGGGTGGGGGTGGGGCCAGCGGGGGTGGGGCCAGCAGGAGTGGGGCCTTAATCTTGGAAGTACACCCTCTTTACCCTGTTGCTGATCCCTGTCAGCACCTCGTACGGGATGGTGTCGAGAGCATCGGAGAGGACGGTAACGGGCAGGTGGTCACCGAAGATCTCCACACTGTCACCCTCCTTACATGGGATACCCGTGACGTCGATCATCGCCACATCCATACAGATGTTACCGACATACTCTGCTTTCTTGCCGTTGACAAGGCAGTAGCAGTGACGGTTGCCGAGGTGACGGTTCAGACCGTCAGCGTAGCCGATAGGGATAGCGGCGATGACACTGTCGTGGTCGATCTTACCCTTGCGGCTATAGCCCACGGTGTCGCCGGCCGGCACGTTACGCAACTGCAGGATGGTCGTCTTCAGGGTTGACACATTATTTATAATGTGGTTGTTGCGACTGTCGATGCCATAGAGGCCGAGGCCGAGACGACACATGTCAAGCTGGCGCTCGGGGAAGTGCTCGATGCCGGCTGAGTTGTCGATATGACGGATGATCTTATGGTCGAATGCGGCCTGCAGCTGCTTGCTGCCCTTGTCGAAGAGGGCGAACTGATGAGCACTGAAGTCGTCGAAGTCATCACTGTCGGAGCCCACGAAGTGAGAGAACACCGAGCGCGGGATGACAGCGTTCTGATGTTTCAGTCTATCGATGAGCTTCTCCATGTCTTTCTCCGGGTCGAAGCCGAGACGGTGCATGCCGGTGTCGAGCTTGATATGTACAGGCCATCCCGTGATACCTTCTTTCTCAGCGGCTTTGACGAGGGCGTCGAGGAGGCGGAAAGAGTAGACCTCCGGCTCGAGGTCGTAGTCGAACATCGTCTTGAAAGCCGACATCTCCGGGTTCATGATCATGATGTTCGATGTGATGCCGTTACGGCGCAGCGTAGCACCCTCATCGGCGACAGCCACGGCGAGGTAGTCGACACGGTGGTCCTGCAGCGTCTTGGCAATCTCCACACTGCCGGCACCGTAAGCGTCAGCTTTGATCATGCACACGAGCTTCGTCTCGGGTTTCATGAATGAACGGTAGTAGTTGAGATTCGCCACGACAGCGTTGAGGTTGACTTCCAACACCGTCTCATGCACCTTCTCCACGAGCTGGTCGGTGATCTGGTCGAAGCCGAACTGGCGGGCGCCTTTGATGAGGATGACCTCATCGCGCAGCGTGCGGAAGACGGTGGAGTCGAGGAACGAACTGACACTGTTGAAGAAGAACTTCTCCTCGATGTCGATGAGGTTGGCATTGTCGGAGATGACGGGGCCGATGCCGATGAACTTCTCCACGCCACGCTCCTTAGCGAGACGGCTCACCTCGCGGTAGAGGTCAGCGGGGGCCATGCCACTCTGCTGGATATCGCTGAGGATAAGTGTGCGGCGACGACCCTTATGGTCGGGACGACGGTTCATGAAGTCGAGGGCGATGTCGAGCGAGTTGATGTCGGAGTTGTACGAGTCGTTGATGAGAGTGCAGCCGTGGCGACCTTCCTTGACCTCGAGACGCATGGCGACGGGCTCAAGTTTGCTCATGCGCTCACTGAGCTTGTCGGCATCGACACCGAGGCGCAGGGCAACGATGGCGGTGACGATAGCATCCTCAATGCTGGCGTCGTCGATGAACGGGATGGTGAAACTGCCGACAACATTCTTAGAGTCGTTGCTCGACACATTATTATATATATAGGAGATGGCGGTTGTCGTCTCACCTTTCTTCACGGTATCGATATACATCGGGGCCTTCTTGTCCTTGAGCGACCAGTAGAGACGCTCACCTTTATAGTCGGACTCATCCACGACTTTCTTTACCGTGGCGTCGTCGGCGTTGTAGACGATCGTCGGGGCGTCGTGGAACAGCACGAGCTTCTCCTTGCATTTAGCCTCCATCGAGGGGAAGTTCTCCTGATGGGCAGCGCCGAGGTTCGTCAGTACGGCAATCGTCGGCTGGATGATGTCACGCAGGGCAAGCATCTCTCCGGGCAGACTGATGCCGGCCTCGAAGATGCCGACCTTCGTCTCGTCGTTCATGAGCCATACCGACAGAGGCACACCGATCTGCGAGTTATACGAACGCGGCGAGCGTGTCACAAAGCAGTCGGGAGAGAGTACCTGGTACAGCCACTCCTTGACGACGGTCTTGCCGTTGGAGCCCGTGATGCCGACGATAGGGATGTCGAACTCGTCGCGGTGACGCTCGGCGAGGCGCTGCAGGGCCTCGAGGGTGTCGGTGACACGGAGGAAGTTAGCCTCCGGGAACCGCTTCTCGTAGTCGTCGGGAACAGTCGTCACCACGAAGTTGTGAACCCCACGGTCGTACAGGCCGGGGATATACTTGTGGCCGTCGTTGCGCTCCGACTTGATGGCGAAGAACAACGTTTCCTCGGGGAAACACAGAGAACGGCTGTCGGTAAGCAGAAAGCCGATATTGGCATCCGCCGTACCATATCGGCGCGCGCCGATGAGGGTGGTGATTTTCTCAATGGTATAAGTCATTGTTATGCTTTTTGAATCTGATTGCAAAGTTAATAAAAAAGTCAGTACGCGAGCAATGAAAAGAGAGAAAAAATAATAGATGCCGGCCCCACCCCCACCCCTCCCCCATCCTGGGGAGGGGCAGATTACCACCGTAGGAACAAATTGCCTATTCTTCTTAGCATCACCTCTTGAAGCATATCTCTCCCTCCCCTGGATGGGGGAGGGGTAGGGGTGGGGCCATCATTCCCTCTTGAAGCATATCTCTCCCTCCCCTGGATGGGGGAGGGGTAGGGGTGGGGCCATCATTCCTTCTTGAAGCATATCTCTCCCTCCCCTGGATGGGGGAGGGGTAGGGGTGGGGCCATCATTCCCTCTTGAAGCATATCTCTCCCTCCCCTGGATGGGGAAGGGGTAGGGGTGGGGCCGGTAGGTGTTCTTGTGTGCTATTTGTCCTATTCTCTGTTTGAAAACTCATTTTCTCCGCAAAGTTTTGTTAAGGTTATAAAAAGGTTTTTAACTAAAAGAAAGAGTAATAAGCTATCTCACTAATATTGCGTAAATTTGCAGCGCAGATAGAAAACGTAACACGAATTTAACAAGACTATTGGTGTCTTGTCGGGTTAATTATTTATTGCAAACAACGAAAGAATAGACGCGAGATGAGTGCAGTCAGTGTGGAAAAAGTGACAAGTCGCAAGCAGATGAACGAGTTCATCCGCTTCACGGACGAGTTGTACAAAGACTGCCATCAGTACGTCCCCGACCTCCACTCCGATGTTCGTGATACGTTCAATCCCAAGAAGAACGCAGCCCTGCAGTTCGTTCAGCTCCAGCCTTTCATTGCTTACAAAGACGGGAAGGTCGTAGGCCGTGTGGCCGCGATCATCAACCCGCATGCCAACGAGAAGTGGAAGAACCGTGTCGTGCGCTTCGGCATGATCGATTTCATCGACGACCGTGAGGTGTCGCGCGCCCTGCTCGACGCCGTCGCTGCATGGGGTAAGGAGCGTGGCATGGATACCATCCAGGGCCCCCTCGGCATCACTGACTTCGACAAGGAAGGGATGCTGCTCTCCGACTATGACAACATGGGTGCCATGACGGAGATATACAACTACTCTTACTACCCCGAACACATGGAAGCCCTCGGCTTCGAGAAGGCTGTCGACTGGCTGCAAATCCGTGTCGCCATCCCTGCAGAGGTGCCGGCTAAATATGCACGTGTGGCGAAACTCTCGAAGGAACTTTTCGGGCTTCACGTTCGTAAGCTCACACCGAAAGAGATCTTCAAAGGGGGTTATGGCGAGCGTATCTTCGACCTGCTCAACCAGGCATATGCGCCGCTCTTCGGCTTCACAGGCTTCGATAAGAAGCAGTCGATGGACTATCTCAAGCAGTATGTCCCGCTCATCGACCTCCGTATGGTGCCGGTGATAGAGAACGACAAAGGGGAGCTCATCTCCATTGCCGTGACGATGGGCAGCTTGTCGCATGCCCTGCGCCGCGCCCATGGTCGTCTCTTCCCCTTCGGCTGGTACTATCTCCTCCGTGCCCTCAAGTGGCATCACGAGCATACCGCCGGTCTGCTCCTCATCGCCGTGCGGCCCGACTACCAGGGCTTCGGTGTCAACGCCCTCATCTTCGACGACCTCATCCCGCTCTACAACGAGCTCGACTACCGTTATGCGGAGACGGGCCCACAGCTCGAGACGAACGTCAAGGAGCTGTCGCAGTGGAAACCGCTCAACCCGGAGAGGGTGAAAAGACGGAGGTGTTATGTGAAAAACATATAAAATAATAAACAACAATAAATAACAAAAAATCCTGCTATCGACTCTTTTCGGGTCGCACTCCCTCCCTGAAGTGGAGGGTTGGGGTGGGGTCTCTAAGTATATTTCTATGAAACGCAGAGTAGTGATGACAGGCATGGGCATCTGGTCCTGCCTGGGAACGACACTCGAGGAGGTGCGCGACGCACTCTATCAAGGTAAGAGTGGCGTGATCTTCTCACAGGAACGTAAAGACGCGGGGTTCCGCTCCGGACTGTGCACGAACGTGCCGAAGCCCGATCTCAAACCCTTTGTCAAGCGTAACCAGCGCCACTTCATGCCCGAGGAGGCGCAGTATGCTTATATGGCCACGAAGGCCGCCCTCGAGAACGCTAAGATGGATCAGGATTTCATCAACGATCACGAGGTAGGAATACTCTATGGCAACGACTCCGTGGCTGAGGCTACGATGCGCGCCATGGATAAGTTCCGTGAGTTCAAGGACACGGAGGCCTGTGGTTCCGGTGCCATCTTCCAGTCGATGAACTCAAACATCACGATGAACCTCGCATGCCTCTTCCATCTCAAAGGCATTAACCTCACGACCTCGGCAGCCTGTGCCTCGTCGTCGCAGGCCATCGGCCTCGGCGCCCTGCTCATCCAGCAAGGCTTGCAGGATTATGTCATCTGTGGTGGTGCTGAGGAGAACAATATGTATGGCATCGCGAGCTTTGATGGCATCCAGGCATTCTCCACCCGAGAGAGCGAGCCGACGAAAGCCAGCCGTCCCTTCGACCGTGACCGCGACGGCCTCGTGCCGGGTGGTGGCGCTGCGACGGTCATCCTTGAGGACTATGAGCATGCCGTGAAGCGTGGCGCTCCGATCCTCGCTGAGATCGTCAGCTGGGGCTTCTCCGGCAACGGTGACCATATCTCCACACCTAACGTGGCTGGTCCCGCCCGCTCCCTGCAACTCTGCATCGAGCACAGTGGCCTCGACGACCTGCGGAAGATTGGGTATGTCAATGCCCATGCTACATCCACGCCTGCCGGCGACGGTCCGGAGGCCCTCGCCATCGCACAGGTCTTCGGCGACTATAAGGTGCCGGTGACCTCGACGAAGAGTCAGACGGGTCACGAGATGTGGATGGCTGGAGCCAGTGAGATGATCTATTCGACACTGATGATGAAGAACGGGTTCATCGCCGGAAACATCAACTTCGAGAACCCGGACGAGAACACGGCAAAGATCAATGTCATCCCCGAGACCATCGAGCAGCCCTTCGACATGTTCATCGAGAACAGCTTCGGCTTCGGTGGCACGAACTCGACGATACTGGTGAAAAATATAAAATAATAATAATTATGACACGTGAAGAAATTATCAAGCATGTAAACAGCGTCCTCGCTGAAGAGTTCGAGACAGAGAACAGCAACTTCGATCCCAATGCGAAGGTCTATGACACCCTGAACCTCGACTCCCTGAGTCTCGTTGACCTCGTGGCTGTCATCCAGTCGGAGTACGGCATCAAGATTCCCACAGAGGACCTCCGTAAGATCCAGACCTTCAACGACCTCTACGATTACATCGAGCAGCATCAGAAGAAGTAACTCCCTTCGTAACCCTCGGATGGCAACCCACCCTGTTTGTTGGTAGGAAATTTTATTGGCTTCGCCAAGAATCTTTCAAATCTAATCAAATCTTTCAAAACAACCTGCGGAACAGTAGAGATTGAATGATTTGAATAAATTTGTATGATTTTGCGCGCAGCGCACCCTTGCCTCAGCACCTCGGAGAGGTGCCACAAGGTTAGCCCCAGGTGAGGAGCGTAGCGACGTAACCATCTTTAAGATCTTTAGGATCCGTGTGAGAAAATATTCCATGTGAGAAAACAAGAAAGATCGTAGTAATATAAGCATTCTGACAAGTCGTTGCTAAAGATTATGATAGTATGACATCGCTCTGTATTCGGATATACCACTTTTTCCGCAATCATCGCCCGGCTTTCTGGCTGTCGATGGTTGCGTTGTTTGTTTTCTTCGGCTTCTTTGCCTCCCGCATCCACCTCGAAGAAGACCTGAACAAGCTCATGCCCTCGTCGAAGAACCCCGACGGCACGACGAAGCTCGCCTTCTCCTCCCTCCGTGTGAAGGACAAGACCTACATCCTCTTCCATGGCCGCAAAGGTACCGACCCGGAGAAGATCGCCGATGTCTGCGACGCCTTCGTCGACTCCCTCCAGGCAGCGAACAAACGCCTCGGCAAGGGACAGTCGGTCATCTCTGACATCTTCTACACCATCTCCGACGACGACCTCATGAACGGTGTCGACTACATGGAGAACCATTTCCCCGCTTATATCGACACCACGCTCTACAGTCATGTCGACACGATGCTCACCGTCCCGCATTTCCAGCGGCAGATGGCACAGAACGCCTCCGACATGGAGGGCAGCTTCGGTGAGAACTTCCCCGAGCTCATCCAGATGGACCCCATCGGACTGCGCAACGAACTGCTGCGCGAGATGATGCCGTCGGTGACCTCTTCCAAGAAGTCGAAGGCCAAGGGCGGCTATACCATCCTCGACAGTCATATCTTCGTGCCTGACAGCACCGTCTGCCTCGCACTCATCACGCCTCGCGCCACATCGTTCAACACCGGTGGCACGACGAAGCTCTTCGAGATGCTGAACACGGAGATCACAAAGTTTGAGAAGGCGCACCCCGATGTCGCCGTCTCTTATCACGGCACGCCGGCAAGCGGTTATTACAACTCGTCGACGATCAAGCACGACCTCACGACGACGCTCCTCGGCTCCCTCATCCTCGTCATGCTCTTCATCTTCCTCTGTTACCGTAACTGGGACACACTGCCGCTGCTCCTCCTCCCCGTGGTCTTCGGCACGCTCTTCGGCCTGGCGATGATGTATTTCATCAAAGGTGAGTTCTCACTCCTCGCCCTCGGCATTGGCGCCATCGTCCTCGGTGTGGCGATGAGTTACGTGCTTCATATCCTGACCCATTATAAATATGTCACGGACCCCGAGCAGGTACTGCGCGACGAGGTAAAGTCAGTCTTCCTCGGTTGCATCACGACGATAGGCTCGTTCATCGGACTGATCTTCATCCAGAACGAACTGCTGCGCGACTTCGGTCTCTTCGCCTCCTTTGCCATCCTCGGCACGACGGCGTTCTCCCTGACCTATCTCCCGCAGCTCCTCGACACGAAGGTTAACCGCATCAACCACAAGGCCTTCGCCATCATTGACCGCATCAACAACTATCCCTTCGACCGTAACCGTCCGCTCATCATCACGATCTGCGTCCTCACGGTCATCTGCATCGGTGCTTATCTGCTCCATGGCATCCATTTCGACTCCAACCTCGACAACCTCGGGTATAAGTCGGCAGAGGTGTCCAACTCGTCCGCGCTGCTCCGTGAGAAGACGGCAGGCGACAACAGTTCGACAACCTTCGCGGCATCGGGTAAGACGATGGAGGAGGCGATAGCTAACTTCGGTGTCCTGCGCACAAAGCTCGACTCGCTGAAACACCTCGGTCTTGTGGCAAGTTACACGCCGACAGACCGCATCTTCATTCCGCTCGCCGAACAGCAGCAGCGTATCCGAGAATGGAAAACGTTCTGGACACCGGAGCGTCAGGCGCGTGTGCGCCAGCTCATCGCTCAGACGGCTCCTGCCGACGGCTTTGAGAGTGACGCCTTCGACCCGTTCTTCGAGTCGGTGAACGCTCACTATGCACCGGACAAACTATATTCAGCCAATGTCGTGCCGCGGGGCTTCCAGTCGATGCTCATGGAGCGCACCTACGGTGGACAGTACCTCTGCTTCACATCGGTGAGTTACAACAAGGCGGAGCATCAGAACGGGGGCTATAAGAAGATCTGCGATGCTGTGGCGAAGGACCCGAACCTGCTCGTCCTCGACACGGCATACTATACGACGGACAACCTCATGAAACTCAACTCCGACTTCAATGTCCTGCAGTGGGTGTCGATGGCGTTCGTCTTCGTCGTCCTGCTCCTGAGTTTCCACGGCAACTGGCGTTACACGCTCCTCGGTTTCATGCCGATTGTACTGAGTTGGCTCATCGTCCTCGGTGCCATGGACATCTTCGGCATGCAGTTCAACCTCATCAACATCATCATCTCGACGTTCATCTTCGGTATCGGTGTCGACTACAGTATCTTCGTGATGAATGGACTCATCGGACAGAAGGAGAACGACCATCTGTTGGCTTACCACAAGACGGCGATCCTCTTCAGTGCCATCGTCCTCGTGGTGACGGTGGGCAGCATGCTCTTTGCCCAGCATCCCGCCATCCGTTCCGTGGGATTCGCCACCCTTGTCGGCCTCCTCAGTGCCGTCATCTTAGCGTATGTGCTGCAGCCGGCGATATATAGAGCCCTTCCCCTTAATCCCCTCCCCAAAGGGGAGGGGTAGATTACCACCGTAGGGGGAAATGCTCAGCACCTCGGAGAGGTGCCACACGGTTAGCCCCAGGTGAGGAGCGCAGCGACGTAACCTGGGGTTTAAGATAGAGCCTGATTACCTGATTCCCGGCCTCGAAGAGGGCGAACATGGTCTGGATGCTGGTGAGATGTGGTGAAAACCATGTTCGCCCTCTCCGAGGCCGGATCTCAACGAAACGCCGCCGGCCCCAACCCCAGGTTACGGCTTCGCCTCACCTGGGGCTAACCAAGTTCAACCTCTTCGAGGTTGTGGCGACAACCGGGATCCCAACAACAGGGACAACAAATACAACAAAGACAACTATATCCATGTCATCGGCGGAGCCGTCAGTCGTGGACAGTCGTGAAAAGCCGATGCAAAGAAACATCATGGTAGGTCGTGGACAGTCGTGAAAAGCCGATGCAAAGAAACATCATGGTAGGTCGTGACAAGTCGTGAAAAGCCGATGCAAAAATACACGGCTGGTCGTGATAAGTCTACGTGATGCTCAGCACCTCGGAGAGGTGCCACACGGTTAGCCCCAGGTGAGGAGCGCAGCGACGTAACCTGGGGTTTAAGATAGAGCCTGATTACCTGATCCCCGGCCTCGAAGAGGGCGAACATGGTCTGGATGCTGGTGAGATGTGGTGATAACCATGTTCGCCCTCTCCGAGGCCGGATCGCAACGTACAACCCGCCGGACCCAACCCCAGGTTACGGCTTCGCCTCACCTGGGGCTAACCAAGTTCAACCTCTTCGAGGTTGTGCGTAACCATCTTTACGATCTTTAAGATCCGTGTGAGAAAAATGTGGCAGATGGAAGCGCTTCGCGCAAAATCTAACAAATCGTTTCAAATCATTCAATCTCTACTGTCTCGCGATAAGATTTGATAGATTTGATAAGATTTGAAAGATTCTTGGCGAAGCCAATCCATACGCTGCGCTAAAGAATACAGAATAAAGAATACAGAATAAAGAATACAGAATAAAGAATATAGAATATAGAATACGGAAGTAGAACATGCAATACGACGTCATCATCATAGGCTCGGGCCTCGGTGGCCTTGAGTGCGCCAACCTCTTGGCGGCCCGTGGCCTCCGTGTCCTCGTCCTCGAGCGCGAGCGGCAGCCGGGCGGCTGCATGCAGAGCTTCGTGCGCCACGGTCTCCATTTCGACACCGGCCTCCATTACATCGGTGGCCTCGGGCCCGGTGAGCCGTTGCAGGCGCCGTTCCATGTCCTCGGCCTTGACACCCTCCCCTGGCACCGTCTCGACATCGACGGCTTCGACCTCATCACCCTCGGCGACCGCACGTTCCGACTCGCCCAAGGCTTCGGCAACTTCGTCGACACCCTCGCTGCCGATTTCCCCAACGAGCGCGAGGGCCTCCGACAGTATGTCGAGGCACTGAAGTCCAGTGACCGCGAGCAGTGGGACAGTCTTGACCCTAACAGTGACCATAACCCGTTGTTCTCGCCCTCGTTCACGACCGGTGCGTGGGATTACTTGAACACGATCATCCACGACCCGATGCTCGTCGATGTCCTCTCGGGCAATGCCATGCGCATGGAACTGTGCCGCGACTCGCTGCCCCTCTTCGTCTTCGCCCACACGAACAGTAGTTTCGTGCAGAGCAGTTGGCGACTGCGGGGCGACGGTAACCTCCTCGTCCGCACCCTCGTCGACAGACTGCGGCAGCAGGGTGGGGACGTCCTCTGCCGTGCCCAGGTCGACGAGCTCATCATCCGCGATGGTAAGGTCGCAGCAGCCCGCTGCTGCGACGGCACGGAGTATGAAGCCACGATGTTCATCAGTGATGTCCATCCCGCCCAGACCTTCGCATGGGTCAAGGCGCCGCATGTCCTCCGTCCCGTCGTCCGTCATCGTGTCAACGCCATGGCGAACACACGTGGCATGCTGACGGTGCAGCTCCTCCTCAAATCCGACACCCTCCCTTATTTCAACCATAACCATTTCGTCTACCGCCCCGGCGTCAGTCCGTGGGACCTCCCGCTCGCTGACGGCTCCGTTGGTGGCGTCATGGTGAGCTGCCGCGTGCCCGAGGATGGCAGCAGCTACACCCGTCAGGTCGATATCCTCACACCGATGGACATCGAGGCCTGTCAGCCGTGGCTCGACACGACGGTGGGGCAGCGTGGCGATGACTACCTCCATTTCAAGGATGCCAAAGCCGACGAGTGCATCGCCTTGGCTGAGACCGTCGTCCCCGGCCTCCGCGAGGCCATCGAGGCACAGTATGTCTCTACTCCGCTTACCTGGCGCGACTACACCCTCACCCCCGATGGCTCCGCCTTCGGCACGCGTAAGGACTACCACTCGCCACTCCTCACGACCCTCTCGCCCCGCACCGCCCTCCCCAACCTGTTCCTCACGGGCCAGAGTGTCATGCTGCAAGGGGTACAAGGGGTGACGATGACAGCAATGCAAACCCTTAGAACTGCCGGCCCCACCTAACGGCCCCACCCTTAGTCCCTCCCCCATCCAGGGGAGGGAGAAATTACCACCGTAGGTGATGATTGGGGTGCAGGCCTATCGTCTCTTGAAGCATATCTTTCCCTCCCCTGGATGGGGGAGGGGTAGGGGTGGGGCCACCACTATTTATTTATTTATTATGAAACACATTCTTTTGTTAATCTTCATGGCGATGGCTTTCGTGCCCGCCATGCATGCTCAGCAGGCTGCCTTTGAGCAGGCTGTAGTGAAGTACCGCGCTGCAAAGAGCGCCACAGCCGCTGCCGTCATGGTCAAGCACAACAAAGCCATGACAAAGAACAAGACCTACACCGGCTCCCTTTCGATGAAAGACCCGGACAAGGTCGCTATCGTCGTTGACGGCGGTAAGGAACAGCTCGTGATGAACGGCAACACGTTCACGATGGTCCAGGGCGGTCACAAGCGTGTCGCCTCTGCCAAGACCGCCAGCCAGTTCGCTGCCTTCAAAGCCGTCCTGCAGAGCGTCCTCTCCGGTGGCAAGACGAACATCAGTGCCGTCCGTGGTGTGAAGATCGCACAGCAGGGTGGCAATGTCGTCGTCACGATGGTGCCCGATGCTGCCAAGCACCTGATGTTCACCTCCTTCGTCCTCTCACTGAACAAAAAGACGAACGCCCTCGAGAGCATCACACTGAACAGTAAGCGTGGTTACACCGAGTACCGCTTCACGAACTTCCGTTTCGGTGGTGCCGTCAACGACAAAGTCTTCAACCCATGAGCCGCGAGTTAGAGGACGTATGTACAATACGCGTAAAATTCAGTGAGATCGATGCCATGCGCGTAGCATGGCACGGCTCTTATGTCGCTTACCTCGAGGACGGGCGCGAGTCGTTCGGTCGTCACTATCCCGGCATCGGCTATGATGTCATGCTCAAGGCCGGCATCCTCGCTCCCGTCTACGATGTCCACATGCGTTATTTCGCCTCCCTCCACATGGGTGATGAGGCTGAGATCCACACGTTCTACGTGCCGCACCGTGGTGCCCGCCTCGACTACCGGTATGAGATTTACCGTGCCTCCGACCACGAGCTCTGCCTGCGTGCCGAGACCACCCAGCTGTTCATTGATGCCAATGGCGACTTCCTGCTCTATCCGCCGGAGTATTATGTGGAGTGGAAGGAAAAGTACGAATGAATTGCCGGCCCCACCCTTAGTCCCTCCGACGGCCCCACCCTTAGTCCCTCCCCCATCCAGGGGAGGGAGAGGTTACCACCGTAGGAACAATATTGTAACGATTAGTATACATTTTATATGTCCATTGCAAATGCTGCATATCGTCTCTTGAAACATATCTCTCCCTCCCCTGGCTGGGGGAGGGATAAAGGGTGGGGCCACCTGCCCTTCTTGAAACATATCTCTCCCTCCCTACGGGGGCGGGGTAGGGGTGGGGCCATTATGCTCCTCCTCCTTGTCTCCAGCTGCTCTTATATTGATGACCACGCGTCAGACTGTCCTTGTTGTGACAATGGTACGGCAGTCAATGTCGACTATAACATCCGCGTAGTCAGCAATATCTCTGTGCAGATCAACGACCAACTGAAGGCAGAGACTGATGCAGAGGTGCGAGACTACCTTTCGGGCCGTTATGTCAACCCGACGATCAACAGTAAGGCCTCCCTGTTCTTCTATCCGAAGAGCGGCGGGGCACCGACATCCATCGATGCGCAGATGGACCATAACACCATCTCGGTGTCGCTCCGTCTCAGTGCACAACAATACCGGCATATCACCGCCATCGGCATGTCGAAGACGGTGCAACTCAAAGACAGTGATGCCGACTCCACGCTCTGCCTGCAGCAGATCCCCGGTGACACGCTCGGCGGGCATGAGCAACCATTATATACCGGTCGTCTCGACATGACGATCGAAAACAATGTCAGTCAGAACTTCGAGGTCAACCTCTACCGTGCCGATGCCGATGTGGCTGTGCTCGTCACGAAGAAAGGGACGTTCAAGGACGTGAAGGTCTATCTCACGGATCTTGCCAACGGATTCAACATCAATGACAGTACCTATACCTTCACGTCGAACCCGCTCATCCGTACCGAGGCCCAGGCCGTGCCTAAATCGGATGTCACCGCTTACACCGCCACAGTCTTCCCGAGTAGGGACAGTGCTCCGGGCACCATCGATCCCGACGTGCCGGCAGCCAAAGGTGCCGTGTGGCGTGTCATCGTCATGGCGACGCTCCCTGACAACACCGTGACGCGCTCCGTGCTCTATGTGCGTAAGCCCCTCCGTGCCGGTGACCTCCGTATCTTCCGGCTCCTCATCTCTACCGACGGTGCCGCCGAGGTGTCGGCGGCGGATGTCGGTGCCAGTGTGACGCTCGACTGGAAGAAAGGCGGGGAGTATAATCCGGAGATATAGGGGGCCCCACGTCTGCCGGCCCCACCCCCACCCCTCCCCCACCCAGGGGAGGGGCAGATTACCATCAAGGGGTGATGCTCGGTGCCTCTACGTGAAATCGATGAAAACACAAATATTATGACATTCATTTCCACGACATATCGACTCTTGAAACATATCTCTCCCTCCCCTGGCTGGGGGAGGGATAAAGGGTGGGGCCGCCTGTTCCTTTTCTATTGTTTCTTGAAACATATCTCTCCCTCCCTTAGATGGGGGAGGGATAAAGGGTGGGGCCGCCTGTTCCTTTTCTATTGTCTCTTGAAGCATATCTCTCCCTCCCCTGGATGGGGGAGGGGAAGGGGTGGGGCCGTTGCCTCTTTGTTGAGGGGTAGGGGTGGGGCCGTTGCCTTTCTCCTCCTCCTCTCAGCTTGCTCCTCCACTAATCCGGAGGAGGGTGACTATACCCGCATGCCGATTATCCTCGCCATTCCCGCCAACAATGCTGAACTCACTACCGGTTCGACGGGTGCTAAGGCCACGCGCGCCGAGGGCGACCCAGGGACGTACGAGCAGTTTCAACTGCCCAAATACTTATATATCTATCTGATAAACACGTCGATAAACGGGACTGAGACCAAGGTCCTGATGCCCGAGGGGATGAATCCCAGCACCGGTTATCCGCTCAGTAAGGATAAATGGACGAAGACGACCACCACCGACAATAATAAGGACTCCATTTACACTTACACCGACCAGATACGCATCATCATTCCAGAGAACCGCAGCGAGGGTGTCGTCTACGCAGCCATGTCCACGGTGCCGATAGCAGTGACATATACTGGCAACGATGTCGCTGATGCCACCTTCACACTCGGTACGGATGCCAACGGCAATAAGAGTGAGGCACTGAAGAACCTCTACTCCTCGCCTTATAACCTCAAGAAAGACAACCATTACTACGGAATTGTCAGCGATTACAACAGTAACAGTCCGTATATCAACATGGTGCTCTACCATGTCGCCTCCAAACTCGACATGCAGTGGAATGTCGATGCGTCTGTGCAGTCGAGCGTTAAACTCAGTAAGATAACACTCACGGGACTCAGCAGCGAAGGAAAGCTCTTCAAGCCGTTGGAGAACACGGCGTCGTCATCATCGACATCAACGACCTATAACGAGACGTTCACCCTCGACGCAGGCAGTCAGTGGTACGGACGCAAGGCCACGTATGTCATTCCGGTGAAGACGGATGGCACATACCAGTTTCCCATGACTATCACGAATAGTGTGAGCGGCAAAGACACTATAAAAACCGCCACGGCGACGCCGTCGTCGACCAACACTGTCTTCGTCCCCTGAATATACGGTACGGTGAAGGTGAAGACCCAATGGTAGGGGCGACTAAAAAAACGATTATGCGCAACAGACTATTATATATATTCCTTCTCATATTGATGTCGGTGGTGGACGCCTCTGCCCAGACCGACACCATCCGCTATGTCAATGCCCAAACGGGTAAATACGCCAACGACGGCAAGACATGGGACACTGCCAAGGACAACGTGCAGGACGCCATCAACGACCTGTATAACTATATGCAGACACGAAACCTGCACTCCGGCAGCGTGTATGTCGCCGCCGGCACCTACACCCCGTCGGAGAGTACCGGTGACGGCTCATCGGTACTGTCGACCTCGTTCAAGATTTACGATGGCATCCATGTCTATGGCGGATTCAACGCTGACAAGCCAGAGACCACGCCTAACGACCGTGTCCTCTCCACTCAGCCTGCCTGGCGCGACGGTCAGTCGGGCTTAGACAATGACAAGCAGAGCACGGAAAAAGAACAGACCATCACCATGGGCGACTTGGAGGAGAAGGAAAAGACGCAAGGCGCTCCCGTCATGCGCTACGACTTCAAGAATGCCACTATCTTCTCCGGCAACCACAACACCGTGATGGGGACCTTCAAATGGAACGACAACAAGAAGCAGTACGACACGCGCTTCCCCGGCAACTCGTACCATGTGGTGTGGTTTGCCACCAACGGCTACGTCAAGGACGCCACGGGCAACAACACCCTCTATGCCGACTCCCTCGTCTATGGTGCCAGCCTCGACGGCTGTATCATCCAGGACGGTAACGCCGCGGGACGCTCCACGGCCGACCGCGACCTGAACGCCTTCGGTGGGGGTGTGTATATGGTGCAGCATGCCACGGTGCGCAACTGCGTCATCCGCCGTTGCTCAGCGTCACGCCGCGGCGGTGGTGTGTATATGGACCGTGGCGGAACAGTGAAAGACTGTAACATCTACCAGTGCCAGACCCTCGGCATTGGCGTCATCGACGGCTACGGCGGCGGCGTGTGCATGGAGAACAACGGCGTGATGCGCCATTGTAATGTCACGAACAATATGGCACGTACCGGCGGCGGACTGATGATCGTCTACACCCCTGAGAAGCACCCTTACTCGGAGGACTACAAGAAGGATGACTTCGACCCCTACGCCTCGGTGTGCGTATTCAGCAACAACAACGCCAATACGGAGGGTGCCGGCGTGATCTTATATCGAGGGGGCGTACTGAACCACTGCACCATTGTCAACAACGAGTGCACGGGTACCGACATCACCATCGGTGGTGTGCGCTACGGCCGTACCGGCGGACTGTTCATCTATGGTGCCGGTTCGGCTTTCAACAGTGTGGTATGGGGTAACACCTGTCCCGCCAACGACAATATCCAGTACGGCTACTATGCCACCACCGACCTCTTTGCGAAAGCCACCGCCCAGCGTCCGCGCCTTGCCTATATGGCGTTCAGCAACTTCGATATCACCGACTGGGGTAATACGTTGCGCAGTAATGTCTTCCAGATCAGTAAGGAGAATTTCACCGCTGGAAAGGCGGGCAACTATCCTATCTTTACGTCACCGTCAACGACGGCGGGAGCCAATGGCGCCACCGCATCGCCTTTGAACTGGGAGCCGAATGCGATGAGTTATCTCCAGCAGAAAGGTGTGCAGGTGTCACAGCTCAGCAACTTTGGTGATCTCATCACCAAGAGTCATTCGGCCAGAGACTTCGTACGCAATGTCTTCAACCCCGTGTCGGCACTCGGTGCGTTCGCCATCGCGGATGAGCAGTATAAAGTCGCTGAACTGCCGGCTGTGGACGGGACTGACCCAACTGCAACAATCCCGACCCTCTTCGTCGACCCGAACCGTGTGATAAAAGAAGAGGATGTAAAGACCAGCGGTTCAAGCTGGGACACGCCTTTGGACAATGTGAGTGAGGCGGTCAAGGACATGGAGGCGTATATCAATAAAAATAAAGATAAGAATATCACTAAGACGCAGATCCTCGTCAAGCAGGGTACTATCACCACGGCCGGCTCGAGCTCCTATCTCTACGACACGACAACCGGAGAGGCCGACCTTCAGAGTGCTGCCCTCCACCTGCTGGACAATATGCTGATGTATGGGGGTTATTCGTCAAGCCTGACAGGTATCGAAGTAAATCTTCGCAACCCGAAGGAGAATGTCACACGTATCAACGGCAACATCGTCGGCGAGTATAAATATAACAGTGTGCACTGTGTCATCTTCCCGAATGTGCAGAATGCCGTCCTCGACGGATTCTATATCTCCTATGGTAATGCCGAGAAACCTGACGATCCCGAGTACAACAACAAAGACGCGGAGGACTCCTACAGCTACCGCCAGGCCTACGGCTATGGCTCCGGAATCTTTGTCGGTGCCCGTTCCCGTTCCGACCGTACCAAAAACATGACGGGGAATATCGTGCGCAACTGCGTCATCTCCAACTGCTGGGCGCCGATGGGCGGTGCCGCCGTCTTCGTCAGCGGAGACAACTACCTCAACAACAGTTCGACGTTGCAGCAGGCGGAGCTGACGATGGTGAACTGTATCATTCATAACAATGCCGTACGTAACAAGCAGGACAAGAACACCGGGAACCAGTGGCGTGCCTCGGCAGGAATCATTCAGGCTGTGGGCAACGCCAAGATCACGATGAACCACTGCACCGTGGTGAACAATGTCGGTACGGTGTTCTCTGCCTATAATCATAAAGGTGGTACGGCCACGATCTCGGTAACCAACTCCGCCATCTACTCCAATGCCACCGACTCGCTCACCGACCGTACGCAGTTAAAGACTGATGGCACCAACCTCGCGGCATTATATTACAATGGCGCGAACGGCAGTGTGCCCACGGGCAGCAACAACCAGATAGACAAGTTGTACGATGATAATCATACCGAGCTCAGTGCCGATCTGAAGAAGCTGTTCATCCCAATCTTCGGCAACGATCGCAGTAACGACCGGACCTATCCGCGCTTTGTCAACCCCGTGCGCACCATCTTCGTACAGCGCAATGCCGACGACCCGACACTCTATGGCGGTACCATCGACTACACCCCGATGAATATGAACCCGATGGTCAACGCTGCCTCCGTCGCTGACGGTGAGAATGTCAAGACCGAGACCGACTTCGTCCTCAACCACCGCAACTACGGCGGCAAGCCGGACATCGGTGCCATCGAGAATACCACACAGCCCGAGAACGGCTCAACGTATTTTGTAAGGACACATGAGACGGGCGGCGATGACGATAAGCCTGACCATGACGGATTGTCGTGGGCTACAGCGTTCGAAACCTTGTCAAAAGCCCTGACTCAAGCCAAAGCAAATAAGATTAAGAATATCTGGATTGCGGCAGGTACTTATTATGAGTCGGGTACCGTCAATATGGTCAATGGCGTGAACGTCTATGGCGGCTTCAAAGCCTATGGCAACCCGGGAATGCGTGAGGGAGAACGCGATATCTCCAACCTCGATCCCACTTATCAGACGATATTGGATGGCAGTGGCAATAGAAATAAGCGGGTGGTATATGGCTCTGGCATCACCACGGCTACCATGTGGGAAGGACTGACGATACAGAACGGTTCACTAACAACCAATGGCCTTGGAGGTGGAGCCTATTTGGATGGTAGTGGGATAACAATGAAAAACTGCCTTATCAGGAAAAACTATGTCTATGCGACAGACTTTAATCATGGTGGCGGTGGATTGTATATGAAAGGCTGCACAGTTGAGAATAGTATTATTCGCAACAACATGGTAAGATGTGATTCAAAAGGAAGTGGGGCGGGTGTCTTTATGACTGGTGCAACGCTTATCAATTCGTTGATAGTAGAAAACCATAGTGACAAGGACCATCCAGGGAAAAATATCTTGGGCTCTGCTCTTTACATCGGCACAAAATCAGATATTTACGATTGTACCATCGCCTATAATCAAGGTTATGATACAGATGCCATCTCTCCTGTTTGGGATAATGCCACAAGAGCCTCCGGTAATTGGGTGCCCAATGCCTCAAGATTTTATAATACTATTTTCTGGAGTAATTTCGGCTATGGCAGCACCGGTGAAAACTACAATACCATTTGTCGAGGATGGTGGACAAGTGCCCTTGGTGTGAGTGGTTATATGTTCAATTGTTATCATTCTGTGCCACGAGCCTATTATGCAAATGAGGGCGTTACCGGTTCTGGTGATAATAAGACCGTGAGTGATCCTACTCGCGTCTATAATACGGACAATCTTTCTTCGGTAAAGGATTATACTGTAGAGTCGATTAATAATTATTATACCTTATGCAAGGCGCAAAATTTGTTCAACGAGAGCCAATATAGTGGCTATCCTGACAATTCTGCGACCAGCAAGTTAGGGTATATTGAGACCGATAATCCCTATAGTATCAATCCTGCTTCCGACCTTGCTCAGTATTGTATCAACATGGGTGCAGATGAAGACGAGACACTGAAGACAACCTACGGCATCACCGAGGACATTGCCGGTGCCGACCGCATCCAGGACTGCCAAATCGACAAGGGAGCCTATGAGTATAATGGCGCCAGCAAGATTTCGCCGGAGATTGGGACTGAAAAACATAAGGTGTACAAGACTAAGGACGACATGACGGGTACCGATACCCCATTTACCGTCGCCACCTTCTATGTCTCCCAGAACGGTGGCGGTGTCGCCGATGCCAGTTCGCCAGCCAAAGCCGCTTGTAGCAGCAAGTTGCAGCAGGTGCTCGACGCTGCCGGAAGGTATAAGTACGACCATCCCGGCGATCACGTCGTGGTGAAGCTCGCCGCTATCCCCGGTGGCAGCGGCTATGCCCCGTCGCGCACCACCGATTATAACACGAATGTGGATATCAATCCCCGACAGTTCAGTATCCAGATACCACACGGCGTGGAGGTGCAGGGCGGCTGGGACCAAGACTTCAAGAAGCGCGACCCGCTGAACAACAAGACGCTCCTCACGGGCGAGTTCAACTACGATGTCGGTACCTCCTCGACCGCCTATCATGTGGTGACCTTCACCGACTATGTCTTCGATGAGAACGGAAACCGTATCAGCAAAGGAACGGATGCCGACGGCCTGCCTATATACGAACTCCTCAGTGACAAGTTTACTACCTACAAGGCTACCTGGGAGAAGACACCGGGCGACAGCCTCTTCTCGCGCTCCCTTATCAACGGCTGCTACATCGAGAACGGACAGGCAGACGGTGTACTGGAGGAGAACCAGCGCGGTGGGGCCGCCGTTGTTACAGGTTTCGCCGATATCTCCAACTGTGTGATCCAGAACAACAGTGCTTCCGGCTATGGCGGTGGACTGTATGTGGAGCCGTCGGGTATCGTCTCGGGATGTATCCTTCAGGACAACAAGGCGTCGTATGGGGCCGGCATCGCCATCGACGAACCCGACAGTACAGGTCTTGCCACCTGGGCGATCCTGGCTTATAACACGATCGTATACAATAACGCCACGGTGAACGGCGGCGGCATCTTCTTCAATACCAACCTGCGTTCCATAGGCAATGTAGTTTGGATGAACACAAGTAACGACCAGACCGATATAGCTGGTGTCGTCAATGTCGATGCCACGCAGGACGTGTGGAACTTCCCCGTCAACTACACCGCCGTGACGAATGTGCGTGAGGCAGGGGTGAACAATATCAGTGTCAACAGTTCGTCAGACCAGGGCGTGCGCTGGCAGGCTGACAGCAAATGGAAGACCGACACTCGGCAGTACCAGTACTATTACTTGCAGCAGTCGTCGGTGCTGACACGTGCCGCCCTGCCTTATACCACCATGCGCAATATGATTCGTTTCTTCCCCGGCATCGACTCCGTCGACATCGCCGGTGTGAAGCGTATGGCGCAGACAGACGCGAATCAATTTGCTTATGATGGTACGACCGGACTGGTCATTAAGGACAATGTCACGACAGATATCGGTGCCCGTGCCATCAATTACGCCTTCGAGATTCAAACCGCCACGGTCTTCTACCGCCTCTTCGTCGTCCATCCTACGAACGTCTCCAACAGCCATGCCAACGCACTCTTGGAGAGTACTGATGAGATATACAAGCAGGTGGGCTCCTCGTTCGCCAACCCCTTCCAGCGCCTCGGCGACGCCTTCGACTATATCATGAATGTGAGACAGCGCACCGATGCCGCCGGCACAGCGGAGAAGGACAAGTTGCGCAACCACCGCTTTGAGGTCTTCGTGGCGGGCGGCACCTACTATCCATATACAAATATGTACGGTGAGCAGGGTGACGTGCGCGCCAATACGTTTAATATCCCCGAAGGCGTGACCGTCATCGGGGGTATCGATGTGAGCGATCCCAAGCACATGTACTGTCAGGAGACATCGGGGGAGAAGACGGTCACGGTCAACGGCGTCACCCTCTATGGCAGCACTACCGACGAGATCCGTAACAATCGTGTGCGGTATGACCTCAACAAGAACTCCGTCGTCGAGCCGTGGGAGATGAAGAGTCAGACCATCCTCTCAGGACTCTCCGTGGGCAGCGACCTGCAGGTGAAGAACGTCTATCATGTCATCAACTGCAATGCGGACGAGCAGTCGGTGGGTCAGCTGCCGGAATATTTCAAAGATGACAATCTGACAGAACTGGCGACGGATGCCAAGGATGAGTCGACAGCATCCCGTCTGAACCGCACCATCATTCTCGACGGCCTCACCATTCGTGACGGCTCCGCCATGGGCTATGAGACGTCGGTACAGAACAAGCAGTGGTACTACCGGGGCGGTGGTATCATGATCGATGGTACGAAGATCAATGAGAACAGTATAAATGGCAAAACCGGCATGTACACACCGGAACGCAGCATTCCGATGGTAGTTTCGAACACACTGTTCCAGAACAACAGTGCCCGGCTCGGCGGTGCCATCTACACCAACGGCCAGCTCGATGTCGTGGGCTGTTCCTTCGTGCAGAACTATTCGAAGAGTCCAGACAATACCGATGCCGATAAGGATGACCGCGACAATGTCGCCTGGTCGGGTGGCGGTGCCATCGCTACGAATGATGAGGTGACCATCGTCAACAGTATCTTCGCCAACAACGAAGCAAAAAAAGGAACGGGAACGTTGACGAATCCCTATACGAATGGAAACGGTACGAAGAACAACGAAGCGCTGGGCTTTGGCGGTGTGCTGTGGGCAGGCGACAACTCCTCGATCGCCATCATCAACTGCAACTCCGTGCGCAACAAGGCACACAGCTTCCCGTCCATCTACAACACGCTGCCAAACTCTTCGTCGAATAAGATACACATCGCCGTCAACAGTATCTTCTGGGGCAATGAGGTCGATGAGGGCGGAGACAAACAGCTTGCCAACTTCGGCAGCGATAATGCCGAGGCGCTCTTCTTCTGTGCCTACCAGAACGGACACGGACAAACGGTGAAGACATCGACAGATGATTTGAGAAGCAAGGATGTCAATTATAGCGATTTGAGCAATCTCTTCTCTTTCTTAGGCAACTGCAACAACAATGTCATCATCAGCGACAACAACGAGGCTGTCGACGGTCCGAACTTCATCCTGCCGTCGTCGAAGGCAGGTGTTGACGGCTATATGCAAAGTGCCAACTGGCTCATCTCGCGCGTCAACCTGCTCACCGATGCCGGATGGGGAGAGATAGACCAGAGCAGTGATGGAAAAAATTTCGTAACGGAAAACGGCGAGTATAAGGCGCATGGCATTTATCCGCTGCTCTCCAAATACTATAAAAACAGCTTCAAACTTACCCTTCTGCCTTTAGGCAGTGATAAGTATATGAACTACGCCGACGACAAGAACGAGGAGAGCGGTGAGAATATGAACCGTATCTCCGCCGACCCGTTGGGTAACACCACCAAGGACTATATCGACATCGGCGTGTACGAGTACCAGCACTCGCAGCTCACCGTCGCCGACGGCGATGAGGTCGACGTGATGTGGGTGTCGGACGAGGAGAAAACGGGTGCGAAAACCGCCGACGGACGTTCCTGGGACACCCCGACCAGTGACCTGCAGCGTGCCATAGAGACGCTGCTCCTGAGCCGTAACGACAAGCCGAAGGTGGTGAAGATTATGGGAGGAACCTACTCGCCAACCTACACCCTCGACGAGAGCAACAACGGTTTCCAGATTCATACCGGCGCCAACACCGAGATGGTGGCACTGATGAAGAAGATTATCTCCGGACATGACTATATGGCACAGAGCCTCACCATCGAGGGCGGATACAGTAAGACCATCGAGGGGGCACGCGACATCGAGCAAAACCCCACCGTCTTGGAGATGGCCAAGAAGTCGACATCGTCAGCAGACAACATGGCGCACCTCTTCCTTATCTCCGATGCCGAACAGTGGGGGACGCAGGGAAACCGCGGTAGCGGTGGCTCAACGGGACAGGAGATAGACGTTACTGGGGGTATCAATAAATCCTCCGAATCCACCGGCAAGGTGATGCCAATCACCTTCGACGGTCTGACCTTCGTCAACAACTATGCAACTGGCGGCCATACGGAGAGCAAGGGTACCGACGTCACCGGCGGTGCCGCCATCTACTATAAGGAGCAGTTCAAGACCATAGAAACCGGTACGGGTAACACGGGCACGAAGTCACCCACAGAGCATCTCGACGCCACCGACGTACCGAAGTTGACTATCAAGAACTGTATCTTCCAGCAGAACGGAGCCAAAGACGCCACGACGGTGCCTGCCGTACGTGTGGAGCAGGGCGGCGGCCGCACGCTCATCTACAACAGCGTGTTCCACTCCGGGTCGGGCAATCCGTTGGAGAGTACCGACACCGTGAGCATCGTCAACTGCACCTTCGCCATGAACGGCGGACACATCAAGCTATCGGATAAGGCAACAGGAACCTCGTCGCTCTACAACTCCATCATCTGGAGGGACGACCAGAATAATAAGATGACAACGCAGTACAAGCAGTACGAGGGTATTGCACCGGGCGATTCCATGCAGTATAATGCCATCACGGGCGAGACGAATACCGATGAGACGCAGAACTACCACAACGTGGGTCTCGACGACCGCAACTACAACGCCATGGAGGGTCCTAACTTCGTCAATGGCGATGGCGCGGACATCAGTCAGCGCGACTACCATATCAATCCGGGTGTGCGCACGCTGACACGCGCCAACTACCTGTTCTATGCCAGCAAGGTGCTCGGCTGGGTGCCGAATCTGAAAATCAAGACGAAGTGGGGCAACGACACGACGCTGACAGACAAAATCATCCAGGAACTGCTCGCCGACACCGCCTACACCAATGACCTGGCGAACAAGGTACGTCTCTACGACGGTAGCATGGAGCGGGGAGCCTACGAGTGCTCGTCGGCGATGCAGCGCGTGCT
Organism: uncultured Prevotellaceae bacterium; assembly: GCA_902792635.1. Taxonomy (GTDB): domain Bacteria; phylum Bacteroidota; class Bacteroidia; order Bacteroidales; family Bacteroidaceae; genus Prevotella. The sequence continues at coordinate 49,574 of CADBAG010000008.1, read as the reverse complement.
TTTCGTCGATCCTGTGAAGATCAACACGAACAAGACCACGGGACTGTCGTGGGAGAATGCCTATGGCAGTGGATCCATACAGCGCGCCATCGACGCTGCGGCGGTATATACTTATTTTAATGATAAAACCGACGTTTCCCAGCAAGCAAAGTCGTACGTGTTTGTCAAAGGCGCCAACAACGACAATGCCACCCCGGAGGCGATCACGCTGCGCAACGGCGTGAGCGTCTACGGCAGTATCGCCTCGGGATACACCGATGAGCCGGAAGGCACGACGGATGACGCCGGGAACGTGCTTTATAATAATGGTGCGCGGACCTTTGAGAATGATGCGATAGATACTTATATCAAGAAGGTCAAGGCGTCCCGTCCGGGTTTAGCTGCGAAGACGACGCACCGCACGCGCGTGGCGTCCATCTCCACCATGGCGATGAAAACGGGTTATGGCTTTGGCGCCCTCGTCGATGGCGTGGAGGTGCGTGGTGACAAGACAAAGACGATCACGGATCCCGTCATCAATATCAAAGACCATATTGACAGCCTCGTACTGCGCAATATGATCATCGACGGTAATACAGTGAGTGAGAACAACGGCATCGGCGCGCCCGTGGTAAACCTCCAGTACGGTCTGCTTTACAATGCGCTGCTCTACGGCAACACCATTGCTGCCAATACGCCCATTGTCAGTGTGGGCACGAACGGTACGATGCTCAACTGCACTGTGGTGGCTGATGCGAAAGGGCAAAAGACGGTCGACAATGCCGGAACGGTCATCAACTGCATCGACTATAACAGCGTTGACAAGGCTTCGTCTGCTGATGAGGCTACCACGGGCACAGGAACCTATACCAACTGCTACAGTGCCACGGGTAATCCCTTCGCGCCGTATCTGAACACGGGCAATACCTATACGTTGCCTGCGTTCCTCACCGGTCATGCACCGTATTATTATCAGTTGCATGAAAATAGCCTGGCTATCAACAAGGGAAAGAATGACGTCACGTTGCCTGATAGGTTCAAGGACTATGTCAATTTGTCTAACGACCGCGACCTCCTCGGCAATCCGCGTACTATCGGTGGTACCGTCGACATGGGCTGTTTCGAGACTTGGAGCATTGCCGACAATGATTCGCTCTACGCCACGGCCGACAACAACCGCTATCCCCATGAGGGTTCGGTGGTGTATATCGGCAAGAACGCGTCGCTGTCGCTCGGTGACACAGAGAACGCACCGCAGATATTCACCGGTGAGAATGCCTTCATGCCGGGCTATCTGCTGCTGAAGGCCGGAGCCTCGCTCTATGGCAACGGCAACATCATCCATGCCGCCTATGTCGCCGTAGACCGTACATTCGATAAGGGTACGCAGCAAGCTTTGATGTCGTTCCCATATGCGGTCAATACCGACAACGCCATTACGGTGACAGCAGGCACAGACGGCGGTCTGACCGAGACGAAGTGGAGCGGAATCAAGGATATCATGACCTACGACGGCAAGGCGCGTGCGGCATGGGATTATAACTTCCAGTCGACGAACTCCGCCTGCTGGGTCACCTCCTCTTCGACGACGATGCCTGCTATCCAAGGCTGGCTCGCCGAGCTCTCTGCCGCTCCGACCGAGGCTACGACGGTACGCTTCACGGCGTGGGGCAGTCAGACCGGTGACTATCCTTATACGGAGGGTGCCGACGCGAAGACCATCACGCTGACACAGTATAACAACACGACGTCGACGGATGGTGATGCCCACTTCACGAAAGAAGAGAACATGGGCTGGAACCTCACGGGCCTGCCGTATCTCATCAGTGGATACAATACTTCTAAGTGGAGCAGTTCAACGGGTTATGACATGAACGTGCCGCATGTGCTCTATGGTCTTGACTCGAAAGGCAGCTACACGACAGCACAGTCGTGGTCGGACGCTAATACGATGAGCATGGGGCAGGGTTACTTCATGCAGACTGCAATCATCGGCGATGCCGAGACCGTGACGTTCCGACATCAGGATGTCAGTGCAGCGAAACAAGCCGCCAAGCCGCTCGTCACCCTGACAGACGATGAAAATAGGTCAGATGTGGTTGAGGTCAATACATCTACGGATAGTGAGGGGGATGCTTCGGGCACGACACTGACATATTCGTTGGGCAGTGACGGACTGAAATGGGCTTCGTTCAACGACTCGTTGCCCGAGGTCTACCTGCTGACGAACAGTGGACTGCCGCTGAGTCTGGCTGCGAAGGCGCCTGTCGGTGTGCCGATGGCGATGGGTTACCGTGCTGCGAAGGACGGCGTGCTGACGGTCTCGCTGCCCGATGCTGACACGTTCAACGGACAGAGCGTGTGGCTCACGGATCAGCAGACGGGTACCGTCACCGACCTCACGACGGGCACCTATGAGCTCCAGGCAGCGAAGGGTTACACCGACAACCGCCTGCTTCTGCAGATCGGTGGCGTGCGGCCGGACGAAAAAAATAACAATTCAGACAATAAACCGTTGTCTTGGTCCGTTAGAAGTAATAGTGGCACACTAATTGTTGTCGGAATACAGGCCGGCGACGATGTCATCATCCGCACCCTCTCCGGTGCTGTCGAGGAGCGTGGCAAAGCCTCCGGCGACAGCTACACCTCCCGCACCCTCCCCCAAGGCGTGTATATCGTCACCGTGAACGGGAGGGGGAAGAAAGTACAAAGATGAGGCCTACCCAAGCCCTCCCTAAAGGGAGGGATGTTGATTACTTAAAGAACCTCTCCCTGTTCCCTCCAGTACCTCGGAGAGGTGCTACATGGTTAGCCCCAGATGAGGTAACAACCTCGAAGAGGTTGAACATGATTAGCCCCAGGTGAGGAGCGTAGCGACGTAACCTGGGGTTAGGATGGAGGCCTTACCTTTGAACTGTCGGCCTCGAAGAGGGCGAACAGCGTCCAATCGAATATCATAGAGAAAGTGGAAATATGAATCCTTTCAATAAACTAACCCGTTGGTATCTGTCCCGCAGCGCTCTGCCTTACTGGTGTGTGCTGACTCTTGATATCGTCATCGGTTATCTCTCGGGACTCCTCGTGTTCTGGTTCTACTACCGTGGCGCCATGACGCTTGGAAACATCGTACCCTTATCGAAGACGATAGGGGTATATATCCTGCTCAGTCTCGTCGGCTTCCGCATCTTCCACACCTACAGTGGCATCATCCGCTACTCGACATTGGAGGATCTGCGGCATATCTCTTTTGCACAGGTCGTCAACTTCATCCTCGCGTTGGGATTCCATTACCTCGTCATCTTCAAGCATCTGCATTTCCTTCCTTTGGTAGGCCGGCAGATCCTGTTGATGTATATCCTTGCCACGGTCCTCATGTGGCTCTGGCGTATCATCGTCAAGGAGGTCTACGACGAGCTCATCGGACAGGACAACACACGCCATGTCCTCATCTACGGTGTCCATGCTGGTGCTACGGCGTTAGCGCGTTCGATCAAAGGCGGGGGCATGCGCCGTTTCCACCTCATGGGATTCATCTCCCCCGACCCGAAGATCGTGAACAAGATAGTCTGTGGCAAGCGCGTCTATCCCAAAGACAAAAAGCTCGATGATTATATCAACGACCGCCATATCGAGGCCGTCATCGTCTCACCTATGGCTATCCGCCAGTTCCGTGACGACACCGACCTCCAGGACAGACTCCTCGCTCTCGGCGTGCAGATCTATGTCATGCGTAACATGGAGGTATGGCGCGAGGGTGACGAGATCAACTCCGACACGCTGCGCGATGTCGACGTCTCCGACCTCCTACCACGCGATGAGATCCATGTCGACATGGATGCCATCGGAAAGATGTTGCACGACCGCACGATCCTCATCACCGGCTCGGCAGGAAGTATCGGCTCGGAGATGGTACGGCAGATAGCCAAATATAAACCGGCACACATGCTCCTCATCGACCAGGCGGAGACGCCGCAGCATGACATCCAACTGATGATGGCGGCCGAGTATCCGGATATCAATTATAACATTTTCGTGGCGAGCATCTGTCAGAAAGGTCTCATGGAGCGTATCTTCGCCGACTATCGGCCCGACTATGTCTTCCATGCGGCAGCGTATAAGCATGTGCCGATGATGGAGGACACGCCGCCGGAGGCTATATTAAATAATGTGTTAGGCACGAAGATCATCGCCGACCTCAGTGTGAAATACGGTGTGAAGAAGTTCGTCATGATCTCCACGGACAAGGCTGTGAACCCGACGAACATCATGGGTTGCTCGAAGCGGCTCTGTGAGATCTATACGCAGAGCCTCAATGGGGCACAGGACACGACGGAGTTCGTCACGACACGCTTCGGTAATGTCCTCGGCAGTAACGGCTCCGTCATTCCGATCTTTGAGAAGCAGATCCGGGAGGGCGGGCCTGTGACGGTCACTGATCCTAACATCACACGTTTCTTCATGCTTATCCCTGAGGCGTGTGAGCTTGTCCTCGAGGCAGGGACGCACGGCCACGGTGGTCAGATCTTCGTCTTCGACATGGGTAAGCCGGTGCGCATCGCTGACCTCGCGAAGCGTATGATCAAACTGTCGGGTGCGAAGAACGTGCAGATCGTCTATACGGGGCTGCGGCCGGGTGAGAAGCTCTATGAGGAGGTGTTAGCGGACCAGGAGAGCACGGAGCCAACCTTCAACAAGAAGATCCGTATTGCGAAGGTCCGACAATACGCCTTCGAGGATGTGTCTAAAGCCATCGACAACCTCATCGCGACAGCAGGAACCTATGATGAAAAGGATGTCGTGGCACAGATGAAAGCCATCGTGCCGGAGTATAAACCGGAAAACACGAAGTGGTGAGTTAGGAGTTAGGAGTTAGGAGATAGGAGTTAGGAGTTAATAGTATACCCGTAGGGGCGGTAGGCTTGGTTAGGCGTGCCGCCCTATTGTTTTATTGGCTTCGCCAAGAATCGTTCAAATCTAATCAAATCTTTCAAATTTTCCCACGGGGCCATATAGACAGATTGATAGATTTGTATCGATTCTTGGCGAAGCCAATATAATTACCATAAACACAATAGGGCGGCCACATTTTCCGTCTTCCGATAACGGAAGAATCGAAAATAGTGGCCGCCCCTACGGTTGGGAAATATTCCCACCGTTTTTAATTGTTAGTGATCGGATATTAACTCCTAACTCCTATCTCCTAACTCCTAACTTTTGTTATTCTGCTACGAAGTTCTTCAGATCGTCAGCAGAGAAGTTCATGATGTAGGCGTGAGCGCCGATGCACTCCTCCTCAGCCATACGTACGAAGATGTTGGCACTCTTCTCAAACTCCTCAGGAGCCTTTGTGGCGTCACGGAGCAGCAGGAGCGAGAGGATGATGTCACCCGTCATGTTGTACAGACGGCGGCCGAGGAAGTCATGCTCAGCCTGGTTGGCATCAGCCTTGACCTTCTCCACAGCCTCGGCATAGAGGTCCACACACTTAGCGATGCGGTCGCGGAGCGGCTTGACAGCCTCAGATACCTCCTCGGTCAGCATCTCCTTCATGATGTTTAGGTACGTGCCGTTCGTGATGTAACGGATGGCAGCGACGACCTGCAGCTGTGTCGTACCCTCGTAGATAGAGAAGATACGGGCGTCGCGGAGCAGACGCTGTGCCTTGTACTCCATGATGAAGCCGGAGCCACCATGCACGCTCACGCAGTCGTAGGCATTCTGGTTGGCGAACTCAGACGTCATACCCTTACCTAACGGTGTGAAGGCGTCAGCGAGACGGCTGTAGGTCTTCATCTCCTTACGCTCCTCAGCGGTGAGCTTACGTTCGCGGGAGATGTCCTCAAGGGTCTTGTAGATATCGACGAAACGGGATGTCTGATAGAGAATAGCACGGCTGGCATCGATCTTAGCCTTCATGCGCGACAGCATGTCGTAGACAGCGGGGAAGTTGATGATAGCCTCACCGAACTGCTTACGCTCGCGGGCGTAAGCCACAGCCTGGTCGTAAGCCTCCTGCTCCAAGCCGACGCTCTGGGCAGCGATGCCGAGACGGGCACCGTTCATCAGACTCATGACGTACTTGATCAGTCCGAGGCGACGCTCACCGCAGAGCTCTGCCTTGGCGTTCTTATAGACGAGCTCACACGTCGGTGAGCCGTGGATACCGAGCTTGTTCTCGATGTGACGGACGTCGACACCACCATCGCGCTTGTCGTAGATGAACATCGACAGGCCACGGCCGTCGTGTGTGCCCTCCTCAGAACGGGCGAGGACGAGGTGGATGTCAGAGTCACCATTGGTGATGAAACGCTTCACACCGTTCAGACGCCAGGTACCGTCAGGATCCTGCGTAGCTTTCAGCATGACATGCTGCAGGTCGGAACCGGCATCGGGCTCTGTGAGGTCCATAGACATCGTCTCACCGGCGCAGATACGCGGGATATACTTAGCCTGCTGCTCGGGGGTACCGAACTCATAGAGGGTGTCGATACAGCTCTGCAGCGACCATACGTTCTGGAAGCCGCTGTCGGCAGCAGAGACGAGCTCGGAGAGCATGGAGAACACTGTCATCGGGAGGTTCAGACCACCGAAGCGGCGGGGCATCGTGACACCCCACAGGCCAGCCTTACGCGTGGCGTCGAGGTTCTCATAAGTCTTCGAGGCATAGATCATGCGGTTGTTCTCGAGGTGCGGACCTTCGAGGTCCACGCTCTCGGAGTTAGGCTCGATGACATCCTTTGCCACTCCGTCCGTGATCTCTACGATACGCTTATAGTTCTCGATGGCATCCTCATAAGAGACAGGTGCGTAGTCGAACTGGTCCTTGTCGGCGAAGTCGCGCTCTTTCAACTCTACGATCCGCTTCATCAGCGGTGAGTCGAGGTAATATTCTAATTTTTTTGAATCAATCATGGTATTGAGTTTATGAGTTTATGAGTTTATGAGTTTATGAGTTTATGAGTTTTTAGCTTTTAGTATGTTTCATGAACCCTTTATAGAATTCATTGTCATCTCTATTATTGAATAGACTAATTAAAAGCTTAAAAACTTAGAAACTTAAAAACTTAAGAACTCAATAACTTATTTACTGTTCTGCTTGTAATACTTGATGAGTTTCGGTACAACCTCCTCTACGGTGCCGGTGATGACATAGTCGGCGATGGCGTTGATAGGAGCATCGGGATCACTGTTGACAGAGATGATGATACCTGCGTCCTGCATGCCGGCGATGTGCTGGATCTGTCCGCTGATACCGCAGGCGATATACACCTTCGGATGGACGGTGACACCTGTCTGGCCTACCTGACGGTCGTGGTCTACCCAACCGGCATCCACAGCGGCACGGCTGGCACCGACCTCACCATGGAGCTCCTTGGCGAGCTCGAAGAGCATGTCGAAGCCTTCCTTCGAGCCCATGCCGTAGCCACCGGCCACGACGATAGGCGCACTCTTGAGGTTGTTCTTCGCAGCCTCGACGTGACGGTCGATGACCTGTACGGCGTAAGACAGCGGGTTGACATATTTCTTCGGATCGGGATAGACGACCTCACCCTTGGCCTTGCCTGTATAGAGGGCTTTCTGCATGACGCCGGAGCGCACGGTAGCCATCTGCGGACGGTGGTCGGGGTTGACGATCGTTGCCACGATGTTACCACCGAAGGCCGGACGGATCTGGTAGAGCAGGTTGTCGTAGTGCTTGCCGGTCTTCTTGTCGTCGTAGTCACCGATCTCGAGCTGTGTGCAGTCGGCGGTGAGGCCGGAGGTCAGAGAGGACGACACACGCGGACCGAGGTCACGGCCGATGACCGTAGCACCCATGAGGGCGATCTGCGGCTTCTCCTCTTTGAAGAGGTTGACGACGATGTCGGTGTGGGGAGCCGATGTGTAAGGGAAGAGGCCCTCGCCATCGAAGACGAAGAGCTTGTCCACGCCGTAAGGCAGGATCTGGTCCTCTACCTTACCTTTGATTCCTGTGCCTGCCACGATGGCTTCGAGCTCCACGCCGAGGGTGTCGGCGAGCTTACGGCCTTTCGTGAGCAGTTCCTGTGACACCTCCCGGACGGTGGTGCCTTCTATCTCGCAATATACAAATACGTTGTTCATGATTTTGAGTTTATGAGTTTATGAGTTCATGAGTTTTTGAGCTTTTAATATGTTTATTCTGTCATTGACTTGATATTGTAATTCAGATATTCTGTCATCGACTTGATATTGTAATTAAGAGCTTAAAAACTCAAAAACTTAAGAACTAAAAAACTGATTATCCTATAATACTTTCGTCGAGCAGTTCCTTGATCAGACCCTCGATATCCGCATCGGATGCCGTGAGGCGCTTGCTCTCTTTGGCCTGGAAGACGATGTTCTTCACAGCCTTCACCTTCGTTGGCGAACCGGCGAGACCGCACTGGTCGTAGTCGGCACCGCAGTCGGCGATGCTCCACTGGCCGAGGGTGAGGTAAGGACGTGTCTCATAGAGGGCGGTCCAGGGCTCGTCGCCCTTGCGCTCCATAGGACAGGTAGCGTATTTGTATTTCATGACGCGCTTAGCGTTGCAGGGACGTGCGGGAGCGGCGGTGCCGTTCACGGTCACCATCACCGGCAGGGGAGCAACAACGGTCTCCACGCCGCCATCGATATGACGCACGATTGTAGCCTTGCCGTCCTTCACTTCCTTGATCTCCTCAGCATAGGTCACCTGGTTGAGGCCGAGCTTCTGGGCCACCTGCGGGCCTACCTGTGCCGTGTCACCGTCGATAGCCTGACGTCCGCCGAGGACGAGGTCGACATGGAACACTTCGTTGTTGATCTTCTCGATAGCTTTGGAGAGGAAATAAGCGGTGGCGAGGGTATCAGCTCCCGCACTCTTGCGGTCGGTGAGCAGCCAGCCCTCATCGGCACCACGGTAGAGACTCTGACGAAGGATCTCGCCAGCACGGGGAGGACCCATGGTGATGACACCGACGTGTACGTTCTCAGGATCCTGATCCTTCAGGCGCAGAGCCTGCTCCAACGCGTTAAGGTCTTCGGGATTGAAGATGGCAGGCAGGGCTGCACGGTTCACCGTGCCCTCGGCTGTCATGGCATCCTTACCGACATTACGCGTGTCGGGTACTTGCTTGGCAAGTACTACAATGTTCAATTTCATGTAAGTCTAATATATAATTATGTGTTATTCCAACAGTTATCACTGCTATGACGGAGCAAAATTACAATATTTTTACCGCCCTGCCAAAGAAATGATAGGAAAACACGCCTTTTCTGCACAAATGGTACCTATTTGTGCAGAATTACAATCTATCTCAATCTCTTCTGTCATCTCTAATATTTTTCTCACATGTTTTTTCTCACATATATTTCCACATGGATTTTTTTCGAACTGTACGGTTGAAATTTGGGATTCTGATAATGGCAATAGAGAGTAGCCAAGTTGACGTTGAATGCCCTCGAAGAGGGCAAACATGGTTAGCCC
>CADBAG010000008.1:0-40090 GCA_902792635.1 uncultured Prevotellaceae bacterium | reverse complement strand
CCAGGTTACGTCGCTGCGCTCCTTACCTGGGGCTAATCATGTGGCACCTCTCCGAGGTGCTTATTCAACGAGGACGTTAATTTTCAACCGTACGGCTCGATTTTTTTTCTCACACGGATTATAAAGATCTTAAAGAGGGCTACGCTGTTCGCTACGCGGTGATGCTGGGGTAAGCGTAGCTGCAACGCAGCGTAGCAAAATCTTTAAGATCTTTAGAATCCGTGTGAGACATCGATCTTTTGCGTATTATAAGGTTAGGACGGCCTTATGGCCGTCCTAACCTTATAATACCTGCGTCCCTGGCCAGTTGACCAGGAACAGCTTATCGCGGGCACGGGTGAAGGCGGTGTAGAGCCAGTGGATATAGTCGGGGGTGAGCATGTCGTCCGTCATGTAACCCTGGTCGAGGTAGACATGGCGCCACTGTCCGCCTTGCGCCTTGTGACAGGTCACGGCATAGGCGAACTTCACCTGGATGGCATTGAAATACTTGTCTTTGCGGAGGGCTTTCATGCGCTCGGGCTTTGTGGGGATGTCCTGATAATCCTCCATGACAGCGTTGAAGAGTTTCTCGTTCTGCTCCCGCGTCAGGGCCGGCGCCTCACTCATTAGCGTGTCGAGGATGATCGTCGTGTCGAGCTCATAGTCGTTGAAGTCGGGGAACGCCAACGTGGCGTCAGCGAAATGGAAACCGTAGAGGTCAACGAAGTTATGGACGCGGCGCACGACACACCGGTCACCATTGGCGATGAACGTCTCTTTGGCATTGTTGCTCGGGTTACTCTTGGGGTTCGTGTCGAGGCTCTCGTCGGGTTCGTCGTTCGTGATGTACTTGTTCTTGACGATCATGAGCATGTCGCCCGGACAGAGCGCCTCCTCACGGTCGAGGATGGTGTTACGGATACCCTGGTTATAGATGTTCGCGCGTTTGTTGGAGCGGGTGATCACAATGGTATCATCCGTTCCGATGTTACTATAGCTCGAGGCGAGACTCTCGATGAGTTCGTTGCCGGGCATGACACAGATGTCGGAGAAACCGGCGAAGCGGATCTTCGGCAGTTGGGTCATCTCACTGTGTGTGATCATCTTACGGATCCGTGTGGCGTTGTAGAGGATGCCGGAGTTTTCTCCTTGTCGCAGCACCTCGTCGAGGTCACACTGATAGACGATGAGGCCGTAGTTCTCGAGCTCCTGTGCCGACAGTGCCGGCGCCTCTTCCTCGCCGACGGGCGGCAGCTGTGCCTTGTCGCCGATGAGCATCAGTCGGCAGTTGTTACCGTTGTAGACGTAACGCATGAGGTCGTAGAGCACGCTGCCTGAGCCGAAGCCGCTCTCCCCGGCACTGCCGTTGCCGATCATCGAGGCCTCGTCGACGACGAAGAGCGTGTTCTTATGGATGTTGAAGTTAAGGTCGAAGGACCCTTCCACGCCCGTGAATTTCTTCTCGCGGTAGATCGTGCGGTGGATCGTCGAGGCGGGCATGCCGCTGCTCAGCGAGAAGACCTTCGCGGCACGGCCTGTTGGCGCCATGAGCACGAGGTGCTGGCCGAGGGTGTGGAGGGTGTAGACGATGGCGGCGGCGAGGGATGTCTTACCCGTTCCAGCGGAGCCACGGAGGATCATCACGGCCTCGCGGCGACGGTCAGCGAGGAACCGGGAGAAGACGTCTAAGGCGTGGTGCTGGTCGGGGGTGGGAGAGAAGCCGAAGTTGCCGATAATACGGTCGACGAGTTCATAGGTCTTCATCGGAACAAAGAGAAGTTGACACTGCCGTAGCTGCGATGCTCGAGGAACCGGGGCTCGTTGGAGAAGTCATAGTCCTTGCCGTGCTCGAGGACGAAGATGCCGTCGGGCTTGAGGAGGTCGTTGCCGAGGACGAGGCCGGGGAGCGTGGCGAGGTTCTCAAGGGCGTAGGGTGGGTCGGCAAAGATGAAGTCGAACTGCTCATGACATTTCTTCAGGAAACGGAAAACGTCGCCACGGATAAGGACGTTGTCTGTTGTGCCGATCTTCTTCATGCACTGAGCGATGAAGGCGGCATGGTCGCGGTCTGCCTCGACGCTGACGACTGGGGCACAGCCGCGCGAGAGCATCTCTAAGGAGATGCTGCCGGTGCCGGCGAAGAGGTCGAGGGCGGCGGAGCCATCGAAGTCGATATAGCCGTTGAGGACATTGAAGATGTTCTCCTTGGCGAAGTCGGTTGTGGGGCGTGCCTTGAAGGTACGTGGTATGTCGAAATGCCGACCTTTATATTGTCCGGTAATGATTCTCATGCTAATAATGCTGTTATCATGTCAAAGGTGATGCATTTCTCCTGGGTCAGGGGGACGTTGTTGAAACTTGCCGCGGCATTGATGACCGCCACCATCTGCACGTAGATGCGGAGGGCTTTGAGGAGGTTATCCTTCTCGGGGATGTCCCCGACAAGGAAGAGCTCGTCGCGCATCTGGTCGAGGGCTAACTGTTTCCACACGAAGAGGATGAAGTAGACCATGTCCTTGATGGACCGTGCCTCGTAACGGTTGTAGAAGATGAAATGGTTACGCTCGAAGCTGAAGATCTCCAACTGGTTGTTGTCGTGGAAATAGACGTAGAGCTTGCGGCGGTTGCCAAGGAAACTGCGGCGGTGGAGATAGTCCCAGACGGGCTGGAGGAGATGGACGTAACGCACCTCGTCGCAGTGATCCTCGACTACGGTCTTGAGGTCGCGGTTGAGAGCGAAGAGCGCCACGGCATTGAGGTCGGGGAGGGCGTTGGCAACGATCGTTGAGCCTTCCGTGGAGGGGAAGGAGTGCTTGTAGAGGATATCCTTGTCTCCCTCTTTATATTCATCGAGAGGGATGAGGAGAGCGGGAGTGTCGACGAGCAGTGTGGCGCGGCCGATGGGCTCGCGCAACATCTCCACGGTCTTGAAAGCGTCGCGGAGGTTGGCGGCGATGGAGATGCCGCTCTTCGAGATGTATCTGTTGAAACGGATGCGCGTGCGGTCCTCAGCCTCGGGCAAAGCGAAGGCGAGGGATGATGAGCAGGCGCGTATGGTCATTCTGTGGGACATAATATATTCTAAATGAGAGACCCCACCCCAACCCTCCCCTTCAGGGAGGGGGTGAAGCCGTTGATGCTACTTGGGTATTGCTCTCCCTCCCTACGGGGGAGGGTTGGGGAGAGGCCTACCAGTTTCCCGTATTATCGTTCGGGTTCTCGGTGTCGCCGATCTTCAGGCCGGGGAACTGGCCGTTGGTGGCTGCCTGGTCCGTGAGATCACTGATGCTCGTCTTATCGAGGCCTGCGAGGTACTGACTGTAGGTCGCGGCACACTCCATGACGGGGATCTTCCGTCCGCTCTTGCCGGGGAGTGTCGTGGCGGTGAGGGAGAAACGGGTGCCATCGGTGTAGGGGATGAAAGAGAGGGAGTCGGCGAGGAGGCCGCTCTGCGCGAGTTCCTTGAAACTGCCGGCATAGACGCCGTGCTGGGCACGGTAACGCTCTTCGGCCGAGCGTATCGTCATGAGACGGGCTTTGACGGCTTTCTCCCGCACGCTGCGCTCATGGTCGAAGTGGATCGGGGAGCCGATGCTCAGGATACACAGCAACGCTAAGAGGAAGACGCAGCCGCCGAGGATCGTGGGTGTATTGAATCTTTTTTTCATGTCTTTATCTTCTTGAATGCAAAGTTACGAAAAAAATCATAAGAGCGGGCTAAGAAGCCGGACAATACTTGCCCACAGTCGCTTGCGGAACGGGAAGGGGGTCTTGGCATAGACCTCTGTGGCAAGGGGACTGACGGCCTCGTCGTCGAGGAACATCTTCTTCATGCGCAGCGCCAGTCCCTCGTCGTAGAAGAAGACGTTGGCCTCGAAGTCGTGCTCGAAACTGCGGAAGTCGACGTTCGTGCTGCCGCAGGTGCAGATGCTGTCGTCGCTGACGAGGAACTTCGAGTGGTTGAAGCCTGCCTGGTAGAGATAGACCTTCACCCCGGCTTCTATGACCTCTTTGACATAGCTGATACTGGCCCATTCGACGACGCGCGTGTCACTGTGCATGGGGATGATGATCCGTACGTCGACACCGGCGAGGGCTGCCGTGCGCAGGGCGAAGAGCACGGGCTCCGTGGGGAGGAAATAAGGGGTCTCGATATAGACGTAACGCTTGGCCTCGAGGAGGATACGGACGTAACCTTGCATGATGTCGGGCCACTCCGTCACGGGACTGCTCGTGACGACCTGAGCGATACAGTTGTTATGGTTGTCAGTCTCCAAGGGAGGGTAGTAGTCGCGACTCGTGATGAGCGTGCGGTCGACGAAGTACCAGTCGATGAGGAAGGCACGCTGCAGGCCGTAGACGGCACCGCCGGTGATCCGCATCATCGTGTCGCGCCAGGGCTGTGTGCCCGTGCCTTTGACGTATCGTGTGGCGAAGTTCATACCGCCGATGAACCCCACCTTCCCGTCGATGACGATGATCTTACGGTGGTTACGGTAGTTGGCTTTCGACGTGAAAGCCGGGAACTTCACCGGCATGAAGGGATGGACGTCGATGCCGGCATTGCGCATACGCTCATAGAACGCGTTTTTCACCTTCCAGCAGCCTACGTCGTCGTAGATGACACGTACCTCCACGCCGTGCCGGGCGCGGTCGATGAGGGCGTCAGCGATGAGGTTGCCGAGCTCGTCATCTTCAAAGATGAAGATGTCGATATGGATATGATGCTGGGCGAGACTGATGGCATGGAGCAGGGCGGGGAAGAACGCATAGCCGGAGGTGTAGAGTGTCACATCGTTGTCTTTGAACGGCAGTGCCATGCTCTGGTTCTTGAACAGCAACATCAGCGGACGGTGCGACTCGGGGAGGCGCAGGTCACGCTGCTCGATATATTCGAACATCGAGCGCTTCGTCAACTGACTCAGGGAGCGCTCGGAGATGAGGCGCTCCTTGCGTGTGTTCTGACCGAAGAAGATATAAAGGAGGATACCTATTATTGGCAAGGCCCAGAGCACAAGGATCCATGCCATGGTCTTGGCGGGTTGCCGGTTGTCCATGACGACCTTGATCATCACCAATGCATCGACGATGATGTAAAGGGCATAAAAGATCCAATAGAGGTATTCCATGTCTCCTCGTTATCTCCTTATTTTATCCCGATGAGTTTATGCATCTGTAGGCTGAGGCGCCAGCGTGGATGGGCTTTGATGTACCTGACGCAGTGCTCAAGGATGTCTTTGTTCTCTTGGGCTCTGCCCGTGTCGAGCGGCTGGAGGTAATAATAGTCGGCCTGGATGCCGCGGTCGTCGGGCTCGTTCGCTTCGTCGTAGAGCACCTTCAGTTCGTTGCACCGCCGGACCGACACCTTCTCCTTCGGCGATACCGTGAGCCAGTCGAGTTCTGCCGGTGGCTCCTTGGTGCCGTTGCTCTCCATGGCGATGAACGGGAAGACTGTGTGTATAGCGTCGAGGAGCGCACTGTCGACCTGCAGTGTCGGCTCGCCGCCCGTGAGCACCACAATAGGCTTGTCCTCACTATTGGGGACGAGAGATAGCATGCGGCGGATGATCTCCTGTGCCGTCATCGTCTCGTAATGGGAGAAGTCGGTGTCGCAGAACGGGCAGCGGAGGTTACAGCCACTGAAGCGCACGAAGATGGCGGCGCGCCCGGTGTTGTGTCCCTCGCCCTGGAGCGAATAGAAGATGTCATTGACACGATAGGTCTGTTCCATCATTCTTATTTCTCGTAGATAGCGACGTTGTTAGAGGTCTCTGCCACGCGTGCCTTGTAGCAATGAGGAATGGTGTCGACAATCCATTTGGCGATGTTCTCCGCCGTAGGGTTGAAGTCGAGCACCTGGTTGAGGTCCTGATGGTCGAGCTTGCCGTGGATCTTCTGTTTGATGATCGTGAAGTCAACGACCATACCGTTGTTGTCAAGCTCTTCCGACTTGCAATAGACCGTCACCGCCCAGTTGTGACCATGTACGTTCTCACACTTGCTGCCGTGGTCGAGGATGAGGTGGTGGCAGGCTGATATCTCAAATGATTTTTCGATGTAATACATAATTCTATTTCGTTCTATTATTTTGTATGTATGCTAACTCTGTCAAGGCAAAGTCACTGTTCTCCGGGTCATCGAGGAGTTTCTTGAGCAATGCTTCTGCCTCATCGTATTTGCCGAGGCTGACGAGGAGGTAGGCTTTGCGTCGCTTGACGAAGGCGGCGAAATGCATCATCCGTTCCTTCTCCTGGGCTGTCTTGGGGTCCAGCTCCTCCTCATCGTCTTCATTCCCATTCCCCATGTCAAGGGACCGGATGATCATCTCGATGTTCTCCAACAGTCCGTTGATGTTATCCATGGCGCGGAAGTCGTGGTTGTTGACGAGGCAGTTGATATAAGCCTCGGTGTATGCCTCGCGCGTGGCAGGGAGTGTCACCTGGAGGTAGAAACAAGCTTTCTCATACTGGTGCAGGCACATGTAACAGCATCCTATGAGGTAAGCGATCTCGTCAAAGCTCTCTTTTAGGAAACGTCCCTTGCCATCCACTTTCCGAGTCATTTCCCGGTAGGTATCGGTGAGGTGTCCTACTGCCTCGTAGTAACGTTTGTGTAGGTAGAGCTGCATGCCCGTGAAGAAGTTCTCCGCCATGTGGGAGTCTTGCATCTTGGCGAGGACCTTCTCGTCTTCCGACATGTCGTCCTCCTGTCCTTTCTTGCTCTTGTCCAACGCTTCTTTCCAGACGTAGCGGAAATGGGCAAGACGCTCCTTCGAAGGTGTGAGATCGTAGCCGAGGAGCACGCTCGTCATCTTCTTCTCCCGTTGCTCCGAGCTCTCATCCATATTGATAGTGAGGGAGACGGGTGCCAGCGACAGGGTAGCGCGGTAGTAGAGCGTGTCTTTCGTCTGATCCTCACTCTCGACATCGATCATCAGATGGCGCTCCTTGAGGATGTCGCGCGGGTCGTAGAAGTCGAGCTTGGCGAACGCCGACTTGTGTGCGAAGGTGTTGTCAGCGATGAGGAAGTCACTTATCTTCGTGTTAAGGATCTCGTCGGGGTCGGTGAGCGTCACTGTTGACTCTTCTTTAGAGACAGTCATCTCTGTAGGGATGATGTCCGTCAGTCCCATCGTCGTGGCCAAGAGGTCCTTGAGCGTGTGGGCATCCGTACGTGTCTCATGCCAGTCGGGTCCTTCCTTCTGGTGGGTCATCTCCTGCTCGCGGATGAGTTCGAGTTCGCGTTTGTATTCGGCTTTAACTTTCTCTACATCGGTGCCTTTCGTCTTTGGCTGCATCTTCATCCTTTCGGAGAACGCATCTTGCCAGCGGAAGGCGTCGCCCATGACACGCTGCAGTTCTTCGTTCATCCCCTCGCGCATGATAGGCAGGACGCTGATGAGATGGACGTCGACGTCGTTCTCTTTCTCGTTGACGGTGTAGACGATGCGGCAGGCATCGGTGTTGAGGTTGCAGAGGTTACACGTGAGGCGCACGGCATCGAGCTTGTCCATGTCGGTCTTGTAGAAATAGAGGAAGGAGACGCGAGCATAGGGACTGCCTTTCTCTAAGGCGATATTGAAATGACCGCCTTGGTAGGTGAAGTGGACCACCTGTTTGTCCTCCTCTTTCTCCCATTCGGGTTTGATGTTCATCTTGCGCAGCGCCTGTGTGATGATGACCTTATGGTCGTTGATGAAAGGCAGGCGCAGCGATCTTCTCATGTTGCGGATCCTCAGCACCCAATAGACGGCCAAGGCAACGGCAACCATGAGAAGGATGATGGATGATATGATATCGAGTGTCTGCATACCGTGTTTCTTATTATTTTTACAAAGATAGCATGAAAAAATGAGAAACGGGCAGTTTTCGCAAAAAATGTTATAATATGATGCTGTTGCCGAGCTGCTTGGCGAGGGCGTTACGGATCTGTTGCATGTCCTTGTAGTCGGCCATGAGCTTCTTGATCTTTGCCATGTCGTTGCCGGCCCGTGACATCTTCGCCTGAAGCTCTTTGAGATGACGCTCGACATACGCCATACGGAAGTCGAGGAGGAGATGCTCCGTCTGGTTACGGATGGCTTCGGCTTTGTTTTCAGCGCGCTGCAGTTCTGCCTCTTTGTTCTGCGGCCCTTCCTCTTTCTGTTCCGTGATATGGTAACGGTCGGCAGAGAGCTGAGTGGCGAGCTGACAGATGTTGATGTCGTCGTGATGGAGGAAGTAAGGTTCAGCTTTCCACTGTGGGTCACTGCTCTTCTCTGCTGCCTCGTTGAGGATGGCGTTGTAGAGGTCGTTGCCGAGGTCGAGGCCGTCCTGTCCGAGACTGTAGGCGATGACCTGTGCCACGGTGAGGTTATGGATACCGCCTTCGTCGTCCTTCACATCTTTATATATGACACATTCGCCATGCTTGATGAGGAGGCGGAGAAGAGAGGCCTCTCCCCTATCCCCTCCCCCGTAGGGAGGGGTATAGAGCCGCTGATTGAGCCCGGAACCGCTTTCTCCCTCCCTACGGGGGAGGGTTGGGGAGAGGCTTTCCTCCCTACGGGGGAGGGCAGGGGAGAGGCTTCTGATGAACCCATTCATTCTGTTGATGAGTGTAGCCTCGGAGATGCCGATGCGTTGTGAGCAGTCGTGGATATAAGTGTCGCGGAGGATAGGGTCCTGGATGACGGAGATACTCTCCACGATGGAACTGATGCCGTCGGCACGTTTCTTCGGATCCGTCTCACCTTTGAGCAGCAGGTCGGTCTTGAACTGGATGAAGTCCTCCTGGTGCTCTTCGATATATTTCTTGAAATCGTCCGCCGTATGGGTGCGCGCGAACTCGTCGGGATCCTGGCCGCCGGGGAGGAGGAGCACACGGAGGCTCATACCCTCGGAGAGCAGCATGTCGGTACCACGCAGGGCGGCATGGATGCCGGCTGCGTCACCGTCGTAGATGAGTGTGATGTTCGAGGTGAAACGGTGGAGCATGTGGATCTGGTGGATACTCAGTGCCGTGCCGGAGTTGGCAACGACATTCTCGATGCCACACTGGTGCATGGAGATGACGTCGGCCTGTCCTTCGACCATGTAGACACGATCCTCCTTGGCGATGGCACGTTTGGCCTGCCAGATGCCGTAGAGCTCATGGTCTTTGTGGAACACCTCGGAGTCGGGGGAGTTGACATATTTCTGGTTGACACCTTTCGTGCGCTTGTCGAGGACACGTGCCGTGAAGCCCACGACCTTACCGCTCACGCCTGTCCAGGGGAAGACGACACGGCCGGCGAAACGGTCGATGAGCTCGCCGCGCTCCGTCTGGTAACAGAGGCCGGTGGCGGTGAGAAACTCCGCTTTGTAACCTTTCCGTTTGGCTGCCGAAGCAAGAAGGAAACGGTCGGGGAGGTCGTAGCCGAGGTTGAACTTCTTGATGATGTCATCGCGGAAACCGCGGGAGCGGAAATACTGCAGGCCGATGGCCTGACCGTCGGGATGGTTGTGGAGCAGATCCTCGAAATATTTCTCTGCCCACTCGTTGACGATGAACATCGACTCGCGCTTCGACTGTTCCTCTTTCTCCTCATTCGTCAGCTCACGCTCGTGGATCTCGATATGGTATTTCTTCGCGAGCCAGCGCAGCGCCTCGGGATAGGTGAGCTGTTCGTGCTCCATGATGAACGTCACGGCATTACCGCCTTTGCCACAGCCGAAGCAGTGGCAGGTGCCGCGGGCGGGGGAGACATAAAACGACGGCGTCTTCTCGTTGTGGAACGGACAGAGCCCTTTGTAGTTGGCTCCCGATTTCTTCAACGTGACGAACTCCGACACGACATCCACGATGTTTGCCGCGTCTTTGATCTTTTCTACTGTCTGCCTGTCAATCATGATTGTATTCCCTATGTTGCAAAGATACGAGTTTAAATTGGGTTGGCAAAATGGTTGGCGCAAAAAAATACTAACTGTTGGCCCCACCCCCGCCCCTCCCCCATCCAGGGGAGGGAAAGAAATGCTTCAAGAACTCATTCGCCCGCTTCAATGGTTTAACAGGGTAATATTCCCCCTCCCCTGGATGGGGGAGGGGTGTGGGTGGGGCCGTCAGCAGATTGGCCGACACGTGGCGGCCAATTGGTTGGCACGTGTCGGCCAATTGTTTGGCACGTGTCGGCCAATTGTTTGGCACGTGTCAGCCCATTGGTTGTCACGTGTCGGCTAAAGATCATCAAAGTTGATAGGAACCTCCACTGGCGTTATCTTGACGTTGCGTCTCGCCCAACGCTTTGCTTTTGCTTCTGAGGCAGGGGAGAGGTGACCGGTGAGGGCTTTCTCTATGATGAGAGATGCGATGGGGGCAGCGAGGTCGGCACCGAAGCCACCGTTCTCGACGTAGACGCTGACGGCAACACGGGCATTGGTCATCGGGGCGTAGCCCATGAAGGCGCTATGGTCTTCTCCTTTGTTCTCTGCTGTGCCTGTCTTGCCACAGATACGGTAGGCCGGCGTGTTGATAGCTGCTGCCGTGCCGTGGGTGACACAGAGACGCATGCCACGCTGTACGAGGGCAAGGGCCTCGGGGGTCGCCAAGGACTCATGACGGACGGGCTTGACCGCAGGAATGCTGTCGATGCTTTGATTCTTGGAGCCTTGATGGCTGTTATCGAAATGCGGCGTTATCCACCAGCCGCCGTTGGCGATGAGGGCGGCGAGGTTACAGAGCTGTAGCGGTGAGGTCTTGACTTCGCCTTGCCCCATGCCCATCCACATGATCGTCGTGCCGTTCCATGCCCGGTAGTGGTTGCGGAGGTAGGTGGAGTCGGGAATGACGCCACGTGCCTCGTCGGTGAGCGAGGGTGCGATGCGGATGCCGAGGCCGAGACTGTGCATGAAGCGGGCCCAGTGGTTGATGGCCCGCCATTTGGTCAGAGTGAAACTGCGGTCGTCCATATATTCCTGAAACGCCTTGCAGAAATAACTGTTGCACGACTGTCCGATGGCACCGACGAGGTCGAGTGGAGCTTTGTGAACGTGGCAGCCGACATGGATGCCATCATAGTAGAATCCTCTGTGGCAGGGATAGGTCTGCTCGGGACTGAGCCAGCCGGAGGAGAGAAGGTACAATGCCTGTGCTGTCTTGAACGTCGAGCCGGGCGAATAGGTCGTCGAGACGGCACGGTTGATGCCGTCGCCAATCTTGTCACGACTGACAAGGGCGAGGATCCGGCCCGTCTTCGGTTCGATAGCGACGATGCTCCCCTGCTTGCCGTTGAGCAGACGCACCGCCAACTGTTGCAGCGTCTCGGAGGAATGAGTAGCGTTCTGGGCGGAGAGGGCGAGGGGGAGGAGAAGAAAAAGAGAAAATAGATTTTTTTTTATGTGGAGCATTATGATAAGAGTTGTTCTGGTTTCTATTTCTCCCACGGTGCCTTCTTCACCATCTCCTCTGTGCTCCACGGCGCGGGTGCACCACCGAGGTATTTATGGAACCACTCGAGGTGGGCATTGTAATAGAGCGGCATCGACTTGAGGGTGCTCGGCCAGTGACCGTCGTTATCGAAGACGATGATGCGGCTCGGGATGCCGAGGGTCTGAAGCGTGGAGAAATACTGCAGGGCCTGGGTGTAAGGCACGCGGTAGTCGCGCTCACCGGTGATGATGAGTGTCGGTGTGGCGAAGTTCTTCACATACTCCGACGGGCTCCATTTCTTATAGAGCTCTGAGTTCCACGGCTGTCCCTCGAGGTCGAAGTTCGGGAACCACAGTTCCTCCGTGCCGCCCCACATCGAGCGCAGGTCGTAGAGGCCCATCATCGAGGCGAGACACTTGAACCGTTTCGTTTGTCCTTGCAGCCAGTTCATGAAGTAACCGCCGTAGCTCCATCCCATGGCACCCATGCGTGTGGAGTCGACATACGACAGCTGTGCGAGGGCGTCGGTGACCTTCATGACATCCTCGAAAGGACGTCCACCCCATGAGCCACTGATATCGCGGCAGAACTTCTGACCGTAGCCCGTCGAGCCGTGCGGGTTAGGATAAGCCACGACGTAACCTGCACCGGGATAGACCTGCCAGTCGGCGCGGAAGGAGTTCATCCATTGCATCTGCGGACCGCCATGGACATTGATGACGAGCGGATATTTCTTAGCAGGGTCGAAGTCGTGCGGCTTGACGATGAACACCTCCACGGAGTCGCCGTCAGCCCCTTTGACCCACATCTGCTCGGACGGCCGGATATCGACGGCAGCTTCCAAGGAGTCGTTGTAATGCGTGACCTGTGTGATCTTCTTTGGGTTCTTCAGCGTCGTCTGGTAGATCGCTGTCGGCTTGCCCGTGGTGGAATATGAGAACCAGAGGTTACCCTTGCCGTCGAAGTCGAAGCCGGAGATTGCCTTGTCGGCGATGAGACAGCGCCGTTTGCCGGTCTTGACGTCGAGTTCATAGAGCGGCTCGGCACCCCGCACCTCACCGAGGAAATAGATCTTCTTCGAGTCGTCCGACCATTTGTAATCGTCGACCCAGTTGTCGAAGGTCTCCGTGAGCACACGCTTAGCACCCGTCTTACGGTCGATGAGTGCGAGGATGAAACGGTCGCTCTCGTAGCCCGGCGTGCGCTGGAAACGGTAGGCGATATAACGACCATCGGGCGAATACTGAGGTGAGCCGTCCCACGCCTTGTTGTCGGCCGTGAGGTTTTTAGCCTCGCCACCATTGGCAGACACCGTCCAAAGGTCACAGTTCGTGCTGGCCTCGGGACGGGCGTCGTGGTTGCTGAGATAGCACAGTTCACGGCTGTCGGGTGAGAAGACGAAGCCCGAAGGACCGGAAGGTGAGAACATGGGAGAATGGAACTTCCCCGGTGTGACGTCGGTGTAGGTCTTGTTCACCGTGTCGTAGACGATGATGTGCCAGTATTTGCCATCGGTGTATTCTGTCCAGTGACGGAAGAGCAGGCGGTCGCTCGTGTGCGCCTGGATAGGGTTCTTCGCTTTCGTCTCGTTGGCTTTCTTGTTTAGTGAGCCGTCAGCATCTTTGAGGTCGGGGTCTACCTCAGCTGCGAAGGCGATGTAACGGCCGTTGGGCGACACCACTGCTCCCTGCACGCCCAACTGATAATCGGTCAGTTGCACGGCAGCTGATGGGTTGGTGGCCTCGGCGCGCCACACCTGCGGAAGGCCGCTGCGCGATGATGTGTAATAGATGTACTTGCCGTCAGCGCTCCATTCCGGGGCGTAGCTCTTGCCGTCCGTTGTCACGGCTCTGCCGTCGGCGGTGTAGATGTTCGATGTTGACTTCTGCTGATAGAGGTCAGAGGTGCTGAGGGTATAGGCCATCTTGCCCGAGGCTGTGGCCGTGATGCCATAGGCCGTCTTCACGCGATAGACATCCTCGATGGTGAATGCGCGCTTCTGCGCCATGCCTGTCGTGCAGAGCAGGGCGAGGGGAAGGGCGAGAAAGAAATTTATTTTGGAAAACATGCAATATTATTTGTGGGGTTAGGACGGCCACTTTTTCTGTCTTCCGATAACGGAAGAATCGAAGATGGTGGCCGCCCCTACGTGCTACTTGATGACTCGGTAATATCCGTCTTTGCGTGGCTTGGCGGCATGTGGCGCACCGTCGGGATAGCCGATGGCGAGGGAGCCGACGCCGATGAGGCCGTCGGGCAGGCCCCATTCTTTCATGAGTTGCTGCATCTCTGGATAGGCGACCATCTTGTCGACACGGTTGATCCAGCAGGAACCGAGGCCGATGGAGTGGGCGGCGAGCATCATCGTGCCGAGGATGAGACTGCCGTCTTTGACGTTGTTGGCATTGTCTTTCGGGGCAAAGACATAGATATGGGTTGGGGCACTGTAGTAAGGATCCGACTTCGTGCCCATGATCTCTGCGTTGATCTTTGAAAGCACGGCTTTCTGCTCCTCGTTCTGTACGGCGACGATGAAGGGAGCCTGGGTGCCCATGCCTGTGGGAGCCCATGTGCCGGCCTCGAGGACCGTGTTGAGCTCCTCGTCTGTGATCTGTTCCTGTTTGAAGCGGCGCACGGAGCGGCGCTCCTTGATGTTTTTCAGAATTTCGTTATCCATAATGAATTTTTTTTTGTTTATCCGTTACATCCATCCACGCATACGAGTCCTTCTGAAGATTTTTTTCACACGGATTTTAAAGATCTTAAAGATGGCTACGCTATTCGCTACGCGGTGATGCTGGGGGTAGGTGTAGCCGCAAAGCGGCGTAACAATCTTTAAAATCTTTAAGATCCGTGTGAGAATATTCGTGTGAATGGATCCGTGTGAACATGGATGCATTTAACGGATGAACCATATCGTGTTTAAATGTTTCTCACATACATGCGGTGGCGGCGGATCTCTTCCGATTCGAGGTACTGCCACTGGGATAGCACACCTTTGTTCGTTTCCATCTGCGGTCCCGTGACGGCATATTTGAAACCATACCGGCGGTACCAGGAGATGAGGTCATTGAAGATGATGGCGTTGGCACCTTTCATGCGGTACTCGGGCAGCACACCGATGAGCAGGAGGTCGACGACGGGTGTCTTGTGCCATTTCATGACCTTTAGCAGTTGCCACCAGCCCAACGGGAAGAGGCGTCCGTCGTGCGTCTTGCGCAGTGCCTCGGAGAAAGAGGGGAAGGACACGCCGAACCCTACCATCTTGTCGTCCTTCGTTGTGTCGACGACGCAGGTCACGAGGTTGAGGTCGGAGAGCTTGATGTAGTTGTTGACAATCGTGTCTATCTGGTCATCGGAGAGCTGGGAGTAGCCGTAGAGGTTACTGTACGTAGCGTTGAGGATGTGGAACAGTTCGCGTCCTCTGCCACCTGTCTTCATGTCGTGGTAGTTGAACTTGCGTGGCTCGAGATGGTACCGTTTCTCTATCAGTGCTGCCGTGCGCGAGAACTTCTCGGGTGTCACCTCCGGTACTTTGATCTCGTATTCGACATAGTCGTTGTCTTTCTCGAAGCCGAGCCGTTCCATGTGCTTGGCATAGTAAGGATAGTTGTAGTTGATGTACATCGTGGAGAGGTGGTCGAAACCTTCGACGAGCATCCCTTCGCGATCCATGTCCTCGAAGCCGAACGGCCCGGCGATCTCCGTCATGCCTTTAGCCTTTCCCCAGTCGGCGACAGCCTTGAGGAGCGCCTCCGAGACTGCGGGGTCATCGATGAAGTCGAACCATCCGAAGCGCACCATCTTCCGCTTCCAGTGCTCGTTGGCGCGGCGGTTGATGATGGCGGCGACACGTCCTGCCACTTTCCCGTCCTTATAAGCAAGGAAACACCGTGCCTCACAGAAGGCAAAGGCGGGGTTGGAGCCCGGCTTCAGCGTGAACTTCTCGGCGAGGTACAGGTAAGGCACGGCATAGGGACAGTCGCGATAGAGGTCATAGAAGAAGTTGAGAAAAGCCTTACGCTGGCGGCTGTTCTCAACAGGTATAATCTGAATGGCAGTCATTGCTTGCTCCTTACTTGATAAATCCCTGGTTCCTGAGAGCCTTGACAAGACCTTCCGACATCGCCTCGTTGTCCTTACGGGTGTAACGGATGTCGGTGAAGATCTGCGCCAACGTCTCCTTATGGTTGATCTCAACGAAGTGCTTGTTCTCCGGCAACGACTCTTTGTAACCGTAGAACTTATCGATCTTCTCCGGTGTGTAGTCATCGTAGGTCTCTTTGTGCAGGATAGCCTCGATAGGCAGCCTGTCGCTTTGTGCGGGATCCTCGGCGGGCCAGCCGAGGGTGATCGTTGCCACGGGGAAGGTGAGCTTCGGCAGACGGAGCGTGTCGATGATCATCTGCGGCATGTAGACCGTCGTGCCGAGGAAACATGTGCCTAAGCCAGCCTCTTCAGCAAGGTTGCAGAACGTCTGACAGTAGAGCAGCGTGTCGGTAGCGGCATTGATGAAACTGAGGAGATTGTCGTAGCCCGGCTCTGCCTTGCGGTTCTCTGCCCAGAGAGAGGTGCGGCGGAAGTCGGCGCAGAACGTCAGGACGACGGGTGCGCCCGTCACCATCGGCTGGTTGAAATGAGCCGGAGCTAATTTCTCCTTCATCTCCCGGCTTCGTGTCACCACGACGCTGTAAAGCTGGAGGTTGCCCATTGTGGGTGTATGCTCGGCTTCCTGTAGAAGTCGGGTAAGCAACTCATCCGTGACCTCACGGTCAGCATATTTGCGGATGCTCTTTCGTTGATTAATGCTATTCATTATTTCGCTTATCTTGTTCTTTTGAACCTTATTCATACCTAATTGTGCAAAGTTATGGAAAATAATCTGAAAAAATAAGTTCTTTTATCGTGTTTTTATATAGATTGTGGAAAATAAAAGGTATTTTTGCACTCAAAAGTACAATAACGGGTACTATATAGCGTATAACAAGCTTGTAATTTTCCATGGATAATCAGCAAAAAGAACAACAAAACTGGGCCAATGGCTCTTATGAACGTCCGAAGGTCATTGAGGACCGGCCGGACGAGCTCGACTGTGATGTCGTGCGTTTCCAAAATAACAGAGATAAATGGGTGGCTTTCGTAGGCTTGCTCGACGGTCGTCCTTACGAGATCTTCACGGGCCTTCAGGATGATGATGAGGGTATCGTGCTTCCTAAGACCGTGACGAAAGGCAAGATCATCCGTCAGACCAATCCAGACGGCACCCACCGTTACGACTTTCAGTTTGAGAACCGCCGGGGCTATAAGACGACTGTTGAGGGCCTGTCCGGGAAGTTCAATCCCGAATACTGGAACTATGCAAAGCTTATCTCCGGTGTGCTGCGTTATGGCATGCCTATCGACCATGTGATCAAGCTCGTCAGTTCCCTCTCCCTAACGGATGATAATATCAATACGTGGAAGAACGGTGTTGTGAGAGCATTGCGGAAATATGTGACCGACGGAGCAGAGAAGTGAAAAGACTGATTATGACTCGTAAGACATCAATTCATAAAGTACTATTTATCTTATCGTTTCTCTTTCTGTCTCTGACACAGACTTTTGCTGCCCGTTCGTTCACCCTCGTCATCGATGCAGGTCACGGTGGCAACGACTGTGGTGCCAAGGGTCTGATCTCTTATGAGAAGAACCTCACGCTGCGTTATGCATTAGCCTTGGGTCGAGCCATCGAGCAGAACTGTCCTGACGTTAAGGTCGTCTACACGCGCAAGACGGATGTCTTTATCCCCCTTCATGAGCGTGCCGACATCGCTAACCGAAACAAGGCAGATCTGTTCATGTCGGTGCACATCAATGCCCTTGCCGGTGGCAAGATCAGTCATGGCTTCCAGAGCTACACCCTCGGAACGGGCGAACACACCGGTTCTCGCGGTATCCAGGAGAACTTGGAGGTGGCCAAGCGTGAGAACTCCGTCATCTTCATGGAGAAAGACTATAAGACGCGGTATAAAGGCTTGGAGAACTCCGCAGAGAGCGACATCCTGTTTGAGCTCATCGCTGACAAGAACCGTGAGCGCAGCGTGGAACTGTCGCGTATCCTGCAGCGCGAGGTGTGCAAGGCTACGGGCCGTGAGAACGGCGGAGCCCATCAGAACAACCTCGCGGTATTGCGCCTGACGTCCATGCCGGCCGTGCTCTTAGAGCTCGGATTCATCACGACCCCCGATGAAGAAAACTATCTCAACACCGACTCTGCTCTCGATGCTTATACTACTGGTATCGTGCGGGCGTTCAAGATCTACAAGCAGCGCTATGGCGGTACGGGAATAGACATACCTTATAAGGAATCGGACAATGCAGCTGCTGTCTCCGATGACAATGCCGAGGTGGCTGATGACAAGCCTGTGACGACAAGACAACGGACACGCCACAGCACGGTGCAGAAGACGCGCAGCAGTGTTGATCAGACAACGCGTGTGGCTAAGGGTAACGCAGCTCCCAAGGATGCACCCGTGTTCAAGATTCAGATCTTTGCCGGTAAGCAGAAACTGAATAGCAAGAGCCCGCTCTTTAAAGGCTTGGAGGGCTGTGACAGTTTCACGGACGGCAGTCTGCTGCGTTACACCTACGGTGCCTCGACCAACTATAATGAGATACGGAAACTGCGGACAACGATTACAGACAAGTTCCCCGAGTGTTTCATCATTGCCATGAAAGACGGGAAACCGATGGATGTCAATGAAGCCATCCGCGAGTTCCTCAAGAATAAAAGAAAGTAACCCCGATAATATTCGATAATATGAAGTTTTTTACCAAGGAAGTCAAGATAGCCCTTGTGGCCATAGTAGGCATCGTCGTGCTCTTTTTCGGCCTTCATTTCCTGAAAGGCATGCCCGTGTTCTCCACGGACAAGGTCTATTATGCATCCTTCCAGAATATCAATGGCCTGTCATCGTCCAACCCTATCTATGCCGATGGTTACCAGGTGGGCAATGTCAAGCAGATCATCTACGACTACAACAAGAGCGGCCGCGTGCTCGTGGAGTTCCAGGTCGACAATGACCTTCGCATCCCCAAGGGCTCCTCGGCAGAGATCGTGAGCGACCTCATGGGCAACATCAAAATGAACCTCCTGTTGGCTAACAACCCTCGGGAGCGTGTGGAGCCCGGTGACACCATCCAGGGTAACCTCGATGCCGGTCTCATGGGAAGCGTGCAGTCGCTTGTGCCGGCTGTGGCAGCGATGTTACCGAAAGTGGACAGCATCCTCTCGAGTGTCAACATGCTCCTTGCCGACCCTGCTATCCGTGCCTCGCTGCATAACATCCAGACCATCTCGTCGAACTTAGCTGTCACCTCTGCCGGACTGAACCGTCTCGTTGCTGAGGCCAACGGGAAAGTGCCCGGCATCCTCTCCAAGGCCGACTATGCCATGGGTAAGGCTGGCTCGACACTGAACAATGCCGACCGTCTCTCTGCCAACCTCGCCGAGCTCGACGTGGCACAGACCTTGGCGAAGGTCGACCGCACGCTCGACAATGTGGAAAGCGTGACGCGACAGCTCAACTCGCCCAACGGCTCTCTCGGACTGCTGATGCGTGATCCCGGACTGTATAATAATATGAACAACACCGTGCGCTCCGCCGACTCACTGCTCACCGACCTCAAGAAGCATCCGAAACGCTATGTCCACTTCTCGCTCTTCGGGAAGAAGGACAAATAAGACGCACAAGATTATACTATATTAACATTCGCCGTCTCTTCGAGTCTAATTAAATCATTTGTAAGCGGTTAGGCTTTGGAGGCGGCGAAAGAAGTTTGAGACGCGATTTGCAGCATACCGATTTTTTGTGTAGCTTTGCATCCACGTTTCAATAATGAGACGAAGATAAGACGTATTGATGCAGGCAATCTACATCCCCAAGACAGCAAAATGAGAGCAAAAGAAGATCCCCGGTGGCAAAAGGCGTTGGCGCTCATCCGTCAGAATGTCACCGAGCAGATATACAACACCTGGTTTAAGCCGATTATCTTTGAGTGCTTCGATGAGGCTCAAAGACGTATCGTCGTGCAGGTCCCCAGTCCTTTCGTCTACGAGTATCTTGAAGAGAACTTCTTAGACTTGCTGACCAAAGTGCTCTATGCATGCTTTGGTCCAAAGATCCATTTGTCCTATCGTGTTGTCGTTGACCGGGAGGGAAAGGACAAAGGCGGTACGGAGACTGTCTGGTCGGATAGCGGCAATGCCGTGAAACCGAAGGCCTTGAAACGTGCCAACGAGAGCCCGACGCCGCTCGATGCTGCACAGCCACAGGAGCTCGATCCGCAGCTCAACCCACATCTCACATTTGCCAATTATATTGAGGGTGACAGTAATAAACTGCCGCGCTCGGTGGGTATGTCTATCGCTGAGCATCCGGGCACGATGCAGTTTAACCCGATGTTCATCTATGGTCCGTCGGGTTGTGGCAAGACGCATCTCATTAACGCTATCGGCATGCGCACGAAGGAGATCTTCCCGAAGAAACGCGTGCTGTATATCTCTGCACGTCTCTTCCAGGTACAGTACAGTAATGCCGTGCTGCAGAACTCTGTCAACTCGTTCATCGCTTTCTATCAGACCATCGACATGCTTATCGTCGATGATATCCAGGAGTGGATGGGTAAGACGGGGACGCTCAACACGTTCTTCCATATCTTCAACAACCTCTTCCGCAACGGCAAGCGTATCATCCTCGCTTCCGACCGTCCACCGGTGGATCTGAAAGACATGCCGGACCGTCTGCTGACGCGTTTCTCCTGCGGGCTCATCGCCGAGTTAGAGAAACCGAACCATAAGCTCTGTGTCGACATTCTTGAGAACAAGATCAAGCGCGATGGCCTGAACATCCCGCGCGACGTCATCGAGTATATCGCAGAGACAGCGAGCGGGAGCGTGCGTGACCTGCAGGGTGTCATCAACTCACTGATGGCGTATTCCATTGTCTACAACTGTAATATCGACATGCGCCTTGCCGAGCGTGTCATCAAACGTGCCGTGAAGATCGACGACCGTCCGCTGACCGTTGATGATATCTTAGAGAAAGTGTGCCAGCATTATAATGTCACGACGACGCAGATCAACTCGAAGAGCCGCAAGCGTGACTTTGTCGTGGCACGTCAGGTGTCGATGTATCTTGCTCAGAAATACACGAAGATGCCGGCAAGCCGTATCGGTAAGCTTGTCGGTAACCGTGACCACTCTACCGTCATCCATTCCTGTTCCCAGGTAGAGAAACGACTTCAGGTCGACAAAGCTTTCTCTGCTGAGATCGTCAGCATAGAGACCTCGTTCAAGCTGAAGAAATAATAAAGCACAAAAGTCAGAGCCCCCCTAAGTCCCCCCGAAGGGGGGAATGTTGATATGTTAAAGAGCTAAAGTAAGAGCCATACCCTTGACAAGGTATGGCTCTTTATGTAATCAACACCCCCTCCTTCGGAGGGGCTTGGGGAGGCCTTTAATATATTTGAATCTTTGCTCCTGCCATGATCCACATGCCGGGCTGTTTCACGGCACCGAGGTCATAGTAGCGGTGGCAGGTGATGTTGTCGGCTTTCACGTAGAGCAAGCAGTGGGGGAGGGCATATTGCAGCTTCCCGTCAAGCTTGGCATAAGGGTGATAGCCGTTCATGCGCTGCTGCCAGCGCAGCGACCACGAGGCAGAGAGACGACCAATGATAGGATGGGAGAGCGTTGCTACGAACTTATGCTTCAGATACTCCAAGGCATAGAGCGACTTGTAGATCTCCCGGTCTGTCTCGTGCTTCTGATGGATGTAGGCATAGCCAAGGGTCAGGAGGATAGGGGTGCCGGGTGACGGCTGTAGGGTGTTGAAGAGCAGCTCTGAGAGATTGAACTTCGTCTCAACGTTGAACCCCATATTGTTGAGTTTCCCAATGTTCAGTGCATGGTATCTCTTCGATTCAGCCGTCTCATACACCCAGTCGATCATGTCGCGCCCGCGACTGTAGAAAGCATCGGCAAGGAGGCTGAAACCATTGACACGGAAACGAGCACCCGTCTTGTAGGTGTTGTTCTTCTCCGGCTTGAGGTTGACGTCACCTTGCTGTGCCGCATTGCTCGTATAGAGGTCGGTGAAGGTGGGAAGCCGTAACGCCTTGTTCCAACTAAGATAGAGCTTCCAGTGGTCGTTAGGACGAAAGCTGACGTCAACACCCGGATAGAAGCGATACTTGTTGTCCAGTCCCGTGTTCCGGTTTGCCATCACACCGGCAGACACGGTGAGCCCCCCGATGAGGATGTTATGCTCAAGGAACAGACTGGTGTTCGTACGGTCGCCTTTGTGATCGTAGGAACGGTCGGAGCCGGAGATCTTTTTCCAGTCGCTCTCGTCCATGAGACTGCCGTAAGCCGTAGAGAGAATATGCTCTTTGCGGACATCAGCACCAAAAGCTGTCTTTCCGAGGAGCCAGTCGAAATGGGCATTCAGTGATGCTCCATAGACATCGAGGCGGTGATAGTTCTCACCTTTCGCTGCTCCTATGCTTCCTTTGATGAGTTGGTAATGGTCGATGTCGCGGTGGGCATAGACGGTAGGACTGATGACGAATGATCTCAGCCAGTTCTGTTCTTTGAAGAACGGACGGAAGTCGGCATTGGCAGAGCCTATGTAGCGCCGTGTCCATTCAAACTGGTTCGGGAACCGGGCCGAATAGAACGTGTTGGCACCATAGTCTTTCGACGTGATGCCTGCCTGCCAGTTGATATTTGCCAAAGAGGATGCATAGCTTCCTTGGTAGTAACCGCGGCGATGCCGGAAGGAAGAGTTGTCGGTGCCGCCGTCGCTCTGGGTGTAGCCAGCGGAAAGAGATTGGAGACCCCACCCCCTTCCTAACCCTCTTCGTGCTTCCCCCGTTATCGGGGGACAGGAATCCTTCAGGGAGGGGAGAAGCGATACCCGAGCATCTCCACCAAAGGTGCCATAAGAGCCACCTTCTAAGGCAACAGAGGCTCCTGACTTGTTACTTTTCGTTACGATGTTTATCGCCCCCGAGAATGCTGCGGAGCCGAAGACACGGGCTGCTGCTCCTTCTAAGACCTCGATGTGGTCGATGTCATCGAGTGACACGGGGAAGTCGGCCGCGTTGTGACCTGTCTGCGGAGAGGTCAGAGGGACGCCGTTGAGCAGGATCGTGATCTGATCGAACGTGCCGCCGTTGATGGAGATATCCGTCTGTACACCAAAGCCACCGCGCTGACGGACATCCACGCCCGTGGCTAATTTCAATACGTCGTTGATGGTCTGCGCCTCCGCACGATGGATATCATCGCGCGAGATAACCTCAACGATCTTGGCTGACTGAGAGGCAGTCAGCGGCGCTCGCGATCCTGTTATCTGCACTTCATCGAGGCTCTGCTCACCGAAGGAGAGCGAGTCGGCACCCTCACCTGCCGGCTTCGTGGCGATGCCGTCAGCCTTGGCAAAGGTGAGCGTGGGAACGGCAAGGACACCGATAACTACCACTTTGCCCAAAGCGGCAAAGAGGCTGTAGCCCTTGCGGTTGAAGTGCTTGAAGACGATTGCGTTGCGCTTGTTAAACGTTGTTGTTTTCATAAGCGCGTGCAAAGGTAAGGAAAATTTATCAATTAATAAGCCTTAACGGACAATTTGTTTTTTCCATTTGAAGTATCCCATGACGGCGATGACGACATAGAGGCCGTAGAGGGAGGCTTTGAAAGGAATGCCTTTGATGATGTATAGGTAACAGCTCACGGCATCGACGAGGATCCAGAAGAGCCACTGCTCGAGGTATTTGCGGGCAAGCGCCCACAGACCGACGAAGCTCAGGGCGTTGGTGAAGCCGTCAAGGACCGGCACGTTACTGTTGGTGTAGTGGGAGAGGACGAACCAGGTGACGACCCAGGCAACGACAAAAAAGAGGATTGTTGCCGGATAGAGTCGTTTGGGCATGTGGGTGATAGGCATCTCGTCGCCTTCTTTCTGTTGGTGCTTGCGTCCGAACTTCCAGACCAGCCAGCCGTAGATGGCGGCAAGGGTGTAGTAGACGGCCATGGCAGCATCGCCGTAGAGGCCGTGCGTATAATAAAGGACGATGTCGAGTGCCGGCATGATGATACCCACGAGCCACAAGAGGATGCTGGCCCTGTACTCTAAGAAGATATAGATGAGCCCTAAGAGGGTTGTCGTGATGTCAAGCCAGTGGGCTATAAGAAAATCCGTCATTTTGCGTCGTACGTTTGATAAATTATGTATATGCCGTCTGCGTCAATGTCGAAGTGGTTGCCTTCTGCCTCGTTGAGCGTTCCCTGCCACAACTCCTTGAAAGGAAAGATGTCCCATTTGAGTCCCCGGCTCTGAAGCTGTTGGCAGGAGATATTGAAGATGCTGATCTGCTGTCGGGGGAAGGCGTCGAAGGTAGCGTCACCTTCAGCCACGACAAACCATCCATAGTCGGTGATCATCACGGGCTGGAGGCCGAGGTCGCGGTAGTAGTGCACCATCAAAGCGATGTTGGCCAAGGTGTGGTCTTCCCGTTTCCCGGTGGCGCCGAGATAGGCGATATGCTTCTTTCCCAATCCTTTGACAAAGCGTGTGGCTTTGGTGAGGTCGTTGTCATCCTGCTCGTTGACGTGATGAAAGAGGTCCTCGACAGCGGGTAGAAAGGCTTTCGGCAGGGAGTCGCCGTCGCCGACGATGGCCTGTGGCATGAGTCCGTGTCCCAACGCCGTCATCCCGGCTAAGTCGCAGCAACACAGATAACGGGCTTTGGAAGCAATGGCAAGCGGTATCTGAGTGGTGGGGAAGTCGCCGTTGGCCACTACCACCGCATCAAATACCGTGTCTTTTGAAAGTTGTTCGAAATGCATTAGAAGTTGATGCTCAGATGAGCCATCCAGTTGAACGGAGCGGAGGGTGCGAAGCCTGCCTCGTAGAGGTCGTCGGTGCAGTAAGCCTCGACGTTACCTTTGCTGTCCTTGCGGAACGAGGGAGCAGCCCAACCGTTGTTGTCATACTTGGCGTTGAAGATGTTGTACAGCGTCACGCCGAGGGTGATATCCTTCAGACCGAAGCAGGGCAGGGCAAAGTGATAGCTCAGGTTCACGTTGGTATTGAAATGCGCTTTGAGGAACATATCCACGTTCCGGTCGAAGCTGCCATCCTTGTTGTAGTTCTTGTAGCTGTCAAAGTCAGTGTTGGTCAGATACTGCTTGCCGATATACTGGCTCTGGATGCCGGCGTTGAAACCTTTATAATTGAACGTAAAGATGTTGTTGAAGATGAAGTCGGGCGAGAAGGCAGTGTGGGTGTCGCCGAGGCTGACTGCCGATCCGTCTTTGAGTGTCACCGTCCAGTCTTTGCAGATGTTGCGTGAGAGCGTGGCGTTGGCATCCCAGCGGAACCAGTCGACGGGTTTCCAGGCAGCCTCCAGCTCTACGCCCTCGCGGTAAGAGCGTCCGCTGTTCTCGTTGCTGGCCTTCATCTCACCGATGTCGTTGAGCTCACCGGTGAGCACATACTGGTGGTTGTAATACATGTAATAGAAGTTGGCACCGGCGGTGAACTTCGAGCTCTCATACTGGTAGCCGAACTCTACGTCCTGCAGCTTCTCGGCTTTCAGATGCTGCACCTCATTGTCCTGGTAGTCGTTGCGTGTGGGCTCCTTATGGCTGATGGCGTAGCTGGCATAGAGGCGGTTGTGGCTGTCGAGCTGGTAGTTGACGCCAAACTTCGGGTTGAAAAAGTCGAAGTCGTCGTGTGCCCAGTAGCCTTTCGTGCGGTCCTCGTCGATGTAATAGTCGCGGGGATCCTGCATGCGGTAGCCTACGTGGCGGTACTGCAGGTCGATATAAGCGTTGAGGCCGGGGAGGAAGGTCCACGACTCTTTCGTATAGATGTTGAAGTCAGACTTCCAGGCCCGGTTGCGGTAATATTCGTAGCCGGGATAGAACGTTTTGACCTTGTCCTTTGTCCACAGCACCTCACCCCAGTGATCACCGACATATTTGTTCCATCCGCCGCCGAGGGTAGCCTTGTAGTTCAACTTGTTGTCGTAGTTGATACTGGCCACGACACCATAGAGGTTATTCTCCATGAGTTTCTTGCGTGTCAGGTCGCTCTTGAACTTCGTGTCGGACAGACCGTAGTCCTGGTAGTTCTTTTTCCACTTGTACTCGTTGTAGTAGCCATAGCCGTAGGTGTAGTGCAGTGTGACGTTTGAAGACCAGTTCTGTCCATACAGCTGGTTCCAGATGGCCTGATAGTTCATCTGATGATAGTTGTCGGTCTGATCCTTATAGTAATGTACGTTTTTGTCGTCGTCTTCGTATTTGCCGCAGGAGTTGTAGCGTCGTCCGTAGAGGCTCTGCTCATATTTGGAGGTATAGTTCCACGCGTGGTAGGTCTGTTCAGTGCCGTTGAAGGTCAGCAACTTCACCATGGTGTTGTCTGAGAAATAGCCGCCTTGGAGGAAATAGGAGTTGAGTTTCGTCGAGGCGCGGTCGAGATAACCTTTCGACCCGATGTTCGACAGTCGTCCCTGCAGTCCCCAGTGGTCATGGAGCAGACCGGTGCCGAAGCGCAGCGTCTCCTTGTGGCTGTAGTAGGACCCGGCGCTGGCGTCGAGGCCGATAAACGGCTGTGTGCCGATATTCTCCGTCTGCATGTTCAGCGTAGCGCCGAAGGCGCCTGCACCATTCGTCGAGGAGCCGGCACCGCGCTGCAGCTGCATGCTCTGTACCGAAGAGGCGAGGTCGCCCATGTTGACGAAATAGACCTGGGAGCTCTCTGCGTCGTTGACGGGCACGCCGTTGGCGGTGATGTTGATACGGCTCGGGTCAATACCACGCACGCGGATGGAGGTGTAGCCGATCCCGTTGCCGGCATCGGAGGTCGTGGTGACCGAGGGCGTCAGCGAGAGGATATATGGGATATCCTGTCCGAAGTTCACTTGCTTGATCTGTTGCTGGTTAAGCGTCTTGAAAGCCACAGGAGTAGTCTTGGTAGCTCGTGTGGAGGTCACCTGCACATCCTGAAGGGTGTAAGTGTTGAGCGTGTCGAGCTTCTCCGGCTGGGCTGCAATCGCTGCAGCGGCCGAGAAAGACAGGCTCATGATGAAAACCAATCGTTTCATTGATACCTTTGATTTAATAAACTATTAGCTAAAGGGATTATCCTGTACCTACGCCGGCATTATCCGGATCAGGTTATGGGTATGATCTCAGCCACGGCAACTGCCGCAGCACCCCTTAGAAAGCAATTTTTGCTTTCCGGGTGCAAAGGTATACAGAATAGTTGGAAAAACGCAATTATTGGTTAAAATAATCACGATGCGAAGTCTTTAAGGACCGGATTCATGAAGCGCGACAGTTTCTGCATGCGCTGCATGGTCGTAGTGGGAGGATTCTTACTGTAACAGACATAGATGCGTCTCTTGGCCCTGGAGAGTGCCACATAAAGCTTGCGGGCATCTTCTTCTAAGTATTTGGGACTGTTCTCATTGTGGAAGTTAGGAATACGTCCATCGACGACATCGAACACGATGACGTTGTCAAACTCCAGTCCCTTGGCTTTGTGGATAGTGGAGACAAAGACACGCTCCTGGATAGCCGTAGAGCCACAGAGGTCTGCCTCTTTGAAGGTACTGATCTCCATGATGTGGTTGTCAAGCTGTTCCTTGAGCGACGGCTCTTCATCGGGATGGATGATGTCTTCTGTAAGGAATGCGGTTACATAGTTTATCTTCTCTATCGGCTTGATCCATCTGTTATCGGTCAGCGCGTTATAGAACCGCAGCAGTTCTTCGACGAGCGCGGGCGGTTCCTCCTGGGCTGAAGGTCTGTCATAGAGCTTGCCGACGGCTTCTTCGTAGAGGGCCTTGTAGTTGCGCCTTAACCGTTCTGCCATCTTCTTGGTGTTGGGCTGGCTAAGAAATGCCGTTTGTGCCGGCTTCATCTCTAAGCCTTTCGTGTAACAGTAGTTGACCAGTGACACGGTGGCATTGACATCGTCATCGGCCAGGTGTGAGTTCTCGCCTTGCAGACCGAGCTCAGCGAGCAGTGCCTTGAGCTTATAAACCTTCAGGTCGGGTCGCAGGAGCCGGATGAGTTTCAGCGAGTCGAGACATACGGGGTGGAGTGTGTGCCAGTCGGTGCCGGGCAACTGGCGTTGTAGGTAGAAGTGCATGATGTGGTCATCGAAATCGGCATTATGAGCGAGCAGAGGACAGCCTTTGGCAAAGTCGAGGAAAGCCTGCAGACCCTCCGCGGGCGTGAGCAGCTTGTTATGCTTCCGTTCTTCGAGGATGGGGTTCTCGATGTCGCCGAGCATCTTCGGGATGGGGCGGTCTGTCTGTAGATAGACGGAGAATTTAGCTACCGACTGTCCGTGATGGATGCGCTCGGCAGCAATCTGTATGATGTCGTCTTCAAAGACGTTGAGACCTGTCGTCTCGGTATCGAAGACGATGAGGTCCTGGTCTTCGTAGCTGTGCAGGAACTGTTGCAGATAAGAGTCGCCGTCGCGCAACAGGTCGGTCGGTGCAAGGGCGACCTTACGCAGACGGTGGACAAACTGTCGGGCGGTGGCTGCCTGGGCACAGACCTTCATCCCTTGCAGGATTTGTGCCCAGGCAAGGTTGTTCAGTTCATTGTTGAGCACGCTGAGGTGGGCCGTGAGCAGTTTCATCTCAGGCGTGGAGAAAAGGTCGGTGCCGGAAATCTTGAAATGGGGGATCTCCGAAGTCGCCAAGTGGCTGCTTATTTCGTCGGCATCGCGGTTGGCATTGACGATGATGGCTGTCGTCGTTCCCGACTCCTTCAACAGACGCTTCGTGAGCTTCGCTACCAGTTTATACTCTGCCCAGATATTCTCAGTCGGGCAGATCTTCATCTCTACGCCTTTGTCGTCTTGGTCTTTCGTGGGGACCGGCAAGAGCGTGGCGTCCGAATGGAGGTTGACGATGGCATAGTCGTTGAGCATCTGCACGATCTCTTGAGGCTGCCGGTGGTTGATATTGAGGTGGTGGATGTTTCCCTTACAGGTCTCCTTGAGGATGTTGAGCGTCTCCAGTTTGGCACCCATGAAAGAGAAGATGGCTTGCTGCTCATCGCCCAACCACATGCACATCCCCTTTTGTCCCTTCGGCAGGGAGGACAGCTCCGTTATGATCGCCAGTTGCAGCAGGTTGAGGTCCTGCACCTCATCCACCTGGATCCACGGGTAACGTTTGTAAGTGGGGTCGTCCTTGAGTGCTGAGTAAGTGAACTGCAAGAGATCCTCGAAGTCGAGCAGGTTGTTCTGAGTTTTATACGCCGTATAAGCATGGGCATAGCGCATTTTCATGAGGCTCTGCTCCGCTTCATGCCTGAGGATAGCGGAAAAGACCGGTTGTCGGATCAGGTCAAGATAGAAGTCGGTATGGTCATAGACATCGATCATCAGGCTGGCATCGAACGCCTTGTCCGTAGCTTTGGCGATGGCTTTCAGGGTCGCGATATCCTCGGGCGTCACACATTCCGGATGAATCCTCAACTTTTTGGGTACGTTATGGATGAGGTCGTACATCAGATGAGCGAAGAACATGATCTGTGCATGCGCCCGCTTCCGTCGGAAGTCACGCTTCACGAGCTCCTCGTCTTCGTTGAGATAGCGTGCCAGGATACTGTCCGTCGTATCATCGTCGATGATGGCGCTTTCTGCCGGCACGATGCCATTGGCGAAGAGAAAACGGGAACAGAACCGATGGACGTTGCCTACGAACACATCGGCTGTCGCTTTCTCTCCCACCCGTTCGTTGATACGTTCCCGCATGCCACGGGCAGCCCGGTTGGTGAACGTGAGGCAGAGCATGTCCTCCGGCTTGACACCGTCGGCGAGCGCCTGTCGGATGCGTTCGGCAAGGATCTGTGTCTTGCCGCACCCCGGAGGGGCGAGGACGAGATGTTGCCCGCTTTTGAGTTCAAGAATCTTCTGTTGTGAGGCATCGGGTTGCCAGGAAGAGGATGTAGTCATATAGGAACGATATTAAAATGAGGGGCGGTCATCCTTGGCCGCCCCCAGTATCAGGTTATTTGAAACAAAACTTTTTTAGCAGCTGCACTTCCAGGGCTTGAGCTCCTTGAAGAAGTCGTGACCCTTGTCATCGACGAGGATGAAGGCAGGGAAGTTCTCAACGGTGATCTTCCAGATGGCCTCCATGCCGAGCTCGGGATACTCCACGCACTCGATGCTCTTGATGCAGTCGTGGCTCAGGATAGCAGCCACACCACCGATGGTGCCGAGGTAGAAGCCGCCGTGCTTCTTGCAGGCCTCTGTGACGACGTCGGTGCGGTTACCCTTACCGATCATGATCATGCTGCCGCCGTGGCTCTGGAACTCGTCCACATAAGGATCCATACGGTTAGAGGTCGTCGGGCCCATGGAGCCGCAAGGATAGCCCTCCGGAGTCTTGGCCGGTCCGGCATAGAGCACAGGATGGTTCTTGAAATACTCCGGCAGATCCTCACCCTTGTCAAGGCGAGCTTTCAGCTTGGCGTGAGCGATATCACGGGCCACGATGATGGTGCCGTTGAGGATGACACGGGTAGAGACAGGATACTTCGTGAGAATGGCGCGAGCCTTGTCGATGCCCTCGTCGAGGTTGATGACGACGCCACCGTTCTCACCCGGCTTCTGCAGATCTGCGGGGATGAGGTTGCCGGGGTTCGTATCCATCTTCTCGAGCCAGATACCATCGCGGTTGATCTTTGCCTTGATGTTACGGTCGGCAGAACAGCTCACGCCGAGACCAATAGGACAAGAAGCACCGTGACGGGGCAGACGGATGACGCGCACGTCGTGAGCGAAAGCCTTGCCACCAAACTGTGCACCGAGCCCGATCTTATGAGCCTCCTTCAGGAGCTTAGCCTCGAGGTCGAGGTCACGGAAGGCGCGGCCTGTCTCGTCGCCGGAGGTAGGCAGTGAGTCGAGATAATGGATGGAGCCGAGCTTCACGGTCAGCAGGTTCTTCTCTGCTGATGTGCCGCCGATGACGAAGCAGATATGATAAGGAGGGCAGGCAGCGGTGCCGAGGCTCTTCATCTTGGATACGAGGAACGGCAGCAGGGTACCTTCGTTCTGGATGGTAGCCTTGGTCATCGGGTAGAAATAAGTCTTGTTGGCTGAGCCACCACCTTTGGCAACCATCACGAAACGATACTCCTCACCCTCAGTAGCCTCGATGTCGATCTGTGCAGGGAGGTTGCACTTGGTGTTCACCTCGTCGTACATGTTCAGCGGGGCGTTCTGCGAGTAGCGGAGGTTGTCCTGTGTGAACGTGTTATAAACGCCTTTAGAGAGAGCCTCTTCCTCGTCGAAGCCGGTCCATACCTGCTGTCCTTTCTCACCATGGATGATAGCTGTACCGGTGTCCTGGCAGAAAGGCAGCACACCCTTGACGGCTGTCTCCGCGTTGCGGAGCAGTGTCAGTGCGACATACTTGTCGTTGTCGGATGCCTCAGGGTCGTTGAGGATAGCGGCCACCTGCTCGTTGTGCTTGCGGCGCAGGCAGAACTCCACGTCGTGGAAAGCCTCCTGGGCCAACAGTGTGAGGGCCTCAGGAGTGACCTTCAGGATCTCCTTGCCTTCAAATGTTCCTGTACTTACGCCTTCTTTCGTCAGCAGACGATACTCGGTATCGTCTTTTCCCAACTGAAACATGGGAGCGTACTTGAAATCTACGTTTGCCATAAAAAAAATATTAAAGTCCTAATGGCCCCACCCCTACCCCTCCCCCATCCAGGGGAGGGAGAGATATGCTTCAAGGAATAATAGGGCTCGAGTTATTATTAATGTTTTGTTTGTTGTATGTTATTTTTATAATGCTTGTTCTTATGCTACCGATATCAACATTTCTTATATGTGATGTCCTTATTGTTTATCCTGGTAATTTCTCCCTCCCCTGGATGGGGGAGGGGTAGGGGTGGGGCCGTTAGGGGCAGTTTGGGGTTGTTGGGGCCATTCGGGTCTTTTAGTACCCGAATATCTCCTTTGTTGTCACTTTCTTCACCGTTCCTAACTTCTCCAATGCCTTCATGTCGATGTCGTTCTCATCGCCGAGGATGATATATCGGTACGGCTTGTTGGAGATGTTCTCGCGCGCGAAGTTGATGACATCGTTGAGTGTGAGCTTCGGCAGCGTGTTGTAGATCTTCTGGTTGATGTCATAGTTCACACCGAGCTTCTTGGCATAGAGCCATTTCCAGAAGATGTTGTCGTAGGTCGTACGGTTCGTGGCGAGTGTCTTCATCAGGCTCTGCTGGGCGAGACGGAAGCCGGCCTCACGCGATGGCGTGTTGTTAAGCAGGTTGTTGAACTCGTTGATGCAGTCCATCATCTTGTCGTTCTGGGTGATGATGAATGTCGTGAAGCTCTCTGTGTCAGCATGTGGATGGACCGTCGGTGCGTAATACTGTGCACCGGCTGAGTAAGCCAGACCACGAGCCTCGCGCAGCTCCTGGAACACGATGGCGTTCATGCCACCACCGAAATATTCATTGAAGAGCGCCTCAATGGCTGCCTTCTCCGGACTCCATTTCTTACCCTCGTCGTGATACATCGTCATATAGATGTTCTTAGCCTCATAAGGAGCCACCCACACCTCCGTGCTGTTTGTCGTCTGATGGAGGTAAGGCTTGGCGGCAGGTGCCGTCTCGAACTTCTTCGGCGTGACATGCGAACTACTGATGATGCCGTCGACGGTTTTCATGTCGGTCGGTCCGAAGTACATGACGGTAGCCTTATAGTTGTTGAGGTACTTCAACTTATTGAGCAGAGCCTGCGGGTCAGCGCTGCGTAGCTGCTGCTCCGACATGTTGTTAAGCTGCGAGTTGTAAGTGCCATACTCACCGAGACTACGCAGTGCCATGAAGTTAGCCCGCTGGTTCGTCTTGTTGTCAGCGCGTGCCTTCAGCAAGATGCCGACATACTGGTTGTAGCTGTCCTTGTCGGCCTTGGCTCCTTGCAGCAAGTTTTCAAGCAGTTGGACGGCTTCCGGCATGTTACTGTCGAGTCCGCGGAGCGTGATGTCGATGGCATTGTCGGAGACGTTGATGCTGTAGGAGCAGGCGAGCTTATAGAACAGTCGGTTGAGCTTCTCATTTGAGAGCTTGTCGGTGCCTACATAAGAGAGGTAGTCGGCAGCAATGTCATATTGATTATCACTCTCGCTACCGAAGGGGTAATGATAGGTGAGCGAGAAGAGTTTGTCGCTGGTGTTCTTCTTATAGAGGTAGTCGAGCCCTTTCTTCGTGCGCGTCACTGTGAGGTCACGTTTGAAGTCAGCGAACTTAGGCTGGATGGGCTCGGGCTTGGTGTCGACAATGTCTTTGAGGAAAGCGCTCTGCTTGTCGTTGTTTGTCGGTATCGGGGTGATCTGCGGCTTCTCAATCTTATGGATCGTCGTGTCGTTGCCTTGGAGCTTGAAGACACTGACATAACCATCTGTGAAGAAACGGTTGGCGAAGTCGACGATCTGCTGCTTCGTCATCTTTGAGATGCGGTCGATGGCGTTCACCTTGTCAGCCCATTTCTCATCGTTGATGAAGGCATTGACGAAGCGGTTGGCGCGCTTCTCGTTGCTGCGCAGATCCTGATAGAACGAGAGTTTCATGTTGTTCACGACAGATGGCAGAAGGTCGTCGGAGAACTGTCCCTTCTTCAGCTTGTCTATCTCGTCGAACATGAGCTGACGTACCTCCATCGTGCCCTGTCCCTCTTTCGGTGTGCCTTGCAAGAGGAACATGCCGTAATCGTGGTCTGATGCCAGTCCAGCCTCAGCACCCATCACTTTCATCGGGTTGTTGAGATCGAGGTCGAAGAGTCCGGCCTTTCCGTTGTTGAGCAGATGGGAGATGACATTGAGCGTATCTGTCTGCAGACTGTTGGCTGCATCGGTGCGCCATCCCACGATGATGTTAGGTGCCTCAAGACCTACGACGGTCGTGTCGACGTGAGCCGTGAGCTTCGGCAGCGGTGCATACTGCGGATAGGAGAGGTTGTCACTCTTCTTCCAGTCGCCGAAATACTTGTCAATGACGGCGATGGTCTTGTCGGGATCGAAGTCGCCGGCCAGGCAGATAGCTACATTGTTCGGAACATAATACCGGTTAAAATAGTTCTTGATATTCGTGATGGACGGGTTCTTCAGATGCTCCTGGGTACCGATCGTCGTCTGTGTGCCGTAGGGGTGATGCGGGAAGAGTTTCTTGCTTAGTGCCACCCATTCTTTCTCGCCGTCGTTGGCGAGCCCGATGTTGTATTCCTCATACACAGCCTCGAGCTCCGTATGGAAACCGCGGATGACCATGTTTTTGAAACGATCCGACTGTATCTTAGCCCACGTCTCGATCTCGTTTGCTGGGATATT
Organism: uncultured Prevotellaceae bacterium; assembly: GCA_902792635.1. Classification (GTDB taxonomy): domain Bacteria; phylum Bacteroidota; class Bacteroidia; order Bacteroidales; family Bacteroidaceae; genus Prevotella. The sequence goes on along the minus strand of CADBAG010000008.1, from coordinate 6,298 downwards.
CTCCTGATAGCATGTCACATCCTCAGAGGTATAGGCGTTGCTTCCTTTAGATCCGATGGCGGCCATCATCTTGTCGTACTCGTTCGGAATATTATATTTGGCTGCGAGCTGCGAGATAGAGTCGATCTCATGATAGGCTTTCTTGCGCAGTGCGGGATCAGTGATATGACGGTACTGCTCAAATCGGTTCTCAATAGAGTCGAGCAACGGGGCCTCTGCCGTGACGTTGCTGGAACCGAAATGGGTTGTGCCCTTGAACATAAGATGTTCGAGGTAGTGAGCCAGTCCTGTCGTCTCTGGCGGATCGTTGCGAGATCCGGTCTTCACGGCGATATAAGTCTGCAGGCGTGGTGTCTCGTGGTTCACGCTCATGTAGACCTTCAGTCCATTGGCGAGGGTGTAGATGCGAGAGTGCATCGGGTCGCCCGCCACTGTTGAGTAGTGATAGCTCTTCTCTGCCTGCGCGCCTAAGCATATGACGGCTGCAAGGGATAGAAGGAGGGTTCTTAGGTGTCGCATATACAATAATGTGTGTTTTAATCTAACCGTATTCTAATTTTCAAATTCTACCTCGTGGTCGAGTTGGGAGACGAAGTTCTCAAGAACCTCAGGGTCCACGTCGCCCATTTTGTATTCTTTCTCAGCATCTTTGCGTATCTCCGCGATCCATGTGCGGCGGGCCTGGACATAATCTTCCCGAACTGTTGCCACGTTCTCAGTAGTGAGCTCTTGCAAGTGATAATAGTCGAGGATCAGGCGATAGGTCCATGCCCATTGATACTGGCGGTAATGGTCGTTGATGTCCTTGAATCGGTCGAGGATATCGTCGATGGTGTCAAGGCTGCCATCTTTGATGTCACTGACGATGCGCTCCTCCTCGCTGTCGGGGAGCAGGAGTCCGGAGAGATCGTTCCAGTCGCCCAGGCCTGTCTCGGTGTCGGGAGGCGTCAGCTCCGGGTCACGTTTCAAGACACGTTTGAGGACTGCGCCCATATAGATGTGCAGAGCGATATCATAATATTTGATGCCTTTCTGCAGGGAGGAGGCTTTGATGACGTATTCGTGGAAATTGTAGGTGCTCACGTCTTCGCCGGATGCTGCCTGGAGGTCTTCGAGGATCTTCTTGCCTTTGACGATCTCTCCCACGGAGAACGGGGAGAGCCAGTCGAAGTTGACGATGCTCTTCTGTGCACCTTGAGGTCTGACATCCCGTTTTGGCCATTTGCGGATATCTCGGTATAGTCCCACAGTCGTGATGTTACGTCCCGGAGAGAGGTACATCGTGTCGCCATAGGCGATGAGGTAGGAGAAGGGCAGGTTGCGTGTGTCGGGATGATGCATGAGTTTTCCAAAGCAGACGCTGAAGGTGCCTATCGTCGCAGGCATGAGCAGGTAAGCGCCGCTGGCTGTCTTCGTGCCGCGCTCGAGGACGCCCCAGTGGAGTGGCCCCATCTTATAAGCGTGGTTGGAGAAGTTGGTGGCGGAGCCGGCATTATAGAAACTGAACTGTGCACCGATGAGGAGCGAACTCTTGTGATGGCTGGCGGTGAAGGGACCACAGAAAGCGGCACAGGCCTCACCGTTGCTCATGAAACAGTTGGCGAAGAAGATGCTCTGCGACGCCGTGAAACCATTGCTGATCTTACAGGCCTCGCCCACGAAGCAGTCCTGCATCTTCACCGAGTTGATGAGGCTCGACCCGTGGTTGATGATAGAGTTCTCGCAGATGACCCCGGTACCGATATATACCGTGGCATTGGGAGAGGAGAGAATGGTGACGTCGCTCAGACGTGCTGCTCCGCTGACCTCACACTCGTCGCCTATGATGGTGTTTGTTATCTCTTTCGAGTTGACGATCTTCACACCATCACCAATGGTGCCGCGGTCGGGAGTGGTCGTCTTGATATCCTCGCTGATGAGACGTCGCATGGCGGCCCAGAACTCCTTGTCGCGGTTGTGCTTGATCATCAGGGCTGCTATCTGACTGTTCAGCCCGTCGAAGAGGATGATGTTGCCGTCGCCCACCTCGTTGAGCACTGAGATGAGGTTGCCCTGGCCGTAGGTCGCTCCTTCTGTCGTCTCTATCGTTGAGACGTTAGAGATATAGCAGTCGTTGCCGATGGTATAGTTGTTGATATAACTGCCGATATTCTCGATGAGGCAGTCGTCGCCAAGGGTGACATTGCGCAGTGTGGCATTGCTGATGCCTGAGTGCTTGAAGAATCCGGGCGACACCTCCACGTTCTTGGTGAAGCCGCCTAATTGTACCTCGCCGTAGAGCACGACGCGGTGCATATATTTAGGTGCAAAGTCATCGCTGACGGTGATATTGCTCCAGTCTTCCGCCCAACAGCCATTGTCGTCGAGGATATTGATTTCTTCCTCCGTTAAAGCCCTGTATGCCATAATAATCTTTTATAACTCCTAACTCCTATCTCCTAACTCCTAACTCCTAACTCAATATAACTCCTATCTCCTAACTCCTAACTCAATATAACTCCTATCTCCTAACTCCTAACTCAATATAACTCCTATCTCCTAACTCCTAACTTTTTATTCGTCTATTTCCGGATAGAGGAAGTCATTATAAGGATATTTTTGTACGTGAAGCTGTCGTACTTTCTTATAAAGCACATCTCGCAACTCATCTACGTTCTCCTTCTCGCGTGCCGAGACGAAGATGCAGTCATCGCCTAAGCGAGCCATCCATGTGTGGCGTAGCTCGTCGAGCGTGACATTCTCCTTTGTAGCAGGTGTCAGGTCCTCAGGATCTTTCTCCGTCCAGTGGTAGTTGTCTATCTTGTTGAAGATGAGAATCGTTGGTTTGTCGGCACAGCCTAAGTCTTTCAGCGTGTTGTTGACAACCTCAATCTGTTCCTCGAAGTCGGGGTGGGAGATGTCGACGACATGCAGCAACAGGTCTGCCTCGCGCACCTCGTCGAGTGTGGATTTGAAGGAGTCGACGAGGTCTGTAGGAAGTTTCCGAATAAATCCTACGGTATCGGCGAGCAGAAACGGCAGGTTCCGGATGACAACCTTGCGCACTGTCGTGTCGAGGGTGGCAAAGAGCTTGTTCTCGGCAAAGACGTCACTCTTGGACAGGAGGTTCATCAGGGTCGACTTGCCCACGTTGGTGTAGCCCACGAGAGCAGCGCGGATGAGGCGCCCGCGGTTCTTGCGCTGTGTACTTTTCTGCTTGTCTATCTCTGCTAAGCGCTTCTTGAGCAGCGACATACGGTTGAGGATGATACGGCGGTCCATCTCGAGCTGTGTCTCACCCGGTCCGCGCAGTCCCACAGAGCCTTTGCCACCGCCGGATCCGGAGCCACCGCCCTGACGTTCCAGGTGCGTCCACATGCGCTGCAAGCGAGGCAACATATAACGGTATTGTGCCAACTCCACCTGTGTCTTGGCATTGGCGGTCTGTGCACGCATGGCAAAGATGTCGAGGATGAGCGATGTGCGGTCGAGAATCTTCACGTGAAGTTCGTTCTCGATATTACGCAGTTGCTTGGCAGAGAGCTCATCATCGAAGATGACCATTCCTATCTCGCGGTCGTTGTCTTCCTCGTCTTTGATATATTGGCGTATCTCTTCGAGCTTACCTTTACCTACATACGAGGTCTGGCTCGGTCCGCCCGCTTTCTGGGTGAACCGCTTCACCGTCACGGCTCCCGCCGTGTCGGCAAGAAACTCAAGTTCGTCGAGATATTCTTTTGTCTTCGCCTCGTCCTGCTGGGGTGTCACCAGTCCTACAAGGATAGCGGTCTCCGCTTTGTTGGCCTCGGCTTCGGAGTATTCAAATTCCTTCATCCAATGAGATTATAGTCTGTGATATAATATTTCTATTATTTTTATGCAAAGATACGGAAAAGATAGGAGACGATGGATATGTAAGTGTTATTTTTTGTAACTTTGCATCAGTTTTTAATTATTCTATAAGCAATGAAAAAGACAATTGTTCTTGCCATGGCATTGATCATGTCGATGGCTTTCGCTCCTATGGCAGAGGCTGCAGTCAACGAGGCTAACTTGGAACTGCTTACTCCAGCCAAGAAAAAGACTGCCAAGAAGACTACAAAGAAGACAACCAAGAAGTCGACGAAGAAGACTACCACCAAGGCTACTACTTCGAAGACCGCCACAACTGCTACCACAGCCACGACAGCTGTGCCGACAACGACGGAGACCACTCAGACCTCTTCTTCAAGCAACTCTGGCAGTTTGCTCGGTGGCATTATCTCTGCTGTGGCAGGTGCTGCTACGGGTAGCTCCAACAGCGGCAGTTCCATCCTCTCCGGTCTGTCCACGATCTTCAACTCTTCTCTCGGCGCTACGAAGGATCGTATCGTCGGTACCTGGACTTATACAGAGCCTGCTGTGGTGTTCTCAAGCAGCAATGTGCTGAAGAACATCGGTGGCAAGGTTGCTTCCTCGGCTATCGAGAACAAGCTCGCTGAGCAGTTTGAGAAGGCAGGTATCAAGAAGGGCGCCATGTCGATGACATTCGACAAGGACGGTAACTTCACACAGACCATCGGCGGCAAGACTATGTCTGGTACCTATACGGTCAAGGACAGCAAGATCGTGCTGAGTTATCTTGGTGGCATCAAGCAGCTCGTTGGTACGACCCAGCTCGATGGCAATGACCTGCTCATTGTCATGGATTCCTCGAAACTCCTTAAATATGCCAGCGTCATTGGTACGCTGACAGGCAACACAGCCGTGAAGTCACTCGGCAACCTCCTCGGTTCCTACGAAGGTATGGAGGTTGGTATGAAGCTCAATAAGTAAGTGAAGAGTGAAGAAACGAAGAGTGAAGAACGAAGAGTGAAGAACGAAGAGTGAAGAACGAAGAGTGAAGAACGAAGAGTGAAGAACGAAGAGTGAAGAACGAAGAGTGAAGAATATGACGACAACGATCATCTCAGACGACAATCCACAGGTGCTCCTTCTGCAACCGGTGGACAGCCACGATTTGGAAGAACTGGACAAAGAGGTGGCATACATCCGTTCGCACACCGACGTGTCGTTCCGCATCGTTGCCGTTCATATCCGTAAATGGAACGAGGAACTCACGCCGTGGCCCGCGCCGCCTGTCTTTGGGAAGATCCCATTTGGCGATGGTGCCGAAGGGACACTGCGTGAGATCCTTCAGATTATTAAGGAGCAGCAGCAACAGTTGGGTTGGAAGGTCGATCCTTCCGCTCCGTTGGAAAAAGTTATCCTCGGCGGCTATTCGTTAGCCGGTCTCTTTGCGCTTTGGGCGGGAACGCAAGAGACGTTTGGCGGAATTGTTGCAGCTTCCCCGTCCGTCTGGTACCGTGACTGGCTCAGTTATGCCACCACGCATCCGTCCCCCGCGGCTCATGTCTATCTCAGTCTCGGTGACCGCGAGCATCGTTCTAAGACGCCTATCATGGCGACGGTTAACGATTGTATCAACCGCCAGAGAGACCTTCTTGTCTCTCAAGGTGTTGATACTCTTTTAGAAATGAACCCCGGCAACCATTTTCAGGACAATGGCGTCCGTACGGCTAAAGGGTTCGTGTGGGCAATGAACAGAATACAAGCTGCTAATCAAAAGGATTCTTGTGATCAGTCAACAGAATTCGTTTCTCCATTAAAGTGAAGCGCCATCTTTTCGCGGCCACGTCACAATCGTTACGCGGCCGCGTCACAATCGTTTCGTGGCCGCGTCACAATTATGACGTGGCCACGAAACGATATTGGTCAAGACAATTTGTCTTTTTTACCGTCTTTTCTTCGGCTCAAAGTTATACTGGAACATGATGCCGATATAATGGTAGAAATATTTGCTCCAGCTCTCCGAACGGCTGTAGGCGCTGACATTGCTCTCTATCATATTGAATTTCTTAAGGATGTCCTGTGCTGTGAGTGCAAGTTCTGCCTGGTTCTTGAGGAGTTTCATGCCGATAAGCGCATTCCACATGACTCGGTGGCGATTCACATCGGATGAGAGATAACCATGACGATAGACATCAGAGATATCGTTCCTGGCAAACCAATGTTTCTGGTTGATCGTGAACTGCAGACCATAACTCAGCAGTAGGGGATTGCTGTTGAACTCTGATGAATGGTCATATCTGTATCGGTAGACATTCACCTTTCCATAGGCTGTCGCTGTGAAAGGATCGGTCTCATAGCTTAGAGAAAAGTCATCATTGAAGGAGAAATATTTTCAAACTGTACGGTTGAAATTTGGGATTCTGATAATGACAATAGGGAGCAGACCAACTGACGTTGAATGCCCTCGAAGAGGGCAAACATGGTTAGC
>CADBAG010000007.1 GCA_902792635.1 uncultured Prevotellaceae bacterium | reverse complement strand
CGAAGGCGAAAAATTTGTGTGGTACATTTTTCTGAGGTCAAAAAAATCGATACTTGAAAATCAGAGAGTTAGACTCCTATAGGCTGCAAGTTGGGTTAACATAGATCTGAACAACCTCAGCACCGTCTCGCTTTCCTGTATTCGTAACACTCACATAAACCTTCCCGATCTTATATACCGGTTTGCCAAAAGTAAATGTCGTGTAACTCAGTCCATAACCGAAGGGGAACAAAGCATCACCGAATCGTTGGCATTCGGACCCATGACGATGATATTCTCATTCTTCTTCAAAGGAAGGATGTTGTTTCTATTCTGCAATAACGTCATCGATTCGCGCGCCATCTTCAGCGCTAAAGCATGGTGGCGGGGTGTAGCAATACTGTCGCTTCCATAGCGTTTTCAAGGTACCCGCGTCTCATCATCGAAGTCACCGACCTCAAAGCGAGCCTTAAGAAGACGGACGACACTCGTGTCGATCTTAGCTTCATTAATAAGGCCCTTGCTCACAGCATCAGGAAGTGAGCCATAAACAGCACCACATTCTACATCCGTCCCTGCGCCCACAGCCTGAGCAGAAGCCTCACTCGGTGTGTTGACGACATGATGGTGACCTTCCTTAAAGAAATCGCTGATAGCACCACAGTCAGAAACTACCAGTCCATCGTACTTCCATTCATCGCGAAGGATCTGACCCAACAAGCGCGTGTTACCACAACATGGCTGACCATCAAACCGCTGATAGGCACACATCACTTCACGTACATTGCCTATCGTTGTGAGCGCTTTGAATGCCGGAAGATAGGTCTCCCACAGATCGCGCTCCGGCAAATCTTCAAGATTGAAGACATGACGGTTCCATTCCGGACCAGAGTGGATGGCGAAATGCTTGACGCAAGAAAGGGTCTTATAATAATGTGGCTTCTGAGTCAAAGGTTTCAAGTCCTGTTGCCACGGTTGTCCCTGAAGTCCATCGACAACCGCAATACCCATTCGGCTCGTCAGATAAGGATCCTCACCATAGGTTTCCATGCCACGTCCCCAACGAGGGTCGCGGAAAATATTGATATTCGGTGTCCATATACTCACACCTTGGTACCGACCGATATTACCACTATTGCGTGCTATGTTAGCCTTTGCCACTGCCTCAGTGCTGACTACTGTAAAAACCTGATAAAGCAAAGCATCATCAAACGAAGCTGCCATGCCTGTGTTTTCCGGAAAGACCGTGGCAAAACCATTGCGGGCAATACCATGCAGACCCTCGTTCCACCATTCAAACTGAGGAATACCCAACCGGGGAATGGCAGGCGAACCATTGCGCATTAGCTTAGACTTCTCCCGAAGCGTCAATCGGGAGCAGAGATCACGCGCACGTTCCAGACTGCTCAAAGACGGATCTTGATAAGGAAGATGTTGACCGTAGAGAGGCAGGACAAGTGAGACAAGTCCTGTTAAAATTATTTTTCGTTTTCTTGTCATCTTAAATAATTTTTCAAATTACAAAAGTATATATAATAAAGTGTCATCACAAATAACGGCTTCATAATTATGTCTATTTTAGAGTAAAAAGGAAAATAGTGGCCCATTTTGATAATATCTTCACCCTCTACTATAATATTTTCACTTACCTTTGCAACAGAAAAGAAGTCTAAAAACTAACGAAAGTTATCCACTGTGATAGAAATTAATTTAAACCACAATAATAATAAAAACAATAATTATAAAAAATGTAGCAAATGAAACACACTACGAAGCAAAGATGCTGGCGTATGCTCTTTTTGCTCATAGCCTTTATGGGGTTAGGCATCTCAAGCATGTCAGCGCAAAACGTCGCGAGTGGCACAGTCTACGACTCTCAGAATGAACCGATCATCGGTGCAACTGTCGTAGAGCAAGGCAACGCGAAGAATGCAACAGTTACAGACCTTGATGGAAACTTCTCTTTGAAGCTCGCTCAAGGTAAGAAAGCCGAGATCAGCTATATCGGCATGGTGAAGCAGGTGATAGGTGCCGGCAAAGACCAGCGCATCATCCTTCAAGAGGAGAGCAATGGTCTCGATGAGGTCGTTGTCCTCGGTTACACCAGTAAGGCACGTAAAGATCTGACAGGATCGGTAGGTTCTATCTCTGGTGCCAAGTTGGCAGCCGTGCCTGTGGCATCCGCAGCAGAGGCACTGCAAGGTAAGATCGCCGGTGTGCAGGTGACAACCACGGATGGACAACCTGGCGCAGATATCAACATCCGCGTGCGTGGTGCTACGTCTGTGACACAGTCCAACGACCCGTTGTTCATCGTCGATGGCTTCCAGCAGGACAACATCAACGATATTCCTCCATCGGATATTGCTTCTATTGACGTGCTCAAGGATGCCTCTCTCACCGCTATCTACGGTGCTAAGGGTGGTAATGGCGTTGTTATCGTCACCACCAAGAGTGCTGCAGCAGGTAAGATTAAGGTTGGCTTCAACGGTCGTCTGACCATTGCCCACCTCTCCAAGAAGCTCGACTTGATGGACACTCCGGAGTTTGCTGCTTATCAGTATGACCGTGCAGCAGCCAATGGTACTCGCTCGGCATGGGCGAAGTCGTTCCGTGGCAACTTCGGTCATCCAAATGACCTCGACCTCTATGGAAACTTGCCTACACACGACTGGCAGGATGAGATCATGGGAGAGACACCGCTCAACTATTCAGCAAACGTCACGGTAGGTGGCGGTAACGATAAGTTGAAGTTCAACTCTTCACTCACACAGACCGATGACCGCGGTATCATCCTCGGCTCAGGTGTGCGTCGTACGAACCTTAACGTGAAGGTGCAGGCTAACCTGACTAAGAACCTCGTACTCACCTACAATCCCCGTATGATCTATCGTCGTGACACGGGGGCCGGTGGTGATCGTATCGGTACAGGAGGCATCATTGATGTACTGCGCTATCGCCCGACTAACGGACTGCGCGAGTACGGACATTGGGCCGACTATATGGTGGATGCCGATGAGGAAAAGAACTTCGAATACACCAATCCTAAGAATGATATTCAGACGAACCAACGCAAGCGTCATAGCTACTCGCTGAGCAACCAGTTCGCATTGCAGTGGACTCCAATCAAAGGCCTTGTGCTCAGATCAGAAGGCAACTATACCATTCAGTTCCGTAACACGAACCAGTTCTATGGCCCGCTGACCTCAGAAGGCCAGAAAGCTATCCATCAGGCGCTGCCTTTAGCATCTACTGAAGAGTATCAGAAGGAAGCTTACACATGGACGAACACCGCCAACTACTCTCTGACACTGAGTGACGTCCACAACCTCTCGTTCCTGCTCGGTCAGGAGATCTACAACTCTCAGGCAAAGGTACAGGAACAAACCAACCATCTCTTTGAGCGCTCTGTCTCAGCTCAGCAGGCTTGGGACAACATGGGCCTCGGTACTCCGTATACCTCTACTTCTGAGCTTTCTACACCTAACCGTATGGCTTCGTTCTTCGGTCAGGCTTCTTACAACTACGACCATAAATATCTGCTCTCGTTCACCTTCCGTGCTGATGGTAGCACGAAGTTCTCTCCTGGCCACCAGTGGGGTTACTTCCCATCTGTATCCGGTGCATGGGATATCAAGCGTGAGAACTTCCTGAAGGATGTCAAGTGGATCGATCAGTTTAAGTTCCGTGTAGCCTATGGTCTCGCAGGTAACAACAACATCAGCGACGACCTCTGGCGCTATCTCTATACTGCCGAGTCGACAGGCGGTCCTGGTTTCGGAGAGAAAACGACTAATGGCGAGCTCTATTATGCCAATCCGAGCAATCTCCCAAACAAGAAAGTGAAATGGGAGACTACCGTGACGCGCAACTTTGCTTTCGACCTCTCGTTCTTCGACCGTCGTTTAAGCATCACACCGGAGTTGTATTTCAATACAACACGCGACCTGCTTTACAGTGCAACTATTCCTACCGTGACAGGTTACGCTCGCCAGATGCAGAACATTGGTAAGGTCACGAACCATGGTTTTGAGTTAACCGTTAATGGTGATGTGCTCCGTGGCAAAGATTATGTGCTGAGTGCTAATCTCACCTTCGGATGGAACAAGATGACGATCAAGAAGCTGAACACTACTGATGGTCGCCTCTTCAACTACTCGAACCGTTGGCACTCATCCGACAATGCCGACTACATGCTTGAGACCGGTGGAGCTCTCGGCCTCTTCTATGGCTATGTCTATGATGGGCTCTATTCACCCGACGAGTTCTATTTCGACCCTGTACAGAACTACCTCGCAGTGCCATGGTCAGATGCCAACCCACACTACGATGATAATGGCAATCGTCTGCCCAACACCGTTGAGAACCGCGTGCTCCCAGCTTCCAACTCCGGTGAGTCTACACTCCCCGGTAAGATCAAACTGAAAGATCTCAATGGTGATGGTGTTGTTGACGCCAAAGATAAGACAGTTATTGGTAATACTAATCCTAAGTATCAGGGTGGTTTCGGCATCTCCGGACAGTGGAAGAACTTCGACTTCAACGCAAACTTCACTTACATGCTCGACTTCGACGTATACAACGCTACCGCTTATGCTTTGTCCAGCTCAACCAAGAATCAGTATCAGTTCTATAACGTACTGAAGAAGTTCACTGACAATCGTTGGCGTTATGTCGATCCAGCAACAGGCGAGTGTATGTATAAGAACTATTACATGGATAATGCACTTGATGCCTATAAGGCACTCAATGCCAATGCTACGCTGTGGAATCCAGCCGACCTGGTGACGAATGTCATGATGTCTAACTTCGTTGAAGATGGTTCGTTCCTCCGTTGCTCAGATGTGACAGTGGGATACACCTTCCCGACATCACTCACGAAGAAAGCAGGCATCAGCAAGCTGCGCCTCTATCTCTCGGCAAGCAACCTGTTCATCATCACTGGCTATTCTGGCTATGATCCGGAAGTGGATGTACAGTCTGGCTTGACACCGTCAATGGACTACAACCGCTATCCGCGTAACCGCGCCTTCTCTTTCGGTGCCAATATCACATTCTAATCATTTATAAAGTAAATCTATGAAAATCAAACATATATTTATAGGCCTTGGGGCTTTGTCATTGCTCGCAGGCTGCAACGACTATCTTGATGTCGATGCGCCTTCGAAATACGACAATGCTACAGTCTTCAATTTCACGACGACAGCTGACAAGGCCCTCAACGGAGTGTATGCCACAATCTTAGTGGACAACTCCTTTGGCAACACTCTTTACAACAGTCTGCAGCTTAACAGCGATGTGGATTTTTCCAGCAATGCCAACGAGACATCTCAGAAAGACGCTCCCCGTCGTTTTGATATGACGGCAGATGCCGGTTCTACAGAGAAACTGTGGAATGCACTCTATAAGAGTGTAGAGTCGGCTAATGAGTTCGTATACAACATTGAGCACAGTCCGCTCATGGAAAAGGGTAGCAACACATATGCTACAGCAGCACAAATGGATGGCGAAGCTAAAGTGCTCCGTGCCATGTGTCTTTACGAACTGCTCTGCTACTACGGAGACATTCCCTTCACATTTGAGCCTTCGTTTCAATCGAACAATTTCTATCCAGCCATTGTCAGCCGTGACAGTGTCTACTCTGCTGTCATTAAGGATCTGGAAGCAGCAGCTCCGCTGATGAAGTCGGTCAACCAGTTGAGTGATGGTGTAGAGCGTGTTTCAAAAGAAGCATGCTGGGCAATGATAGCACGCATGGCTCTTCAAGCTGGAGGTTACTCACTCCGTCCGACAGAAAATGATGACTACGGAGTGATGGAGCGTCCCTCTAACTACAAGGACTTCTATAAGATCGCACGTGCGTATGCCGACAGCGTCATCGAGTCGGGAACTCACAGTCTTGGCAACTCTTATGAGAGAGTGTTCACGAACGAGTGCAACTTTATTGTCACCAATAACGATGATCCGATCTTCGAGATTCCTTTCGCTAATGGTGCCAACGGGCAGTTCGGTTACTACCAAGGTCCGACAGCAAGCGCTACGAACGGAGCAACACCTCATGTCTACGGTGAGGCAAATGGTGGTGTGCGAGTAGAGGCTTTCTACCGTTTCACCTTCGACTCGCTCGATACTCGTCGCGATTACGTCAATGGCCTGTGGTACTATTCACAGACGGGTGTACCCGTGATGCGCGCCGGTGGTGATTATAACAATCACAACAATAAATGGTCTAAACTTTGGAATACCAATGGATTGGGCGCTACCTCGACAGGTGCCACGGGTATTAACCTACCTTATTTGCGCTACGCCGATGTGCTCCTTACATTTGCTGAGGCCGAGAACGAACTGAACGGTCCCACTCTGAAAGCCCAGGAAGCACTGAAGCAAGTGCGTAACCGTGCTTTCAAGAAAGACCGCGCTGAGAAAGTTGATGCCTATGTCGCACAGACAGCTGCAAGCAAGGAGAAGTTCCTCAATGCTGTCCTTGATGAGCGTAAATGGGAGTTCGCCGGTGAGAACATGCGATGGAAAGACCTCGTGCGTAACAACAAATATGCAGAGACTTTGTTCTACACATTCCTGCGCTATTATGCCATGGCTGAGTCACAAGGCGGAAGCTCGCAGTATATGGATATGGTAGAGGAGCACGATGGCCATTTGTGGTCTGAGCTGCCATCTGATATCTATTCTTGCATTATCTCTAATCCGGGCGATTCTACAGGCGTAGAACTCTATCCAAACAAGACGCTGCCTATCCGTTTCATCGTCAACGCATACGGAGGCAAGACTCCTGTCGTAAGTCCGGCATCTTACTTCACAATAAACAACATTCCCTATCATATTCTCTCTGAGAGAGATATCACAGGGCTGTCAAGTTCAAGTAATAGCGTGACGCAGTTTGACGACTATCAGCCTTACGCTAAATGGTGGCTCGATGCAGGCTATCCCTCTGCACAGATCCTCTATTCACTCTATGGATACATCCGTGGCGATGAGAACGGAAATATCTCTATTGTGAAGGATGGAAAAGCTGAGAACATCAATCCACAGAGTATCAATATCAGTCAGCTGCCACCCGTGAGATATCTCCTCCCCATCCCCAGTGAGGCCATCACACGTTCAGCTGGTGCCTATAAACAGCATTACGGTTATTAATAAAACAGACATATAATAATCTGAGATATAATGAAAAAGACTATTCTATATATGCTCTGCCTCCTCACTGTCGCCGCCTTCTATTCTTGTAAGGACGACGACCTGAGCTCAGGCGCGGACAACCGTCTCTTCAGGACGATGTTCCGTTGCGACAACAACACGGGAAAAGGCAACGACGACCCGTACAACTGTACCGTCGTCGACCTCAATGACGTGCACCTCTACTGGTATAACGTGGATGGTGCAGCAGGTTATCATATCAAATGGGCCCTGCAGAGTGATGTCAGCGGTGGTCGGACAGCATGGGAGAAGGCCGACTCTCTCGGAACCATCATCGGTGACACGATCATTCCTGCAGGTCAAACAGATATGGTGCTTAAAGACCTCAATTATCAGACGAACTATTATTTCGCCATCCAGACGCTGCACTCTATGGATCTCAACGATCCTCAGAACTCCGATTGGTATGGCTATGGCGATGGAAGGCAATGGGCTGATTATCTGAATCTTCAGACCGATGCCCGCTATCCTGTGCCTACTATCATCCAGACCAGTAACATCACAAAGACGTCGATGCGAATCAACCTTGACCGTTCCGTCAAGCCTTACACCGATGAGGAGATGACCGGCTTCCGCGAGCATTTCCATGATGATGGTACAAACTTCAAAGTCGACTATCTCACCATCACACCCAGTAAGTCTTCTCCTGATGCCGTCGTGCCTGCCAAGTACCAGCACTACGAACTGACGAGCGAAGACTGGAGTAAAGGATATGTGGATGTAGAAGGTCTCTCTGAGAACTCGGTCTATAACATTGACGCTTGGGACAGTTCCATACCTGTTAAGGTAGATGCCAACTACAACGCACTCATGAAACGTACGAAAGGCACTCCGGGTCCACCTATCCTTATCAAGCATGTGGCCAATGCTACGGATACCTTAGGCAAGGGTACAGACAATGAGCGTGTCTTTGACATCTCTAAGTACAACTCCATGAGCCTCGACAATATCCTCAATGCTTACTGCTCGGGCAATGATCTCGCCGAGAACCAGGTGTTCTATCTTGAAGGTGGCAAGGCTTACCACACTTCAAGCAACATCTCCATCTATAAAGGTCTGACGCTGAAGACTAACCCCGCTGATATTGCAGCAGGCAAAGGCAAGGCTACGCTTTATCTCGGTGGTTTGACAACTGAAGGAACGAATGTGAACACGAACAACTTCATGATCGGACGTCAGCCACAGGCTGGAGAGAACGCATCTATTCCTATCGATATCGACTCGGTGCGTTTCCAGGATCTGAATGTTGATGTGCCTCTCGCACGCAACTATGGTCACCAGATCGAAGGCATTGGAAGTGCAAGCGGTAACTACTTCATGAACATGTACTCCAACGGTATGGGTATCAACGTGAACCTCTTGGAGTGGGACAACTGTACGTTTAACAACATCGTGCGCGGATTCTTCCGTGTGCAGGGCTCCAATGACTTCGTTATCCATCATATCAAGATTGAGAACTGTGAGTTCTTCAACGATGGCTACTATGGAAATAAGGCCGGTGGTTACAACATCATCCACGCTGACCTGAATAAGAAACCGAACAGCAACATCTTAGAGAATGTGGACATAAAGAACAACACGTTCTACGACGTACAGATCGGTAACCTGATCACGGATGCCAACCGTAACAACATCTGGGGTAGTAACGTACGTTGGAACATCGATGTCGAGAACAACTCGTTCATCAACTTCGACACACGCTCAGCATGCGCTATCTTCAACCTCCGCTATATGCCGGGTGGTTCGACACTGACCTTCAAGAAGAACTTCATCTCCATAACGAGGGATGCAGCAGACGTCAACCGCACGCTCTTCTGTATGGGCTGTGACATCCGCACGATTCAGGGTGGCGACGGCTCAGGCAACTGCACGTTCGACTTCGCTGACAACTGGTCAACGAACAACGATCTGACTGGTACACAGATCTTTACCTCGGGTGCTTTCAATGCCAAGAAGAATGCACCGGGTAAATGGCTGAAGACCAGCTCCTTCCCGAGCGGTGTTGATGAGCTTGCAGTGCATGTTGATAACATCTCTGCAACAGAACTGATGGTTGCTCCGAACCCGACGCATCACATCGGTGAGACACCTAACCATCTCGATCACCATGCCGACAACCTCAATGGTCTCTACTTCCAAAACTCCGATAAGGTAAAGAGCAGTGAGATCTACAAGCGTGGTATCGGTGCATCGAAGTGGCGTGAGAAACTCGGAGGCGTCGGTGCTAAGCATCGTGTAAGAATTCCTTGGAGATACTAAGCTATAGTAAATATTCATTTATAAGGACGGTCCCTGTGGCCGTCCTTTTATTATTAAATAATATGTAGGGCATCGTTCGGCACGTGTCAGCCAATTGTTCGGCACGTGTCAGCCAATTGTCCGGCACGTGACAGCCAACTGTCCGGCACGTGTCAGCCAACTGTCCGGCACGTGACAAACAATGACACAAGAAAAGGGTGGAAGCATAGTTAAACCTATTGCTTCCACCCTTTATTGTTTAATCACCTCTTGAAACATATTTTATTCAAACGGATTCTCCGTCGGATACGGCAGGCTCTTCGGCTGGTTGTAAGCGATATCCTGAATGCCGAGATAACGGAAGACGTTGTAAAGGGTCTTGCCGACATGAGCGAAGGCCACAGCACCATGGTGAGGATAATGCTTCTCGATGAGGACGTGACGATAGAAACGACCCATCTCTGGAATAGCGAAGATACCGATACCACCGAAGGAGCGCGTAGGAACATCGAGGATCTCACCCTGAGCGATATAAGAACGGAGCGTACCCTCACTGTCGCACTGCAGACGGTAGAACGTGATCTCGCTCGCAGCGATATCGCCTTCCAGAGTACCGCGTGTGAAGTCAGGTGTTCCTCCATTCTCCAACAGACGGTTCTGGATGAGCTGGAACTTGATGGCACGGTTAGCGCACATTTTGCACGACGGTGTGTTACCGCAGTGGAAGCCCATGAAGGTATCCTTCAGCGTGTACTTGTCACCATACTTCTTCACGATGTCCTCATCGTAGATGTACTTAGGTGTAGAGTTGTTGATATCGAGCAGCGTCACGGTGTCGCCACTTGCGCACATACCGATATACTCAGAGAGCGCACCATAGATATCCACCTCGCAGGCTACAGGAATGCCACGGGAGGCAAGACGAGAGTTGACATAGCACGGCTCGAAACCGAATTCCTTCGGGAAGGCAGGCCAGCACTTGTCGGCAAATGCCACATACTTGCGGCTGCCCTTGTGCTCCTCAGCCCAGTCGAGGAGAGTGAGTTCAAACTGAGCCATACGCGTGAGCAGAGTCTCATAGTAACGACCTTCGCCCATCTCCTTACGCATGCTCTCACAGACCTCGGGGATACGCTTGTCATCCTTGTGCTGACGATAAGCCACAAGCAGGTCGAGCTCAGAGTTCTCCTCAATCTCCACACCGAGCTCATAGAGACCCTTGATAGGAGCATTGCAAGCGAAGAAATCCTGAGGACGGGGACCGAAGGTAATGATCTTCAGACCTTTCAGACCGATGATCGTACGAGCCACGGGGATGAAGTCCTCGATCATCTTTGCGATATCGTCAGCGGTGCCGACAGGGTAGGAAGGGATGTAACCCTTCAGATGACGCATGCCGAGGTTGTAGCTGCAGTTGAGCATGCCACAATAAGCATCACCACGGCCATTGATCATGTCGCCGTCGCCTTCAGCAGCAGCTACGAACATAACAGGACCATGGAACTTCTTAGCGATGAGCGTCTCCGGTGTCTCAGGACCGAAGTTGCCAAGGAAGACAACGAGCGCGTTGCAACCCTCTGCGCGCACTTCTTTGATGGCCTTCTCCATGTCGAGCTCGTTCTCAACTGTTGTCTGGCAGTCGTAGATCTCGCCCTTGTATGCTTTCACGATGTTCTCACGACGCTGAGTCGAGAGTTTAATAGGGAAACAGTCACGGCTTACGGCAATGATACCGAGCTTCACTGTAGGAATGTTTGTGCTTTTCATAATGTTTTTTGTTTATATGTTTATTATTTCAGTTCTTTCTTCAATACCTCTTTCCAACGCTCGTAGGCAGCCTTATATGCGGCTTCATTACTGCTGTCCGGCTCGATGACTGCGAGCTTCTTCAAAGTTGCGAAGGCTTCATCATGATCCTTGTAGATCCCGGCACCCATACCGGCGCCTTTTGCTGCACCGACACTTCCATCGGTCTCATAGAGCTCGATCGTAGCCCCGGAAGTAGAAGCTAAGGTATCGCGGAAGAGCGGGTTGAGGAACATATTTGCCTTACCGGCATGGATCGTATTGATCTTCATACCCATCTGCCGCATGATCTCCATGCCATAGCAGAAACTGAAGACGATACCTTCCTGCTCAGCACGCATGACATGGGCACGCGTGTGTTTGTTGAAGTTGAGTCCATGGATAGAGCAACCAAGGTCTTCATTCTCCAACACACGCTCTGCACCGTTACCGAAAGGAATGACCGTGACCCCCTCGCTGCCGATAGGCACCTTGGCAGCCACCTCATTCATCTCACTGTAAGACATGCCTTCCGGTGCCACATTGCGACGGATCCACGCATTGAGGATACCCGTGCCATTGATGCACAGCAGTACGCCAAGACGAGTCTGCTCCTTCGTGTAGTTGACATGTGCGAATGTGTTCACGCGGCTCTTCGGATCATAGTTGACCTCACCGAGTACACCATAGACAACACCTGATGTTCCCGCTGTGGAAGCGATCTCACCAGGGTTGAACACATTGAGGCTCACGGCATTGTTAGGCTGGTCTCCGGCACGGTAACTGATAGGCGTACCTTCCTTCAGACCTGTCTCTGCAGCTGCTTCACGGCTTACCGTAGCCTGAACAGAGAAGGTCGGAACGGTGGGAGTCAATAGGTTCTTGTCGAAACCATAGTAGTCGAGCAGGAACTGAGCGGGTTGCTTCTCCTTGAAGTCCCAGAACATACCTTCGGATAAGCCTTCGACAGTAGTATTGATAGAGCCACTGAGCTTCATGGCGATATAATCACCCGGAAGCATGATCTTATCAATCTTCTCATAGAGTGCAGGCTCATTCTCTTTCACCCAAGCTAACTTCGCAGCTGTGAAGTTACCCGGAGAGTTGAGCAGATGACCAAGGCATTTCTCAGCACCAAGGTCTTTGAAAGCCTTCTCGCCATAGGGCACAGCACGGGAGTCGCACCAGATGATGCTGTCGCGCAGCACCTTCTTATTCTTGTTCACGCACACCAGGCCATGCATCTGATAAGAGATACCGATAGCCTTGATGTCCTCACCTTTTGCCCCTGTCTCATCCATGATCTTGGCCAACGACAGTTTAGCGTTGTTCCACCACATCTGAGGGTCTTGCTCAGCCCATCCGGCCTTTACAGCTTTGATAGGTGCCTCAGTCTCCGGGAAGAAAGCCGTTGCTGCTATCGCACCACTCTCTACCTCTACCAAAGAAGCCTTGACGCTGCTACTGCCGACGTCGAAGCCCAAAAGATATTGTTTGCTCATATTTTCAATCTTTCATTATTTCTTTATTTCATTTTTCCATTTTGTTTTTTTCCGGATTCCAGATTGATAAGTGCCTCGGAGAGGCACACTCTTCATAACCCCAGACTAAAGGAGCCATAGCGACTGCAGTCTGGGGATTTCAGACTGTGCTTGGATACCTGATTTCCAGCCTCTCCGAGGCAGAAGGTCAATTGTCACAACTCTATCTTAACACCCCCCAGGTTACGTCGCTGCGCTCCTCACCTGGGGTTATGCAGAGTCAGCCTCTCCGAGGCTGTATCACGCTATCAATCCGAAAACCAGCAGAACCTCATTTTTTTAATCTTTCATTATTTCATTTTTTCAATCTTTTATTATTTCATTTTTTCAATCTTTCATTTTTTCAATCTTAGTTTCCACAGGTTCGTCATGTCCTCCAACGTCTTACCCTTTGTTTCCGGCACAAGCTTCCATACGAAGAGCGCTGCGATGACACAGATGATGCCATAGAGACCATAGGTGAACCAGTGACCGAAGTTATCACCCTTGACAAGGTGCATGTTGAACATGGGCACGAAGGTGGAAGAAACGATGAAGTTGAAGATCCACTGGAATGCTACAGCAATAGCGGTCGCCTGACTGCGGATGGTGTTCGGGAAGAGCTCTGCCATGTAGACCCAGCAGATTGGACCCCATGAGAACATGAAGCTGGCGGAGTAGACCATGATAGAGAGCATTGTGATGGTGCTCAAAGCAGCATTACCAAAGGTCAGCGCCACACCGAAGGCACCGATAGCCATACCGATAGATCCACTGATAAGCAACGGCTTACGGCCAAGCTTCTCCACGGTGAACACAGCAACGAGCGTGAAACTGATGTTCACCACACCCATGATAACCGTCTGCATCATTGGGTTGCTCATACCCATATCGGAGAAGATACGAGGAGCATAATAAAGAACTGCATTGATACCTACCGTCTGCTGGAAGACGGAGAGCATGATACCGACGAAGACACACATGAAACCAAAGGAGAAGAGCTTCTCTTTCTTCTCAGTGACTGTATTCTTGATATCAGCAATGGTTTGCTGTGCCACCTTGAAACCATTGATACGCGAGAGCACAGCCATGGCCTTGTTCTCCTGACCTATCATGACAAGGTAACGCGGTGTCTCAGGCACGAAGCAGATAAGAATCGTGAACAGTCCTGCTGGGACACATTCTGAGCCGAACATATATCTCCAGCCTGTGGAGATCGTCCAAGGATCGCTGCCCGGCATGACCTGGGAGAAGCCTTGACCGATAGATTCAATGATTGGGTTGGTATGAGAACCAAGAATAAGGAAGTTGACAAAGTAAACAACTAACTGACCGAAGATGATCGCGAACTGATTGAAGCTGACGAGCATGCCACGGATGTTGCTTGGAGCAATCTCACCTATATACATAGGGCAGATAGCAGATGCCATACCCACACCGATGCCGCCAAGAACACGATAGAGGTTAAAGACCACGAGCAAGTTCCATGTCGGTTTGCCATAAGGCAGCAGACCGAATGTCTCAGGATTCATGCTACCCCAAGCAGAGATGAAGAAGCAGATGCCGGCGAAGACCAGCGAGCGCTTGCGACCAAACTTACTGGCGAAGAGACCGGAGAGACCGGAACCGATGATGCATCCTATCAGCGCCGAAGACGACGTGAAGCCATGCATGAAATCGGTGTACTTGAAGTCGGGAGCTCCAAGGAAGAAAGCCTGAAGGCCTTTCTCTGCTCCGGAGATGACGGCTGTGTCGTAGCCGAAGAGTAAACCGCCCAAGACGGCAACCATAACGATGGCAGCTAAGTAAGCTTTACTGCCTTTTTCTTGATATTCCATTTTTAGGTTTATTTTCTTGCAAAGTTACCTTTTCTCCATGAAATCGCAAAACCAATTGTGTAAAATTACACTATTTGCAACATTTTATGTACCTTCTTGATACATCTGCGGAATTTTTAGCCCCATTCCGCGGAATTTTCTTTCCATTACTGTTCATCGTTTCTATCTTTTTTTGTAAGTTTGCGGGGTAATTAATTACTAATTACAAATTACTAATTACAAATTACTAATTACAAATTAAAAACATGGACTATACGCATCCTACAGAAGAATTTCTGAGAAGCATCGACATTCACACGCTGCTTCCACAACAAGAGCCGTTCGTCATGGTCAGCGAACTGGCTCACTATGATGATTCACAGGTCAAGACCCGTTTACGTGTCACTGATGAAAACATTTTTACCGTCAACGGCCAGTTTGCTACGGCAGGAATGATTGAGAACATCGCTCAGACCTGTGCGGTTCGAATCGGTTATGTCAACAAGTATATCTTGAAGAAAGGCATTCAGATTGGTGTCATCGCTGCTGTGAGAGACCTCAAGATTATGGGGCATCCCAAGGCTGGCTCCGTCATCGAGACCACGGTGACTGTCAAAGCCGAAGTGATGGGCATGACGCTTGCCGATGCTAAGATCGAGGAAGATGGAAAGGTCCTTGCTACATCACAAGTGAAACTTTCCGTGAGTGAAACAAAATAAGGTTTATCCGGTTTTCGGGTTGATGAGCACCTCGGAGAGGTGCCACATGGTTAGCCCCAGGTAAGGAGCGCAGCGACGCAACCTGGGGTTCTGATCGAGAGGTTTAACCTGACCTGTCGGATTGCAACGAAATCACACCGGACCTAAACCCCACGTTTCGGCTACGCCTCACGTGGGGCTAACCTAGTTCAACCTCTTCGAGGTTGTGTGAACCCATCAACCCGAAAAGCTGAAGAACCATAAAATGATACTATTATGATTATATTAAATAATGATACTATTATGACTATATTAAATAATGTATTGTATAGGGTGCTCTCTCATGAGGACACAGACGCAGGCACAGTGTACCATGTAGCGCTTGACAAGGATTGCTTCATCTATAAAGCGCATTTTCCCAACAACCCCATCACACCCGGGGTGTGCATGGTTGAGACGGCTCTCGAACTGCTTGAAGATCTCACAGGTAAGCAACTTGAGATATCCGAGGCCAAGAACATCAAGTTTCTGCACATTCTCTCGCCGATAGAGAATCCACAGGCCGACTTCGTGTTTACTTCTGTCCAGGACAGCGAGGATACCGTTAAGGCGAAGGTCAATGTGGTAAAAGATGACAAGACGTTCGCACAGCTTTCGTTCACTGCACGTTGAACACCGTAGGGGCGGTAGGTTGGGTTAGGGGGCCGCCCTATTGTTGAGATTGCCATCCGGGGGTTAGGGCGGCCACAAGGGCCGCCCCTACGAGTGAGCTGCATAAAAAAGGTATAAATAATCGTTCCAAAGTTTTGAGGATTGAAAAACTTACCTTAACTTTGCCACCAATACCCAAGCATAGGAGCAGGCGTAAGAACCGCCCTATCAAGCATTAACAAAAACTAATATAAATCTGTTATGGCTGAAGAAATTGAAGTGAAAGAACTCAACGACGTCGTCGTGCGTTTCTCAGGAGACTCCGGTGACGGAATGCAATTGGCGGGAAACATTTTCTCTACTGTCTCAGCTACGGTAGGAAATGGTATCTCCACATTTCCGGACTATCCGGCTGACATCCGCGCCCCGCAAGGCTCATTGACCGGTGTGAGTGGTTATCAGGTTCACATCGGTGAGGGACAGGTGTTCACCCCGGGTGACCAGTGCGATGTCTTGGTGGCAATGAATGCCG
Organism: uncultured Prevotellaceae bacterium; assembly: GCA_902792635.1. Classification (GTDB taxonomy): domain Bacteria; phylum Bacteroidota; class Bacteroidia; order Bacteroidales; family Bacteroidaceae; genus Prevotella. Next base: position 124,107 of record CADBAG010000007.1, on the reverse strand, counting down.
CAGCACTGAAGACGCAGTACAAATATGCCAAGCCTACTGCAACAATCATTATCGACACCGACTCTTTCGGACCTAAGGATCTTACCAAGGCACAGTTCAAGACCGACGACTATCTCGAGGAGATGGGTATTGATCCCGATAGGGTAGTGGCTTGCCCCATCACGAAGATGGTGAAGGAATGCCTTAAAGACGAGGGCATGGACAACAAGAGCATGCTCAAGTGCCGCAACATGTTCGCCTTGGGTATCGTTTGCTGGCTCTTCAACCGTGACCTTGAACTCGTCAATAACTTCCTCCGTGAGAAGTTTGCCAAGAAACCGACTATCGCTGAAGCCAACATCAAAGTGGTGAAGGCCGGACACGACTATGGTGCCAATACGCACGCTTCTACACCTTTTACCACTTATCGCATTGAGACGAAGGACAAGAAGCCCGGACGTTATATGGATATCACGGGTAACAAAGCTACTGCCTACGGTCTCATTGCTGCAGCTGAGAAAGCCGGATTGAAACTCTATCTCGGCTCTTATCCTATCACCCCCGCAACAGATATTCTTCATGAGCTCTCGAAGCACAAGAGTCTCGGTGTCATCACTGTTCAGGCAGAAGACGAGATCTCAGCATGCTCTTCAGCTATCGGTGCTGCTTTCGCAGGCGCCTTAGCCGTGACTTCTACCTCCGGTCCCGGTATCTGCCTGAAGAGTGAGGCCATGAACCTCGCTGTCATCGATGAGCTCCCGTTGGTCATCGTCGACGTGCAGCGTGGTGGTCCTTCCACAGGTCTGCCTACCAAGAGTGAGCAGACCGACCTGCTGCAGGTGCTCTATGGCCGTAACGGTGAGAGCCCAATGCCTGTCGTCGCCGCCACAAGTCCTACCGACTGCTTCGATGCTGCCTATAAAGCTGCCAAGATTGCTTTGGAACATCTCACACCCGTCGTGCTTCTCACCGATGCATTCATTGCCAACGGTTCATCGGCATGGCGCTTGCCGGACATCAATGAGTTGCCGGAGATCCATCCCCACTATGCCCCCGAAGATCAGAAATATAAATACTCGCCTTACCACCGTGACCCGGAGACGAAGGTGCGCTACTGGGCTATCCCCGGTCAGGAGGGTTACGAGCATATCCTTGGAGGACTGGAGAAAGACGGCATGACCGGTGCCATCTCCACAGAACCGGAGAACCATAACGTCATGGATCATCTGCGCTCAGAGAAAGTAGCGCTCATCCCCGTTCCCGACCTTGAGGTAGAAGGTGACAAGGATGATGCCGACCTGCTCATCGTAGGCTTCGGCTCTACTTATGGTCATCTGCGCGCCACGATGAACGAACTGCGTAAGCGTGGACGTAAGGTGGCACTCGCGCAACTCAAATATGTCAACCCATTGCCAAAGAACACAGCAGAGGTCATGCTGCGCTACCCGAAAGTTGTCGTAGCTGAGCAGAACCTCGGCCAGCTCGCTGCCTTGCTCCGTATCCGTATCAACGGCTTTGTGCCTTATCAGTACAACGAGGTCAAAGGCCAGCCGTTCAACGTCAGCGACCTGGTAGAGAACTTCGAGCGGCTCATCACCCACGAGGTAGACAACAGTGGTGACTACTTCAATACATTGGTATTATAAACAATAATACATTCAATCATTGAATTCTTACAATTGAATATTAGCAATGGAATATACAGCAAACGATTATAAGAAAGGACAGCCCCGTTGGTGTCCGGGCTGCGGCGACCACAGTTTCTTGGCCAGTCTTCAGAAAGCGATGGCGGAGATAGGGGTACCTCCCTATGAGACAGCCGTCATCAGTGGCATCGGCTGCTCCAGCCGTCTGCCTTACTACGTCAGTACCTATGCCATGCAGACCATCCACGGCCGTGCAGCTGCCATAGCCACAGGAGCCAAGGTCGTGAACCCCAAGCTCACTATCTGGCAGATCAGTGGCGACGGTGATGGATTAGCTATCGGCGGTAACCACTTCATCCATGCCATGCGCCGTAACATCGACCTGAACATGATCCTGCTCAACAACCGTATCTATGGCTTGACGAAAGGTCAGTATTCGCCGACTTCTCCGCGTGGCTTCGTCTCGAAGTCCTCTCCCTATGGCACTGTAGAGGATCCGTTCCGTCCCGCAGAGCTCTGCTTCGGGGCCCGTGGACGGTTCTTCGCACGCTCTGTGGCTTCAGATGGTCCCGAGACGGTGAAGATCCTCAAGGCTGCCTATCATCATAAAGGCGCCTCCGTGTGCGAGATCCTGCAGAACTGCATGATCTTCAACAACGGATGCTATGATCCTATCTACACGCGGGAGGGGCGCAGCAAGAACGCCATCTACGTGAAAGACGGCAAGCCATTGGTTTTCGGTGAACACAACGAATACGGACTCGTTCAGGAGGGCTTCGGCTTGAAGGTCGTAGAGATTGGAAAAGACGGATATACAATGGATGATGTCCTTATCCATGACAGTCATAACCCCGACAACACGCTGCAGCTCAAGCTCGCCATGATGGACAATGAGCACGGCTTCCCCGTAGCGCTCGGTGTCATTCGCGATGTTGAGGCTCCGACCTACGATCAGGCTGTGAACGATCAGATCGAAGAGGTGAAGGCGAAGAAGAATTACCACAACTTCTCTGAGCTTCTTGAGACCAACGATATTTGGGAAGTGAAATAGTTAACAAATAATAATATTCACACTGTAATTTTGCAGTGTGAATATTTTTGTCTAATTTTGCACTCGCTTTCAAAAAGCAAATCCTTATTGTCGGCATAGCTCAGTTGGTTAGAGTATCACCTTGACATGGTGGGGGTCCTTGGTTCGAATCCAAGTGTCGACACAATTAATCGATTTTTCATCAAAAGAACACAAACTCTTTCGAGTTTGTGTTTTTTTTGTATTTGTTGAGTGATAGAGCGACATGCCCGGTTAGTCCTATTATTTAAGCACCTCGAAGAGGTGCCACATGGTTAGCCCCAGGTAAGGAGCGTAGCGACGCAACCTGGGGGTTATTTCCGGTGTGATTTTGTTGCAATCCGGCCTCGAAGAGGCCGAACATGGTTATATATCATTCACTATAGACCATTTTCGATTCTTCAGCTTTTCGGGTTGATGGGTTCACACAACCTCGAAGAGGTTGAACTAGGTTAGCCCCACGTGAGGCGCAGCCGAAACGTGGGGTTTAAGGTCCAATGTAATTCCGTTGCAATCCGGCCTCGAAGAGGGCGAACATGGTTTAAACGCACTTCACCTATAACCAGCATCCCGCCCATGTTCGCCCTCTTCGAGGCCGACAAGTCAGGTTAAATCGCTCAATCCGAGCCCCAGGTTGCGTCGCTGCGCTCCTTACCTGGGGCTACTCATGTACAACCTCTTCGAGGTTGACTGCAGTATCAACCCAAAAAGCTGAAGAACCCCATTTTCGCCCTCTTCGAGGCCGACAGTTCAGATTAAACCACCCAATCTTAAGCCCCACGTTTCGGCTGCGCCTCACGTGGGGCTAACCATGTGGCACCTCTTCGAGGTGCGGGATAGGATTTCCGCGGCATTAATTTAGAAATAGAATTCTTTTATTCAAAGAATCCTACCAATGTGCTCTTATAGTTCTGCAGAGTTGCTTTGAGCTTTGTATCCACTGCTGCATCCGCATCACCAAGGATTGAATATTTTAAGTCGCCATGATTGATACGGCCTGCACCGTAGAAACCGGTGATGAGAGCAGGAAGCGTGAGCGGATCATCGGCATCATAACTATACATCAGACTGCTATCCGTATCGAAATTGCTATAGTTTGTTCCACCAACCTTTGCCTTATACGTGTCCGGCACCAGTTCATCAGCCTTCGAAGCTTCGTATGCATCAAAACTCGTAGCCGACTCGCTCTGGGTGATATAACTGAACTTTGAGCTCCGCTCTGCAAAGACATTGCCATAACTCTTGATCATGCCACCAGTTTCTCCGCTGAACGTGCCATCGCCCTTGGCATCCGTGCCTTGCTGTGAGATCATCATCGGATATTTAGTATCACGGTAATAGTTGCGGTCGACAAAAGCATTGCCGCCTGTCGTAACACCAACCCCGTACTTCGCTACACCGTCATAATAGTTGTTCCACACATGCACACTCATCGTACGGACGCGCGGGTGACGCGAGTCACTGTGGTCGAACCAGTTGTGATCATAGTCGATCCAGTTAGGTCCCGTCTCACTCTTCATGCCGCAGAGTGAGCTCTTGCCCGAGTCCCAGAAACGGCAGTAGCTGGTCGTGATATACTGGCTGTTGCCTTTCAAGTCCACCGTGCCGTCACCTTTTGCCTGGTCCTTGTCACTTCCCGCATTGCCATAGAAGAAGTCCATGTGATGCACCCACACATGCGAGTTCTTCGTGTCGAGCGAGATACAGTCGTCGGGATGGAGCATAATAGCGAAGTTGCGGAACTCCACACTGGATGCGTTTCTGACGAGGAAGCCGAAGCCCCACGCCGTGGCATCGTCGCCGATACCTTCGAGCGTAATATTCAGCGTGTTGTATCCACTTTTACCTTTGATCTGCAGGCCCTCGTTGGAGAGCGTGGCGTCAAGACTGTCCTTCGGGATGGTACCGATGAAGCGCACGGCCAGGGCGGTGGTGTCCACACCTTTCTGATAAGCGTTCAGGATGGCCTGGATCCCTGTGAACGTCTGTTTCTTCCCTTTCTTGTCCTGCACGACGTCACAGGTCACCGTCTTCGCATTGTCCTTCGTGACATAGAGCACGCGGGCACCTGTCTTCAGCGTACCGTCGTTGTTGTAAGCACCGACGCCATTCGCCCATTTGAAATGAGCGAAGTCCTGACGCGGATAAGCCTTCACCGTAAGGCTGGTCGCCTCATTGGCTGCATCCGTTACCTCCGCACCGTCCTTTACGGGGATGACACGCAGACTGTAGGTACCGGCTTTCAGTCCTACGACATCGGCGCGGCCATACGTGCCATAGTTGCGCACGAGCTGTTGGTCGATGGTGGTATAAGCAGTGATATTTTCGCCCTTGACCTGCACGCGGTAGCTTGTAGCCCCGTCAAAGGGTTTCCACGTGATGTACGCACTCTCACGCCAGCCACGGGCATCAATAATCTCAACTTTGCCCGAAGCATTGACGTAGGTACCACTGCCTTCTGAGCTATCCATCTTTTTCAGGCCGCGAACCCGGGCGACATTCTGCAGCGTCTCCGTCTCAGTGGTTCCATCGCTGTTCTTGACGACAAGCTCCACTTGACTGTTGTCATCATTGAAGTTAACTTTCTCGATGTCGCTTGTGTTGTAATAGTACACCGTGCCATTCTTCAGAATGACACACAACTGGTTAACGTTGACATTGCGACTTGTGCTCACCACGGCCCTGATAGAGGTGACGAGCATTAAGAGGACGAATAAGAGTAGATATTTTTTCATAATTATTCTATAATATCGTGTTTTATTATTTGGTTCATACGATAAATACATACATGCTCACACAGATTTTTATCACACGGATCTTAAAGATTTTAAAGATTGTTACGCTGCTTCGCAGCTACACATACCACAGCAGACCATATTAAATCTGACCGTACAGTATCAATGCGTAATCGGCGAAGCCGAAATCCTTAAGATCTTTAAAATCCGTGTGAAATAAAAAAATACCGCAAATATTCATTAGCATATACTCATTTAGAAGAAAATCGATTATTTAGTCTTGATTATTTTCTTTCCGTTATGAATAAGGATTCCTTTCGCCGAGGCATTAGTCTTGACACCCCGGAGATCGTAATAGGCATTGTCTTCAGCGCCCCTATCCGTCTTCACCTTTCTGATAGCGGTCGTGGTGTTCGTAAACGAGATATTGAAATCATCGATTCCGACAACCATTGATTGACCATCACGGAAGGTGATCGTCACGCTGTCACCCTCGAACGAAAGGCTCTTGACCTCTTCCGTCTGAGTCTGACCCTCAATCGTCACGACTTGTTTCACCCCACTGTCAGCAAAAGACCAGAGAGTGCAGCAAGAGAAAAGCAAGGACAATAATATTTTCTTCTTCATGGTATCATCTTTTAGTTTCTAAGCCGTGTGCGCTAACAACATGCTCCAAAGTTAGTGGTTTTTCTTTTATCCTCAAAGGGTTAAGGCTAAACTTTAACATTAGAAAACAAAAAAAAGGTTCTTCCGGTTTTCGGGTTGGTAGGAGAACAACCTCGAAGAGGTTGAACATGGTTAGCCCCAGGTGAGGAGCGCAGCGACGTAACCTGGGGTTTAGGTGTGAGACGTTTTCGTTGAAAGGTGTCCTCGAAGAGGGCAAACCTTGGCAGCGTGCTGGTTCTTATAGGTTCGCCCTCTTCGAGGCCGACAGGTTAGGTGTACCCGCCCGATACAAACCCCAGGTTACGTCGCTGCGCTCCTCACCTGGGGCTAACCCAATTGGCCCCCTCCGGGGACCTTTCCAATCCGAAAACCGGAAGAACTGATTTTTTTATCATTCTACAATAAGTACGACCTTACCCATCGCAGCTTAGTCTTCCTTGGCAACCACAGCTTCCGGTGCGAGTTCGGGCTCAGTGTCTGAAGTTGACTGGGCTGTTGCAGCCTCGGGATGACGGAGATCCCAACGCAGATAGAGACCGGCAAGGATGGTGCCGGAGATACTATGCCAGGCGCAGCTGATGGCGCACGGCAGCACGGCCAAAGGCTGAGAAGCAAAGAAGTTGGAAGCTAAAACCGTAGCGAGTCCGGCATTCTGCATACCGACCTCAATAGAGATGGTACGCTTCTTGGCAACGTTGAAACGCGCCAGACGACCGGCAAACCAGCCAAGGAGATAGCCCAAAGAGTTGTGGCAGAACACCACGGCAAAGGTCCAGATGAAGAGGATGAAGCCACGGGCTACGAGATCGTCGTGAACCGTAGAGATGACGCCACCGACGATGATAGCGAGACACACCACGCTAAGACCGGGCATGAGACCTTGTAGGGTGGGGAAGAAGCTGCGCTTGCTGAACGTGTAATTGAGGAAGCAGCCAACAGCGACAGGGATGATCGTGACAATTATGATGTTGCTGAACATTCCTACTGTATCGATATGGATGATCTGACCTCCGAGCAACTGCATCAGCAGCGGTGTCATCACCGGAGCAACGAGCGTGGAGGCACACGACATACCCACAGAGAAGGCGACGTCGCCATGACACAGATAAGACATGACATTGCTCGACACGCCACCGGGACAGCAGCCCACAAGAAGGATACCCAAAGCCAAGGCGGGCTCGAGATGGAACACGTGAACGAGCGTGTAGGCTACGCCCGGCATGATGATAAACTGGGCACAGGCGCCGATGAAGATGTCCAACGGGCGGCGCGCAAGGATACGGAAGTCGTCAGTGGTAAGGGTTAGACCCATCGTCAGCATAATGATTCCTAAGATGACTGTCTGCGTGTTGCCGCGCACCCAGTCGAAGATGTGAGGGAGAAAGAAAGTGAACACTGCAATACCTATCACAAAGACGGTTGCATGCTTGGCGAGCCATCCTGAAAACGATACTAAAGCTTTTACCATAACGCTTCTGAATTATAACAATCTATTACCATTTATTGTAATTTGGTGCAAAGTTACAACTTATTTTCTGATTATACTAATAAAACACAAGTTTTCTTGTGTTTAATGCTAATTAGTTGTTGAATGTGAATTCGGTCTTTTGTGCAACTTTTCTAAGTCTTTCTTTTGTGTATTGTTTCTTTTTGCTTAATTTTGCCACCTATAATATTAGTAAGAGATGAAGAAACTGCAAGATATAGTTAAGGAAAAGATCGTGATCCTCGATGGTGCTATGGGCACTGTTATCCAGGGTTATGGCCTAACGGAAGCAGACTTCCGTGGAGAGCGGTTCAAAAATGCTGTTGGACAGACAAAGGGCAACAACGATATGTTGAACATCACTCGTCCAGACGTGCTGCTTGATATCCACCGCCGCTACCTCAAGGCTGGCGCTGACATCATCGAGACCAATACCTTCTCTTCGCAGCGTATTTCTCAGTCTGATTACCATTTAGAGAATGAAGCGCGGGAGATGGCGCTTGCCGGTGCGCGTCTTGCCCGACAGGCTGCTGATGAATTCTCGACGGCAGAGTGGCCACGCTTTGTTGCGGGATCTGTGGGTCCTACAAACAAGACGCTGTCGATGTCGGCTGATGTCACTAATCCTGCTTCGCGCGAGCTGACCTACGATGAACTTTGGAATGATTATGTGGAGCAGATCGACGGACTTGTTGAGGGTGGGGTAGATGCTATCCTCATTGAGACGATCTTCGACTCGCTCAACGCCAAGTGTGCCGTAGATGCCGCCATGCATGTCATGGAACAGCGGGGAAAGGAGCTGCCTATCATGATGAGTATCTCTGTGAGTGACCTTGCGGGACGTACGCTCAGTGGTCAGACGCTTGATGCTTTCCTCGGAAGTATCAGTTCCTATCCTATCTTCTCCGTGGGTCTCAACTGCTCTTTCGGTGCCCAGGAGATGCGTCCGTTCTTGGAGGATTTAGCGCGCAAGGCACCTTATTATATCTCAGCCTATCCCAATGCCGGCATGCCTAACGCTATGGGAAACTACGATGAGACGGCAGAGAGCATGTCGCCGCTTATCGGACAATGGATGGAGGATGGACTGGTGAATATCGTCGGAGGCTGCTGTGGTACGGATGAGACTTTTATCCATCAATACTATCTTTTGTCGCAAGGCAAGAAACCGCATGTGCCACAACCGAAACCTACGACATTGTGGCTCTCAGGTCTGGAACTGCTCGATGTGAACAGTGATGTGCGCTTTGTCAATGTCGGTGAGCGCTGTAATGTGGCCGGTAGCCGTAAGTTCCTTCGCCTTATCAAGGAGAAGAACTATGAGGAGGCGCTCTCTATCGCAAGAAAACAGGTGGAGGACGGTGCTCTTGTCATCGATGTCAACATGGATGATGCCCTGCTCGATGCCAAAGAAGAGATGGTCAACTTCCTTAACCTCATTGCTTCGGAGCCGGATATATCTAAGGTGCCCGTGATGATCGACTCATCGAAATGGGATGTTGTAACAGCGGGTCTGAAGTGTTTGCAGGGAAAGTGTATCGTCAATTCTATCTCTCTGAAAGAGGGTGAGGAGGTCTTCCTCTCTCATGCCCGTGACGTGAAACGTTTTGGTGCAGCCGTTGTCGTGATGTGCTTTGATGAGCAGGGCCAGGCAACAACCTATGAGCGGAGGATAGAGATTGCTCAGCGCGCTTACAAACTGTTGACCGAGAAGGTAGGGATGAATCCTTTGGACATCATTTTCGACCCAAATATTCTTTCTATCGCAACGGGTATTGAGGAGCACGACAATTATGCTCTTGAGTTTATCTGTGCCACAAAATGGATCCGGACACATCTGAAAGGTGCACATGTGAGTGGTGGTGTGAGCAACCTCAGTTTCTCGTTCCGTGGCAACAACTATATCCGCGAGGCTATGCATGCGGTCTTCCTGTATCATGCGATCAATGATGGCATGGACTTCGGCATCGTCAATCCTGCTACGAAGATTACTTATTCGGATATTCCGCAAGACGAATTGAAGATTATCGAGGATGCCATACTGAATCGCTATCATGGCGCTTCGGATAAACTGACGGAGCTCGCAGAAAAGAAGCTTGCAGAGAAAGAGGCAGCAAAGGCGGCTAACGGTGGTGTGGTACCCAAAGCAACCGTCTCTGACGAATGGCGCAAAGAGCCTTTGCACAACCGTCTCGTCTATGCGTTGCGGAAAGGAATAGGCGATTATCTGCAAGAGGACTTGGATGAGGCGCTGAAGGAGTTCCCGCATGCCGTGAATATCATTGAAGGACCACTGATGGACGGTATGAATGTCGTTGGTAAGCTCTTCGGTGACGGTAAGATGTTCTTGCCGCAGGTCGTTAAGACAGCGCGTACGATGAAGCAGGCGGTAGCTATCCTCCAGCCTTATATTGAGGCGGAGAAGACCGGTGACGCCTCTACTGCCGGGACTGTTGTCATGGCAACGGTGAAGGGTGATGTACACGATATCGGTAAGAATATTGTGAGTGTCGTCATGGCATGCAACAACTATAATGTCATTGACATGGGTGTGATGGTACCTGCCGATCAGATTGTTAAGAAAGCCATCAGTGTCCATGCCGATGTGGTGGGACTCAGTGGCCTGATCACGCCTTCGCTCGATGAGATGGTCAATACAGTGAAGGAGATGGGGAAGGCAGGACTGCGTATCCCTGTGCTTATCGGCGGTGCCACAACTTCAGCCCTGCATACGGCCTTGAAGATTGCTCCGGCTTACGAAGGACCGGTCGTGTGGCAGAAGGATGCGTCGCAGGCTGCAGGTATCCTTGCCAAACTGATGAACGAGAAGGAGCGCAAGCCTTTCCTCGATGAGCTCTATGCAGAATATGACAAGTTGAGAGAAGGGTATCATCAGGAACAGGTGAAGCTTAAGTCGCTTGATGAGGCGAGGAAGAACAAGCTTAATCTGTTTTGATTTATACACCGTAGGGGCGGGGTTTGGCTGTGGAGGGCCGTCCTATTGTTGAATTTGCCATCCGGGGGTTAGGACGGCCACAAGGGCCGCCCCTACGTTGAAGCACTTAGTCCGATAGGCCATTCCCATCCGTACACTTTGAATAAATGTGGTCGAAGGTCTCGCGAAGGCGCTGCTTATTGGTAATGACTTCGCGGACCTCTTTTAGTTTCTTCTCATTGGGAGAGCCGTTGATCCATAGGTGGATGTAGCCACGGGCACTGTATTTCTCTTCCATGTGCTTGTTGAACCGCTGCCATTGCTGTTCTTTGTTCAACTCTGGATAATGCTCCAAACCGAACTCGATGGCGCGCGTGAAGACAACCTCAGGATCAAGGTCGCGGTCAGCTTCGGCCACGATCTTGCCATAGATAGAGCGGGGCATGCGTGAGGAAGAAGCACGGTGATCCTCTACGGCTTCTTTCATGATCTTTATTTGCTCTTGTGAGAACCATTTCTTCAAGCGGGCATCGGAAGCTAATATCTTTCCGCCTGTGATATGATGGATGGCGCGTGGACCTTCCATACCGAGATCATGGTAGGCTGCGATGACATAAGCCATGTCGATGTCTGCCCCTAACATGTCAGCGAGTTCCAGGGAGTTCTTGATGACCCGCTGAACGTGAGCAAGGCCGTGAGAACGCCCAAAGGCATTGTAGCGTGGCAGAATCTGTTGCTCCACAAAGTTCATGATATCAAGACTGACATTCTTCTTCATGATTCTAAAGCGTTGAGAGGTATACGGCTACGACAGTCATCAGTCCATAAATGAACATGTCGCGCGCTGTCATGCCGAGAACTTTATTGAGCCCTTTCCCCTCCCAGATTTCTTTGAGTTGGATATAGCTCTGAGAGTGTTTGTAGACATAGATAAGGAAAGGAAACATACACACGATGGCAATCTGCGGATGACGACTTGTGAGTAAGAGGACCACCATCGTCAGGGCTGCTCCTATGGAACCAACGGCATTGTAAAGCTGAGCCCCCCGCTTTTCACCTAATCTTACAATGAGTGTCCGTTTCCCGTCTCTCTCATCGTTGTGTCGGTCGCGGAAGTTATTGATGCAGAGCAATGTGTCGATGACTAATCCGCAGCCAATCGAGATTACGATCACCGACCAAGGGATAACCTTGAAGTTGTCGGGCATGATGACATAATAGGTGAAGCAGATTGGTACAATGCCGAAGAAAACCAATACAAGGATGTCGCCCAAACCGCGATAGGAGAAGAACGTTGTGTAGAGGAAAGCAAAGAGCACGCAGACGGCGCCTACGATGACCATCTCCCATCCTCCATAGTAGATTAAGGGTAGACCAACGACACATGCCAAGGCTGAGACTACGATGAGTCCTCTGCGCATGACATCGGGTGTAATCCATCCTTCTGCACAAGCTCGTTTAGGCCCGAGTCGCGTTGCCGGATCGTCATTGCCATGAACGAAGTCGAAATAATCGTTGATAAGGTTGGAGTCGATCTGCATAAGGAAAGCAAAGAGAAAACAGAGAATGGCTGGTATCAGACGGAAGTCTTGCCATCCCGTTGTCTTCAGTGCTAAGGCTACTGCAATCATCACAGGCACTGCTGCTCCAGAGAGTGTCTTGGGGCGCGCAGCAAGTACCCACGCCTCAAATGAGTTTGTCTTTATCTCGTCATTCTCATTCATTGTCATTAATTTTTTCTAACTCCTAACTCCTATCTCCTAACTCCTAACTCCTATCTCCTATCTCCTAACTCCTAACTCCTATCTCCTATCTCCTAACTCCTAACTCCTAACTCCTAACTCCTAACTCCTAACTCCTAACTCCTATCTCCTATCTCCTAACTCCTAACTCCTAACTCAATAAACCTCCTAACTATTTTTAGTCCGCGAAGTCCCAGCTGATGCCGAAACGGAACACGCGGCCGTTGAGCGGATTGTGAGGCGTGAAGAAGTAGTTTTTGCCACCGTTAATATGGCTCATCATGGCGAAGAAGCGTGCGCGGCTCAACTTGAAGTTGAAGTAGACGTTGACGAGTGGAAATCCACCTATCTTCACTTTATCGTCATTGGCCTGTACCGTATACTGCCCTAAAGACGGGAAGTAGTCGGGTGCTGCATATTTTGTGAAGTACCGCATGTCAGCACCAAAGTCGCAATGCAATACATGAGCTATCTTGAAGCGCAAGTAAAGATTGGTGTAGACATTGATGGAAGGCAGCGGAAGAACGTCTTGCTTTGTCGACTTCTGCCAAGTGAGTTGTGTCTCCCAGTTGAGTGGCCCGAAGGTCAGGTCCTGGTTTACTTCTGCTGTGAGGACAGTTATCGGACTGCTTGACTGTCGGGAGTAGGCCAAGTTGTAGAGTCGTCCGTCATCACTTGATGTATAGGTACTTGCAAAATATGTATAATTCTTGATCTCGTCGAACGCGAACCTTAACCGTGTGCGTGTCTTCTGATAGTTGAGAATGCCCTGCGCCCGGAAATGGTCGATCATGGAGAGGTCATCATCATTCCACCACAGATGGCGTGACTGATAATGACGATAATAAAACGATGGCTTCATGTGGTGGTAGAACCCCGTGGCAGCAAGCGTCATGGTATCGCCGAGCAATGGGAAGTTGAGGTCAATGCCTCCATCGATCTTCAGTTCTCCTATATTGTATCCGAGAACAGCGAGTTCTCCGGTTGCATTGAAGTGTAAGGTCTTTCCTTGTGTCTTGCTAAGCTGAGCACCTACGGTGACACTGTGCTCATTCCATGATGACGTGCCGGTGGAGTCGGGGAGGACATAGTGGCTCAAGGTGTGCGAAGCAAAGATCTTGGCACCTGTCTTGACCCATTTGTTGAACCCTTCCAAAAGGGCTATAGCAAATGTGTTTCGGAGATTCCAGTTGCTTGTCTTGTCGAAGATAGAGTCGTTGGACAGTCTCTCTTGGACAGAGTATGTTTTCTGATAATAGTTTGTGGGCGTCTGATAGGCCTCATAGATGCGGCGGTAAGTGGTGAAGTCGAGCGTATGGATGAAACTCGTCACTGGCACATACTCATTTTTCAGCCATGCCGTATCCTCCTTGGCTTTGTTGGCTACAGCGATGAGGCTGTCAGCTGCGTTCTTGTCGCCGACTTTGATGCGGCCGTTAGCTTGGATGGAATCTTTTGGAGCTGCTGTTGTAGCAATCTTAGCATTATCCGGTCGGCCGGAGTAAGTCTTAGGAACTTTAATATTGTTCTTATCTACTTTTTCACTAACATCTTCTGCTTCTTGCATGGCTTTTTGCTTGGCCTCGCGTGCATCTTTCTCTTTCTGGGATGCGAGTGCAAACTTACGGGCCTTGATCTCCTCAGGTGTCATGGGCACCTTGCGGTTGAAGCCTACATTATAACGCTGGGTGAAGAAGACGTGCTGATTGTCGTTGCGGTTCCAGTTCTGCTCAAGCATCGTGGGAATCTCGGACGTGGCAAAGTTCTCGTTGAATGATTCCGGGTGGGTGATATAGAGGTCACTTGTGATGCCTCCGTTCTCGGTCACTTTCTCATGTAGTGTGTTGAAAAGCAAGTGAGCCTGATAGCGGTCACCGATATAGCTGCCGTAGAGACCAAACTTGAAATGGGAGGTTGACTGTGCATTATAATATCCTCGACCATAAAGATAATCAACGAGGAAGCCCATGCCAAGGCGTTTGCCGGCATTGACTGCGAATTTTGTCTTGAAATGATCCTCGCCATTGGTGCGGTTGCCACAATTGTTATAAGAGATATTGGTCAGTGGCGAGAGGGTATTCGTGAACTTGAACTGGTCTACAGGCGTGACAACATAATCGTAGGGATTGACAAAGATGAAATTGTTCGTTTCATTTCTGTCGATGAAGATTCTGGCTTGTCTTGGTGCACCCAGGTTACCGGTTGTGTTATATTCTCCATGGAGGCCTGTGGTGAAGATGGAGTTCATAAACATATGCGACAACGTATCGGGCTTGGCCTCTGTGCGATCGCCAAACCGACTGTCAACAGTCCATACATGGATGCCTTGAGGAATCTCTTTGTCTGTCCCCAATGAGTCGGTTTTCCCCTGACGGTTCCGTTGGTTGGTGATGGTGCCATCAGGGGTCATGGAGTTATAGTTGTCCGTGTCGAATTGTGCCCACATGGGAGCTGCGGACAACAGCAATAGGATGAAGGAAAGAATTTTCTTCATTTAATAAAGCGTAAAGCGCATTCAATAATTTTGAAGATCATGGATACGAGGATGACAATGATACCCACGGTCTGTGGCGTATGAAAGACATAGAGCAGTACACCGATGACTGCTCCTACCATGAAGATGATATTGAGCCACTGACGTGTAGAGCGGAAGTGGTCATTCACAGGCTTCTGCTCTTCACGTCTGTTGCCGAATGGTTTGTGCTCGAATGTGTTATTATTTGTCAGCATGACTATTATTTTATTCCTAAAGCAGCATCAATACGCTCAAAGATGTTATCCTTGCGGTCGATGGTCTTGCGTCTGAACTTACCACTGATGCGGGAGAGCTTAGTGCCTTTCTTGTTAAGCGCATATTGATCCGTGATCCATTCCTCTGCCTTCACTTTCAGTCCCTCAGTATCTTTGCGATCCATTTCGTAAGCATAACTGATGCGGTCGAGCGTGACATGGATATGTCCGTCTGTGGCTTGCGCGACAAGCGTATAGTTGAATACTGTGCGATCAAGAGAAATGAAATTGGATGAGAAGACAAGCCATTCCTTCAGACGCGCTGCGATGGTATGCTCCGATTTGTTTACAGCTGCAATGCGTCCTGCTGGCTGCAGGTCTTGGCTCTTTCCTTCTTCAACAATCTGGCTGATAACGTCGTAGACCTTACTATAAATGCTGTCAGCAGACATTCCCGGAACGTCCTTGTCAAGTGTGAAGACTACTTCGCCATTAACCTCTGGAACGGCACCGGCAAGATACTTCTTGTCAACAGTAGGTGTTGCCTTCTTTGTCTCTTTCTTGACAACTTGCTGTTGTGGCTGGTCTGGAATTTCCCAAACATTTTTCTGAGCCATGCCAACGATCGGGCAGAGGGCGAGTAGGGCTACTATCAGTTTCTTCATGGCATTATACGATTATATTAGCAAAATTACAAATTAAACGTGTCTTTAAGGAGACTATTGTGAGATTTAACTTTACTTAAGTTCAAGTTGCTTCTGTAGTCTAAGCATCTCATCACGGTATTGTGCGGCCTGGATGAAGTCGAGTTTCTTAGCTGCCTCCTCCATGAGACGCTTTGTATTTTCAATGCTCTTTTCAAGCTCCGGTCTTGTCATCTCCTTGATTATAGGATCAGCAGCGAAAGCTCCGTTCTCCGGCTCGAGATAGACCTGACGGCTGGTCTCCTGTGGCTTTTGATAGGTCGAGCCATCAGAGTCGGGTAGGGTGCCCTTGATAGCTTTGACAATCTGCTTCGGCGTGATGTGGTGATCCTCATTGTATTTCATCTGGATGCTCCGCCGCCTTGCTGTCTCGTCGATAGTCTTTTGCATGCTTTCTGTGATAGTATCAGCATACATGATGACCTTGCCATTGACATTTCGAGCTGCACGACCGGCTGTCTGTGTCAGACTGCGGTGACTGCGCAGAAACCCTTCCTTGTCAGCATCAAGTATGGCGACGAGCGATACTTCCGGAAGGTCAAGGCCTTCACGCAGAAGGTTGACACCAACGAGAACATCGTATACTCCTGCTCTCAGATCATTCATGATCTTCACACGGTCAAGCGTAGCTACATCGCTGTGTATGTAGTTGGCTTTCACATTGTGGTTGAGTAAGTATTCAGTAAGCTCCTCGGCCATACGCTTGGTCAGCGTCGTGACGAGCACGCGCTCATGACGATTGCTGCGAGTGAGAATCTCGTCAAGCAGATCATCAATCTGATTTTCCGAGGGCCTTACTTCGATCTCTGGGTCGAGGAGGCCAGTAGGACGAATGAGCTGTTCTACAACGACGCCATCCGCCTCCTGCAACTCATAGTTGGCGGGGGTAGCTGAGACATAGATGACCTGATGAATCATGTCATGGAACTCGTCAAAACGGAGCGGACGGTTATCAAAAGCTGCGGGTAAACGGAAGCCGTATTCCACGAGGTTCTGCTTTCGTGCACGGTCGCCTCCATACATGGCGTTGATCTGAGGTACGGTGACATGACTCTCGTCGATGACCATGAGATAGTCTTTCGGGAAGAAATCGAGCAAGCAGTAAGGACGCTCGCCGGGCTGACGTCCGTCGAAGTAACGCGAATAGTTCTCAATGCCGGAGCAATGTCCGAGCTCTTTGATCATCTCCATGTCGTATTCAACACGCTCCTTGATACGTTGTGCTTTGATGTCATCGCCAATGCTGTGGAAGTATTCCACTTGTTTGACGAGGTCATCCTGTATCATTCGTATCGCATTCTCCGTCTGCTCCTTAGATGTTACAAACAGGTTTGCCGGATAGATGGCATATTCGGCAAAATGTTGCATGGAATGCATAGAGATGGCATCCACTTCCTCGATGCTGTCTATCTCATCATCCCACCAGGTGACTCGAAGGAGATAGTCTGAATAGGCCATGGCGATCGTTACCGTATCGCCTTTCACAGAGAAGCAGCCACGTTGCAGGTCAATGTCGTTCCGGACATAGAGTGCATTGACAAGTCGGCGCAGAAACTCATTGCGGTCTAATTTCTGTCCTTGCTTAATGTTGATGACGTTCTCTTCCATAGCCACCGGTGCGCCCATACCATAGATGCAGGACACAGAAGAGACGATGACGACATCTTTGCGACCGGAGAGTAGATCGCTGACCGCAGCAAGACGTAACTTGTCTATCTCGTCGTTGATGGCTAAGTCCTTCTCAATGTAAGTGTCTGTGGTAGGCAGGTATGCCTCTGGCTGATAATAATCATAGTAGCTGACGTAATAGTCAACGGCATTGTTCGGGAAGAATCCTTTCATCTCCTCGTAGAGCTGGGCAGCAAGAGTCTTGTTGTGGCTCAATACAAGTGTTGGCTTGTTAACATTGGCGATGACATTGGCCACCGTGAATGTCTTTCCGGAACCTGTCACGCCCAAGAGTACTTGAGCAGGGTCTCCGCGCTCAACACCTTCAGTCAATTGCGCTATTGCCTGAGGCTGATCGCCTGTCGGCTTGTATTTGGATGATATTTGAAACTTCATAGACGACAAAGTTAGTTATATTTTGTCAGTAGTGGATGATAAAACTCGTAATTTTACTAAAAAATCACATTCTTCTTTGGCTCAGTAGAATATTCTATGTAAATTTGCAAGTCCATATATCAAAGTTGTATGAGAAAACAAGCTATAGCGGCTCTTCTTCCATTGCTTCTCCTTAGTGGATGTGCGAAGGAGTTCAACAATGTGTATAAGTCACAAGACTATAAATACAAGTACGAGTATGCCAAGGAAAGTTTTGCCTTAGGCAAGTATCAGCGTGCGGCAACGCTCCTTCAGGATCTGATTATCCCAGAGAAAGGTAGTCAGGATGCGCAAGAGTGTTTGTACATGTTGGGTATGGCTGAATACAAGAATATGGACTATGAGACTGCTTCCGAGACATTCAAGAAGTATGTACAGTCTTATCCTCGTGGTCAATATGCAGAGATTGCTAAGTATTATGTAGGTCAAAGCCTTTATATGAGCACTCCAGAGCCACGACTGGATCAAACACAAACAATAAATGCAATCAATGCCTTCCAGGAATACCTCGATCTCTATCCGGATGCGAAGTACAAGGAAGATGCACAGAACAAGCTTTTCGCTTTGCAAGACAAACTTGTAAAGAAGGAGCTGTACTCGGCAGAGTTGTATTATAACCTTGGTACTTATTTCGGCAACTGTATGGGCGATGACGGCGGTAACAATTATGAAGCTTGCATCGTTACTTCGCAGAATGCATTGAAGGATTATCCTTATACGAAACTGCGTGAGAATTTTGCATCGCTTATCATGAAGAGCAAGTTCCATCTTGCTGAGCAGAGCGTGGAGTCGAAGAAGATAGAACGCTATCAGGATGCAGAGGATGAATGCTATGGCTTCCTCAATGAGTATCCCGACTCAAAGGAAAAGAAAACGGCTGAGGAATTTATTGAGAAGTGCAAAAAGGTTACAGCCAACGCAAAAGATTAATAATCAGACTTAATAAGATAATAAATAACATTTTTATATACTGTATTTAAATATGGATTACAGAAAATCAAAGGCACCGGTGAATACCGTGACACGTAACATCATGGAGCTGTGCAAGGACACTGGCAATATCTATGAGAGCGTGGTGATCATTGGCAAGCGAGCTAACCAGATTGCTGTGGAGATCAAGGCTGACCTGAGCAAGAAACTTCAGGAGTTTGCCTCTTATAACGACTCTTTGGAAGAGGTTTTCGAGAACCGCGAGCAGATCGAGATCAGCCGTTACTATGAGAAGCTCCCGAAGCCGACACTCCTTGCTACTCAGGAGTTTATCGAGGGTAACGTGTATTGGAGAGATCCTTCGAAGACTACGGAGGAGAACGAAGATAAGGACTTGTAAACTATAATATTACAGAAATGATACAGCGTAAGCAAACCGTTTACTTGCTGTTAGCCTTGGCTGCTCTGATTGTCTGTCTTTGCCTGCCAATAGGCAAACTGACAGGCAATTCGTTGGGGGCTACGGCTTCTGTGTATAATATTGGCATCTTTGCTCAAGGCAAACTTGCAGCTCATCCGTTGCTCTTTGTTGATATCGTCATTGCAGCATCTCTCACATTGATTGATATCTTCCTTTATAACAAGCGCAAATTGCAGATAGGAATATGCGTAGCCAATATTGTTCTGTGTCTGGCTTGGTATGGCTATTATGCTTTCATGGCATTGGCTGGCTTTAAGTCTTTGGGTACGTTCTCCATCTCTTTCGCAGCTTGTCTGCCTTTTGTCGCTATTGTCTTGTTTATACTGGCACGCAATGGTATTAAGGCTGATGAGAATCTGCTGAAGTCTATGGACAGAATCAGATAATAACTGTCCCCCATTCTCGGTAACGCTTTGATCGAATTAGGGCCGTTATGATAAATAAGTGATATTAATAAAAAAGAGTGGGCTCCCTTTTAGGAAGTCCACTCTTTATTTTGCTTTGAATATTATTACTTGTTATTCTTCAGTTTCTCGACGTATGCATCAATCACGGCAACAGCTGTGACATTAACTACATCACTGACACTTGCTTCGAAGTCTGTGAAGTGAATTGGCTTATTCAGACCCATCTGAACAGGACCAATGACCTCGCAGTCAGGATCCAGCGCCTGGATGAGCTTGTAGCTGCTGTTGGCTGCATTCATATTGGCGAACACGATTGTATTCACGTCCTTACCCTTCAGTCTTGTGAACGGATACTTGTCGTCGCGCAGCTCACGGTTCAGTGCGAAGTTAACCTGCATCTCACCATCAACGAGCATGTCAGGATAATCCTTCTGCAGTTTCTCAACAGCCTGATGGACAGCCACCGGTGAACCAACGGTATCGGTGCCGAAGTTCGAATAACTTGCCATGGCGATGACAGGCTCCTGGTTGAAGAACCGTACAGTGTGAGCAGAAAGTCTTGCTACATCATAGAGCACGTTCTGATCAGGATGGCGGTTGATAAGTGTATCAGCGAGGTACAGAACGCCCTTCTTTGAGTTGAGAATATGCATGGTAGCGAATGTGCTGTACTCAGGACGTACGCCGATCACTTCCTTAGCTACCTTGATCGTATTGCTGTACTTGGTGTAAAGACCTGTGATGAAAGCATCAGCATCGCCCTGCTCCACCATAGACATACCGAAGTAGTTGCGCTCATACATCTTATCGTAAGCCTCCTCAAAGGTCACGCCCTGACGTGCACGCTTCTCAGCGAGGTGCTTAGCATAAGTAGCACGACGTCCCTGCTCCTTGTCGGCACGCATATCAACGATCTCCACGTTGCTGAGGTCAAGTTTCAGACGCTTAGCAAGACGGTTAAGACGATCGGGGTTACCGAGAAGAATAGGATGGCAGAAACCTTCCTGCTGAGCCGTTACGGCTGCTTTCATCATTGTCGGGTGGCCACCCTCTGCAAAGACTACGCGCTGTGGATGCAGAGCTGCCGTAGCGTGAAGGGTACGGGTGAGCTTTGTCTCCTGACCGAGCAACTGTTTCAGATGGTTCTTGTATTCATCCCAGTCGGTGATGGTCTTTCTTGCTACCCCACTCTCGATAGCAGCCTTAGCCACAGCAGCAGAGACCTCCGTGATAAGACGTGGATCAACAGGCTTCGGAATGAAGTACTTAGGACCGAACGACAGGTCTGTGACGTGATAGACCTGGTTGACGATCTCCGGTACAGGCTGTTTAGCCAGGTCAGCGATGGCTCTTACAGCAGCAAGCTTCATCTCTTCGTTGATGGCTTTGGCGTGAACGTCGAGTGCACCGCGGAAGATATAAGGGAAGCCGATGACGTTGTTGATCTGGTTAGGATAATCGGAACGGCCAGTGGACATCAGAATGTCAGGACGAGCAGCTATAGCATCCTCGTAAGAAATCTCAGGCACAGGGTTAGCGAGTGCGAAGACGATAGGCATGTGAGCCATGGAGCGAACCATATCCTGACTGAGAACATTGCCCTTAGAGAGACCTACGAAGACATCAGCGCCCTTGATAGCCTCTTCTAATGTATGGATATCGGTACGGTCCGTAGCGAACTCGGCCTTCTGCTCGTTCACGTGGTCACGGCCTTTGTAGATGACGCCGCGAGAGTCGAGCATTACGATGTTCTCATGCTTGGCACCTAATGAGCAATAAAGTTTTGTGCAGCTGATAGCAGCGGCACCAGCACCATTGACAACGATCTTAGCGTCTTCAATCTTCTTGCCTGCAACCTCCAAGGCATTGAGCAGTCCGGCAGCAGAGATGATAGCTGTACCGTGCTGGTCATCGTGCATCACGGGGATGTCGAGGGTCTTCTTCAGACGATTCTCGATATAGAAGCACTCAGGAGCCTTGATGTCCTCAAGGTTGATGCCACCGAAGGTCGGGGCAATCTTCTCTACAGCCTCACAGAACTTCTCCGGATCTTTCTCGTTGACTTCGATGTCGAACACATCGATGCCACCGTAGATCTTGAACAACAGGCCCTTACCTTCCATTACCGGCTTACCGCTCATAGCGCCGATATCGCCCAGTCCTAAGACGGCTGTACCGTTGGAGATCACTGCGACGAGGTTTCCCTTGTCTGTATATTTGTAGACATCATCGGGGTTCTTCTGAATTTCAAGGCATGGGAAAGCCACACCGGGAGAATAAGCCAGGCTGAGGTCAGTTTGTGTGCGGTAGGGTTTCGTAGGCTTTACCTCGATTTTACCCGGCCGTCCATTCTCATGATAAGCTAAAGCAGCTTCTTTGGTAATCTTTACCATAACAAATTTGTTAAATATTGGATGTATTTGATGGCAAAGTTACAAAAAAACGTAGAAAATGAAAATAGTTTTGCGCTTTTTTGTAATTTTGTATGCAAATAACACAGAAATGACATCTAAGATTGACAATTCATCTGACTACAAGGTTCTGCTAAGCCGCAGAATCGTTGAGAAAGCGACAGAAATGTTCATGGCCAGGGGCATTAAAGCCGTCAAGATGGACGATGTCGCTAATGAGCTATCTATATCCAAGCGTACGCTCTATGAGCTGTTCAGCAATAAGGAACTGTTGCTGCTGCATTGTGTCATGGCCATGAAAGAAGCCCGCGAAGAGCATTTCAAGCATTTTGAAAAACAGGGTCCGCATACGGAAATAGAGATGATTCTCGAGTTTTACCGTTTCCAGTTGCGTCGTTCATCTAAGGTCTCTTTGAGTTTTGTCAAGGAACTGCAGAAATATCCCTCCGTGATTAAATGGATGGACGAGTCGCATGAAAAAATGAAGGAAGAGTCTAAAATATTCTTTGAGGGCGGCATCAAGAATGGCTATTTCAGAAAGGATGTCAACTATGAACTTATCTCTGAATACTCTGACATATCCATTGCTGACGCTATAGAGAATGGCTTCCTGGATAAATACGGTATCCAGGAAGTCTTCAGAAATATCACGATGCTCTATGTACGTGGGTTCTGCACGCTCAAAGGAATAGAGGAACTGGAAAAATTGTTGTAGTCCCTTATTCCACGTACAGCACAAGACCTTTCAGATACTCGCCTTCAGGGTGGTAAATGTTGATGGGATGATCAGCTGGCTGATGGAGCTGGTGCAGAATCCGTACCTTGCGATGAGCCTGTGCAGCTGCGGTAAAGACAGCCGTACGGAAGTTCTCTTTGGTTACGACCTGAGAGCAACTGAAGGTGAACAGAATGCCACCATGCTTGATCTTCTCCAGTCCTTTCACGTTCAGTCGGATATATCCTTTCAGCGCATTGCGCAGTGCTGAACGGTGCTTGGCAAAGGCTGGCGGGTCAAGGATGATAAGATCATAAGTGTCATCATGACTGTCGAGATAATCGAAAGCATCATCGCAGATGGCTTCATGCCGGCCGTCACCGGGAAAGTTCATGTCAATGTTGCGCTTCGTGAGCTCAATGGCTTTCGCACTGCTGTCCACTGAGTGAACAACCTTTGCCCCACCCCGCATGGCATAGACGGAGAAGCCACCCGTGTAGCAGAACATATTGAGTACGCTCTTGCCTTTGGCATAATGCTCCAAGAGTGAGCGATTCTCACGCTGGTCGATGAAGAACCCTGTCTTCTGTCCTTTGAGCCAGTCGATATGAAACTTCAGGCCGTTCTCCACAGCCACATTATCATCCGTATGCCCATAGAGAAATCCGTCTTCCTGATGCAGATCTTTCTTCTGAGGGATGGTTGTCTCACTCTTATAGAAGACATTCTCTATCCGGCCTCCCATCACCTTCAGCAGCGCCTTGCAGACCTCGTTACGACTATAGTGCATGCCGACGCTATGCGCTTGGATGACAGCTGTCTTGCCGTAACAATCGATGACAAGGCCCGGAAGATAATCGCCTTCTCCATGAATGAGACGGTAGGTGTTGTTGTTCGGGTTATCGGCAATGCCAATGCGGATGCGCATGTTCAAAGCCGACAAGATGCTCTTCTCCCAGAAGGCATCGTCGATAGCTATATCTTCGAAAGATAACACACGGACAGTGATCGTTCCTTTCTGATAATGACCCACAGCAATAAAGTCGCCGTTGGCATTGATCACTCTTACGACCTCACCTTCTTCAATGCCATCATCCATTCGTTGGATAGCACCGGAGAAAACCCATGGATGGAAACGCTTCAGCGATTCGTCCTTACCTTTCTTAAGATATATATTTTTATACATTACCTATTCTTAATTACCTATTCTTAATTACTTATTCTCAATAACCTGTACTGAATCTCCAACTCCCGTTTGGGAGGCCTTGGCTCTCCTTGAGGACTTCTTTACGGCTTTCGCTCTTGAAGACTTTTTAGCAACCTTGGCTTTTGTTGTTTTCTTTTTGGCTGTGCTTGCCTTCGTATCTTTTTTCTCCGACTTTATTTTTGTTCCCTTAGAATCAGCGTTGCTTGTGGGCTGATTGTTCTCGGGTTCGGGAACGACAACGAGGTTGTAGGCTCCCGTTTTCTTTAGTCTGACAAGTTCCTCGTAAATGAGGATGCAGCTCCATGCATCAATCGCTGCATACTGTTTTTGCTTATCTGACAGAGCCGTGGCTTCCCAATTGGTAAGTCGCTGCCGTTTGGAAATTTTCTGATGAAAGATGTTGGCGTATATCTTCTGCAGGCTAAGATCCTTGATGCCTATCTCGCCAACAATGTCTTGCAAGTCGATGAAAAGTCCTGGGGTGAATGGTTCTCTCGCTTCCAGTCCTCTGATGTCATCGTGCCATGAAAGTCCTATTTTCTTGACGCTCTTGTCTTCCAATAATCGTTTGATGGCAGGAGTAATTCCTATGACATTGAGTCGGAAAAGAAAGCATGTATCACGGTTCGACACTTGCAGTAAGGCCACCTTGTTCTGCTCTCCTTTATGAAACGCGGGCTTGGTCTCGGTGTCTACGCCCATAATGTCGCTTTGGAGAAGATAGTCGACAGCTTTCTCTGCCTCCCCCGGAGTGATGATGGTTATCACTCTTCCGGGGAAAGTCACTATGGGGAGATCTGTAATCGCCTTCTTGTCAAATCGGCTGTATATGGTCTTATTCATCGCTATTTTTAAATATCTGTGCAAAAGTAAAAAAAAGAAATGACATAGACATGCTATTATACGCATTTTTGACTTTTCGGGCTTAAAATCATTCTCTATTTGCCTATATAGTTGCGTAACAGATAATTGTTGAGGTTCTCTTTGTAGAGTTCTCCGATGGGCAGAATGACATTGTTTTCCATCGTTACACGAGTTTTGGACACCTCTTTTACGTAGCGAAGGTTAATGATGTATGAGCGGTGGATACGCATGAAGACCTCAGGCAAGCGTTCTTCAATCCGCTTAAGGCTATAAAGGGCGATGACTGGCTTTTGTGGCAGTCCGCGTTCGTCGGTACCTGTTAGATGAATCTTCAGATATTCGCTCATTCCTTCAATATAGATTACGTTGGATAGGGTAATCTTTACCATTCTGTTCTCTACCTTGACAAAAAGCGAGTCGGTGCTTGCTTCTATTTTCTGTGTCGGCTCCTTTGTTGTTATCTCTTCTATCTCTGATTTTTCCGAAACAGGACTTATTCCTGTCTCTCCTATCCTTTTCAATAGTTTTTCAGCTGCACGTCGGAACTCATCCAGTCCGAACGGCTTGAGTAAATAGTCGACGGCATCCACCTTATAGCCTTCAAGTGCATATTCCGAATAGGCCGTTGTAAACACAACGAGCGGAGGGCTTGCCAGACTTTTGATGAAGTCCATACCGTTAAGGTCAGGCATGTTGATATCGCAGAAGATGGCGTCAATCATCTCATGTGAAAGTACATCCTTTGCATCCATGGCGCTTGGACAAGCAGCTACAAGTTCAAGATAAGGAATCTTGGAGATGAAGTTCTTGAGTTGTTCGAGAGCTAAAGGCTCATCATCAATTGCTAAGCATCTGATCATATAGCTTATGATGTTTTAATGTTATTGTTGATGGGTAGGCGAAGTAAGACATTATAAGCTTCGTCATTATCTTTTATTTCTAATGAATACCGGTTCCCATAAATAAGGTCGAGACGTCTCTTAACGTTCACCAGTCCTACCCCACCTTGCCGTGGCATGTCCTTTGTTCGGTCTTCATGAGGTTTACTGTTGATACAGCCGAATATAAGCATCTTATCCTCTACGTCGAACATAATAGTAATAAAGCTGTTATGCTTGTAACTCACTCCATGTTTAAAAGCATTCTCAACGAATGTTGGGAAGATGAGAGGAGGTATAGCAATATCGGGTAGCTCGTCAGGAATATCTATCGTGACGGCTAACTGGTCTGTATAGCGCAATTGCATCAGTTTGATGTAGTTGCGCAAAAATTCAATATCTTTCTTTATGCTTACCCAGTCCTTATCGCCCTCATAGAGGACGAAGCGCATCATGACAGAAAGATCTCTCAGTGAGGCCTTGGCTTTCTCTGCATCCAAATCAATGAGCACTTGGATATTGTTGAGCGTGTTCATGAAGAAATGTGGGTTAATCTGGAACTTGAGGTATTGGAGCTGCAGGTACATCTTCTCCTTCTCCAACTGTTGCAGATTCTCTCGGTCTTGCTCTGACTTGAAAAATAATTTCACGCCGAGGTTAAGGCCTAAAAGTCCTATAAGTATGAGGATGTTGATCGGCACCTCCGGTCCAAAGAAACGATCACCCATAGGTTTTCCCGGACGGTGTCTGTCCTTGTCCATTTCAGGTCCTCTGTTGTCTCTTCCTCTCATTTCCATTCGTGGTGGTCTACGTCCCATTGGTCCCGGATCATGCATAAAACCGCATGCGATAGTAAAAACAACGAGCAGGCTTACAACGGATGCTAAATAAGCTGCTGTGTGCTTTTTAAGCAACATGGGTGCGAAGAAAATGTCGTGAATCATGAAACAGACGAAGAAGAGGACGAACCAAGCCCATATATGGAACACCTCATCCCATCTGAACTCATTATAAGCATCAGCCCTGGCCCGCAGATAGAAGATAGCTACGGGCATGACCGTGAGCACTACCCACAGGCAGGCGTACACGATATATTCTGGTGTGATGATCCTTTTAGTATGCATTATTTTGACGGAAATTTCGTATTTAAATTATTATAAAAAAAGTGCGCAAAGCGCGTGTCACCACGAACTTTGCGCCGGAGAGTAATTTATGAATGAAAAGAATGTAATATAAAAATGTAATATAGATTCTACTTGTATGTATTCCTTTTGTATGTTCTACAGACGCAATAAAGCGTTTATTATAGTGCGATTTGGAGCGATTTGTGTCGTGTTAACTTTTATCACTCTGCTTCCAGCGATTATTGTCTTTTTTATCATGTTTCTTAATGAAGTCTTGTTTCTTTTTCAGTTGCAAAGATAAGCAGAAAACTTTTAGTACCAAAATACTTTCAGCAAAAAGTCTTCTTTATTCAGCAAAATGTGTAAAACTGAACAGTGAGTAAATGAAAAGCAAATAAAAAAAGAGGAGAAACATTTTGTTGCTTCTCCTCTTCAGACAGCGGAAAGACGGGGCTATTGTTCTTATACCCCACTCTACCGCCTTATGTCTTTGGAAGTCAACGGCTTTCTATTTTGTGGTTACTCCTTCACCCGCTCCATGGTAAACGATTGGTAAACATAAGCTCTACATTACAGGCTCTTGAGCCACTTCTTACCACTCTTGGTATACAACCAGCCGAGGAAAGAAAGGGCGAAAACAAGTGCCACTGAATATACTAAAAGAAACATGTCCATGATATAATCTACTTTAATATTATAAATCCGATTCTTGCAAAAACTATTGAAAGGATGCCGCCGACAATAACTTTGGCTATTGACAGTGCATCTACAGTTCCTGAAGGTATGCTGACCATACCGCCTATGACCATTCCTGCAAACGACAATTCGCAGAGGTGCATAAATAGCCCCGCGGTTTTCTCCTTCTTGAGTTTTTCTTTCTCTTCCATATCACAAGATTATAGTGACGCAAGCCACTTCTTGCCGCTTGGAGTCTTCATCCAAAGAAGGATGGCACCAGAGACAACCATTGTCAAAACCAATATCAAACCTAAGATGTTCATAGACTAAGATCCTATAAAAGATTATTCCGTTTGAGCCAACTTTCCCCCTTCGGAGTTTTCCACCAAAGAAGAACCGCTACGCATGGCACTGCTATCATAAGAAGAAAAACTATTGTTCCCATATTTATTTGTCTTTATTGTTATTTGTCAATCTTATGCCTATTATGAAAAGAAGAGCTGCTACCGCAAGGCTGAGCAAGTAGATAAGCCATCTTACATCCTCAAGATCTTTCACGAGCGATGTCACGAATACGCCAGTAATGAAGTATTTCGCTATATCGATCAGCGCATTTCCAAGTTTCTCTTTCCACATATTACCCTAATTACTTAACCTTTCGATCAGCCTTGTTATTGCGTCTGACTGATTTTTTATCGTTTCTGCCTGACTTTTCATCATCTCCTGCTGCTGCTTGATGATCTCCAAGCACTCCTTCACGCCCTCGCTGTTCGTCGCCGTGGCACCATCGCCAACTGCCTGACTGCTGTGATCGCCATTCACTATCGACATGTCAGAGGATGAAGTGAGCATGGGACCCTCACCGTACAAGAGCCAGTCTCTACTGAGATCGGGAAAGGCTGATAGAACATTTTCTAACTTCTCGGTTCCCAAACCTTTGCGCATGGCGTTGACGTAGCCATTTGAGAGGCCGCTTTTCCTCTCAAAATCACGTATCGTAATTTGCTTAGCCTTAGCAAATTCTACGATTCTTTCTTTTACTGACTTATCCATACGTTCTATTAATTAGAGTTAAATGTAGAAAATATCTCTATTATTATTTTGCTGTATTAGAGAAATGTTCTAACTTTGCAAGCAGTTAACAACAGCTTGCCAACTTGTTTGGGCAAAGTTAAGTAAAATTGCCGAAAGGCACAACGAAAACACCAAAAATATTAAAGCTATGTTGAAGAAAGAATTTTTAGAGTTGACACACAAGACTGACAACGAGGTCAGCGATGAGGACTATCAGAAGATCGAGAGCCTCTACAATGAGCTCCCCGACATGGATAAGCAGGACTTCTGCGACCTGCTTATTAATGACCTTCCGTCTCTGCTCGCCGAGGCAACGGTAAGAATCCGCATCATGCAGGCGTATGTCAAGAAGTTGGAGGATGACAAGGCGAAGCTGACCGAAGGCATCCTCACCTACGAATACACCGATGCCCTTCATACGGTCTACGGTTTGAAGGGCACCATCAAGATGAAGCTTGATAGAGGTCTCAGCCTTGATGCTGATGAGACCAAGTACGTGAAGGCGCACTTACAGTAAGACATTCAATTCCCCGTCCTGCTCTTGGGCATGTCTCCGACCACATGCCACGGGAGATCAGTAATCAGTAAACTTGGCGGTCCCGGCAGCAGCGGGGAATTATTCAAAAGCACATAAAGCGACGATACAAGACTATGGAAAACGAGAACAATGAAAACAAGCTGTCCATTTTCAATAATGGCAACTTCGGGAGTGTGAGAGCAATGCTCATCAACGATGAACCTTGGTTCGTGGGTAAGGATGTAGCTGAGGCACTGGGGTATTCAAGAACTGCTGATGCTATAACAGCTCATGTTGAAGATGAAGATAAGCTGACTCGGCAATTCACCGACTCAGGTCAAGCAAGAGCAATGATCATCATCAACGAGTCCGGTCTTTACTCCCTGGTCCTTTCCTCGAAGCTCCCATCGGCAAAGCAGTTCAAGCGCTGGATCACTCACGAGGTGATACCGAGCATCCGCAAGCACGGCATGTACGCCACCGACAGTCTTCTGGCTAAGGCTACGGCAGACCCGGACTTCATGATCGGACTGCTGACGAACATGAAAGCGGAACGGGCTAAGCGCATGGAAGCAGAGCAGAGACTGGGCGTGGCAGAAAAGAACCTCCATGATGCTAAGCCAAAGATCGTCTTTGCCGATGCGGTGAGCGTGTCGAACACATCCATTCTTATCTTCGACCTCGCAAAGCTTCTCAAGCAGAACGGTGTGGAGATCGGTGGCAGACGGCTGTTCGAGAAACTGCGGGAGGCTGGCTACCTCATCAAGTCAGGCTCCTCAAAGAACATGCCCACGCAGCGCGCCATGGAAATGGGACTGTTCGTCATCAAGGAAGGCTCGTATGTCAATGGCCAGGGCGAGAACGTCACAACCCGCACTCCCAAGGTGACAGGGAAAGGTCAGGTGTATTTCGTGAACAAGTTCCTCGAAAGAGGGCTCAAAAAGGCAGAGTGAGCATGACCGACGAAGAATTAAAAGCAAGGGCCGAAGGGCTTTATAAAGATAATCAGTTTCACGAGATTGCGAAAGCATTTGCTGCCTCCATTGATTACATGAGCAAGATGAATTCAATATTTGGCGAGTACAACCCCTTCCCCGAAACCTACGACAAAATGCGAGAGGACGTATGCGTTTGTGCGATGGCGTTAGGGAAACGTTATCCAGATATACTTGCTCGGATCATACGGTAAAAATATTCGGCGGCGAGGCCATTCATAATAGCGAATTGGAAATTTGGCGATTTATCAATCGATGATGAGGCTGAGCCGCCTTTAGAACAAAAAAAAATCAATATACAATGGCAAAGAACATCCACAACAACACAGACAATGATCCTGCAAACCTTGCGGAAGACATAGTAACACAATCAAAACTGAAGGAGAAGGAAAGAGATCTTGCACTGAAGAACTACTACAAGAGTATGATGGGGCGTAAGGATATTCAATACTCACAGACTCAAGTATGCCGACTTGCTGTAGACTTCCTTTACAAAAAAGGATTTTACTCAATCACATGCTCCGAGGGTATAAGGAAGTGTCTGATCAGGCTAAAGGTTATCAAAGGTCCATCAAAGATTTCTAAGAAGAAATGAGCTCTTATCTCCCTCCGGAACCATGCCGCACTTGTTCACTCGCAAGAAACTCTCTCAACGGCAGGTACTGCCCGAAAGTAGCGAAGGTATGTCAACTATGACAAGACGCCTCCATGTAAAACCATCAAAGATTATTCACTATGAAAAACCATGTCACATCACTCAATAGCTGGCTTCATAAGGAGTCGAAAACATTCTCCATCCTCTGCGGTGAGTCATTCACGCGTGCTGAGGTGCTGGCCATGAATACTGTCACACTCCTCATGATCGTCGTGGCAGTCGTCGCCGGTAATGTGTTCGCTTACTAAAAGGTTACGGCTATGGATATGTCGAGATATGAATACAGGAAGTTAGTCGACGATGTCGCAGATGCTGTAGTGGCGAAACTCGCAAAGCTTCATGAGCTGGCTAACGACAAGCCCCAGTACGTGACACTCAAGGAGGCTGCTACTATTGTCAGAAGGTCTGTGGCATGGATGAGACTGCATAAAAACGAATTTCCGCATAAGAAACTCGGTGATGGTGCCAAGCAAGGTCAGCTGCTCTTCCTCGAAGACGCGCTCTATAAATATCTACAATGATGGCAGAAGGATGGATAAAACTTTATCGGAAGATCACTGAGTGGGAATGGTACACTGTGCCGTCTATGGCTCACCTGTTCATTCACTTGCTCTTTATAGCCAATCAGAAAGATAAGAAATGGAAAGGTATAGCCATAAAAAGAGGCCAGCTGATAACCAGTGCTAATAAACTTGTTGCGCAGACGGGACTTTCAAAGAGGACCGTGATACGTGACCTGGCTAGGTTGACAGAGTCCGGGGAGATAGCCAAAGAGCCTACCCGAAAATATACACTCATTACAATTAAGAAATTCGATAAATACCAATCGGTAACATTTGACACCACAGATGACACCACAGATGACACCACAGATGACACCACAGATGACACCACAGATGACACCCAACATATCCTTAGAATATAAAGAAAGTAAGAAAGAAAGAATTATCTTCTTCTCCTTCTTCCGCGCGCGAGGGAGATTCAGAAAAGAATTTCTATGACGACATGAAAGGTTCGGTTGAGATGATGACGCGCCTGAAGCAAGATTTCGGATTGAGTCCGGACCGCTATTGGTCACTCTTGGCGTCGTACGACCGCGAATGCATTGCTAAAGGTGTGCAGCACACGAGCATGACCGACTATAAGACTCGCTTCTGTGACTGGGTTCGCGCTCATGTGAGCAAAGGGCCTGACGACTATAAGCAGCAGATGCTCTCCGATACTTCATGGAGCGAGACGATGTGCATGAAATACAAGATCACTCCACAGAAACTGAAAGACACAATCGAGGAGTTCTTTGTTGACCAACAATGCCGCGGCCATCAGTCGCACGAGAACTTACAAGATGCCAAGAGTCATTTCAACTCCTGGCTCATGATAAAACTAAATAAAGAAAATAACAATGGAAACAAACAGCTCACACCAAAAGACAGATTCCTCAAGGAGTTCGAGCAACAGCAGCGCGAGGAATACCAGCGCATGGGGTTCGACCTCAGCAAGATGCAGCAGGCGTCAGCAGGAACAGATGTTTTTTGATAAGTTTCCCACCAAGGAAAAGGTTGTCGAGGCTTTCAAGCCTGCCAATTGGGGCAAGTTCCTCAGCGACGAAGAGAAGTGCGTGAAAGCACCATCGGTAGCATTAGGCAGAATAGACAGCCTGTACCGCCTCCCTGGCCTTGCGGTGTCTCTGGTCAAGACGCAGATCATGGGCATCTATACGCTGAGCGCCCCCAACGGTAGCACTCCTAATCCGCAAGCGATGGATATGACTGCCAACATGTTCGTGGCATCGAATAAGGGATGCGGGATCTATGAAGCAGCGCTATACTTTGCGGGCTATCAAGGCAGCTACAAAAGCAAGCGCAGCTACACTGCATTCGACACCGGCGACCTTCTCTCTGCTTTTCGCTCTAACTTCCTACCATATTGGCAGCAGCTTCAAGGCAAGTACTACGATAGAGGCGAACAGCCACAGAAGATGGTCGAAGTCACGGGTAAGCCGGCACTCCAGCAATACATCAGTGAGTCAGTCGAGAAGTTAGGTGGCGGCAACAAAGGCATCAATGCCTTCATGCAGCAGAGCGGCATGGTTCGCACCGGATATCTCACAAGGGAGCACGTCGAAGCAGCCGTGTCGGAAGCTAATCGGGCATTCTGATCATCATCGCCCCTATACCCCATAGGCCTTCGATTTTAGGACCGGATGGCCGCAAACCGCGCCTGACCCTTTTTCACACGCACGGCGGATTTTTAGGGGTATTTTTGTGTTAAAAATTAACAGTTGAAGTCATGGATAAGAAGACATTGGTCATTGGTCATGGATAAGAAGACATTGGTCATGGATAAGAAGACATTGGTCATGGATAAGAAGACATTGGTCATGGATAAGAAGACATTGGTCATGGATAATAAGACATTGGCCATGGATAAGAAGAAATATCAGCACAAGGAGACGGAGCTACAGATCATGTGCGTGAGATGGTTCGGATACCAGTATCCGTATCTCAAGACGCTACTGTACCATCCGAAGAATGAAGGAACGGCCAACGGGAGAGTGCAGGGCGCCATCGGTAAGGCAGAAGGAGTCGTGGCGGGCGTCGCGGATCTGATACTCCAGGTGCCGGCATGGGATCATACATGCCTGGCTATCGAGATGAAGACGAAGGCAGGAAAGCAGTCGTACCAGCAGAAAGTGTTCCAGGCGTATCTTGAGAATGCCGGCGGCAAGTACATTATCTGCCGAAGCTTCGATGACTTCGTGGAGATGGTGGGGCGTTATCTTCATGGCATGAATGCCGGCACGGTGCAGCGCCTGAAGAAAGTGCATGCAGCCTTACAGCAAACAGAGACCGACATGGAGAAAAAGAAACTTCAGCGGATAGTCGGCAAGAAATAGAGAATGATCATCAAGAAACAGCGAATAATCATCAAAACAAAATAATCATTATGGCAAAGAAACAGTATTTCGTGAAGGTAATAGCAAATGCACCGGGGAACCGGCTGTGCAAGAAGGTCGAGGACTATGTGCGGTTCATGTACGACCGCGTGATCGTGGACGCAGAGGACTTCGAGAAGATCAAGGAAGACGTCATTCAGTGTATCGATACGTCCATGAAGGAGTTCTCGAGATGCCGCAAGCCTGTCTTGAGCGCGCACATGGTCGGAGGCGTAGGCGAAGGGCTGCATCCTCAGTTGGCTCTCATGAAAGCCAACAACGACGGTACGGCTGTCTTCGTCATCAATACCGATATCATCCTCCGTAAGGTGGAATTTAATAACAGTTCAAAGGATAATCAATAAAAAGCATTTGGATATGGATAGAGACAGACAGATTTCGAGAGAAGCAAGTGCCTACGCCATAGCAGCGGGCAGACATGGGTACCTTTCACGCAAGTGTGCTTTTGAAGCCGGCGCAAGATGGGCGGATGAGCACAGGGGCGATACCCTAAAGGGCGTCGCACAGAACGAGAAAGCCGATGTTCAACCATAAAACGAGCGAGGTATGGGTATGACACCATCCGCTAAAGCGAGAATCGAGGCAAGAAGGGAGGAAGGAGTCAGAAAACTGCGGGCGAGAGCTGCATCCATCGAAGCCGAAGAGCGGATCAGGCTCGAAAGATGCTCCTGGGATGCCGCCGAGATGGAAAGACAGTTGCATACAGGCAGCAGAAGCCACTATTACCCTCGTACGGCTTACATGACAGCGGTAGTCGAGAAAAAGACCCAGAAAGTGGTCTATACGGCCGTCAGTTCGGAGTTTTTCGAGGATATTCCGGCAGTTTTCATCGATTCACGCCACTATTCAAAGGTATGTCTACGCACAAATATACGCTTATAATGCCGCTACGCTTGCAGAAGTGGGGCAAAAATCGCGTAAAACATCAAAATGGTATAGTTAATCGGAAATGGATAAAACAAGCGAAAATAGCGCTAAAATAGCGCAAAACGTCCATAATGCGGCCAAAAACGCCGCGAAAGCACCTTTTCAGGGTGAATTTGGCCGCAGATACGGCATGATCCATGCATCAGCCAACGCCATCCGCAACGCTGCTATCAAGAGCATGGTCGAGGAATACCGGAACCATGGAGAGGCATGCGCAAGATGGTACTCTATGGTGGCGCCGGTCAACGAAGTTGCCTTCATCGCGCTCAATGATGCCATCGACAAGTTGAAAGATTCTCCCAAATGGAAGAAGAAAGGCATCAGAGCTGCATGCCAGGAGTGTGAGCGATTCATGGACCGGTATGACAAACGGTTGGAAGTGGTGCTGAGTGGCACGGATAACTTCAATATCGACCGCAGTCAGTTCATCAGGGACTATCTGGACTCCTGGCAGGACTCATGGAATCACGATGTCTTCATCATCCGCATGAGCATTTCAAACTTCCTGTTGAAGGTTAGGTATACTCGGGATGTGGAGCTGGCAAGTTACGTCTTCACTGCCTACAATGTACTTTGCTACGCCTGCACCTTCTTCGATGCTTACATGCAGTTGTGCCTGGACAGATACGAGGCGGATATCCGCAAGGAGTTTGCCGACGGACGTCTGGGAAGGCTGAAGGAGAAGTTCAAGGTAGCTGCGGGCAGTCTTGATACCGAAGAGGCGCAGGATCTGCACCGCGACAAGGCTTGTAAGGAAGCCCTTCAGGCGCTGTCCAACCGCATGACGTCTCCGGAGGTTGCCGAGAGAGCCAGCGCCGCAGCACTGAAGTATAACATCGAGGTCAAGGAGTGGTTCGACGACAACCCGGGTATCATTGAGAAAGACTGTGCAGCTGCCGAGGCTTTCTTCAGGAAGAAAGTGGGGCTGTAGGCATAGGAGGCCCGCGCACTGCGCGTGCATACCGAACGCATGGGAAGAAATAACCTCTCTTTATTCAATTTCATAATATTCATAAAGTTTATAAAGGTGGTCCCCAGGCGTGGGGAAATAAGTAAAATGATCCATGTTCATACTCCCTCACTCGTGAGAGCCGGGGAGTTTTAAAAAAAGAAACTATCATGAAGAAAATTGTTTTTAAAATATTGAGGTTCATAAAGAACTTCGCAAAGCTCATCATCCCGCCGATTGTGTGGTTTGTGGTCATCGGATGTGGGGCGTGGCTACTGAGGAAATTGGCAGAACTCATCGAAAAGTACCCAATACGTGCGATGATTGCCTTTGGCATCATTCTATTGCTGACGAATATCTTCAACTACATGGGGATGAAGGCAAAAGTGTCATCGGCGGAATGGAGATACGATACCCTACAGCTGCACACGGATTCCCTGGAAGAAATCTACAACGTCAATAAGAACTATTCAAGAATAACGAGCTATGAATAACAAGACTTACGTTCAGCTTCTATCCGCGATGATGGTTGCTACCATGCTTTATCTTACCGTTCGAGAAACTATCAAAGATGCGGCGATAGGTTTTATGTTCGCCTTGGTGACGGTATTCGTGGTAGGAGCGGTGGCGATTTATTTTGATGAATAAATAAAAATCATAAAATTTAGAAATCATGGCAATAATTGTAGCATTCATGGTCGGGGCGATGGTTGGATTCATGAGCCTGGCTATTGTAAATAACATAAAAGACAAAGAAGATGAAAGAGATTATTAGTGAGGATTTCAAGGATGCGCTGCTGTTAGCGACTGATCCTGACGCGTCGGAAGAATATTTTCCGGCATATGTGGCTCCATTCTGGCAAGACCAGAAACTCGTAGCGACAGACGGGCATCTGATGGTGGCAGTTGACGAAGAGCTGGCACTTAAATATGTCAGTAAACCAGCTTATAAGGATCTTGACAAGCCTAATGTCGATGAAATGCTGCATACTCTTAGCGATGACAGCAAATATGATTTGAGACGTGACGTCTTAGAGAAAGGGATTGAAGCCGTACCACTGAAAGACTACGGAGAATGCGAGGAATGTCACGGGAAGGGCGAGGTAAGTGTTGATTATACTGCCAAGAATGGTGAGGAATATAGCCTTCCGGCAGAGTGCCCTATCTGCTCAGGTACCGGCCGCGTATATCTGCATCCGGGCCAGAAGGTGCCGGTGGATGAATTCCCCGTGCTTATAGACGGTCAGTATTTCAGATCAGACCTCATCTATAAGATTCTTCGCATCATGCAATTGCTGGATATCGAACGTATGTCCTACCATACGGATAAAGACAGGGACGAAGAAGACTATAGCAAGGCAGGGTTCAGGTATAGGACTGATGACGGGTACATCTACATAGCAGTCATGCCTCACGGCATCGATGAAGGTAAGGCTTTCTGGCCTTGTGACAAGTGTCTCAGAAAGAAGGATGCTGTCAAGATAAAGCTTACGCTACCCTTAGGATAGCGCACAGAACTGAGGCCAGCGCACTGCGCCGGCATACGGAACGCAAGCGACACAGATGCATAACGAAAGAAGGAGTAGCCTCACGGTTACTCCTTCTTTCGTCAATACCCTTTAATTACAAAGTTCATTAACGGATATTAGCAGAAAGATGCCACCGCTGCGGCTACTTCTTAGACTATATGAAAATAATAAGTAAATTTCAGCAATCAACAACTAATACATTGATAAACCTAAAACACTAAAAACATTAATCCTAACCCTAATAGCGAGAGAATCTTGTGTCACGAAAAACCATTTTCACTGATATAACAGCCTTGCCATTAATAACAAAGTGGCTGTTTTTCTGATAGAAAAACAGAAAATGAGCAAGATATGAGTATTTTTTCAAAGATTTTCAAGCGGTCAGCCGCCATTGATTCTGCCAGTCCTGGCGATGGTACTTCCATTGGGCTGCTCTTTGGTAACAGTAACCGGAAATCGGTCAGACAGGCATTGAGACTGTCAGCCGTGTACCGATGCGTAGACGTGATTTCGAGTTCCATCGCTCAGTTGCCTATCGAGGTACTGAAGATTGGCAACGATGGGTATAAGCATCGTGCCAACGACTATCCGGCTTATGGGGTCATCACATCGGAGCCAAATGCGAGGATGAGCAGGTATGATTTCTTGTGGCAGATCATGATATCCACGCTGATGCATGGCAACGGCTATGCCTATATCCATCGCAACAGGGACGGCTATGCTACCTCACTTGAGTTCCTTCCTGCTACCCAGGTGACGATTGTCGACGACAGCGATCAGCATATCATGGCTTTTGCTCATCCTAAGTATGGGTGGATAGAGCCGGGCGACATGGTGCATATCATCAACTTTTCCAAAGACGGAGAGCATGGCATCTCCACACTCGACTTTGCGCTCAACACCATTACCTTAGCCACTGACGCTGATGCCCATGCAAGAGGATTCTTCAAGGGCGGTGCCAATCTATCCGGTATCGTGTCGGTGAACCGCGTGCTGACAAAGCAGCAGAAGAAAGACTTCCTTGAGTCGTGGTACAAGATGACAGATCCGGTGACCGGAAAGCCCAATGGCGTTGCGATCATGGAGGCCGACATGGACTATAAGCCCATCACTGTGAACCCTGAACAGGCACAGTTGCTCGAAACCCGCAAATATCAGGTAGAGGATATCTGCAGGTTCTTTGGCGTTTCACCCGTGAAAGCATACGATCTGAGCAAAAGCAGCTACTCCACCATTGAGGCAACGCAGCTCTCCTTCCTCACTGATACGTTGCAGCCATGGCTGACGCGCATTGAACTTGAGATGTGGCGCAAGATCTTCCTTCCAAGTGAGAAATACCACTACGAGATCAAGTTCAACACTGCCAAGGTCATCCGGACAGATAAAGCGGCGTTGGCTGAGTGGTATACGAAACTCTATCAGCTTGGAGCAATCACAAGCAACGACATCAGGCGCGATCTTGACTTTGAGCCGATTGATGGAGGAGACCAGGCGTTTATTCAGAGCAACCTCGTGCCCATTGATAAGCCACTGGATGCTAAGCAAGCACAGCAGCAGCCTGACCCTAATAAGAACGGGTCTAACAACCAGAAGCAGAACGACCCGAGCAGCCAGGAGTAGGCGGTCGCTTCCCTAAAGGGCAGCGCACAGAACGATCCACGAAGGACACAAAAGACACGAAAGGTAGAGACGTAAATGAAAGAAGATAAACGATGAAGATAGAAGGAAGCTTTGTTAACAAGATGGGGTCAACGATCACGGTGAGCATTGTCATTGCCGGGTCGACGTCTGCCGATATCAGCATTGAACCCGGGTCAGACCTCGAGTATGCAGCAGAGGACGCTGTGACGATTGACGGATCCATCAATGACAGCCTCGATGCGGTACTGCAACACTCTTGCACCATCAATCTGCATGCACTGAGGTATGTGCCGGAGCTGTTCGCCAAGGAATATAAGGACGTAGCGGTAACGGTAAAGAGAGGCGATGCCATTATCTTTTCCGGATGGTTGGAACCAAGGACATTCTCGCAGCCTTTCAACGAGCGGTATGATGACCTTTCGCTTTCGTGCGTCGATTCTTTGTCATCGTTGCAGTATTCGCCATTCAGAGGAGTAAATGATTCAACAACGTATACCGCAGAGCGGGAGAAGACGGCATTATGCACCTTTGACGCGCTGATCAAAGAGTGTCTGAAGGTGGCAACAGGAGGAACGGACTACAGTCTGAGCTATGACGGGTCAAGGGCACTGCCAGGGGGTGAGGCATCCGCTATTTTCACGTCTCTGTCGGTGAGCACGATGGCATTCTTAGGTGACGATGCCGACGACTGCAAGACGTACTTGGAGGTGTTAGAAGCATTGATGAAGTACTTGGATCTCCATATCGTGCAGATCGGCACTTCGTTCTACATCTTCTCGTGGGAGACGATAAGAAAGGGTAACGACAAGACTATTACTCTCTCTGCTGATAATGTCGCTGATATGGATACTCAGCTCGACGTTCAGGAAGTGTTCAATCAGCTCAGCCTTACGGTGAGTCCTAAAGGCGATGATACGGTCATAAAATCACCACTTGACAGCAGCGGACGAATACCGGCTATGGGCGGAAGACAGTACTATGTTACCGAATATGCTGCCGATGGAAACAAGGTAGAGCCGGCCCGTGCTTTCTTTGATCTTATCAAAGGGCATAGCGACAGTGGCTATAATAGTCAGGCATGGAAAGACTGGCTCATAAGGGTTATGCGCAATGTGTACTGGAAGATAGGCAGCGGGTCGGGCATCGATACGGTCAAGGGAGAGCTGAGTGAGGTGACGGACTGGGTAGCTGCTGCCATAAAGGACAGCACACAGGACAATCCTGCTTACCCTGAGGATGTGACGGACAAACTGAGAACAAACTTAGGCGCTCTGCTGGTGCAAGTTGGCACGCTTGATCATAAGCCTGGCACCGGGGATACAAGTAGGCAGACGACCATCAGTATGACGGATGAGCTTATTATTTCCGTCAATGGCAATGAAGATGATACCAATACCGGACACTATCCGACAGACGATGCCATTAAAGCAGCTATGCCGCTCATGAGCTATGAGGGAGGAGACTCTACGGCCGTATACTCCCCATCGGTTGCTGATGTATCAGGCGAGGGATATCATAACTATCTTGTCATTGATGGAACACTTACGCTTTGCCCGATCATGGATACATCCTTTGAGGTGGAGAAAGTGCGTAAGTATTCGTCGGGCGATGATTTCTGGAACAATTATGTTAAGGACAATAATCTTTCTATTCTCGATGGGCGGGCCGGCATATTAGCAGGGGTCTCTCCAAGCCGTGTGGACAAGCATGGGCGCTATCTTGCTTTTGAATGGTGGAAGAAAGGTGCTCAGACAGGAACAAGAAAGGGTTATGTACCTTATACGCAAGACGGCCCTGAATTGTACGAATACAAGACATCGGACGGCAAGGACACGGTAGAGAAGGTGGATATCCTGTGGTGCATGCTGAGGATCGGCGACATGGTACTCGTAGAGGATCGCAGCAAGCAAGGGGGCGTGGACGCTTTCTCCTGGCAGACTTATAAGACGCTTGCCGAGTGCGGCGGAAACACGCAGGACGGTATCGATGCTTATCTCCAGCAAACGTTCACCATCGGCATCAATCCCAAGATCGGTGACAAGCTGATTGGTACAGACTTCAATGTTGCTTCTAACTTTGACTATGATACAAACATCAGTGCGGACAAGGGTATGGCCATACCTCTGCCTTACGACGCCAAGCTTCACGGTAAGATGATCTTCCAGATATTGGGCATCGATAACCCGGTATGGGCTGACTACCATGTGACCCGCCACCATACCATGTTCAGACATACGAAATACGGCACGAGCAATATTCCATTGATGGCGCATGTGAGTGATATCTTGATTAAAGACTTCTCGGTGAAGTTATACTCTGACGTTGCTGATGACGGGGATAGCGATATTGTTTACATGAGCCGTTGCAGCCATACTTTCTATAACAAGAAAGATGACCTGGAATTCCTTGTGCATTCCGGCTTTACCTCCGACGAAATGAGCGCCTACGGCTTGAGCGGGAAAATGATGTATACATCAGTTGTCGGTCCTAACGGGGTGGCTTTGCTGAATATCGATGATAAGATTTCCGGAGAGAGCGGGAAACCCGAGAAACTGTATGTGAGCCATTATTATGACGAGCTGCATCAGCCAAGGATTATACTCACTCAGAACGTCATCGATGATGAGGCTCTTACATGGCCATTGCCGCTATACCAGCATGCGGCATTGGGGAAGAACTTCTACGTGAGAAGCGTTGGAAGGAACCTTATGGACGGAACGGAGAACTTGTCGTTGGAAGAGACTTATTAACAATACTGCTGATATTATAGAAAGCACTCCATGATCGAGGTTGATATCATAAAGAGAAAAAGAAGCGGAGACACCGCCGTAAACGGCGGTGTACAGAACGGCACTACCGTGGTGGGCGGTAACGGAGAGGCTCAGCACGCCATCAATGCTGATGAGGCCGCCCATGCCCAGCGCGCTGATGAGTCCGCCCATGCTTCTTCGGCCAAGGAACTCGACGGAGGCAGCTCGGTGTGGAACACCATACGGGCATGGATCGCCAATGCCAATGAGTCTCTGAAGGACGTATTTCTTCGCAAAGACAAGGACGATGAGACGGCCTACACCTTGACGATGGGCGGCTCCAAGGTCAAGGGGAATGCCGATTTCGGTGACTTCACACAGGGCATCCTCACAGGCACAGGCGGTCGTGTTGACAGTAAAGGTAATGCCGAGTTTGAGAGCATCCGTTCTCGCTCATCCATAGAGGCTCTTGAGCTTATCGTTAACCGCCTGGCGGCTCTCGAAGGTGACCAAGTTTTCACCGAAACAGACACCATTGACACCGTTGACAACATAGGCGATGGAACGTATGGGCTGCACCTCAAAAGGAAATGGGATGGTTACTTCACTGCTATCAAGGAAGGTTCTGTTTTGAGGGCCATAATGAACACCCTTGCGAAAGGCAGCGGCACGTATTACACGGCATGGTTCAGAGTGAACTCAGTGAACACGGCTAACAACTACATCGAAGTGTCTATGTACGCTGATAGTGATACACCTGCGGGCAAGAACTATCCTCCGTGTTCGTTGATGAAAATTTCGCGCTGGGGGCACCAGACAGACACAGCGTTGCAGTCTTGCTTCTATCTCTCCTCCAATGAGGGTAGGATAGTGCATCTTGTCAATGTCACCAAGCCGATTATTGGCAAAGAGAACTATGGCTCTGTCATTGGCACCCTACCCGAGTTTGTGAAGTCCATCACTGACGAGAATGGTAATCCTCTGCCACTGATTGACGGAATAGATTACTTATACGCGCCCGGCATAGTCACACGAGACATCATCCGCATCAACAAGTGGACGATGAAGCGAGAGCCGAACTATGTTGATGAGGGTCAGTTTGTGCAAGGAGGCAAGTACTACTGCGAAGCCACCAATCCTGACACTGGTGTGTATGAGACCTCTGACGTGTGGTATTATGGTTGCAAATGGCGTTGCTGCAAGAATCTGACTACCACCGCCCCTGCATGGAACAACACCGACTGGGCAATGATAGAGGGCAACCCTAACTTCACTGCCGAGTTTGAGGAAGGAACAGACCAAGTTGTAGACCCCGAGAATATCAATATCCCCCTGCATCTTGTCTGCACGCTCTACAACCAAGATGTTACCAAAGATATTAAGGATACTGATGTTGCATGGACGAGATATTCCGTGGATGCAGACGGAAACGAGCGCGCCGCCTCTGACAATTTGTGGGCGGTCAACCATGCCAACAGTGGTAAGAGTATTGTTCTGACCGAGGCTGATATGGATTTCAACGGCTATATCCCTAAGAGCATAAAGTTCATGGCCACTGCCACTCTTAGAGACGGTATGACTGCCACTGCAACATACGAGAAATGACAAAATTGATTAGATATGAAAACAAGACGATTTGATTTTAACTTTCGTCCGTTAAGGATAACAAGCAGCTTCCTTGTCGGAGGCAGTGTGCCGGACAGACAGACATACAATGCCGACACTAATACCTATACCCCCGACTACACCCATGAGGATGTGGACGACAAAGGTAATGTAACGTCAGACACTCATCTTAAAATCCCCCTCCAAGTATCGCAGATGGACTTAGACGGAATACTGTCGCAAGGCCCTATCAATGACAAGCTCGCCAACGTTCAGTTCTTTGCCATTGAGAACGGAGTAGAGACCGAGATTCAAGATAGCGACAAGAACTACACTTGCGTGAGAAGTGGCACGCAGGCAGGACTTATCATCGTTAAGAAGAACGTCTCTCCTACAAAGCCCCTCACAGTCCGTGTCAAGGCGCAGTATGTTGACCCTCGCACTAAAGAGGTGTACAAAATCAACGAATCGCACCTCATCAACACCACGACCATTTCAGAGAGAAAGACCGTAGAACTTGACACTGATAGCGTTGTGAAATACGACCCATTGGCAAAAGGAGCAGTTTCGACGCAAATAGTTCATGCTGCCATGCGTATAGGCTCCAACCTCACCACTGACAGTAGCAAGGTAAAGTTTGTATGGCTCAAAAAGGACGCTTTCAACGATTGGCATAAGATAGGTTCTGACGCTCTCACCGACTATGATATGACCGTGTCTGACGATACCCTTTCATGCACCGTAGATATGTCTCTGACTGGCGATATTTGCTATCTCAGATGCGTTGGTGTTCTTGCAGGTGTAACCGTTAAGAATGATGATTATAGCGGACTGCCGAGTAAGGATGTCGCTTTTGCAAGGGTGATACCGCCTTTTGAACCCGATTGGAAATCTGTCGTTGATAGAATTCCCTATGGATACAATGAAGCCCACCCAATAGGCTATGCTAAAGGCATCGATGAGTCCGTGGACATTGAGAAAGAGCTACTTGCGTTGTGGTACACTGCCAAGAATAATGCGAGCGCAAACCTCAGCTACTCCCTTGCAGACCATGGACTGGAGCCTGACATTGAACTCAACATGGATTCTCAATACGGAGGTATGTTAGGTTTCGACCTCAAAGACCGCAAGGCTCTTGGAGCGTGGACTGACAAAGATGGTAACGTTA
This sequence comes from uncultured Prevotellaceae bacterium, assembly GCA_902792635.1. Classification (GTDB taxonomy): domain Bacteria; phylum Bacteroidota; class Bacteroidia; order Bacteroidales; family Bacteroidaceae; genus Prevotella. The sequence continues at coordinate 79,851 of CADBAG010000007.1, read as the reverse complement.
TTGTAGATTCCGAAGGAACACCGATATTGATTCATTAAAATAAGAAGATATGTATTACATCAAGACTTCACCTAAAGTGGCAAAGCTCTTAGGCCACGATTCCGACAGACCCGTAACGGCTGACGGAAACTTTCTTTTGTGGGAGGGTGATATGGACGATGTGAGCCATGACCTCAATGATGCGCTCACTCAGACTGGCTCCGTTGCCATCACACCCGAGGAAGCAAAGAGCGAGCAGAGAGGTAAATCGTCTATTCCTCTCAATGACCCGACTAACGACATCTATGGAAGCAAGGAAACGTCTGTTAGCGAAAGTGGAGTGAGCACAGATAGCTCATCCTCTGCTAAGGAGGCAACCGCTTCTGATGATACCAATACATCAACCGATAATAAAGAAAGCGAGGCTACAGTATGAGTATAGCACAAGCGTCAACCAAAATCAAGTTCAATAAGAGACTTGGAACTTTCACAGTTACCATCGTGTCACCTTCGGGAGACCTCTTTCAGAACTACCAAGACAACGTTAACGGCAAGGCCGTAGGGGTAGGCCCCGACTTCACTAAGACGAAGCCGAGACTTAATCTGTATGTCACAAGCTCACGCAAAGCCGAAGGTATTTCCACCCCCGATGCAGTCGTCTATTATTTCAACGGTACAAAGATAGATTTCTCTGCCGGAACGACATCATCCAACTTTGATGGTGCGTTTGAGAAGATCGCGCCCGATAGCAAAAGTGGTGAGCTTTACTATGGTTTGAGAATTGTAAAGAACCTTGTAGAACTTTCCAACTTCACGTCTGCCGTTATCAGAATGGAAGCCGTTATGTCAAGCGGCAAGCAGACTGATACGATTGGTGCATCTTTCACCATTCCTATCACCAAAGGCAACTCGGAGAGCGGATTCAGAGCAACCATCGCATCACCTTCCGATACGTCCGCTTTCATCATCACCGAGAAAGGCGGTACCGCAGTATTAAGAGCAGACTTCTATCTGAATGGCACTGAGTATACTGATACCGTTAGCGGAAAATTATCTTATCAGTGGTATAAGATGAGCGGAGGTGCATGGGTGGCTATTGTTGGAGCCACAAGCCGCACGTATACAGTGAAAGAGGAGGATGTGCACTCCTACGGTATGTATCGTGTTGCCATCACTTACAACTCTGTAGCTTACTATGATCAGCAAGGTGTTACTGATGCAAGCGACCCGTGGACTATCAATCTGCACCCCAATCCTGCTGACGAGACCATTGATGAGGATGATTCCACAAGGCAGTCGGTGACATATACGCCAAAGGTTGCTTCAAGCGATGGAACTGAAACGGACTTGTATAAGAACTTCTATTTCACCGTTACAGATGCCACTGGTGTTATTCTGAACAATAACTCAAGCGATGCAGACTATTGCAAGAAAGCACTCACCACGTTCACCGTTACGATGAAGTATATGCAAGCTCAGTACAACGATGTGTCGCTTGACGTAGAGACGGTTGACTAACTATGATGAAGTCAACGACCATACATTACATTCCGTCGGTCTACGTCTATGACGTAGTACCGTCCGTTATGGCGTTATCTTTTGCGAGAGGGGATGATGATAGTCTCACCCCCTCGCAATATAAGGTGACGTGTGGATATGTCAAGCGTTCCAAGAAAACAACCGTTAGTGTTGCTGACCAGCCTATAGGCTTTGAGAATGATACTTATCAGATATACTATCGTTATCTTATAGGTAGCACTTGGAGCCAATGGTGGACGTACACTGGCGGTATTTCCGTTAAGAGCGACACCACTTGCTCTGCATACGAGTTCTGTATCTCCAAACTCGTTTCGCATGACAATGTAAACGATTCTACCATCATAGCGCGCAAGACCATACCAGTGTCTAAGGATGGTCAGAGCGCAGTGCAAGTCTCTTTGTCGCCATCTGCCATCCTGCACAAGAAACAGAGTGACGATGCCTACTATGTGGTTGATGTGTCAGTAAAAAGAGGTAAGAAGAAAAATACGTCCTTTGGAATGTATGATTTCAGTTTGCCTTTGGGAGTTGATGAGTACACTATACTCCAACCCTCAGATAGTAATGGAAACAAGAACCAAGTTCAGTTTAAGGTTTCTGCAAACAATGTGCCTACTGGCGAGATTACTTTCAAGGTTAGTCTTGATGGAGTAGACTATGAGCAATCTATCCCCATCAAGACAGTCGCTGATGGTATACAGGGCATACAAGGACTGCAAGGCCCTTCTGTGCGTGGCCCTCAGATATGGCAAGACGTTGCAGAAGGGTATAAGTTCTTTGCAGGCAACTCTGCTAATGGCGATAAATACAAAGACACTGTATATGATTCAAGCGATAAGAACTACTATTCTTGCATCACCACGCATACGAAATCGGCTTCATCGCTTGCACCATCCAATGATAGCACCAACTGGAAGGTAGACGAGAAGATTGAGATTGTAGCCACTTCACTGCTTCTTGCCAAGAAAGCCATTATCAAGAATCTTATTGCCGAGGGCATACAGATGTATGACAAAGACGGTAACAATATCGTTTTCGATGCGCAAGATGGAAGTCTCACTTGCAAGACTGGTACGTTCGATAGCATTAAGGTGCAGAATTCAGAGTTGACAAATATTAACCTTGAAGGTTCAATGCGCTCAGCCTTCCAAGAAGCTAAGAATAGTCTTGAGGGAGTTAATTGCGATAACTACATTGCAGAAACCACCAGTGGATGGGCTTTGTTCGGAGCTACGTTAACTGGCACTCCAAACGACATTGGAAGAACCATTAAGATATTCGCCAAGAATGGCGGAAACCTTGATATTACTCTAAGTAATTGCACTGTATACACTGAGGTTGGCAAGGCTATAACTGGACACTTCTATCTATTAGGCAGAACGTATGTGGAGTTACTTGGCATGGGCCTCAATGGAACCTTTGACCATTGGCAAGTCATGCGTAGGGGTGTCTTTGGCTCTCTCGGAAAGTGCCACGGAATGCCCATAGGAGTGCTTGCTTATGGTGTAGTCGAAGTGACCTATTCAAGTAGCAAGTGGTCTATTAACATTGACTATGAGTCCTATGACGGTTTAACGCTTTCTGTCACAAGGCTCGGGATAGGATACTATTGCATCACCATGCCATCATCGTGGAAGTTCAATAGTAACGGAATCCATGTGATTGCTACTCCATACCTCCCCGAATATGACACTAATGGTAATAGAGCCCTTGCTAGGTCTGCCAATGTCATGGTCACTAACATAGACTTGGTAGATAATAAGATATATTTCAGTTGTGCAGATGATGATAGCAGAAACGATCAAAGTTTCTTCTTTGAGATAAAATCAAGAAGCGAACTATTTTGGTATCATCTTGAAACAGAAAAACAGTCATAAATTTTAATATTAAGTAATATGAGTAAACCAAAAGTAATAACTGGCTACACTCCAGTTACCACGTTCAACGATGATAACTATGCAATTCTCGTTGACAAGAACGGAGGAATCCTCCCCATCAGCAAGGCAAGTTTGAGGTCTGCCATCTTAGGAGGCTTCGATCTCAACGACATCTATGATAACGTGTTCATCATGTATCACAGAAAGGATGATGACTTCCCACTGATGGTTAAGCCGCAGTATTGGCCGAGTATTCAGAACGGAGGCGAAGTCGCAGAAGGTGTGGTAGTGGTCGAAGGAGGCCATGTGCTCGTTGTTGCGCCTACTGAATCCACATCCTATCTGTTATGGTCGTCTGCCGACATTACCACTGGTAACCCTCTCATCACAGACAGACTTGTCGCTATGAGCGATTGGGATGGAAAAGCCAAGACTGCAAAGATTATCGCAGCAAGCTCTGATAAGAGCGTTACCAATACTGCACAGTATGCCGCAGGCTTCTGTAACCTCTACTCACGCACCAATGCCAACGGCAAAGGCTTGACCGCAGGCTGTTGGTGGCTTCCGTCTGTAGCTGAGTGGATGATGGTCTACGCTAACATGATGAAGATTAACCACTGCCTCTCTCTCATCAATGGAGCCACGCAACTCGTTAGAGATTGGTATTGGCTTTCTACGGAGAAAAATGCCTCCCTCGCATGGGGCTTGGGCCTCGGCGATGGCCTCCTCCACGGCTGGCTCAATAAGTCCCAGAACAAGAGTCATGTGCGTCCAGTTTCAGCACTTCAATAACTGAATACTTAATACTTAATGTGCCGCCCCCTTAAAAGGGCGGCACGGAACTGAATTATTAACGTATGTCATTCATTGGCTGCACAACAAGTCGTAAGGCATGAGAATACCACAGTCAGCAACAAACACTGCAAGCAGTCTGTTTACACCGCTTGCAGTAATGTTTCTTCAAGATACAGTCAAGACAATGCTGCCTTGGATTATGGTTATGCTAAGCGTTGTGATATGCGACCTCGTGGCAGGGCTCAGAAAGAGCTTGAAGTTAGGTGTACATATCTCATGGAGCATGGCATTTCGTGAGACAATGGGTAAGATGGTTACATACGTTGCCTTCGTTCTTATGGTAGCGATGATAGATTCTGCAAGTGACCACTCTTTCCATGTGGCCATGTATGGGTGTCTATTCATCTGCGCCATTGAAGGAGGAAGTATCGTTAGCAATCTTTTGAAGCCCTACGGCATTGATATTACCCCTAAGAATATCTTTAAGTACGTAGCAGGCTTCTTCTCTGCTAAGGTTCTTAATGTTGAGCCTGCCGATGTAGAGGTTGATGAGAATGGTCTTGGAGAAATAAGAGATAGAGAGCGTAAACGATGGGAGCACCGTGACAAGCATGAGCATGGTGCCAATATTGATAAAAGAAAATAGATCTGTTATGGCAACAAAGCAACAACAAGATTTCTGTAAGGCCGTGTACGATGCGGCTAAGAAGATTAATGAGATTTCCCCTCTTTTCGTTGCAGCCCAAGCGTGTCTTGAATCTGCATGGGGAGCCAGGAAGGTAGGCAACTACAACATCTTCGGTATAACGAAAGGTAGCAACTGGAATGGCAAGACCGTACTTGTTTTGACAAGCGAAGTGTTCAACGTTCCCGGCAAGAAGTTCTACCCTCCCGAAAAGGTTGTCAGTGTCATTAAGACCTCGCAAGGCAAATACAGATACAAGGTGTATCGTCAGTTCAAAGACTTCGGCTCCTACGATGAGTGTCTACAGGAGCACTTGAGAATCTTCAAAAAGCCCGGGTATGCTGATGCATGGCCATACCGCAGGAATGCGTATGAGTTTGCAAAGAAGATAGCAGACTGCAAAGGATGCAAATATGCGACTGATCCTAACTATGCAACCGTCATGCGGGCAATGATCGAGAGCGTAAGAAAAATAGTGGAGGAATAGCGTATGACCATCGAAGAAAAAGACAGACTTCTCGAGGATCTGACATTCATGTTCTGCGGAATCGTGGCTGGATTCATCATCGGATGGAGCGTGCATAAAGGTTACTTCTCGCATAAAGATGAGGCTAAAACGACTGTTGATACCACTAAAGCGGCTAAGCCTATAGCAAAAGACTCGGCTACTATTGGGTGGATAAGAGTGCCTGTCGTTGCCCTAAAGGGCAGCGCACAGAACCATAGCGGAGAGGAGCACACTGAGGAGGCACGCGCAATGCGCAAGCATACGGAACGCGCAGACGATAGCAGCTCTTTAGGCATGGACGGAAATGTGCCGAATTCGACACATCTGGATACCGCCTGGGTAACACTGCCGAGGTCTCAAAAGAGATACCAAGACAGCACCTACGAGGCATGGGTGAGCGGCTACGATGCTAAGCTCGACTCCATCTATGTATACCGAAAGACGGTAAGGGTAGTAGAAAAGCAGACGGTGGTAAAGAAGCAGCCATTCAGTCTGGGCATCATAGGAGGTGCCGGATACGGTGTGTTTTCAAAGAAACCGGATGTCTTCTTAGGTATAGGAGGTTCAATAAGAATTTGGTAAGGTTAACTGTTTCATAATGTTATGTTTAGGATGTATTAGTTATTACGATTAAAAGATTTATGTTTTGTCAGTCTTAGAGAAGACGATAGTCCCCGGTAATGCGTGATGCACTATCGGGGATTATTCGTCTTCAGAGACATCGGTCGTAAGGAGAGGTGACGCGGTGGATGGGTTGATCAGGGCGCAGCCAAGAGCTTCGAGGGATGCTATTACTCCATCGATTTTCTTCTTATTGACATCCTTGATAGGCTTGACATTTCCATTCCAGTCTGACTTAAGCTCTACATTGCGGAAGCAGAAACGGGTGATATCGTTGTTATCGATGAGAATCTGTGAGGACAGAATGAGGCGCTCCATCTCGCGCGTAGGACGGTTGAAGTTGCCGAGCGTCTGCGGATATTCCTCAAGCGGCATACCGAGATTCGTACAATCGATTGCCCACTGAGTAGCATTCCATTTATCATAGCCGATTTTCACGATGGTGACGTCCTGGTTGTGACGTATGATATCCTGGGTGATGTAGTCGTAGTCGGTGACGTTGCCGGGCGTGATATGGATGAGGTGCCGCGCTGCCCAGTCGCGGTACATATCCTTGTCGGCTTTCGTTTCCAGCGCCTCATGAGGAAGGTAATAGTCGATATAGAGATACATGCGGTCATCATGGAAAATGAGATAGGATACGGCTGTGAGGTCAGATACAGCAGAGAGGTCGACTCCTACGAAGCATAGATCATCATCCGGATTGAACTTTGACCAGTCGAATTCTATAGAGCACTTGCGAAGATAGTCGTCCGGTATCCATGTGGAAGATGAGTCACACCAGATATTAAGATTCTTTGTCTTGACGTTGACTTCCTCACGCGGGGAGCCGATGGCCGAGTTGACCTGCGCCCGAAGCCACTGGCGTGAGACTGTGATATCGAGGTTGGGCGCACACTTCGGCCAACACGACTCATCACGCCAGTCGTCGCCTTCATCCATCTCGTAGATTGCCGCGAACATGTCATCATCCTTACGGAGCCTTGCCAGCATATCGATGCACTTGCAACGGAGCTCATAGCAAGGGAGCGACTTATCGAAACCGGCTGTTGTGATTGTGCAGAGGTGCGGGTTGAGGCGCATGCCCATGGAAGACTTGATGACGTCTCGAACGGCTGAATTTGGGGCGCTGTGATACTCATCGATGACTCCAAAGGAGGTATTGTATCCATCGAGGGTAGAATCATCAGATGCAAAGACGTTCATCACAGAGTCGTTGGCATCAAGGGTGATGGTGTCGCGGAAAGGCTTGAGAAGTTCCTTGTTCGGGTCGATGGATCGTGCAAAGGTGCGCGCCTGGAGGAATGCGATCTTTGCCTGCTGCTTCGAGTTGGCTGCGAGGTCTATTTCGGCACCATCTTCACCGTCAGCGATGAGGTAATAGAGGGAGAGCGCTGCCACCAGCGCTGTCTTTCCTTGCTTACGGCTCATCTCGATGTAGGACTGGCCATAACGACGGCGGTTGGTACCTTTCCAATAAAAGCCTACGATGTTGGCGACGATCCACTGCTGCCAGGGGAGGAGGACGAAAGGCTTCCCGGAAAACTGAGCACGGCCATGACGCATGCAGCCGATAAAAGAGATACAGCGGTCAACGACCTTACGGCGGAAGGTAAGGTCAGGCCGGCGGAGGTCATCGATAAAGCGCTGACAAGCCTGGCGAATGTAGAGACCCGCCTTAATTTTTCCCGAAAGGACGTCTTTCGGATATTGCATGTATGGTGCAGCCTTCGCCAAAGCAACGGTTATTTAGCGCCACTGATGAACTTCTCCAGTGGCGATTCCTCTGCAGCGGCATCCATCTTTCCGAGATTCTTGCGCGCAAGGGCAGTGAGGCCATATTCCTTCATGATCTTAAGGGCATAGGTCTCTGCCTGGTTCATGGGGAAGAGTTTTGGATTGGTGATCAGCTTTGTCTCGTTCTTATTCCACACCATAGGGCCCTCTGCCTTCACCTCCTTTGCGAGCCGGTGAAAGACGTCGAGCTGTGTGGCGAGAATGTGCATGGCCGCTTCGTCAACCTTCTCGTACTTCTTGTTTTTCTTCAGATAGGCTACGATTTCCATCATGGCCGCTTCTACCTGTAGGGAGACACCGTAGATCGGTGCCGGCTCTTTCTTTTTCTTAGACTTGGTTACCTTCATGTCTGTTCCTGTTATGTAAGTGAATCTCAGCATGACACTCCTTGCAGAGCGCCATGAGGTTATTCGGGTTATAAGCCATCTCCATACGCTCAATACCGGTGAACTTCGTGAAGCTGACGCGGTGGTGGACATCGGCTGCCAGTTTCTGGATGCCTTTCTGCGCACACATCTCACAGAGGGGATGGGCGGCGAGATAGGCATTAGCCAGGCGGCGCCATTTGGCGGAATGGTAGACCTTCTGCCTATCCCGGCGATTCAGATCATTTTTTTCGCGGGCTATTCGACCGTCTTTTCTTGTGTGCCTCTTCAGATATGGCATGTTTGAGTGTATTAAGAAATTGCTTTTCATTATTAACGCCGGCGGCGTTATTAGCTTTATGGCCGCTGCCCTGAAGGGCAGCGCACGGAACCGATGCGTCCGAGGGGGCGTCAAGGGCGATATCGTACTGCGGAATATCGGGGAGGGTATCCAACGAAAATTCCCGTGCCGAGCGCTGCCACCGCTCTTTCCGCAGAAAATAGAAGCGGGTGACGAAACGATGGCCATACTCTTCGGAAGAGCATGGATGAGAATAGAGATAGAGAAAAGTATCATTGAACGTATCCCTATCCTCATCCCTATGTACGAGTGCGGCATAGAGTTGCCGGAGAAGTTCATCGGGTGGCATCGTAACGCGAGCATAGATCTTTGACGCCCTGGCGCAGAATGGATGACGTAGAGCATCCGGTGCGCCTTGCAAGTTCCCGGATAGTCATGGCCTCGTGAGGATCGAGACAAGTCTGAAATGTTTCTTTCTTTCGCATTGAGATAAGGATTTGAGTATGAGTATTTAAGTTGCGGCAAATATACAGATAATTAATAACATCCGTGCTGTTTTATGGGAAAAAGGTAACTATGACAGAGAAGAAGGAAGGAGTAGTAGAAGTAGCCATTGAGCGTAGGTATGTAAATATCCCGCTCGAGGTTCGTGCAGCCGAGGATGGTAAGGAAGAGAGCCGTACCATCAGGGGCTATGCCGCCGTATTCAACACCGACAACAGCCAGCTGGATCAGGAAGGCCGCGGCTTCACCGAGCGGCTCGACCCTCACTGCTTCGACGGTGTGATTGATAAGAGCGATGTGTGCGCCCTATACGAGCATGACTATCGTAACGGCATTCTGGCACGCAGTACCAATGGTAAGGGCACGTTGAAGTTGAGCATCGATAAGAAAGGGTTGCTTTGTGAGTTTGATTTACCTAACACGACACTTGGCGACAACGTACTCGAGTCGGTTAAGCGTGGCGATCTTCGCGGCATGAGCATTGGTTTCTGGACCAAGGCCGACGAATGGAGCCACGACGAGGACGGCAACTACACCCGCGTCATCAAGGAGGTAGAGCAGCTCTTCGACGTGTCTCTCGTTGCTATGCCCGCTTATGACAAAACAAGCGTTGACCTGAGGTCGGTGGTCATAGCGAATGACCCTAAGCCGGAGCCAAAGAAAGCCGGAGCTTGCAAGGAATACTACATGCGGAAGCGGGACGAGATCTTCGGATAAAGATATATCGATGCCCTGAAGGGCATCGCACAGAACGACAATAACCATTAATTTCATAATTATGACAGTACTTGAATTGAAAGAGAAGAGAATGCAGGCCGAGAAGAAGATGGCTGCCATTCTCGACAAGGCTCAGACAGAAAAAAGAAGCCTTGCTGAAGAAGAGGAGAAAGAGTTTCAGAAGCAGAAGGCAGAGGTGCGATCTCTGACTGACAAGATCGATGCTCTTGAGAAGTGGCTTTCCGAGCAGAAAGTGCCAGAGCAGCGCAAGCAGAGCCGTAAGTTCTCTTACGTGATGGCTATCAAGTCTCTCGTAGAGAAACGCAGCCTCGAGGATCCTGAGGCAGCAGTGAACGGCATCGCTGAGCAGAATGCCTTCAAGCCTGAGACCCGCGCCGCTAACTCCATCCTCATTCCTATGGAGAAGCGTTCAGCCTTACAGGCTTCTCTTGCTGAGGCCGGTAAGGAGGACGTCTCTACGGATCTTTTGGACCTGGTCACACCGTTGGAGAATCAGCTTATCGCTGCTCAGGCAGGATGTACATTCCTCACCGGTCTTACGGGCAACATCGAGGTGCCTTACTATACCGGCACAACAACCGCATGGGGTGGCGAAATCGAGGATGCCAAGGATGGTGCTGGCAAGTTCAGGAAGAAGACTCTGTCTCCTTTCCGTATCAGCGGCTATATCGACATCTCGAAGCAGCTGCTCACCCAGGCTAACGACTCTATCGACGCCTACCTTCAGAACAGCCTCGTGACCAGTGTCCGCGGGACGCTTGAGAGCACCATGTTCGGCAACGGTGCAGCAGGTGACAACAACCCTGCCGGTCTGTTCAACGGTGTCAAGCCTGAGACTACAGACATGACGTACGGCGGCATCGTTGACATGGAGACGTCATTGCTGAAGAACAACTTCACAAACATCTCCTTCGTCGGTGCTTACGATGCCTTAGGCAAGCTGAAGCAGACGGAGAGAGTGAGCGGATATCCGGTTTATCTGCTTGAGAACGGTCAGATTGACGGCCGTACCGCTTACGGCTCCAACAACGTTGCAAGCATGGGCCTCATTGCCGGTGACTTCCATGAGCTCACTATCGGCCAGTGGGGCGGCATCGAGCTTGTTTATGACCCGTATACCCAGGCTCTCAAGGACACCGTGCGTCTCATTGTTCACGCTCACTTCAACTACTTTGTTCGCAGAGGTTTCGACAAGAAGGGCAATGAAGTTATGCCGTTCGTGATCAAGACTCTTAAGAGTGGCGTAACCGCGTAAGTAAAAAAGCAGTCCCCAATAAGGGGCTGCTTGTTAAGTACAAACAAGACAGCAAAAGATGTTAGTTACACTTGACGATATGAAAGAGCATCTGCGTATTGAGCAGGATGACACGACCCAGGACAACGAGATCAAGCGCGCCCTGATGACTGCCGAGAATGCCGTACGTACCCACATCGATGATGGTCAGAACGGAGATTCCGTATTCACGTCATCCGATGAGGCTCTTGTGGAGAAAGGTAAGTGTGTCATCATGATGCTTGCCGCAGATCTTTTTGAGAATAGGGAGAGCGAGACAGTGGGCACCATGGTAGAGACTAAGGCCTTCAAGATGCTTATCGATCAGCTGAAGAATTACTGATATGAAATCCGGGAAACTTACAGAAACTGTCACTATCCTTAAGAAGTCGGTCAAGAAGAACGGCTTCGGCGAGGAGGAAGAGAGCCTTACGGAGAGCGGCACGGTCTATCTTGGCGTCAACTCCCTATCGGGCAGCTATAAGCAGGTAGAGGGCGTAAGCGTGCAGGATTATGACGTCGTGTTTATGGGGCGGTGGTACCTGATGAGCAGCGGTAAGATCTCCGATGGCACCATCCTGAGGTGGCGAGGCCATGATTACCGCGTGGAGTCTATAGGCATCACTTCAGACAGCCGGATAAAGGATATCGTATCGTTCAAGTGCAACAGAATCAATCAATAAGCCATGAGTACACCAGTAACAGGTCTTAGCATAGGACTGCTTTTGTACAGCATCCTTTCGCAGAGCACAGAGGTAATGGGGCTGGGTGTGAAGACTATCCAGCCTTGTTATAACAGGAATGCGGAGAAAGGGTATCCGTTCATTCTCTTCAATACGGGCAGTACGCTGAATATTCCCGTAAAGAACAACCAGGGGATGGATGAGGTGACATTCACCATTGAGAGCTGCGCCAAGACCTATAGCCAGTGTGTAGGAGTGTCAGAAGCTGTCAGATCTGCAATCGAGTCAGGTTCCAGGACCAAGAGCCTGAAACTCGAGGATGGCAAAAGTATCACCGGCAGTCAGTTCCTTTTGAGGGACGTGGATGAATTCTACGATTTGGATCTTGACTGCTATGTACAGAAACTTCAGTTCTCATGCAAGGCATGGGGAGAAGGATAAGCTGACGCTGCCCTAAAGGGCAGCGCACAGAACGAGTATTTAAGTAACTTAATTTTTCCATAATATGTTTGTAAAAAGTGTTATCAATCATGTAGCAGGTATGGCGCCTGACATCATCGGTGCAAACCGAAAGATGGCTGACGGTGGCACCGGAACGAGCTCGAGCACAACCACGGAGACCGGGGACTATGAGAACGGCTCCGACATCCTGCTGAACGTAGGAGGCGGCTGCATCGCGCGGTGCTCTACCCATAATATCCAGTACAACTCAGAGACGAAGGAGCGTGCCGTCAAACCAGTGGCCACTGCTGCAAAGAAGAAGGCTCTCTTCACAAGCAAGGGCGTCACAAAGATGAGCATCACGGCTCATGCTGAGGGCTTCCGCTTCTATAAGGCCACAGAGAACGGCTTCGAGGAGTGTGCAGCTCTCTGGGGCAAGGGTCAGAGCGTAGACCTGCAGGCATTCAAGCGTGGCAGTGATACCGCTCCTTATCTGAAGGGTAAGTTTGTCATCACCGCCATCGAGGAGACGAATCCGGCTCAGGACGATGCAACATGGACCATCGATCTCGAGAACGACGGTGAGCCTGACACTTATCCCGGTAAGGTGACGGCTTAGATCTCGCCGCCGAGGGCGGCAGCGCACAGAACTATAACAGACATCCGCTCTGAATCTTCATGTCTGAGGGGCGCGTCGAGGTAAAGATGCTGAGGCGTCGCCCCTCTTTTAGTCATGAGACAGAGCGTAATCAATAAACAAAAAAAAAGATATGAAGAAAGAGACAAAATCAGGAAATATGCAGAAAGCCATGGAGGAAGTCACAAAACGGCTTACTGTGAAGATTGACGGCAAGGAGTACCCTTGCTACTTTACCATGGGCGCAGCGCTCACATTCAAGAATATCACCGGAAGAGACACGACAGAGATGAGCAACGGCCTTTCCGATTTCGCTGTGTATCTCTATGCTTGCAGCCAGTCGGCATGCAGACGCGAGATAAAGGAATTTCCTTTCGAGGATGTGCAGGACTTCGCAGATCATATCGACGGGGAGGAGCTTGCGCGCCTCTCTGAGTTGCTTCTCACTGATGACGAGGAAAAAAAGCGTAGTCGATTCTGACGACAGGCAGACAATAGAAGAGCTATTGGGCTGGGCATTGGGCGTTGGCAGACTGAGGTTCGAGGACTTTTGTCTGCTGACGCCTTTTGAGTTTCAGAAGGTCGTCGATGCCATTTCCCTGCATGATGACAACCAGGAGCGGGGAGCATGGGAGCGGGCAAGGATCATAGGGTGTCTGAATCTCGCTCCATGGTCGAAGGGAGGGGTGAAACCGGAGAGCGTGCTGCCGTTGCCCTGGGATAAGAAAGACAGTGCCCTAAAGGGCACTGCACAGAACCATGGGCACGTAGAGACGAAAGAAGAGGCGAAAGAGAACCTTGAGAAACTCTTAAAACGAGTAAAACTTGAATAGATATGAACGAGACGGTATACGATGAGAGTCATCCCTATGATGGCAAAGACTTTATGGATGTGCTCCGTGCCATGGACGCACACCAGCTGAAGCTTACCCTCAAGTCTGCCTATAGGAAGGAGGGCAAGAAGGTGAAGAAGATCGTGGAGGAAGTGGCTGCAAGTGCTACTGCTTCGGGCGGCCCTCATGCGGGGAGTACGCTGAGGCACGGCGCTGCGGTGGGTGCATCGGCGAAGGTGCATGTCTATAGCCGTGGTGGCGGCTTCATGGTGGATGCAAGAGCCAGGGGAAGACGTGGCGCACAGTATACCAATTCGGCTGGAGCTACCAAACCTGTACTCATGTGGGCAACGGAGGGCACTGCCGTACGTGGCCGCACTAACTGGGACGGTCATAAGAACAGTGGTCATAAGAGAAGAAGGGGAGCATATCGAGGAAGGATGCCGCGATATGATATCATAGACCGTGCTGAGGCTCAATCGATAAGCTTTGTGGAAAATGATCTGCAAAGCGAAGTCGAGGCAGCGGCTTGGAAAAGAGCACAGAAAATAGGATTGTAGTCAATCTACGAACCAAGGGAAAGATGAAAAATCTATGTTTCTGGCTGCAAGTCCTGTTAATGGAGGTACGATAACGAAAAGTGCCAGGAAGGCGTAAACGGCAACCTCCGTCTTGCCGAAGGTGGCTGCTGCGAGACATACGAGAATGTCTGCTATAAGGATTACTCCTAATATACATGAAGCTATTAGGTTAATTTTCTTCCACTTCATTCTTCTTTCTTCAGACTTCCTACTCATAAGACGTTTACTTTTGTAACGCAAAGATAGAAATAAGTAGCAATAATATTGTCACGAAATAAGAAAAGATATGGCAAAGGACATAAAATTTAACATTAGGTTGAATATTGACGGCAGGAATGTTGTCGTCCAAGCATCGCAGAGCGTGAAAGAGCTTCAGCGTAATCTTATGGCTGCCCGAACAGGCAGTCAGCGCTTAGGTGATGCTCTTATTCGCTTCAATCAGGTGGCAAGGGTTTATACCAATATCAGCGATTCTCTCAGTACATTGAGCGGTGTTATGGGGGGATACGTTGCCAAGGCCAATTCTGCGACAGAGGTGCAAACCAAGCTGACCACCATCATGCGGCAGCGTATGGGGGCTACAGAGGCAGATACGGCAGCTATCAATGACTCTGTTGCAGCACAAACGAAATTGGGCATTGTCAGCGGCACTGTACAAAAGAGCGGCTTGCAGCAATTAGCCACATTCGCCAGTCAGCGACAGACTCTTCAGACATTACTACCGGCAATGAACAACTTGCTTGCACAGCAGAAAGGGCTGAATGCGACAAGCGAGGATGCGGTAGGTGTGGCTAACCTCATGGGTAAGGCATTGATGGGTAATGTCGGTGCGCTTACACGTGTGGGTATCACACTCACTGATCATCAGAAAGAGCTTATCAAGACGGGCGACGAATACACCAGGGCCTCTACTTTGGCTCAAGCGATCACTGACAACGTGGGTAACATGAATGCCGAACTGGCTAAGACTGACGCAGGTCAGGTGAAGAAAGCACAGATGGCTTTCGCTGGCATTGAGGTCGCCATTGGTAAGGCCATTGCTCCATTTCAAGGACTGATGAACCAAATGGCACAGGTGGGGCTCGCGTTGGGCGGTATTGGTCAGCTGAGAGCTGCTATCATGGGTCTTTCCCGTGTTATTGGATTAACTTCCATAGCTACAGCAGCGTGGAATGCTCGATCGGTGATGACAACTGCCATGACAAACGCAGTCACTGCGGCGTTCAATGGTGCGGCTATTGGCGCAACGACCTTGAAATGGGCGCTTCGAGGGTTGCTAACCTCTACTATTATCGGTGCAGCCATAACGGGTCTGAGTATCGGACTGGAGAAGCTTGTCGAGCATTTCGCAAAGAGTAGTGACGCATCTGAGAAGTTCGGTCAGCAGATGGAGAGAACGGGCAACTCCTTTGATCAGCAGCGCCAACAGGCTCTTGCGCCCGTGCTCACAAAGTACCAGGAATTACAGGAGAAATGGAAGTCGCTCAAGAGTGTGCATGAGAAGAACAAGTTTATCAAAGACAACCAGGACGCCTTTAAGCAGTTGGGTGTTGGCATCGACGGAGTAAGCCAGGCTGAGAACTTCTTCGTGAATAACACAAAGAGCGTGCAGGACGCCATGTATGCACGTGCTGAGGCTGCGGCAGCTGCGGCTATGGCTGAGCAGGAGATGCAGAAGGCTCTTGAGCTTGAGGATAAGGTAAGCAAGGATCGTCAGCGCGATAAACGAAACTACAAGAATCAACACCATACAGGGAAAACCGGAGAGGATTTGGCGGTGGACGCCCTTGTTGACAACGGCGGTATAAAGGTAACGAGTAAGGCTACTCAGGCTGATGAGCGCGCACTCAATGCTTCACGACAGAGAGTGCGCAACTTGAATAAGCGGTCTGCTTCGGCAGCAGCAAGAGCCAACAAAGGCCTGAGGCCTTATCAGAGCAGAACGGGGGCCGGAGCCGAGGGCGGCTCCGCACGGAACTCGGGCGGTGGTCACACTACTAATACCAACACGGATGCAGATAAGAAGGCTCTAAAGGGATCCCTTGACTGGTATGACCAGCAGATGAGCGCCCTGAGAAAGAAGATCTATGCCACGAATAACGAATCCACTGCAGAATCTCTTCAGAAGCAGTATAAAGCTCTTGAGGGTAAGAGCAAAGCCCTCAAGGTGAAGATTGGGCTTGAGCAGCCAGAGCAGAAGGAGGTTAAGAGCTACGTAGAGCAACTGCAAGACAAACTTCGTGACGCCCAGAAGCAGATGGATAATGCCACCACTGTTGAGGCACGCGTAGCAGCTTCTGCCAACATTGCCAATATTCAGAAACAGATTGATATTGCCACAAAGGGAGAGCTGACCATCGAGGCCGATGTAGAGCCGACGTATATCACCAAAGGCTCGGAGGCCGATAAGATTCAGAGCTATCGCAATGCTCAGAACAAGGCATCGAATGTGCAGAGTCTATTGGATGCAGGCATCATCAGCGAGGATGAGGCTAAAAAGCGCATAGATGGCATTAATAAGGAGCTGAGCAAACTCGGCAAAGGTATCAAGCCGGTTAAGCTTGAATTGGAGACCTCTGCCATTGACAAGGCAAAGGAGAACATCCAGAGTCTTGCCCAGCAATGGGGCGGTACCGGTTCGCAGATCGGCAACAGTGTTGTAGATGTTGTTAATGCCTTTAGAAGCGTGGCTGCTGCAAGCAAGGAAGCAAAGAAGCAGGGAGACGGAACCGGCGACAGTTTCAATGCCGTTGCCGGATATGCAGCAGCGGGTGCAACCGGACTTGCTGCCATGGGTAGTGCACTTCAGCAGATCGGCGGTAATGGAGCTGCTGCAAAAGTGGGTGCAGTGATGGCCGCTATCGGTCAGATTGTGCTCGGATTTGCTACTTATACCGCAGAGAGCGCAAAGTTGGGTCCATGGGGATGGGTAGCCGCTGTTGCATCTGGTCTTGGTATAGTCGCCAGCACTATAGCTACGCTGAAAGGCTATCAGGGCGGAGGTATACTGGATGGAAAGTATTCTTCCGGCGATAAATTGCTATTCCGTGGTAATGCGGGGGAAGCGGTGATCAATAGAAGGCAGCAGAATCGTTTATTAGCCATTGCTGACGGGCAGTTGACTCCTAGAATCAACATACCTACGTCAGCAAAGGTAAATACGACGTTCTCGCGCCCATCGGTGATGTCAGCAGGCGATATCGGCGGTGATGTGCGGTTCATCATCGATGGTGACAAACTGATTGGAGTGATCGCCAATAAGTCGCGCACGATGGCCAAGACGGGAAAGAGAACTAAGATTATACTATAGCGATGATGAGGCCGAGGGTAGTTTGCTCTCGGCCCTTATCATTTCTTTGGCCACTGTATCGTCGAGAAGTTTTGCATAGGTGGAACGCGTGATCTTTGTCGATGAATGGCCAAGGATCTTAGCCACTGTCTCCATGTCGACGCCGGCATTAAGCAGCATCGTTGCACCTGTATGGCGCGCCCAGTGGGTAGTGATTGGCTTATCGACACCGGCGGTCTGAGCGACGACCTTCAGGTACTGATTGTACTTGACGTTGCTAAGCAGAGGAAGATGACCATGGTACTTGTGCAGTATAGCAATGGCCGGTTTAAGCAAGAGGAAAGTGAACTCTATACCTGTCTTACCTCGCTTTCCAGTATACATCAAACGCCCATGCTCATTCTTGACTTTCTTCATGTCGAAAGCGGCAAGGTCTTTATAGCTGAGGCACGTGCACGCCTGAAAGACAAACAGGTCGCGTACTCGGTCAAGACTCTCAGTTCCCATGTTTGCTGCTTCAATAGAGTGCAGCTCTTCCATGGTAAGATATTTGTGGAGTCCGTGGCTCACTTTGTCTTTCTCAATATGTACCCATTTGTAGGGATTGCGGCGGAGGTAGCCCTCACTGATGGCATCATTGATGAACGAGTTCAGAAAGCGGTGGTAGTTGTTCCACTTGGAATAGTTGCACATCCCCTTCTTCTTCAGAGCTTCATCCATCAGCAGAACGTTTCTGTCAGTAACGTCGCTGAAGGCCTTGATGCCTCCCCAGTGGCAGAACCACTTGAGAAAACGGTCATACCGCTTGCAGGTATCCTCCTCCTTGCCATACTTCCTTACGTCGGCCCGCTCCTGGCAGAACTCGTAGAAGCTCTTGCCATCACTTCCAAGTCGCTTGATCCGTGAGGGTATCTCTTGTATGTTAAGGCACCCTTCCTCAAGCATGTCATTGATAACCTTGAGCACGTTGTTACGCATCGTAGTGAGCGCCTTATTGAGCTCAATGGCATCGGTGCGACCTGTCACCATATTAGCATGCCATTCTTTGGGTAATACCTTGATTCCGGTGGAGAGGTACTTCTTCTTGTAGTCGTACGAAATTCTGATTTCAATCACAGCGCCCCTGCTTCTTGTCGCTGTCTTCTTTCGGTCGTAAATAAAGGTTACGGTCGGCATTCTGTTATTCTCCATGTCTTTAATGTTTTGTTGGTAAACAATAATATTGGAGGAGGTAAACAATCGAGTAAACACTGACGTATCAAAGAATAATGAAGATTACTAATGATTAACTAATGTTTTTGTATGACTGCTATCCCCTTATTATGCTAATTACCAACCATTTACGGAGCTACGATTTTATAACTTGCTGATTATAAACGCAAAAAGGAAGCCTTAAAAAGACTTCCTTTTATATCCTATGGCGGAAAGACGGGGATTCGAACCCCGGATACCCTTTGGAGGTATACACGCTTTCCAGGCGTGCCTCTTAAGCCACTCGAGCATCTTTCCTTGCTAACGGCTTAACCCGCAAATGCGCTTTTCTCATTTGCGGGTGCAAAGGTAATAACTTTTACTTAAACATTCACATACTCGGCGGGTATTTAATATATTTTAATCAAAACATTCGGTTCTTCGGCTTTTTGGATTGATTTAGTGGAATAACCTCGAAGAGGTTGCACATGGTTAGCCCCGGGTAAGGAGCGCAGCGACGCAACCTGGGGTTTAGGGGCGGGCGATTAAACCTGACCTGTCGGCCTCGAAGAGGGCGAACATGGGCGGGGTCCTGGTTATAGGTGATGTTCAACCTCTTCGAGGTTGCGTGACCCCATCAACCCGAAAAGCAGAACCAAACATTCGTCTTCTCATTTGCTTTTATCCGGCATACTTCATCTCGTTAAGCAACTGTTTCTGCTTCTCCGTGAGGTTGGTAGGCAACTTGACATTGTAGGTAATGATAAGATCGCCGTAGGTGCCGTCTCCCCTATCATAGCCTTTGCCACGCAGACGTACTTTCGTGCCGTTCTGTGTCTCGGGTTTAACCTTCAACTTGATCTTGGTACCGTTGTGGAGCTGGATGATTACTTCGCCGCCTAAGAGAGCTGTGTAGAGATCGATGTTGACTTTTGCATCCATCTCTCCGCTGCTCGTGCGGAACGAGGAACCACCACTTCTGTGAGACCCCATGTTGCCGAAGAGATCCTGGAAGAAGCTGGAGAAGCCCCCACCTCCGTTGCCGAAGCTCGAGAAGTCGAAGCCGTCAAACGGAGAGCCGCCGGAAGAGCTCCAGTGGAACTCCTGCCCACCACCAGCGCCTCCAGCCTGGTTGAAGGCATCAGCCTCCTTCCAGTTCTGACCATACTGATCATACTTCTTACGCTTCTCCGGATCGCTGATCACCTCGTATGCCTCGTTGAGAGCCTGAAACTTTGCCTTGGCCTTCGGGTCATCCGGGTGAAGATCAGGATGGAACTGCTTAGCACGCTTAAGATAAGCCCGCCTTACATCTTTCTGAGGAATGTCTTTGCTGACACCCAAAATTTTATAATAGTCGATAAATGCCATATTCAATCCTCCATTTCTTTAAAATATTCTAATAATAAAACAACAAACTTTATGCCACAGCCCTGTTATTGGCTTGAAATATTTTTAGTCTTTGGATTTTCCTTGCTTCTCTGACCCTTTAAAAGTGTCTGACTGTTAATTATCACAAAGTTAATGCTTTAATTTGATAATATTCCAGGATTATATGTTAAATTTGCAAGTAACTATTTAGGTTGTAGAATATTGTGAGTCAGTATAAGATACAGCTATATACGAAGGGAAGCAAGTTGCCTGTATTGTCATCAAGCAATTTCTTCCACTCACCGGAGTTGTTTCATATTCTTGAGAACTCCTCCGGTCAGCGGCCTTATATGGCTGTAGCCTTCGACGAAACGGGGAGAGTCGTTGCTCACATGTTAGCTTTTACGCGTCGGCGTAACACGTGGATCCCTCCTTTTTTATATACGCAAGGAAGGATATTCGGGGAAGGCGAATATGCTGAAGATACGGACAAGGAAGTAATCTTTGGTCTGATGCTTCATGAGTTGACCCGCAAGTTACGCCGTAAGCTCTGTTTCTATATCGAGTTCAGCGACCTATCGGTAAAGATGTTCGGCTATCGTTTCTTCCGTGCCGAGGGCTATTTCCCCGTCAATTGGCAGGAAGTGCACAACTCCCTGCACTCTATGCCTCCTATTGAGCGTCTTTCAGAGCGGACGAGAGAGCGTATCCAGAAAAGCTTACGAGCGGGGGTTACTATGCGTGAAGCTAAGACGGATGAGGAGGTGCACAGTTTCTATCAGTTGATGAATGGCTTCTACAGGATGAAACTGCGCCGTATCATTCCTGCAGAGAACCATATTAAGCAGTTGTACAACAGTGACAATGGTCGTATCTTTATCACGCTTTATAAAGAGAAGGTCATCGGAGGTTGTGTCTGTGTGTTTAGTGAAGGCAATGCTTACTTGTGGTACTTAGCTTCAAAGCGCAAACGTTTTGCTCTGCTTCATCCGAACCTGATGACGGTGTGGGAGGCTATCAACTGGTCGTGGAAACACAACTACGCGCACATCTGCTTCTTGGATGTCGGCTTGCCTTTCCGCAAGAATCCTTTCCGCGACTTCATCCTCTCCTTTGGTGGGAAGCCTATTGGCAAGTACCGGTGGTTCCGGTTCAATGTGGACTGGATCAACAAGTTGATGGGGTATATATACCGAGAATAGAGGCCTACCCAAGCCCTCCCTAAGCAAGTTAAGGCCTACCCAAGCCCTCCCTAAAGGGAGGGATGTTGATTACTTAAAGAACTATTATTAGAGCCACATAAGAGCCAAAAAAGTCATGAAAAGTCATAGAAAGAGCCACCGATTTGTTTCAATCGATGGCTCTTTGCATATCAACATCCCTCCCTTTAGGGAGGGCTTGGGTAGGCCCGAACTGTGGTGTGGGTGGCCTTATAATTTGACTTTAACTTTTTTTGCTTTCGACTCATTCGCCATCCTGTCTAAAGCTGTCACGACATAGGTGTAGCGCTTGTTGCCTTTATCGTAGGGCAGTTTATAGAAGGTGTCAGGGGTGATGGCAACGATTTTTGCAGGATTCTCGGTGTCGATCTGCTCACCTTCTGCAAAGCGATAGACAACATATTGCTTGGCAATGTCTCCCCATTTCTTTCCACGGGGCACAGACCAGAAGAGGATGTAGCCATCGCTCGTCCATACGGCTTTGACCTTTCGGGGCTTCTTCGGCTGTTTGTTGTCGATGAAAGGCATCAGTGGCTGCAGAGCGGGATATTTCCAATACGCAGTGCGGAGCACGGAACCATAGTTGCCGATGTCATCCGTCACGGCCTGAGCATACCATAGCACAGTGCCATCGACATGATGAGCCTCCTCGTGCAACTTGTGCTTAGCCGGCATCTGATTGATATTCGGATTGGAGAGGTCGGAAGCTTTCACAGTTCGCTCCACATCTTCACCGATATAGAGTGGCCGGTTGCTCGCAAACTTATCCCACCACTTGATCAGTGTCTGATAGTCGGCTGCCTTATGCCCTATCTCCCAGTAAAGCTGAGGAGCACAGTAATCCACCCAGCCGTTGTTTACCCAAAGGAGAACGTCTGCATAGAGATCATCGTAGTTCTGCAAGCCGTTGGTTGCCGAGCCGTTCTTTGGGTCAGAGCGTTGGTTGCGATAGATACCGAAAGGAGAGACACCGAACTTCACCCACGGCTTACGCTTGTGGATAGTTTTACTAAGCTGCTCGATAAACTGGTTGACATTGTCACGCCGCCAGTCACCGATATTCTTGAAACCACGCGGATTGGCGCGGAAATAGTTCTCGTCGGGTATCTCCTCTCCGGCAACGGGATAAGGATAGAAATAGTCGTCGATATGAATGCCATCAACGTCGTAACGGCTCACGATGTCGTCCACCACTTTGCAGTTATAGTCTGTAGTCTCATTCAAAGCTGGGTTGAGGATCAGTTGTCCTCCATAAGGAAAGGTCCAGTTAGGATGCTCGACTGCGACATGGCTTGTAGCGAGCGCCGTCGTGCCTTTCGTCTTGGCACGGAAAGGATTGATCCAAGCGTGCAGCTCCATGCCCCGCTTGTGGCATTGTTCTATCATCCATTGCAGTGGGTCCCAGTAAGGTTGAGGTGCACGTCCTTGCTGACCGGTAAGGTAACGGCTCCACGGCTCCAGGTCACTCTTATAGAGCGCATCACACTCCGGACGCACCTGAAAGATGATGGCATTGACACCATCAGCCTTCAGAATATCGAGCTGTCGGCTCAGTTTCTGCTGGATGGCCTGTGTGGACATGCCTTGAAACTGGCCGTTGACACACTGAATCCATGCACCGCGGAACTCTCTCTTCTGGGCATTAACGATGCATGACGTAAATATAAAAAAGAATAGTAAAAGTGTTCTTGTTGTTTTCATGCATGCAAAGTTAATGCTTTTCCTTTGTTATCCCAAATATTCGCCTTTTGAAATTCCAATAATCAATAGAGTTATGCATCATAACTCTATTGATTGTGAGAGCTAATCAATAGAGTTGTTGATTGTTTCTTACCTATCCATGTCCTATAGTTGAGATTATTCTTTCATTGCTAAAAATTTGGCAACTTGATGATTGTTTAGTACATTTGCGATACAATAACTTATACATGGAAAAGATGATACGTAATATTGTACTCGACTTTGGCGGAGTGCTTGTGGCTTACGACTTCAAGGCTTATTTCTCTAAGATCCTCAACAGTGAGGAGAAAGGTGAGTGGTTTATGGAGAATATCCTCACTCCTGCCAACAACAACCTTTTGGATAAGGGTGACCAATCTTTTGAAGATATTATCTCTGAATGGAAACAGCGTTGGCCTGATTATGCTGTTGCTCTCGATGCCTTTGACAAGCACTATACGGATATCTTCACGGAAGAGATACCAGGCATCTATGATTGGATGGTAAAGTTGAAGTCAAAAGGCTATCGCTTGTTAGGTTTGTCCAACTGGTCTACAAAGGTCTTCGATGTGATGAAGAAGTTTCCGCGGCCTTTCAGTCTGCTCGACGGCTATCTCGTGTCTCACGAGGTACATCTCCTTAAGCCCGACGTGGCTATCTATCAGGCCTTCTGCCAGCGTTTCGATGTCGATCCCAGCGATTGTGTGTTCATTGATGACAAGGTAGAGAACATCCGAGGCGCGCAAAAGATCGGCATGCACGGCATCGTGTTCAAGAATACGGAGGAGGCAAGGGAGCAGTTTCATTTGCTGTTAAAATAAAAACGATAATCAGTTGCAAGATTCCCAGAAAAGGGTTATATTTGCAACAAAAAGAGCAGACTATGACAACTATGCAATTAAACGCTGAGATTTTTAATAATCTCAGTTATCTTGAGGATAATGAGCATTACCTCCATCAAGCGCTTGATGCTATTAAGGCAATAGTTAGAAAGAAGAGAGATAATGCAAAAACTATATCGGTGAAGAAATTTAAGGCCGATTTGAGCCAGCCATTACCCACAGATGAATTTGTAGGTTTGGCTTCACCTAAACGGGAGGATGATGTGAAGGCTAAGGAGCAATATTTTAAAGAAAAATATGGGAGGTACTTATGAGAATCTTTTTGGATGCAAATATTATCATGGAGTACTTTGGCAAGAGAAAAGGCTATGACCTTGTTAGCCATATTTTGAAGAATGCATATCAAGGTAATTTTGACGTTTGCCTATCGTCTTCTATTGTTGATAATGTCATTTACCTACTTGGTTCTCAGTTGAAAGCCAAAGGGATACATGAGCCTGAAAAAAGAAATAGAATAAGGCAGATGCTTGTTCGATTATTAAGTTATGTCGATGTCGTAGACATGAATAGGCAATCTATTATACAGGCTCTACGAGATGAAGATTTCAGAGATTTAGAGGATAGTTTGCAGTACTATTGTGCTGTAGAAAATGAATGTGACGCTCTTGTTACCATAAATACAAGAGATTTCCCGTCTTCGAGTAGCATTATTGAAGTTCTTGATCCGAAACAATTTGTTGATAAATATATTGAAGATTAGATTATAAGAAATATAAAAAGCCTGGAATATCAAATACTCCAGGCTTTTTCATGCTCATAAAATAAATTATTAGAACTTATATCCTAATGTAAACAACAACTGACCGCGATCGTCTTTCACATTTGTTGCTGTCGTACCATTTGACTCTACAGTACCATCGTTGACGGCCTCAATGTAAGAGAACGGATAGAAGTCGCCTTTTCTTGCGCTATACTGATAAGCAAGATCGAAGTTCCATTTGCCTATCTGATAACCTGCACCTAAAGTAAACCTGTTGGTAGCTTTCCAGTTGACATAATCAGATGCACTCTGGTAAGATGTGCCGTAAGAAGGAAGCAACGGGTTCTTCTGACCATTTTTCTCGTAAGCCGGGCTGACGTAGTTGTAACCTGCGCGCAGAGCCAACTCAGGAACGGGCTTAACCTCGACACCAAGTTTTACGGTGCTCACACCTTTAAGGACAGCACTCGTATGGTCATTCATCACCTTGTCGTTAGAGGATGTCTGGTAGTAACTGCCAGTCCATGCATCATAACCGTCACCGTCTATGACACGTGACTTGATAGAACCGTAGTCCTCATACTCATAGGTTGCACCCAAGGCGAGGTAGTCGCCTACGGTGTGACCGAGAGAAACACCGAACTTCCAAGGAGTATACATCTTGAAGTCGTAGGAGTTTCCGATGTGTCCCTTGTCATAGAGGCCATTGTGCTGTGTCTCTCCATTAACTGTTACGGTAGAAGGTACTCCGTTGCTGATGGTGGTATAGTTTCTTGTAGTCAGATCATACCATGTCGGCGTCTTGAAATACAGGGCGAAGCGGAACGGCGAGCTTTCTATTGGTCTGACCGTAATACCTGCTGCGATGTCGAATCCTGTACCGGTGATATCACGCTGATCATTGATGGTTATAGAGCTGTTGGCGTAATTAGCCATGTCCTCTGTGTAGGAACTGAACCCATGATAGTGGACATCTTTCAGCCCGAATGTTACACCCCAGTAGAATCTGTCACTGGCATTGCCACTGATGTTGAAGTCATAGTCGCCAATATAACCCGTGTGTTTCCGGGCAAAGGAGTAATCCTTAGCATCGTAACTGTAGAAGTTCCCTTCCGTATTGGGAATGACTGCATTCCAATACAGATAGTCGAGTTGGCTCCATGTATAGGCAGTGTTGTTGGATGTTGAATTCACATATCCATTGTATTCCCCATTGTTTGTCTTGTCAACGGTAAATCCACCATATTGCTCGTCGCCGATCAAACCTTTGAGGTAGCTCTGTCTGTTCTGAGAGGCGCCATTCAATGCATTGGCAGCATTGAGGATGAAGTCAAAGTTTTGGCCCTTGTGATAGTTGAATGCAAAATTCAGGAAAGAATTTCTACTTGTCCGCATGGCATAAACAAAACCACCCTGATCGAAGCTTGCATTGGTCTTGTTGGCTCCGTCAAAGGAATTGCCGGAATAGTTCGACTGCAATCCACCGCTTATGCTAACACTGCTGCGACGGAACATACCGATACCGGCAGGGTTGGAAGATATGGTAGAGATATCAGCACCGAGAGCCTCCATGGCACCGCCCATACCAACATACCTTGCTGTACCATTGAGGTCTTGCTTGGTGATCTTGGCATTCTCGTAAGTCTCCTGTGCGCTCATTGGCAAAGCCATCATACCCATGGCTGCCAAAAGAAGATAATTTATCGTTTTCATAATTGATGTATCCTTATTAAATTGTTAAGATTATCTACGGCCACCAAAGCCGCCACCGCCGCCACGGGAGCCACCACCGCTGAAGCCACCGCCACCGCTAAAGCCTCCGCTACGTGCGCCACTGCTGAAGTTACCGCTTCCGAACGAACTGCTTGGTGTGCTGTAAGTGCGGTCAGAAGGCACTCTGTTGAAGTCGTTGTATGAACGGTTGCTCTGGAATCGGCTGTTATTCCTTACAGAATAGGACCGTGCATTGTTGTTACCATTGCTGTTAGATCCACCGCGGTAGCCTGAGAAATTGCCACTGGCGGAGCGACCACCATAGCTTGGTCTGTATCCTGTCTCATTGTTATAACCGCGGCCACTATAGGCCCAGTGATTGGCTGTACCTGCGTGCCCACCGCTATATCGATAGTTATTATAGTAGGACGGTCCCCACAAATCGTACCATCCGTAACGGTAAGGCCAACCCCAGCCATAATAACCGTAGAACCATGGATCATACCAACCGGCATAACTATAGTACCATGGATCATACCAGTAGGACCAGCTGCCATAGTACCATGGACTGTACCATCCGTAAGGTCCGTAGAACTCATCGAACCAAGGATCATAGAATCCGTCCCAACGCGACATACGGCGTGTGTACGTGTAGTCGTCGTTGCTAAACTTAGCACTGCCCGGATAGACGTAAGCCGTATCCGTGACGCTATCACCATTGTAGCCATAACCCGGCTGGAACGTGATGATGTCGTTGCCCAATGAATCAGTGCCTATCTTCTGATAGTAGCTGTTCAGTTTGCCGTAACGATTGTACTCGTCAACATTACGTTTGCTTCCCGAATAATAGGCAGGCTTGTCTGAGGTAGCAGATTTGTCTTCCTTACTTGGAGTGAAGTAGACGTCGTCCTGCGCCATCGATGCCAGCGGCATCGACCCCGCGAGAACTAATAGCATCAATAACTTTTTCATATCTTTACTCTTTTATGTTTATTCTTCTATTCTTTACGGTACAAAATTAGTGCCTATTCTGTTGCAAATTTACGGAAAAACCCTAATGAAAGGTAGGAATTCCCCTATTTTTTTTAATTTTGCACTGATATTTATATTACGTTTTCAATTATTACGCATTTATTTAATCGCTTAACGGTTATGGAATACTTAGAGGCAACATTCACAGTCACTTGTCCTGACAGTCTATTGCAGACGGCACGTGACCTTTTGGCAGACGCTGCGGCCGAGGCAGGCTTTGAATCGTTTGAAGATACGGAGAAGGGATTGAAGGGTTATGTTCAGAAGTCGCTCTTCAATAAGGATGTACTTGACCAGCAGATAGCTGACTTCCCTTTGCAAGATACAACTGTCTCCTACTCTATTGTTGAGGCTGAGGATATGGACTGGAACAAGACGTGGGAAGACAATGGCTTTGAGCCTATCGATATTGATGGAAAAATAATTATTATGGATGCGAATGGGCAAGCTACAGACCCCACCCCCAGCCCTCTCCGTATTCTCATTGACGCCAAGCTTGCTTTTGGCACAGGTACGCATGAGACCACGCAGATGATCGTCTCTACACTGTTGTCGATGGCTGAGTCCAATGGTGGTACGCTATCTGACAAGCGCGTGCTCGATTGTGGCTGTGGCACTGGAATCCTTGGCATCGCAGCCTCCAAATTGGGAGCAAAGGAGGTCGTAGGCTATGATATTGATGAGTGGAGCGTCAGGAACACTATGCACAATGCGGAGATCAATGGCGTGAAGAATATCAAAGCTTTGCTTGGTGATGCGTCGGTTATCAAGACGATAGACGGTACTTTTGACATTGTGCTTGCCAATATCAACCGCAATATCCTGTTGAATGACATGGAAGCCATGAGAAGCAAGATGGCCTCTGGTACCACTTTCATTATCAGTGGCTTCTACGAGGAAGATATCCCGTTGCTTGTCGACAAGGCTTCTGCCTTAGGCTTGAGTCTTAAGGAGCAGAAGGGCAAAGGGCAGTGGCGGTGTCTGGTGTTTCAAGGATAAAGAAGACTTATCTATTATCTTTGTATCCGGCAAATTCGTATATTAAGCCGTGCTGTCCCGTGCCTCGGAGAGGCACAATTTTTCATAACCCCAGTCTAAGGAGCGCAGCGACGCAGACTGGGGACTCTAGGTCGCGAGCCGATCTCATGAACACCAGCCTCGGAGAGGCTGAATGCACCTTTAGGTGCGCTATATAGATTAAGATCCTAATATTCAGAGACATTACGCACTATCGTGCATTCTGCCTCTCCGAGGCAGGAAGTCAGTCAAATTAGCCGTCACATAACCCCAGTCTGCGTCGCTACGCTCCTTAGACTGGGGTTATTAAAAAGTCAGCCTCTCCGAGGCTGTAGCGTAAAGATGGAAGAAATAGAAAGCCTCTCTATTATACTATGTGTATGCATTTAACGGATTTGTCAATTACCGTTAATGTCTCTCCTTCAACCTTGAAATGGATATCTCTCCCTGCGAATGGCATGCCATATATGCGGTTGGGATCATGCTGATAATGCGGCCTTGGATCAAGCTCCAATACTTTTCGCAAGGCCTCTGTCTGCTGCTCACCTAACACTTGTGCAAGAGGGTCGGGGATGACGACCTGCAGGCGCTTGATAGGATGCTGGTCTACAAATCCCGATTTTGCTCCTACATGGCAGTCGGCATAAGTGACATAAGGCTTGATATCGTAGATCGGTGTGCCATCCATCAGGTCTGCTCCAAGCACGTGCAAAACAGGACCTTGACTCGTCTCCCACTCTACGCTCTTTAGTTTTACTGAAGACAGTCCAAGCGGATTGGGTCTGAACGGTGAGCGTGTAGCAAAGACGCCGAGACGGGTGTTACCTCCAAGAAGTGGCGGGCGAACGGTGAGGCCGTTCGCTGCATGTTTATTGGCACTGAAAGCCCAGATGAGCCATAGAAAGTCGAAACTGTCGATGCCTCTCAGTGCCTCTGATGAACGATAAGGTTCCGTGAAGACGATGGTTCCTTCAAGCTCCTCTACAAGTCCGCTTTGTTTAGGGATACCGAACTTCGAGGAGAACGGGGAGTGAAAGATGGCTATGGGCTGAATTTCCATGTGCTGTAGTATTTCAGAATGAGAATCGTGTGAAGATAGCAAGGATGAGCATGACTACGGTCTCGATATTAAAGACCATAGCCGGGGTATAGAGTTTGGGTGAGTCGTCCTTGGGTTTTAAGGAATGGGCAGATTGTCTGAGCATGCGTTGGAAGACGTAATACACAACGCTTGCTAACAGAAAACCTAAGAACATACCGCAGAGCACATCGCCAAAGTAATGCACGCCAAGGTAGACGCGCGACCAGCACATGAGGAAGGCCCATATTGCGAGATTTATAGAGAGAACACGTCTGCGGAAGACATAGGTAATAAAGAAGAAAGCCCCCCAGCAGTTTGCTGAATGTGCTGAGGGAAACCCGTGTCTACCGCCTCGATAGCCATCCACAATGTGGATCATAGGTGAGATAGGATTCTCTGGATTGGCGGGGCGCAAACGATCAAAGAAAGGACGAAGCACTGCCGAGGCTGTTTGGTCGCACAGAGTAATGAGCACAACGGAAAAGAGTATGCAGTATATCACAGCCTTCCGTGGGAAATTCCTAAACATGATGATAAGCAGACTCACATAAAGTGGAATCCAGATAAACTTACCGGAGTACATCATCATGAAGTTGTCGAGGTACCCACAATGGAGACCATTGATGGCCAGGGTGATGTTCGTGTCCCACTGGATAAGCGTCTGTAGCAGAGACGAGAGCAATATATTTACATACATTCTTTTCTTTGTCTTACCTTTTTGAAATATCGTCAAACAGTACCTGCAGCAAGGCCTTTCCTGCTTTTAGGTTCTGTCCTTTCTTTCCAGTATCGTAAACAGTCTTTTTCAGTTGGTTGTCATAGAGCAGTTCGTCGTCTTCCGTAATCATCCCTATGCCATCGTTCGGAAGGAAGAAGGCAAAATGATTGACAGAAGTATTGAACATATCCTTACTGAAAAGCAGGTCTTTATGTCCGATGCCCAACTGTGAGAGCAGCGTAGCAGCAATGTCTTGTTGAGAGCCGAGCGTATTGACGACCATAGGCTGGCGAATCGCTCCGCCGGTCCAAATCAATGGAATATGATACCTCCATGGTTTGAAGTTGTCCGCATGCTCAGGCCACGCACCAAGATGATCCGGCACTAAGATGACGAGGCTGTTGTTCCATTGATTACTCTTGCGGAGGGTATTGATGAACCCACCTACGCAACTGTCTGAGTAGGCAAATGCATTAAGAATCTTGTTCTTCAGATGATGGTAGGGCACATCGAACGGTTCATGCGAACTGGAGGTTTGGATGACAGTCAGCCGTGGCTTACTGTTGGTCGGCCATGTCATGAGATCTTTCTCTGCACGTCTGAACAGCAGATGGTCGGGTACGCCCCATTTGCTCAATCTCTCGCTCACGGGGAAGTCTACATCTTCCGTGATATGCCTGAATCCTTGGTTAACGAGGAACGAGCGCATGTTCGTGAAGTCGGCATCGCCCCCATAATAATAGGAAGCCTCATAGCCTGCCTTTACGAGATGGGCAGTGATAGATGGCATATTAGCTGTCTTCTTTGGATATTTCATCAGGCTCACGGTAGCTGGAGACGGGTAGCCCATGAGTACTGATACCAATCCACGGTCTGTTCGATAACTGTTGGCATAGAACCTTGAGAAATAGACACTTTCTTTCTTTAGTCGGTTGAGATTCGGGGTCACTCCCGGCACGTTAGTCACGGTGTCGGAGAAACTCTCCATCACGATGATGAAAATATTCGGGCGCTTCACTCCTGGTCTCAGAACAGAAGAAATGCTGTCTGTAGCCGGCGTGTTGTAAAGTTCGTGATAAATCTTGTGTGCTTCCTTGTCACCCATGAATCGGTACTGTGAGGCAAAGTCTTCGCTATGACCGACGCTCTCGATGAAGGAGAACAAAGGGTTCACGGCCGCATGGTTAAGTTCCTGTACGGAAGAGAAATAGGCTTTGCCTGTATTCATCGTTGATACCGTTATGCCTCCACGGATAGGGAGAAACAACAGCGCTGTGACAACGAGCATGGGCAGCCATTGCCAATTGTTCGTTTTCAAGACGAACACGTCCCCGCCCCATTTGCGCCAAAGAAGATGGAAGAGCAGAAGGATGAAGGCCATAACCACCGCCATGCTTACAATGCCAAGCAGGCCTTGCCACCATTCAACGCTTGCCATGGCAGCGGACGGTGAGGAGAAAAGGAAGAAGATTGGCGTTGAGTCGAGTGGAAAGCCCCAATAACCATAAAGTGCTAAGTTGGCGACAAAAGATAAAGCTACAGCGACAGCCCCTATCGCTGTCCATCCTCCGACAATAGCCATGAGGATGCGACTCGCCTTGGGCTTGTGAAGAATAGCTATAGGTAAGCAACTGACCACGAGCAGCAACCCGGGGATAGCTGAAAGATAGCCCGCCATGGAAAAGTCAAGCGGTAAACCATGACGGATTACCGCAAAGACGTTTGAGAAGCCTCCGTAAATAGACAAGAACACAGGCTTCTGCAAAACAAATATCAGTGTCCACATCAAGAATGTGAACACCAATAACAATATTTTTTTACGCATGATATCAGTCGCTCAGTTCATCCAAGCCGTTCCAGAGCTGTGTCTGTCCGTCTTTGGTCAGTTCAAACCATGGCTCCTCGTCACGCAAAGAGATGTCGTCATAATCGAATGGCAACACTACGGTATCGTGACCGTCGGGGAGCACGAGTCCCATCTTGCCATCTTTTTCTGCGATAACTGGCATGGAGACGAGGTCATCGACATAGACGAAGGGCGTACGCAGAAAATCATATTTGGCATGGAGCATGATGCTTCCGTCCACATCTTTGATGCCATACTTGCCATTCTCCTCAAAGACCTCGTGGAAGCGAACGTATTTTTTCTTCATCCGCTCTTCATAGAATTGCATCGTCTGCTCGTCGGCAACCATCTTGATAAAATAGTTGTAGGAGTCGCAGTAGTTTGCCATAGCACGGGCTATAAGCATGCGCCAGTCGAGATCCTCTATTACTTTGCGGTTGAGATCAATATACTTAGCCATCGCATTCTCACGTTCAGGAATGCTGAGCGATCCTATGCGCTTTTCTATTTTTTCGAGCATCGACATTGATCCACGTGCCTTGATATAACGGTGGATCTGTCGACCCATTTCTCCGGCAAAGAACTTGTCCACTTGCCTGATCTCTATCTCATCGCGGAAAATACCTTCTATTGCCATAACAGATTTGTTTTAACGTTTAATATGTTCCTTTCTGCAAATTTACTAACAAAGAATGTATTTCCCAAAAATATATAGAGATTTTTCTATGATTGATTGCAGGGAGCGGGCAATAAGCACCTCGGAGAGGTGCCACATGGTTAGCCCCAGGCGACGGCAAAGCCGGTGCCTGGGGTTTAAATTGAGCCTAAATTTCTGATTTCCGGCCTTGAAGAGGGCGAACATGGTTTATACACCAATTAGCTATAATCAGCATCCCGCCCATGTTCGCCCTCTTCGAGGCCGGATTGAAACGAAATAACACCGGACCTAAACCCCAGGTTGCGTCGCTGCGCTCCTTACCTGGGGCTACTCATGTACAACCTCTCCGAGGTTGATTGCAGTATCAACCCGAAAACCGGAAGATCTCTTATTTCTTCAATATTATCAGGCTCTTCCTTTGTAGCCCTCTCTCCCACTCGCTCGTAGCTTTTCTCCAGGCTTCTTCACTGTGATAACCTTCTTCTTCTTTATCGGAACAGAAAGAGATAGCATACGACAAACGGCCCTGTGGAATTTTCACGACATAGCCATAATCGTATTTGGTGTCAGCACGCTTCACGAGGTTGGCTGCTGGGATACAGACAGCTAAACCCACGGTCTGCTTTGTCTGAGTCGTAGTGTCACCTTTAGCTGGATAATCGGAGCCCCAAGAGGCTAACAGCCCTTTGTCATCTGTCCATGACTTGGAGCCACGGATGTTGGTGATACCTATATAATAAGGTGTTTTCTTGATATCATTGGTCAGCGTGAAGCCTTTGGGGACAGACACCTGAACATCAACCTTACAGTCGCGGTGACCGGCAATGATCGTATAGCGGGACGTGACGGTGAAAGGTTCTGAATCGTCAGTAGGTCGCCAGTTTTTGTCAACAATATCGATGATACTTCTCAATGGTCCAGTGGTGACGATGCGTTGGGTGCGAGATTCACAGTCGGTAAAAGCAACAGGCTCTGTTCCATTCCATCCGTTGATGGCGCCGAGCCCGACGCCATCGCCCACTAAGAGAACGTCGTCGCCATAGCCCTTCGCTAACTGATCCTTGTCGGGATAGAACTCCGATTCTTTAAGTTCTAACTGCCGCTTGTACTTTCCGTAGAGGTCTACGGTCTGGCGCGGACTGCAGTAGATCCGGAAGGCGGTCAGCTCACTCTCGAAGACTACACCATGCTGATGGATGCTACGGAAGGGATCGGAACCGCCCATGACTGTGAATTCCTTCAGATAGACGTTCTGCTTGTTCTTGATTTTTATCTTACTGTTTGGCAGGATGATATCGGCGAAAGTACGTGCTTTATAGCTTCGAGGCTCTCCCTTGCGCCAGAGGCTGACCTTCACCGTTTGCCGATCCTTGCCTTTGATGTCTGTGAGGAAAAAGAGATGGTCTGCTCCACCGTCTCCATCCAAGTCATCCATCTGACAAGGAACTTCCTTGCCATCAACCGTGACCAAAGCGGACTGGTAGCCATCAATACCGTCAATCTCTATAGGTGCTTCTTTCCAAGTCTCTGCATTGGGGTTGACGATGTTGTAAGTCTTTATGAGGTCTTGCGCTGTCATTGGTACTGTTATCAAACTTGCGAACAACAGACATGTGAATGTTTCTTTCATGTTAGCATAAGGTATTAATAATAAGAAATAATGGCCCTTCTGGTTTCCGGGTTGATAAGGTCCCCGAAGGGGGCCAACTTGGTTAGCCCCACGTGAGGCGTAGCCGAAACGTGGGGCCCCTGTGTTATGATGGTACGTTGCGATCCGGCCTCGAAGAGGGCGAACATGGTTAGGGGTGATAGGTGTTGGCGAACATAATCATGGATAATAGATGTTGTAATATGACCATGTTCGCCCTCTCCGAGGCCGGTATTCAGATCATTCGCTCCTATCTAACCCCACGTTTCGGCTGCGCCTCACGTGGGGCTAACCGTGTAGCACCTCTTCGAGGTGCGTGCGGCAAAAGGGAAACCGCCCCTGCAGTCAATTACAGTGTTACACCATTCTTGAAGATGGCGATACCTTGAATGCCACTCTTCTCTGCATTGACCTTCTTGCCACTTGCCACATCAAGGATGAGCTTAGTGAAGGAAGGTAGCAGTTCTTCAATGCTCTTGTCTTCCACGATAGGACCGGCATTGAAGTCAATCCAGTTGGGCTTCCGGTTGTAGAGTCCGCTATTGCTCGACACTTTCAAGGTCGGTACAGCTGTAGCGAACGGCGTACCGCGGCCTGTGGTGAAGAGAACAATCTGACAACCTGCTGCAGCAAGAGCCGTGGCTGCTACGAGGTCATTGCCCGGTGCAGAGAGCAGGTTTAGGCCCTTCTTCTGCAACATGTCGCCATAACCAAGTACACCGCAGACCGGAGACTTGCCCGACTTCTGTGTGCAGCCCAATGCCTTGTCCTCGAGCGTGGAGATACCGCCGGCCTTGTTGCCCGGTGATGGGTTTTCTCCGACAGGCTGATTATGACTGAGGAAATAATGCTTGAAGTTGTTGATCAGTTGTTTGGTTTCTTCTAAGACTTCATCGTTGATGCAACGTTCCATGAGGATGGTCTCAGCACCGAACATCTCTGGAACCTCCGTGAGGATCGTTGTGCCGCCCTGTTCCTCGCAGAGCCAGTCGCTGAATGCACCGAGCAGCGGATTGGCCGTGATGCCGGAGAATCCGTCGGAACCACCACACTTAAGGCCGATGCGCAGCTCTGAGGCCGAGACTGTCTCACGCTTGTCTTCTTTAGCGGTATTGTAGAGATCCATCAGCAGTTTGACGCCGGTCTCCACCTCGTTGCCCTCAACCTCCTGGCAGACCATGAACTTGATACGGTCGTGGTCGTAATCGCCCAAGAGCTTCTCGAAGTCGTGTGGCTGATTGTTCTCACAGCCTAATCCGACAACGAGCACACCGCCTGCGTTGGGGTGCATCACGAGGTCGCGGAGAATCTTACGAGTGTTCTCATGGTCGTCACCAAGCTGTGAACAGCCATAGTTGTGAGGGAAGTCAACGATGCCGTCTACCCCTTCTCCATTGTTTGTAAGGCGCTTAACCTCTTCCACAATTTCGCGGATGATGCCATTGACACAGCCTACGGTAGGGATAACCCATAACTCGTTTCGGACACCTACCTTGCCATTGGCTCTTCTGTAGCCTTGGAATGTAGCTGTAGGATGTGGATCGTTGGGCTTCAGTCCCTTGATGTGGACATTGTCGTAGTTGAGTTCACCCTTGAGGTTCGACTTGATGTCGTGGTGGTCAAGCCAGGCACCCGGAACGATATCATGGAGTGCATGACCGATTGGGAAGCCATACTTGATGACATTCTCATCTTTCTTGATTTCACGCAAGGCCAGTTTGTGGCCTGCGGGGACATCAGTCTGAAGAGTCAATGACTGTCCATCGATATCAATGGCAGTGCCCTTTTTCAAGTCCTGTATAGCAACGGCCACATTATCGGCCGGATTGATCTTTAATGCTTGTTTCATGTTCTATTTTTATTGGATTATTATCGGGTGACGAACGTCAGTAGATTGGTCGGCACGTGTCAGCCAATTGTTCGACACGTGTCAGCCAATTGTTCGGCACGTGTCAGCCAATTGTTCGACACGTGTCAGCCAATTGTTCGGCACGTGTCAGACAATGACGTTAGCCTTATCCTTTGACAGTTATCTTCTTTACCGTTTCTCTCATTCCGCTTTCCTGGATGCTCTTGAGATCCTTTGCGATAGCTTCTGTCAGCCCGGGAATCTCATTGAGGTCACCTTGCTCTTTCCAGATGAGGTCTTTTGCAGCGAGCACTCCCTTGGCTATTTCATTATAGTCGCCGGTTTTCCACAACTCTTGCAAGAGCTGGATGATAGCGGGATCATCGTTAGGCGTGATCTCTGTTCCGTCTGTCCGCTTGCCACCTTTATAATAGGTAATGATGGCTGCAAGACCGAGAACGATGCCCTCTGGCAACTGACCTGTCTGGTGAAGATACTTGCGCAGTCCGGGTAGGTCACGTGTCTTGAACTTCGGGAAACTGTTGAGCATGATGCTCGTCAGTTGATGGTCGATATACGGATTCTTGAACCTGTTGATGACGTCCTTTGCAAACTGCTCGAGCTCTTCTTTCGGCATGTCGAGCGTCGGCAACAGTTCTTCGGCCTGTACCTTGTGGACATAGCGACCTAAGAGCGTAGAGTTGCATGCATCTCTGACAATGTTGATACCCGAGAGATACGCTACAGGGGCCAGCACGGTGTGCGGACCATTGAGAAGCGTCACCTTGCGGTCGTGATACGGTGTCTCATCGTCGACAACAAGCACATTGAGGCCGGCTTTATGTGCCGGGAACTCTTTTTCTAAGCGCTCCTTTGAGATGTTCGGGGCATGCTCAATGACCCAAAGGTGATAAACCTCACATTGTACGAGGGCCTCGTCTTTGTAGTCGATATTCTCCCAGATAGCCTCAATGTCATCCTTGGGATAGCCATTGACAATACGGTCGACAAGTGTCGTGCAGATATAGTTGCTTTCGGCAACCCACTGTTTGAATCCTTCGTAGTCGTAGCCTAAAGAATCTTTCCAAAGGTCGATGTACTTATTGATGCATTCCTGCAGATGATGACCGTTGCCAAAGATAAGCTCGCAGGGGAGAATGATGAAGCCTCGTTTGGGATCACCGTTGAAGACCTTGTAGCGACGGTAGAGCAGTTGTGTCAGTTTAGCGGGATAGGTCGCAGCGGGCTTGTCCTCAAACTTGCAGTCGGGATCAAAAGCAATGCCAGCCTCTGTGGTGTTGGAGATGACGAATCGCATCTCCGGCTGCTCAGCGAGAGCAAGGAAGGCATCGTTTTGCGTGTAAGGGTTGAGAGCCCGGCTGACACAGTTGATACGCTCGCAGTCGTTGACAGCGATGCCATTCTTCAGTCCCACGAGGTTGACATGATACATGCAGTCCTGTGCTCTCAGCGGCTCGATATGGTTGCGCTCACGAGGCTGGACGATGACGACAGAGCCGTTGAAGCTCGTCTTCTCGTCCATCTC
Organism: uncultured Prevotellaceae bacterium; assembly: GCA_902792635.1. Lineage (GTDB taxonomy): Bacteria > Bacteroidota > Bacteroidia > Bacteroidales > Bacteroidaceae > Prevotella. The sequence continues at coordinate 42,194 of CADBAG010000007.1, read as the reverse complement.
GTTGACAATCCAGTCGACGAAAGCGCGAAGGAAGTTACCTTCCCCGAACTGTATGATGCGCTCGGGCGCATACATTTTCGGTGCAGTATTTTTATTGAGAATCTTCATGATTAATATTCCAATCTTTTTGTAGCATCAATTATGCTTCAATCTTCTTGTATCTTGGCACGAGGGTCTTCATGATGCACCATCCGATGATGTAAGCAACGGCACAGATGCAGAAGATGATCATGTATCCGGCAGGTTTGCCGTCAAAACCCATGAAGGAGAAAGCCTGTCCTTGTTGCTCAGCATAAGTGAAGAGTACGCCTGAGCCTTTGTTGATCAGGAAGCTGCCGATACCACCTGCCATAGCGCCGATACCTGTGATCGTAGCCACTGTTGACTTCGGGAACATGTCACCGATGGTTGAGTAGAGGTTTGCTGACCAAGCCTGATGTCCTGCACCAAGGAGACCGATGATGATAGCCGGCCACCAAGGACTGATAGCGCCCATAGGCTGAGCGAGCAGACCAAGGAGCGGGAAGCAAGCGAAGATGAGCATGGCACGCATACGGCCTGCGTACGGCTCCATGTGCTTCTTGTCTACGAAGTAGGTCGGCAGGTAACCGCCACCGATACTCAGTACTGTGACGATGGCATAAAGCGTGAAGATGAGTGCAATACCCATTGTAGAGTCGGAAGTGTATCCATACTGGTCGGAGAAATATGCCGGGGCCCAGAAAAGGAAGAACCACCATACACCATCTGTCATGAACTTACCGACGATGAAGGACCATGTCTGACGGAATGTGAAGCATTTGAGGAAGCCGATGGTCTTTTCTTCTTTGGCAGTTGCTGTTGCATTGGCTTCTGCGTTAGTCTCGATGTTGTTGGCTGCTTCATTGGCTTCATCCTGATTGATATAGTCGAGCTCTGCCTGATTGACATGCTTGCTTCTCTCTGGTTTGTCATACAGCCAGATCCACAGACCCATCCAGATAAATCCTAAGGCACCGATGATGACGAAGGCCATCTCCCAGCCATAAGCTCTTGCGATGAGAGGGATGGTAGCAGGGGCAGCAAGAGCACCGATGGAAGCACCGCTGTTGAAGATAGATGTAGCGAAGGCGCGGTCTTTCTTCGGGAAATATTCTGCTGTCACCTTGATGGCTGCAGGGAAGTTACCGGCCTCACCCAAAGCTAAGACGAGACGGAAGGCGAGGAAGAACCAGACAGATACCGTAGATACAGCGAGCATAGCTGTTGGTACGGCATCACTTGAGGCCACCTTGACGACCCAGGCTGAGGCACCGGTCAGTTGTCCGCTTGCAGCAAAGGCTTCGAGAAGTTGCTTGGCCTCTTCGAATCCCACAAACCAGTGACCTGTGAGGACGCCACACGTCAGGATGCCACTGAAGGAATGGAGCACGGCGCCTAACGACCACACACCGATGGCAATGAGGTAGCCTTTCTTTGTGCCCACCCAGTCGACGAACTTGCCCGCAAAGAGGTTGGCAATGGCATAGAAGATAGAGAACAGACCGGTGATCGTACCATAGTCACTGTCCGTCCAGTCGAATTCTGGGCGGATAAAGTCCTTCCATGTCAGTGAGAGAACCTGCCGGTCCATATAGTTGATGGTCGTCGCCAAGAAGAGCAACGCCACGAGAACCCACCTGAAGCGGGTCATTTTCATGAGTGCATTTTTTGTGTTTTCAGTTGTCATACAGGTATATACGAAATAGAAAGTAATGGCCGGATGTTATTCGGCCATTACATTTTATGATTGATAAAAGTTATTTTTAGAACTTGAAGTAGTTCTTAGCGTTGTAGTAGCAGATGTCTTCTACCATCTGGTTGACACGCTTTTCCTCATAGCCAGTGTAAGGCACCTCGCCGTTCTCGATATCGTTTCCGAGGACATTGCAGAGAATGCGGCGGAAGTACTCGTGACGCGGATAAGAGAGGAAAGAGCGGGAGTCGGTGAGCATGCCCACGAAACGACTCAGCAGACCTAAGAGTGACAGTGCATTGAGCTGCTTCTGGATACCGTCCTTCTGATCGAGGAACCACCAGCCTGAACCCCACTGAATCTTGCCGGGAACAGAACCGTCCTGGAAGTTGCCGAGCATGGTTGCCATAACCTCGTTGGCAGCCGGGTTGAGGTTGTAGAGAATAGTCTTTGTCAGATGTCCCTCTAAGTCGAGACGATCAAGGAACTTAGAGCATTTCTTTGCTGTCTCAAATTCACCGATAGAGTCGAAGCCTGTGTCAGGACCGAGCTGACGGAACATGCGGGTGTTGTTGTTGCGGATGGCACCGTAGTGATACTGCTGTGTCCAGCCTGCGTTGTAGTCCTGAACAGCGAAGACATAGAGCATAGCGCTCTTGAACTTCAGCACTTCCTCGTGGGTCAGCTCCTTGCCAGCGTATACCTTATCGAAGATAGCGTTGATCTCTGCGTCGGTATAATCCTCAGCATAGAACTCCTCGATGCCGTGGTCGGACAGGCGTGAACCCATAGAATGGAAGAAGTCGTGGCGCTGCTGCAATGCGTCTACATAGTCGTTGAAGTTGTGGATGTCGACGCCACTCACCTTTGCGAGCTGCTCGACATAAGCCTGGAAGTTCTTGGCATTCTCAGGAGCCATAGCCTTGTCAGGACGCCATGCAGGGAGCATGCGAGTCTTCAGTTCGCTCTTGGCAACGATGGTATGATAATGGAGGTCATCGACAGGATCATCCGTGGTACATACGGTCTCAACATTGTATTTATTGAGCAGTCCCCACGGTGTGAGTGTCGGATCATTGGCGAGTTTGTCGTTGCACTCGTCGTAGATCTCGCGTGCGGTCTCAGGGTTGAGGCGCTTGGTGATGCCGAAGGCGGTCTTCAACTCCAGATGGGTCCAGTGATAAAGAGGATTGCGGAAAGTGTAAGGAACGGTCTCTGCCCACTTCTCGAACTTCTCCCAATCGCTTGTGTCTTTACCGGTGCAGTAACGCTCATCGACACCATTACTGCGCATTGCGCGCCATTTATAATGGTCGCCACCAAGCCATACCTCCGTGATGGAACGGAAACGCTTGTTCTCAGCTACCTGCTGAGGAACGAGATGACAGTGATAATCAATGATAGGCATGTGCTCTGCATGCTCGTGGTAAAGTTTCTGGGCAGTCTCCGTCTGAAGAAGGAAATTGTCGTCCATAAATTGCTTCATAATTGTATACGATCTTGTTTATTTGTTGTTTACTACATGCAAAAGTAGCGATTATCCTACTCTCATGCGTTAAATATTTCATCAAAATCGTGCAATATTGTACGAAACACCCCCTAAAGATATTTATTCCCCTACTTAAACCAATTTCTATGACTTGTTCCTAAGGATCTTGTCAATCTCATCGAACTGCTTACCCATGTTAAGGTTCAAGTAGATGGTATAGAGTGGCAGCGCCCACTTGTCTGTCTCCTTAGGGGCCAGTCTCCTGTATTGCTCAAGGTATGGCAGTGCTTCTTTGTAGTATTTGAGAATTTGTTGTCTCTTTTGCCTTACGCTCTGTGGGTTCTTGTCGAGATTTACACCCATGTTGAATTTCGCGAGTCCGGCATTGAGCCAAGCCTCAGTCATTGTACTGTCGCGTTTCAGCAATGAGTCAGCGATAAGAAAACTATGCTCATAGTCGCCGGTATTGATAAGCAGTGTGCTTTTAGCTAACCATGCGGTGGCATTCGTGCTGTCGGCTTCAATGGCCTTGTCCGTAAGGTCAGATGCTTCTTTCCACTCTGATCTTTTAGAATAATAATCTATCAGATGGGCATAGAAATAGCTCGACTTGGGATAAGCATGAAAGCCTTCCTTCAATGTCTCGACACTTCTTGCCGTGTCTTTCTCAAGCATGTAAGTTGCGGCGAGATATTGCATCATTGACTCATGATGTGCTTTGTCCTTTAGTGCAAGGTAAGTATTGTGCAGCACCCTTGTAGGGTCGCTCATCTTAAAACCACAATATGCAGCCCAGTAAGCAGCAGTCGGGAGATATTTGTCCTTCGTAGAATAATTGTACGTCTTGAACATCGGCATATCTGCAGCACTGATGTATTGGTCAAGCAAAGTGTATGCCTGTTTGTAGTTTTGCTTACCGATATAATAGATACCACCATTGAAAAGATTGGGGCGGATGGTGTTGAGGGCGCTTGCACTCTGCTTTCGCATCTTGGGCCTTACCCTACCTTTCTTATCCGGTAAAGCATCAATACTGTCGTAGTCGGTCATTGCGGTGAACAGGCGTGAGGCGATATTGAACAAAGCTGCTGTATCGTATTTTTGCTTGAGATACAACTTCTCGTTCCCTGCCTTGTATTGTTTCTGCAATGACTCGAAGAGCAGATTCCATATTTTTTCATTATGACGATTGTCGGAGTCCTTAAGCAGTTTCGTCATCGATGCCTCCACCTTGTCAAGGTCTTTGTTGGCCTTGAGCTTGTCGATAGCCTCATTGATCTCCTTCTTCTGTGCATAGAGCCGTTGGTTGCTTAGAGGAAGGAAGAGCAAAAATAATATAAATATGAAAACTGACTTCTTCATGATACGATGTTATGTACGTTTGCGGGCGGCCACAAGGGACCGCCCCTGCGCTGAACAATACAAAGTTAACAAAAAAATGGGAAAGGAGTATTGTTCCTTTCCCATTTAACAAATATTCTTGTAGGATACTGATTAATTGTTGGCGCTTCCGCCTTCAATATCCAACAGTTCACTTGTGATGGCAGCCTGGCGGCTCTTATTGAACTGGAGGTTAAGCTCCTTGAGCAGCTCATCGGCATTGTCGGTAGCAGCCTGCATGGCAACCATTCGGGCGGCATGTTCTGAGGCATTGCTGTCGAGCAGTGCTGTGTACACCATCAAATCAAGGGCCTTCGGCACCAAGGAAGAGAGCACTGTCTTCAAATCCGGCTCCACGATGAAGTCGTCATTGAGGGGCTTGGCCTCTGCCTCTTGTCGCTGTGCCCCACGTCCATTCTTGCGAAGATATTCCTGCGCCTTGGCTGTAGCGAGGTTGGAGGACAGGTCGCGGTCGTTGTCTGAGCCGATAGCCTCTGTTGAGAGGTCGAGCGGCAGATAGTCGCGACGTGTGAGAACCTGAGAACCGGCACTCTTGAAGTGGTGGTAGATGAGTTCCACCTTATCGTACTCGTGCTTGGAGTATTTCGAGATGAGCTCCTCTGCGATCGTTCTGCAGTCGGCAGCATTAGGCTTGTCAGCCAATGCCACGAAGTCGCCTGCCGGTGTGAAGCCGAGCTTCTTGACTTTTTCTGCCACCTTTCGCCCGATAGGATAGATGGTGATATCGTTAATGCCTTGAGCCTTGTACCCATCTATTGCCTGCTGCATCATACGGATGACGTTGTTGTTGTATCCGCCACAGAGCGAGCTGTTGGACGAATAGACGACAAGGGCCACGCTCTTGATCTCCTTGCGCTCCTGCGTGAGGTCTCCCTCAGCGGCATCAGGCATGGAGACGAGGAACGACTTCAGAATATGCTCTAACAGATTCTCATAAGGGAGCATGTTCTGAATGGCTGTCTGCGCATGATGAAGTTTAGACGACGCTACCATCTTCATGGCACTCGTTATCTTACGTGTGCTCTGAACAGACGCTATACGGGTCTTTATCTCTTTTAATGAAGGCATAATATTGACTTTTTAGTTAGGAGTTAGGAGTTAGGAGATAGGAGTTATCAGGACGAAAGAAGCTTTTAACTCCTAACTCCTATCTCCTAACTCGATTAAACTCCTAACTCCTAACTCCTAATTCTTAACTCTTGTATTGACCTGCTATGTTGGCCATCACTTCCTCGATGGTCTTGGTGCATGTGTCGTCAATCTTACCGGCAGCCAAGGTGTCGATGACATCCTGGTGCTGAGTGCGCATCTGCTCAAGGAACTGATCCTGGCATTCGCGTACCTTGTCGACAGGCACATCGTGCATCAAGCCGTGTACGCCACAATAGAGGATGGCGACCTGCTCGCCAACGGGCATTGGGCTGTACTGAGGCTGGATAAGCAGCTGGTTGTTCTTACGACCACGGTCGATCGTCATGGCGGTCACAGGATCCATATCGCTGGAGAACTTGGAGAAACTCTCGAGCTCACGATACTGTGCCATATCGATCTTCAGCGTACCGGCCACCTTCTTCATACTCTTGATCTGTGCGGAACCACCCACACGGCTCACAGAGATACCGACGTTGATAGCCGGGCGGAAGCCCTGGTTGAAGAGGTCGGTCTCCAGATAGATCTGACCATCGGTGATGGAGATCACGTTCGTAGGAATGTATGCCGACACATCACCTGCCTGTGTCTCGATGATAGGCAGAGCGGTAAGCGAGCCACCACCTTTGACATGACCTTTCATCGACTCCGGCAGATCGTTCATCTGCTCAGCCACCTCCTGCTGCTCGTTGATCTTTGCGGCACGCTCCAACAGACGGGAGTGGAGGTAGAACACATCACCCGGGTAAGCCTCACGTCCAGAAGGACGACGCAGGATCAGAGACACCTCACGGTAAGCCACAGCCTGCTTTGACAGGTCATCGTAGACCACGAGGGCATCGTAACCACGATCGCGGAAATACTCACCGATAGCGGCACCGGCAAACGGTGCATAATACTGCATGGCAGCAGGATCTGCAGCCGTAGCGCTCACGATGATGGTATAAGGCAGAGCGCCATGCTCCTTCAGAGTCTGCACGAGGGCTGCTACAGTACTTGCTTTCTGGCCGATAGCGACGTAGATGCAATATACAGGCTTGCCGGCCTCATAGTTGCTCTTCTGGTTGATAATGGTATCGATAGCGATAGCCGTCTTACCTGTCTGACGGTCACCGATGATAAGCTCACGCTGTCCACGACCGATAGGGATCATGGAGTCGATAGCTTTCAGACCCGTCTGCAGAGGCTGCTTCACGGGCTGGCGGTAGATCACACCCGGAGCCTTACGGTCGAGCGGCATCTCGAAGGCACCGGTCAGATCGATGTCTCCCTTACCGTCGATAGGCTGTCCCAGGGTATTGACGACACGCCCGAGGAAGTTGTCGTTGACACGGATGGAAGCGATACGGTGTGTACGTTTCACTTTCATGCCTTCCTCAATGCCTGAGGAAGGACCGAGCAGGATACAACCTACATTGTCTTCCTCGAGGTTCATGACGATAGCCATGGTGCCGTTCTCAAACTCGAGCAGCTCACTGGCCTCGGCGTTGCGCAGTCCATAGACGTGAGCCACACCATCACCCACTGTGAGGACGGTTCCCACCTCATCAAACTGCTCCTCCGAGTTGACGCCTTCAAGTTGCTTGAGCAGCACTTGCGACACCTCGCTTGGTTTTAATTTATCACTCATGAATAATAAATTCGTTTAATTTTCAATTCTCAATATCAAGTCCTTACACTGTCATCTGCTGAAGCACATTGTTGAGCTTTGTCTTTACGCTGGCATCGAGGCAGTAAGTATCATATTCAAGGATAAATCCTCCGATGATGCTCGGGTCTACCTCCGTGTTGAACTCCACGTTGCCGTGTGTGCGGCTCTCCACCATCTGCTTCATCTTAGCCTCTGTCTCAGCCGATACAGGCACGGCAGTGGTAAGTTTTCCACGGATGATGTTCTTGTGCTTACGATAGAGGGTGATGTAGGATGTGGCCATGAACTGCAAGGCCGACTCGCGTCCTTCCTGGAACACGAGCTCAAGGAACCTCACGGTCAGGTCAGTGACATCTCCTCCACAGGCAGTCTTCAGCAATGACAGTTTCTTGTCGTTGTCAAGAGTAGGATTGTCTATCGTGAATCGAAGTTGGGGCACCTGGAGATAGTTGTCCGAGAGCGTCTGCATCTCGGCATAGACAGTGTCCTCCTTTTTAAGCTGGATGGCACTCTCCAGAAGAGCCTTAGCATATCTTACTGCTATTAAACCTCTATCCATAGACAATAATTATTTTAATTTATTCATTGGCTGCCTTATCGGAGACGGCAACTTCATCAAGCATTTTGTTGATTAATTCCATCTGCTTGTCATCAGTCGAAAGCTGTTGCTTGACAATCTTTTCGGCAATCTTGACGGAGAGCTCTGCGACCTGAGCGCGAATCTCGCGAACGGCCTGCTGCTTCTCCTGCTCAATCTCTGCCTTGGCATCGCTGATGAGCTGTGCTCCGCGATCCCTTGCCTGCTCTTCAGCTTTGGCGACGATAGCATCACGGGTGGCAGTGGCCTCTTTAAGGACCACTGCTTGTTTCTCGCGTGCTTCCTGCAGAATGGATTCTCCTTCTTTTTGAATGTTGGCAAGCTTCTCGTTGGCTTCGTGTGCCTTTCTCAGACTGTCATCGATGTAGTCCTTGCGCTCCTTCACCATCTTGGTGATGGCGGGAAAGCCCCATTTCCACAGGATGGCCAGCACGATGAGGAAGACAAGCGTCATCCAGAAGAGCAAGCCTGTACTTGGCAATAATAAATCCATACGCAGTCGTTAAGTTCGTTTATGATTAGATGCAGAGGAAGGCAACGACCACAGCAAACAGAGCGACACCCTCGATAAGAGCGGCTGCAACGATCATGTTCGTGAAGATCTTGCTCATCACCTCCGGCTGGCGTGCCATGGCATCCATTGCCTGACCACCGATGCGACCGATACCGATACCTGCGCCAATAGCTGCGAGACCTGCGCCGACACCAGCGCCTAACTTTGCGATGCCTGCTGCGGCAGCTTGCAATAATAATGCTGAAATCATAGTTGTAATTTTTTAATTATTTGTTTGTTATTTGTTTCTTGTTTATTAATCTTTTGCACGTGCCAGTCCAATGAAGATGGAACTCAGCATCGTGAACACCATAGCCTGAATGAAGCAGACCAGGAACTCGAGGCACATCATGAAGATGCTCATCAGAACGCTCAGCGTCGACATGCCGATTGCCACACCGATACCCATTGTTGCTACGACGAAGATGATACAAGTCAGCGACAAGGCGATGGCGTGTCCTGCCATCATGTTGGCGAAGAGTCGGATCATCAAGGCGAAAGGCTTTGTGAAGATACCCACAAACTCAATGAGCGGGATCAGCGGGAACGCTTTCAATGCCAAAGGCACATCAGGCCAGAAGATGTCTTTCCAATAATGCTTGGAACCGCTAAACTGTGTGATGACGAAAGTACAGAGTGCGAGGAAGAACGTGCACGTGATGTTACCCGTCAGGTTACCACCACCCGGTGGGAACGGCATGATACCCATCATGTTACAGGTGAGGATGAAGAAGAAGCAGGTGAGCAGATATGGAGAATATTTCTCATAGCCCTCTCCCACTCCAGGCTTCACGATGTTGTCTTCGACCCATGATACCAACATCTCCATCAGTCCGGTGAACCCACCCGGAGCGGGATCGCTGGCTTTGTGCTTGCGGTACCATCTTGCCGGCAGGAGGATGCAGAGCAAGAGGATGATAGAGTCGATGAAAAGCACGGCTACTGTCTTCGTGATACTGATATCAAAAGGCAGCACCTCTTTGTTTCCTTGCAGCTCTACGATCTTTCCTGCATGCTCGCCCTGGCTGGCGATAGCGAGGTTGAACGGACCTTTACGATAGCCCTTGGCATCTGCTTCTTCAGCAAACTTAGCGGTGCTGAAGACGTGCCAGCCTGTAGAGCTCTTCACGATCACCGGCAGGTTGATAACGATGTGTTTCTTGCCGATATCCGTGACATGCCAGTCGTAAGAGTCCTTGATATGCCCTACCACGATCTGCGACGTGTTGAGTTTTCCTCCGCCGTTATCCGCAGCAGAAGCCGGGATGGCGAGGAAAAGCGCCAACAGGATGCAGATGATATGATCTAAATATCTCATATTTCTTAGATTTCTTAGAGCTTAATTTTTCAAGAGCTTTAATGTTTCTTTGTCAATGTCAAGGCCATCATCGCCGCGTACATGATGAAAATCATGATCACGAAAGCTTTCGACTGTGCCATGCTCTTGGAGATGAACAACACATAGACTCCAACGACGAGCAGTATTGCTAACACTCTGAACACCGCATAGGCAAGATAGAACTTAACTATCTGCCCCGGAGCCTTCGACTTCACGAAGTCGTAGCCTTTCATCCACCCCATGCCCAACAGTGTAAACAGAGCTGCACAGAGGAAAATGGTCAGTGGCGATGGCATAGGCTGCTGATGATTGCCATGGCAATGAGCCATAAGATGAGAACGATGAGAGCTACTATCACAACCGTGTCAACATAAGAGTAAGTCTGAGCGACATTCAATCCTAAGAGCGTCAGCAGTGTGGCGCCAGCTATGATCCAGATGCCTACTTGTCTTATCTTCTTGATGTTTGACATTATATTATATAATGTGTATTATTGTTGTTTGTTGATATTCGCTCTCAGAAGCACATTGCTTTAGAGCCTTATTAGATCTCTACACAGAGGCTGATCTCGTTTTTCTTTACTTCCACGAAACCGCCTTGTATGTCGAGCTTCTGTGCTCCGTCCTTACCTTTATATTCCACTTCTCCCTTGTCGAGTGACGAGATGATCGGCGCATGGTTGTCAAGCACCTCGAAGCTGCCCTGTGTGCCGGGCACCTTGAGGCTCTCCACCTCACCGTCAAATATCACCTTCTCAGGAGAAATAACCTTTAACCTTAACATAAGCTACCTTTCTGTTTTGAGTCGCTTACGCCTTAGCCTGTTCGATAAGCTTCTTACCTTTGGCTATGGCGTCCTCAATGGTACCCACGTTCATGAATGCCTGCTCAGGGAGGTCATCTACCTCACCGTCGAGGATGGCGTTGAAGCCTTTGATGGTGTCTTCGATACTTACCATCACACCCTTGACGCCTGTGAACTGCTCTGCCACAGCGAACGGCTGTGAGAGGAAGCGCTGTACACGACGTGCGCGGTTCACAACGAGCTTATCCTCATCGGAGAGCTCATCCATACCGAGGATGGCGATGATATCCTGAAGCTCCTGATAGTGCTGCAGCGTCTCTTTCACGCGCTGAGCGCACTCGTAGTGCTCTTTACCCACGATCAGCGGGTCGAGGATACGAGAGGTAGAAGCCAACGGGTCAACGGCCGGGTAGATACCGAGCTGTGTGATCTTACGGTCAAGCACTGTCGTTGCATCAAGGTGCGAGAAGGTTGTGGCAGGTGCCGGGTCGGTCAAGTCATCGGCAGGCACATACACGGCCTGTACAGATGTGATTGAACCTTCCTTCGTAGAGGTGATTCGCTCCTGCATGGCACCCATCTCTGAAGCCAGTGTAGGCTGATAACCCACAGCTGAAGGCATACGGCCGAGCAGAGCGGAAACCTCTGAACCAGCCTGCGTGAAACGGAAGATGTTATCGATGAAGAACATGATATCTGCAGGACCACCGTCCTTACCTCCGTGATCACGGAACTCCTCAGCGATCGTCAGACCGGAGAGAGCCACACGAGCACGTGCCCCTGGCGGCTCATTCATCTGACCATAGACAAGGGTTGACTGTGACTTACCGAGCTCCTCGGGATCGACAAGCGACAGATCCCACTTGCCTTCATCCATGGCTTTGCGGAACTTCTCACCGTAGCGGATCACGCCAGAGTCGAGCATATCACGGATCAGGTCGTTACCCTCACGCGTACGCTCACCGACGCCGGCAAACACTGAGTAACCGGCACGGCCCTTGGCGATGTTGTTCATCAGCTCCATGATCAGCACGGTCTTACCTACACCGGCACCACCGAACAATCCGATCTTACCTCCTTTCATGTAAGGCTCGAGCAGGTCAATGACCTTGATACCCGTAGCAAGCATCTCCTTGTGGGTAGAGAGGTCCTCAAACTTTGGAGCGGGACGGTGGATAGGATAACTGCCTTTCATGTCGAGGGGTTTCATACCATCGATAGGCTGACCTATCACGTTCATCATACGGCCACGAATCTGGTCGCCTGCAGGCATCTGGATAGGTGCGCCCGTGGGAACCACCTCTAAGCCTCTCTCGAGTCCGTCGGTAGAGTCCATGGCGATACAGCGCACGGTGTCCTCACCGATGTGCTGCTCCACCTCAATGACAACTTCCTTGCCATCGGGGCGTGTCACCTTCATAGCCTCGTAAATCTTTGGCAGCACCTTCTCAGGATCCTGGCCCTGGGTGTCGAAGTAGACATCGATGACAGGACCGATAATCTGAGAGATGTGTCCGTTAATCTGTGACATAGAATAAATTGTTTTATAAGAGGCCTACCCAAGCCCTCCCTAAAGGGAGGGATGTTGATTACAAAATCAAACTGAATAGACTTCTCTATTATATAGTTATTTTACATGTATTGTTAAAAGTCCTGCGACTGTTAATGCTTAAGCATATCCACATCCCTCCCTTTAGGGAGGGTTTGGGTAGGCCTCTTTTTTATATTGACAGTTCGTCAAGCACTTCAATAAGTTTACGGTCGAACGGTTTATCGGAGCGGATAGCTTCAGACAGTGGAACGTACACCACTTCATTATTGTGGATACCGACCATGATGTTGCGCTGGCCCTGCATGATAGCCTCTACGGCTCCTACACCTGTGCGGCTGGCAAGGATACGGTCGTGAGCTGATGGACGACCGCCACGCTGAACATATCCGAGGATAGACACGCGCACGTCGAACTCAGGAAACTCCTTGCGCACGCGGTTGGCGTAGTACATAGCGCCGCATTTAGGACTCTCCGAGACGATGACGATACAACTCTTTTTCGACTTACGGATGCCTCGCTCCATGAACTTGGCAAGCTGGTCGACATCGGTAGAGTCCTCCGGGATGATAGCTGCCTCTGCACCGCTGGCGATAGCCGAGTTCTGAGCGAGATAGCCGGCATCACGGCCCATGACCTCCACGAAGAAGATGCGCTCGTGGCTCTGTGCGGTATCGCGGATGCGGTCCACACATTCTACTATGGTATTAAGTGTAGTGTCGTAACCAATCGTTGTATCTGTGCCATAGAGATCATTGTCTATGGTTCCAGGAAGACCGATACAACAAAGATCATACTCCTGGGCAAAATCACGTGCACCGGTCAATGAACCGTTACCACCGATGACAACAAGGGCATCGATTCCCTCTTTCTTGAGATTCTCGTAGGCTTTGTCGCGTCCCTCCTGGGTCATGAAAGCCTTTGAACGTGCGGTCTTCAGAATTGTACCGCCCTGCATGATGATACCCGAGACATTCTCGGTAGTGAAAGGCTTGATGTCATCATCGATCAGACCGTCATAGCCGCGGTAGATACCTTTGACGTTGAAGCCGTTGCAGATTCCGGCACGTGTCACTGCACGAATTGCAGCGTTCATGCCTGGGGCGTCACCGCCCGATGTTAGAATTCCGATAGTCTTAATCTTTGTCATATCGTGGTTCCTCTTGTGGTTTTAAATTTACCTTGTTTTCTTTTCTTTTTATACGGGCAAAGTTAAGTATTAATCCTAAAACTTCCAAGGTTATCGTAGTTTTTTTAATACGTTTAACGAAAAAATGAATGCAACTTATGCATTTTGTAACATCATAGGCACAAAATCTAAGCCTTTTTTGTTTCAAATCGTCATTGTTAGCGCACACACAACTTCGATTTCATTGTGATCGGTTTGCGGTTTCATTGTAATGGTGTCTCGATTTCACCGTAATCGCATTGCGATTCCACTGAAATCATATTGCGATTTCGGTTAAATCGTGCCACGATTTCAATTGAATTTTTGTATCTTTGCACCACAGAACTGTAAGAGGACTGTGGAAGTATCATTCAATAATATTTTTGGCGATGGAATTAGAAACAATCATAGGTCGGTTAGGCATCGAAATGAGCCCTATGCAGCAAGCTACGATGGATGCATTTACGCATACGGAGGGAAATATTGAGGTGCTGAGCCCTACAGGTAGCGGTAAGACGTTGGCTTATTTGCTCCCGCTCTCACAACTGATAGATGCTTCTTCTGATGCGCTTCAGGCTGTGGTCATCGTTCCCGGCCGTGAGCTTGCTATCCAGTCGGCTGACGTCTTGGCAAGTATGAAAGCGGGCATCAGAGGCTATGCTTGTCATGGCGGCAGACCGACGATGGATGAGCATCGTGAAATAAGGAAACTTAAGCCGCAGATTATCTTCGCTACACCCGGACGACTCAATGATCATATTGATAAAGGTAATATAGAGACAAATGATGTAAAGTTCGTCGTCATCGATGAATTTGATAAGTGTCTCCAGATGGGCTTTGCGGAAGAAATGAACAAGGCAGTGCTCAGTATGCCTCGCTCAGCGCGCCGTATTTTCTTGTCGGCTACAGATGTATCGGCTGATGAACTCGTGAACACTGCGCTCTCACCTGTTGGGTTCGATGTTGTTGACTATCGCGATGAATCTCATAATGAGGATCGAATCAAGGTGAACATCGTTCACAGTCCTGATAAAGACAAACTTCCGATCCTTGCAGCATTGCTTCGTTGCTTTAAAGGTGACAGCACGATCGTCTTCCTCAACTATCGTGACAGTGTGGAGCGTACGGCAGTGTATCTTACGGACGAAGGCTTCACGGTGTCGGCTTATCATGGAGGGCTCGATCAGCGGCAGCGTGAAGAAGCCATCTATCGGTTCGCCAATGGGAGCGCCAATGTCCTCGTGAGTACGAACCTCGGAAGCCGTGGACTCGATATCCCTGATGTGAAGAATATTGTGCACTATCATCTCCCGGAGACGGAAGAGGATTATACCCATCGCATCGGGCGTACGGCAAGGTGGGATAAGGAAGGCAACACCTATTTTATATTAAGCGAGTGCGAGACCCTTCCCGAATATGTCCAGGCTGATACGATCGACTTCTCGATTCCTGAGGAACTTCCGCGCCCTGTGGCCCCCCGCATGGTGACGCTCTATATCGGCAAGGGCAAGAAAGACAAGATCTCTAAAGGAGATGTCGTCGGGTTCCTGTGTAAGAGTGGTGGACTGAAAGGTGCTGAGATCGGCCGCATCGATGTCTACGACTATTATGCTTATGCCGCTATTGAGCGAAGCAAACTGAAGAGCGTGCTCCACAATGTGCAGGGTGAAAAGCTCAAGGGGCAGAAGACAAAGGTGGAGCCTGCTTCTTAGGGCGGCCACGAGGGCCGCCCCTACGTGCGTCAGAAAACCTAAAATTAATGCATAAAAATTCATAAACATAACAATTTCTCTTATTTATGAGAGATTTTGTATGAATAATTTGTGTATCTCAGAATAAATGTGTATGTTTGCAGTCTAAAACTTCATCTTGATCAGAATATATCTCAACCTTTTAAAAATAAAAGATATGAAGAAGTACAATTTTAACGCAGGACCCTCAATGCTTCCTCGCGTGGTCATCGAAAACACAGCCAAGCAGATCCTTGACTTCAACGGCTCAGGCCTCTCCTTGATGGAGATCAGTCACCGTGCCAAGGACTTCCAACCTGTGGTGGACGAGTCAGTAGCACTCATCAAGGAGCTCCTTGACATCCCTGAGGGCTATTCAGTAATCTTCCTCGGTGGCGGTGCCAGTCTTCAGTTCATGCAGATTCCTGCTAACTTCCTTATCAAGAAAGCAGGATATGTCAACTCCGGTACGTGGGCCAAGAAGGCTATGAAAGAGGCTAAGCACTTCGGTGAAACGGTAGAAGTGGCTTCTTCTGCTGCAGACAACTATACGCACCTGCCTCATCACTTCGAGATCCCTGCAGATCTTGATTACCTTCATATTACAACAAACAATACGATCTTCGGTACTGAGGTTCGTGAGGATATCGACTCACCCGTGCCATTGATCGCTGATATGTCTTCCGACATCATGAGCCGCCCCGTGGACGTTTCTAAGTATACGGCTATCTATGCCGGTGCTCAGAAGAACCTCGCTATGGCTGGTGTGACGGTTATCATCCTCAAGGACGATATGCTGGGCAAGGCTCCGCGTGAGTTGCCGACAATGATTGACTATCGTACACATGTGGAGAAAGGCTCTATGTTCAATACTCCTCCTGTGGTGCCTATCTATTCGCTGCTTGAGACCATGCGCTGGGTCAAGGCTCAGGGTGGCGTGAAAGAGATGGACCGCCGTGCTCATGAGCGTGCTAAGGTGCTCTATGATGAGATTGACCGTAACCGTTTGTTCCGTGGCACGGTGGATGCTCAGGATCGTTCGCTGATGAACATCTGCTTCGTGATGAACGACGAGTACAAAGATCTTGAGAAGCCGTTCCTCGACTTTGCTACAGAGCAGGGCATGGTTGGTGTCAAGGGTCACCGCTCTGTCGGTGGTTTCCGTGCAAGCTGCTACAATGCACAGACCATGGAGGGCGTTAATGCTCTCGTGAAGTGCATGCAGGAGTTTGAGGCTAAACACTAACCTACACATTATTATATTATATAAAGAGAATTAGATTATGAAGATACTTGTTGCTACAGAGAAGCCGTTTGCTCCCGCTGCTGTTGCTGGCATTAAGAAGGCTGCAGAGGCAGAGGGGCATGAGGTTGTGCTCTTGGAGAAATATACTGACAAACAGCAGTTGCTCGACGCTGTCAAGGATGCTGATGCTATGATCGTGCGCTCCGACAAAATCACGAAGGAAGTGCTCGACGCTGCCCCGAAACTGAAGATCGTCGTGCGTGCAGGTGCCGGTTACGACTCTATCGACACGGCTTATGCCAAGGAGAAAGGTGTCGTAGTGGAGAATACTCCTGGACAGAACTCCAATGCGGTGGCTGAGCTCGTCTTTGGACTGCTCGTCTATACGGTGCGTAACTTCTTTAACGGCAAGGCCGGCTCTGAGCTGAAAGGTAAGAAGCTTGGTATCCTTGCTTTCGGTAACGTTGGCCGAAATGTTGCTCGTATCGCCAAGGGCTTCGAGATGGAGGTCTATGCTTTCGACGAGTTCGTGCCCGCTGATAAGATAGAGGCACAGGGCGTTCACGCAGCAAAGGATCGCGACGACCTGTTCAAGACCTGCGACATCGTATCGCTGCATATCCCTGCTACGGATGAGACCCGCAAGAGCATCAACTATGATGTTGTTGGACAGATGAAGAAAGGTGGTATTCTTATCAACACAGCTCGTAAGGAGGTTATCGATGAGGACGGACTGCTGAAGCTCTTAGCTGAGCGTGAGGATCTGAAGTATATCACTGATATCAAGCCCGACAAGGACGCTGAGTTCGCTAAGTTCGAGGGCCGTTACTTCTCTACGCCGAAGAAGATGGGTGCACAGACTGCTGAGGCTAACATCAACGCGGGTATCGCTGCAGCCAATCAGATCAACGCCTTCTTCAAGGATGGTTGCACGAAGTTCCAGGTTAATAAATAATTAGTAATTAGTAAAAAGATAATTAGTAATTAGTAACTCGTAATTAGTAATTAAGGTATGGCCACAGTGAAACCTTTCCGAGGCCTTCGACCCCCGAAGGACCTCGTAGAGAAGATAGAAAGCTATCCTTACGATGTGCTCTCCTCTGAGGAGGCGCGTAAGGCTGCCGGAAACAATGAGATGAGCTTCTATCATATCAATATGCCGGAGATCAACTTCCCTGCTGATATCGCATTCGATGATCCCCGCGTGTATGAGATGGCTACGAAGCAGTTCCAGAAGTTTATCGACAACGGATGGCTCAAGCAGGACCGCGACGAGAACTACTATCTCTATGCCCAGTCAATCAAACCAGGCAAGACACAGTATGGTATTGTGGTGGCTGCTTATGCAGACGACTATCACAAGGGTATTATCAAACGTCATGAGTTGACGCGTCGTGAGAAAGAAGATGACCGTATGAAGCACGTGTTAGCTACAGACGCTAACGTGGGTCCCGCGTTCTTTGCTTATCCTGATGATGATGTGCTCAATAAGATCATTGCTCGCTATGCACAGACAGAGCCGGAGTATGACTTTGTAGCTCCAGAGGATGGTTTCCGTCATCAGTTTTGGATTATCAATGACCGCAAGGATGTTGATACCATTACCCGTGAGTTTGCTAAGATGCCATCACTTTATATCGCTGACGGTCATCACCGCTCGGCTGCTGCCGTGCGTGTGGCTGATGAGAAGGCAAAGGCTGATCCCCATCACACTGGCAAGGAAGAGTACAACTATTTCATGGCTGTGTGCTTCCCGGCAAGTGAACTGACGATCCTCGACTACAACCGTGTAGTGAAAGATCTCAATGGTATGACACCTATAGAGTTCCTTCGTGCGTTGGAGCAAGACTTTGTCGTCATGCTCGTAGGTCCTGAGGAGTATAAGCCGCGTCATCGTCATGAGTTCTCACTCTATATTGATGGCAACTGGTATAGTCTCACAGCTCGTCCGGGAACCTATGATGATAATGATCCGATAGGCTGCTTGGATGTTGATATCTCAAGCCGACTCATTCTCGACAAGCTCATGGGCATCAAGGATCTGCGTTCAGATAAGCGCATCGATTTCGTGGGCGGACTCCGTGGCTTGGGTGAGCTTCGTCGTCGCGTTGACAATGGAGAGGCACGCTGGGCTCTTGCCCTCTACCCTGTCTCCATGGATCAGATCATGAAGATTGCTGATGCCGGTAAGATCATGCCGCCGAAGGCTACGTGGTTTGAGCCGAAGCTCCGCTCAGGACTTGTGATACATAAACTGTCTGATTAACTTGAATTCTTACTTATTGATTTGGATTCTTATTTAACCATCAGTGAAAAGACAACGGGCGAGGGATACTACACGGAGAAGCGCAGTAAGTTCCTCGCCTTTGCTCATCATGTAGAGACTGTGGAAGAAGCAATGGACATCATTGCTTCAACTCGCAAGAAATATTATGATGCGCGCCACTGTTGCTATGCTTACATGTTGGGCGCAGAGCGGGAAGAGTTTCGTGCTAATGACGATGGGGAGCCATCCTCTACAGCGGGTAAGCCCATCCTCGGACAGATCAATAGCAACAATCTGACGAATATTCTCATTTGTGTCGTGCGTTATTACGGAGGCGTAAACCTTGGTACGGGTGGACTTATTGTGGCTTATCGCACGGCTGCTGCTGATGCTATAGCGCATGCTGACATCGTGGAGAGACTGATTGAAGAGAAAATCACCTATCAGTTTACTTATCCGATGATGAACGGTGTGATGCGTATAGTGAAAGATATGCAGCCGCGTATCGTTGATCAACATTTTGACAACGATTGCTCCATCACGCTTGCTATCAGAAAAAGTAAGGCGGAAGAGCTGAGAACAAGACTTAAGAAACTTGCATTTGAATGAATAATATATTACTTTTTTCTTTTGCTCCCCAGATGATGTGGGCGCAAATCCTACTTCTTATTATTGGTATTGTTGTGGTACTGAAGAGTGCAGATTGGCTCACAAACGGCTCCGTGGGGCTCGCTACACGACTTGGAGTCTCCCAAATGGTGATAGGTTTGACGATTGTTGCCATCGGCACCTCAATGCCTGAGTTCTTCGTTTCTTTGGTCTCTGCTATCAATGGCACTCCGGATCTTGCTGTAGGTAATATCGTGGGAAGCAATATCTTCAACGCATTGCTTATTGTAGGTGTTGCTGCAGCCGTGGCTCCAATAGCCATCTTGCATTCTACCGTGAAGAAAGACATTCCCATAGCTGTGTTTGCTTCCATCCTGCTCATGGGTATGACACTCGATGATCAGATATCAAGGATTGATGCTTTGATACTCTTCGCTGCTTTCCTCGCTTTCCTATGGATCACACTGCGTGGAGCAAAGAAAGGAGCACAAGATGAGGATAAACCAAAAGAAGTGATGGGTACTGGAAAAGCATTGCTGCTGATTTTGATAGGACTTGTTGGGCTTGTGTTAGGTTCCAATGTCTTCGTAGATAATGCTTCTGCATTGGCTCATAGCTGGGGAATCAGCGATGCTGTGATAGGCTTGACGATTGTAGCCGGTGGCACCTCGCTTCCTGAGCTTGCTACGAGCGTGGTTGCAGCACGCAAAGGAGACAGTGGCATTGCTATTGGAAACGTGTTGGGCTCCAATGTCTTCAATATTCTTATGATCCTCGGTGTTACAGGTCTCATCTCACCGATGCATATTGAAGGGATCACGACGATAGACCTTGCTGTAATGGTACTCTCGATGGTCATGCTTTGGCTCTTCTCTTTCACCAAATACCGTATCGAGCGTTGGGAAGGATTCGTGCTCATTGCAGTATTCTTGGGGTATATATCGTGGCTGGTGGCTAATGTATAGAACGATAGAGGCTAATATATTGCTCCGCTACCATCCTATAATCGTGGTGGCGGCGAATATATTCGATGCTTTGCTGTTTTAGCGTTGGGATGAGCTCGGGGTGTAACACGAGATGTTCCAACTGCTGATAGACACTGTCATAGGTCGGCTCCACGTTGACGATAGGCCGCAGCCTGGATTCATGAAGAATATCGTAGTTCTCAGGCTCTCCCCCACCCACAACGATGATGCCACGGCTCATGGCTTCAAGCGCATTCATTGCGGGGGTGTAACTATAGAGTTGGTCGAGGATGACGTCAGCTTCATTCATTGCCTTTACATACTCGTTGAAAGGCAGGCTTTCGGCAACCGTCAACTGTACCTTGCCCGGATATTGAACAGCAATGTCTTGGGCAGCTCGTAGCATGATATCAGTACCTTTGTAGGCACTCCGCGACTTATTAATTCCGATGAAAACTTTCAAAGGAGCTTTGAATTCATTTGATAAGCTCCTGTCTTTAGAATCAGTCGGATATAATCTTGTCTCCTTGGGTTTAATTGGAAAAGGAATAAACGTCGTCTTGCTTGGAAACAATGGATGATAGGTTGCCCAATATTCATACAGCCCCGCTACGATTGCATCGCAGTCTTTGGCAATCTCCTGATTAAGCCTGCCCTTGGCGGTATCAGTCCAATCGTTGATATACACCGTGGCATCAGGATCCGTCCGCAACGTCTTTCCAATGTTGAAATCGCTATACCGGAGTGGCATGCGTGTAATATTCTCATGCACCCAGTAATAGTCCATCCCGAAAGCGCCGAGAACGACCTTCTTATTGTACTTCCTAAGATAATGATAAAGGGGAAAAAGCCTTTCCGCCCTCAATTCAAAGAACATGGGGTTTATAAGCTGAACGATGTCGTAGCCTCTCATCCTCGGCAATAGGGTCGCTATTTTAAGCATCAGCTTTATTCCACCCCATTTACCTGCCTCTCTGCTCACATCGATGTCGCGCGGATAGTTTTTCCAAAAGTCACCATTGCTGACCACCGTCACTGTGTGGCCAAGCGTGCGCAAGCCTTCGGCAAGCGTAGCGTGGACATTGCTGTATTCGCCAAGCAGCAGTATTCTCATTGTTCAAACCTTCATTAATCATTCAACACTTGACCTTCAACATTGTTACAAGGCTGCAATGAGGATGAGTTGTCCGGCTTTCTTTTGTATCATATACCGGAAGATCGTATACTCCTTCGTATAGTTCTCATCCGGCAGCGGATAAAGTCCGTGCTGCTTCAGCAGGTCAATGGCCTTGGTGAGCTGGCTCCGACTCTTGGTGAGGCGGATGACGTTGATAAGAAAGTCCATCGAGAGTTGCGCCACACGCCGGTCCATGGACACTTTCTTCAACGGGTCACATCTGTCAGCAATAGCCTTGAGGTTCAATATTACTTTCAGCATATCCTCGATATGTTTCTTCTTGGCTTCCTTGCTCTCTGTGTGGGTGACCGATCCTTCCCGTTTCCGGTAATAATAAGCCTTAGCCTCAGTGCTGTAAACATTATGCATCTTCAGCACCAACTGTGCCGTAAATTCCTCATCCTCTCCGTGCACAATACCCGGTGTAAAGCGCAAGCCATCCAGCCGGTCTCTGCGGAAGATATAGCAACACACAGAGGCTCTGAGGTTCTCTGTCGCCATATATTCCTGCCCGGTAACAGGTCCCTTGAAGGTGAAATCGGCAGGCTCAGCCTTCGACTGTGAGAAATGGAACATCACCATGTCTACCGGCTCCTGATAGCGCACGATGTCGAGACAGTGCTCGTAAGGTGCATTGATCAAGCAGTCGTCACCATCGACAAACTGGATAAACTTACCCGTAGCGATCTTCATGCCCATATTGCGCGCGACAGATACTCCACGGTTCGGTTGTCGGATAAAGATGATGTCGGGAGCCATCTCCATCAACTCGTTCACCGGTGAGAAGTCGGAGCCGTCGTCGATGACGATGATCTCTCGTTCCGTGACTGACAGAGAGAGGTTTGTGATGCTTTCAACACATTCACGAAGCATGACAACGGGAATATTGTATGCAGTGATGATAAATGAAACCAAAGGTTGTATCTTTGCGTCCATGTCTACTACTCGTTGATTAGTAATGCAAAGGTACGAATTTTTATAATAATCAATGCAGAAATTACAGATAAAAGTCTGCGGTCAGTTTTTTATACCACGCTGATTTATTACCGTCTTTATCTATCAGCACTACTTCTTGCTTGTCGAACGCAGTAGGACGGGAAGGAGAGAATGCAACGAGTGTGCGCTTGGCAGGCTTGCGCTCCACGGTCTTGACGGAATAAAGTCTTGACAGGAACATGCCACGCATGAAGGCTTCCTGGGAGAACTCCTCGAGATAATCAGTGGGAATTATAGCGGAGAGCTCGCCGTTGGGGGTAAGATATTGGGATGCAAACGCAAAGATGGCAGAGAACGGGAGACTGTCTGTCTGGCGGGCCAGACGGCGACTTTCTTCGGGCGCTTTCAAACTGTGAGAGAAGAAAGGTGGGTTGGTGACTATGTAATTATAATGTGTATCAGGATAATATATTTCTGAATGACGTGTATCGGGCTCGAAATGCTGAAGTGAGGTCTCGATGACGTTGATGCGCTCGGCAAATGGCGACCGTGCCGCGTTCTCGGTTGCTTGTTGAGCTGCCCCAGGGTCGATCTCTATGGCATCGACAATAGCCTCCGGGAACCGTTGCGCCATCATCAAGGCGATGATTCCTGTGCCCGTACCGATATCGAGAATGCGGGCGCCACCATGCGCCCAGGCACCTAAGAGTACGCCATCAGTACCTACCTTCATGGCGCAGCGGTCCTGTGATACCGCGAATTGCTTAAACTGGAAATCCTTGCCCATCATTTTAAGACTTTGATTCTTAAATTATTTCGTCATTGCTTCTTCTTTTTCAAACGACAATTGCACTATTTTATTATATTCTTCGTAACTTTGCACAACATTATATTGACTATTATATTGACTAATAATGCCAAAAGGAAACACGACAATTCAAATGTTCGCCGATTTCGAGGGCGATATCACGGCTATCTTCAAGGATGGAAAAGAATGTGACTGCCCCATTCTGACCACTCGCAACATGGTGGTGATGCCGGGTGTCATTGTGCCTGTCCTGCTTGGGAGAGAAACGAGCATCAATGTGGCTCGCTATTTAGAGCGGGACACGAACAAGCGCGTCTGTGCCATTGTGTGTCAGAAAGACCCGGAGAATGAGTTCCCTGAGAAGAAGGACGACTTGTATGACGTCGGTGTGATGGCAAGGCTCGTGCGGATCATTGAGATGCCGACCTCGAGTGCTGTTACAGCTATTTTCCAGGCTACGACACGTTGCAAACTTGAGAAGATCAACTCCAAGCGCCCTTATCTCAAAGGGCATGTCGTGCCTATGCCAGAGAGTGTTCCGTCTCCTGATGATACAGAGTTCAGTTCTATCGTTGACAATGTGCGCTCCTCAACGCAGGAGCTCATCCATCTCAATGATGATATACCTGATGAGGGCACCATGGCGTTCATGAATATCAACAATGACACCATGCTCATCAATTTTGCCTGCACCAATCTTCCCTTCCCCGTGGAGGATAAGATCAAGTTGCTCCGGATTGATGATATGCGGGAACGAGGACTCGAACTGCTCAAGGTGGAGAGCCGTGAGATTCAGTTTGCCCAGCTCAAGGGTGACATCAAAAACAAGACACGCGTCGACCTTGACGAGCAGCAGAAAGAATATTTCCTTCATCAGCAGATGAAGAATATCCGAGAGGAGCTCGGTGACAACAGCGACTCTGCCTCGAAAGCTGCCTTGGAGCGCAAAGCCAAGACGAAGGAATGGCCGGAAGCCATCGCCAAAGTGTTCAAGAAAGAGCTTGACCGTCTTGATACCTTTAATCAGCAGAGCCCTGACTACAGTGTGCAGCTCAACTACCTCGACACGATGGTGTCGTTGCCCTGGAACTACTGTACAAAGGATGACCTCGACCTTAAGCGTGCCAAGACGATCCTCGATCATAACCACTATGGCATGGAGAAAGTGAAAGAGCGTATCCTTGAGTATCTCGCTGTGCTGCAGCTCCGTGGAGACCTCAAGTCGCCAATCCTCTGCCTCTTCGGTCCTCCGGGAGTGGGTAAGACCTCACTTGGGCGGAGCATCGCTGAGGCTATGAAGCGCAAATATGTGCGTATGTCGCTCGGTGGTCTGCACGATGAGAGTGAGATCCGCGGTCATCGCCGTACCTATGTCGGTGCCATGCCCGGACGAATCATCAAGGGTATCCAGAAGGCTGGCTCCTCTAACCCTGTGTTCATCCTTGACGAGATCGATAAGGTGTCGGCCAACAACTATAACGGGGACCCGTCCTCAGCTTTGCTTGAGGTGCTCGACCCCGAGCAGAACGGTACGTTCCACGACAACTATCTCGACTTGGACTATGATCTGTCGAAGGTCTTTTTCATTGCGACCGCCAATGATATTAGCACCATTCCTCGCCCATTGCTCGACCGTATGGAACTCATTGAGGTGCCGGGTTATGTCACTGAGGAGAAGATAGAGATAGCCAAACGCCATCTCGTGCCGCGTGAACTTAAGAATACGGGTCTCGACAAGGTCACACCGAAGATAAAGTTTGCCAAGTCAGCCCTTGAGAAGATTATTGAAGACTATACGCGTGAGAGCGGCGTGCGTCAGCTCGAGAAGCAGATCAACAAGACTTTGCGCAAGGAAGCCCTTCGGTTGGCGATGAAGGAACCTATGCCGGAGAAAGCTATCTCGGCTGCGGATATCGAGGGCATCCTCGGCAAGCCGCCTTTCAGCCGCGATATCTATCAGGGCAACGACTATGCCGGTGTCGTAACAGGACTTGCCTGGACAGCCGTAGGTGGTGAGATTCTCTT
Source organism: uncultured Prevotellaceae bacterium (assembly GCA_902792635.1). Lineage (GTDB taxonomy): Bacteria > Bacteroidota > Bacteroidia > Bacteroidales > Bacteroidaceae > Prevotella. The sequence continues at coordinate 17,017 of CADBAG010000007.1, read as the reverse complement.
CATTGAGACCTCCCTCTCCAAAGGTAAGGGCGGTAAGCTCACGCTGACGGGTAACCTCGGTGACGTGATGAAAGAGAGCGCCATTATTGCCCTGCAATATGTCAAGGCACACTGCGACAGTCTCGGGGTCGACTACCGTGTGTTCGACAATTGGAACATGCATATCCATGTGCCGGAGGGTGCTACGCCGAAGGACGGGCCATCGGCTGGTATCACGATAGCTACGTCTATCGCCTCAGCGCTGACCCAGCGCAAGGTACGTAAGAACACTGCTATGACGGGTGAGATCACGCTTCGCGGCAAGGTGCTGCCTGTGGGTGGCATTCGCGAGAAGATCCTTGCTGCCAAGCGGGCAGGTATCACGGATATCGTCATCTGCAAGGACAACAAGAAAGATATTGAGGAAATCCCGCAGAACTATCTTAAGGGCGTCACCTTCCACTATGTGGAGAACGTCCAGGATGTGTGGGACTTCGCACTCACCAATGAGAAAGTCGACAATCCGATAGACTTTACCATTGAGGAGGATAATAATAAAGACAAGAAGAATTAGTACATGGAATTTCAACTCCAATATACAGACTCAGCCTCTGAGGCTCGTGCTGGTGTCATCACTACAGACCACGGTAAGATAGAGACTCCTATCTTCATGCCCGTGGGTACTTGTGGCGCCGTGAAAGCCGTGCATTTCAGTGAGTTGCGCACTCAGGTTAAAGCACAAATTATACTTGGTAATACCTACCATCTCTATTTGCGGCCGGGACTTGAGGTACTTCGCGCTGCGGGAGGCTTGCATGGTTTCAATGGCTGGGAGCGCCCTATCCTCACGGACAGTGGCGGGTTCCAGGTCTTCTCCTTGTCGGGCATCCGTAAGCTCACGGAGGAAGGCTGTGAGTTCCGTTCTCATATTGATGGCTCCAAGCATATCTTCACGCCGGAGAACGTGATGGACACCGAACGTATCATCGGTGCCGACATTATGATGGCGCTCGATGAGTGTCCTCCGGGTCTCAGCGATTATGCCTATGCCAAGAAGAGTCTCGGTATGACTCAGCGCTGGCTCGACAGATGTATCAAGCGGTTCAACGAGACGGAGCCGCTCTATGGCTATAAGCAGAGTCTTTTCCCGATCGTTCAGGGTTGCACGTTCAAGGATCTGAGACAGGAAGCTGCCAAGTATGTAGCCGATAAAGGGGCTGATGGAAATGCTATCGGTGGATTGGCTGTAGGCGAGCCTACGGAGGTGATGTATGAGATGATTGAGGTCGTCAATGAGATCCTTCCCAAGGACAAGCCTCGTTACCTTATGGGTGTGGGCACGCCGCAGAATATCCTCGAAGGCATAGAACGAGGTGTGGATATGTTCGACTGTGTCATGCCAACGCGCAATGGCCGCAACGCGATGCTTTTCACCTATGAAGGCACGATGAACATGAAGAACAAGAAATGGGAGATGGACTTCTCCCCACTCGACCCCGATGGCTGTGAGATTGACAAGGTGACGACAAAGGCTTACCTTCACCATCTCTTTAAGGCACAGGAGCTCCTGGCTATGCAGATAGCCAGCATCCATAACCTCGCCTTCTACCTGCGGCTTGTCACCGATGCGCGGAAGCATATTCTCGCAGGCGACTTTGTGCAGTGGAAGAACAGTGTCGTGGGGCAACTCGGAATAAGAAGATAAATCATGAAGAGTTTCAGTAAGATAAGAAAGCATCGCCGTTTGTATAAGGTCGGCCGGTGGATAGGGAGGCATCCTAAATGGTTGCATCGTTTTTTCCACTGGGTGGCGGCCCATACGCGACTCCTGCAGCGTGTGTGCAAATGGACGGCGAAGAAGTTAGGCTTCCTTCGTGTTCTCAAATACCTCAATCCCTTCAGGTACATCAAACGGATAGACTGGTATATCATCAAGAAGTTTATAGGGACTTATTTCTTCTCTATTGCGCTGATTATCTCTATCTCTATCGTCTTCGATGTCAATGAGAACCTCGCAAAATTCACGGAGTATCACGCACCGCTGAGCGCCATTGTCTTCGACTATTATGCGAACTTCATTCCGTATTTTGCCAATCTCTTCAGTGCGCTCTTCGTCTTCATTGCCGTCATCTTCTTCACTACAAAGTTGGCGGGTAACTCGGAGATCATTGCCATGCTCTCGGCGGGTATCTCCTTTAAGCGTTTGCTGAGGCCTTACATGATTTCCTGTGTCTTCCTCTCTGCCCTCTCCTATTATCTCTCGGCTTATGTCATCCCTCATGGTACGGTTATTAGGCAGAACTTTGAGTCGATGTACAAGAACAAGAAGAAGAACACGTCGGCAGAGAATGTGCAGCTGCAGGTGGCGCCCGGTGTCATCGCTTATATCCAGCACTACGACAACAACATGAAGCATGGCTATGGCTTCTGTCTCGATAAGTTTCAGGAAAAGAAACTTATCTCTCACCTGACGGCGACCGATGTACAGTACGACACCATCTCCGATTCCAAATACCACTGGAAGTTATCCAACTGGAAGGTGCGCCAGTTGAAGGGGTTAAGGGAGCATATCACGAGTGGAGCAGAGAAAGACTCGGTGATACAGATGGAGCCCACAGACCTCGTCTACTCCAAAGGTCAGCAGGAGACCTTTACTTCACCGGAGCTGAAAGATTATATCTCGAAGCAGATCAACCGTGGATCGGGCAATGTGGCACAGTATCAGGTGGAGTACTACAAGCGCATCGCCTCGTCGTTTGCCTCCTTCATCCTGACGATCATTGGTGCTTCTCTCTCGGCAAGAAAGCGGAAAGGTGGTATGGGAATGTATCTCGGCATAGGACTGGCGCTCTCCTTTGCCTATATCATGTTCCAGACAATCTCCGCTACGTTCGCCATCAACGCAGGGTTCCCGCCGATGCTTGCCGCATGGCTGCCTAACATCGTCTTCGCAGTCATCGCCTTCCTCTGCTATCTCAAGGCGCCGAACTAATATTTAAAAAGAAATTGAACAATGAAATTTGAAGAATTAGATCTTAGCGACAACATCCTCGATGCACTTTATGATATGCATTTCGAGGACTGTACGCCTATTCAGGAAAAATGTATACCCCCTATATTGGAAGGCCGCGATGTACTCGGCGTGGCGCAGACAGGTACCGGTAAGACAGCTGCTTACCTCCTGCCTATCCTCTCAAGACTCGACGACGGTGGCTTCCCGAAGGATGCCGTCAACTGTATCGTGATGTCTCCTACACGTGAGCTTGCTCAGCAGATTGACCAAGCTATGCAGGGCTTTGCCTATTATCTCCCCGATGTATCGAGCGTGGCTGTGTATGGCGGTAACGATGGTAACCGTTACGATCAGGAGATGAAGAGCATGCGGCTTGGGGCTGATGTCATCATTGCTACTCCCGGACGACTCATCTCACATATCTCCATGGGTAATATCGACCTTTCCAAGGTGAGTTTCTTTGTGCTCGATGAGGCTGACCGTATGCTCGACATGGGATTCTCTGAGGATATCATGAAGATTGCCTCCGGACTTCCCAAGAACTGTCAAACCATCATGTTCTCGGCTACCATGCCGAAAGACATTGAGAAGCTCGCACAGAACCTTCTGAAGAACCCCGTAGAGATTAAACTTGCTGTGAGCAAGCCTGCTGAGAAGATTCAGCAGAGTGCTTATATCTGCTATGAGACCCAGAAACTGAAGATCATTGAGGATATCTTCAAGGCCGGTGACCTGAAGCGAGTCATCATCTTCTCGGGAAGTAAGATGAAGGTAAAGCAGATAAACCAGGCACTTCAGAAGTTGAAGATCAACAGTGGCGCCATGCACTCCGACCTTGAACAGGCTGAGCGCGACGATATCATGTTCAAGTTTAAGAGCGGTCAGATTGATGTTCTTGTGGCAACGGATATTGTGGCTCGTGGCATTGATATCGATGATATCGCGATGGTCATCAACTATGATGTGCCTCACGATGCTGAGGATTATGTGCATCGTATCGGTCGTACGGCACGTGCTGATCGTGATGGCGTGGCTATCACCTTTGTCAATGAGGATGATATGTTTGCCTTCCATCAGATAGAGAAGTTCCTCGATAAAGACATCAAGAAGAACCCGTTGCCGGAAGGTTGCGGCGAGGGTCCGGAGTATACGACGTCTAAGCGTCCCGGACGTACATCGGCTAAGAGCCGTCGCAGAAAGGACCGCGACAACACGGCACATAAGGATGCCAAGCAGCGCGGAGACCGTAGACAACGGAACGAGAACAGAAACAGCCAGGGCGAGAATCAGAACGAGGCTCGTACTGAGAAGCAGAACGGTCAGAAGCAGAACGGTCAGAAGCAGAACGGTCAGAAGCAGAATGCCCAGAATAAGAATGGTCAGAAGCAGAATCGTCAGCAGAAACAGCGTCCGGTTAACAATGGCCAGCAAGACAATGGTCAGCATGTTGAGGTTCAGGCTAAGCAAAGCAGGCGTCAGCGTGGAAAAGGCCAAAAGCAGGAGCGCCAGCATGCTCAGCAGCAGACACAGACTCCGAATGAGGGCCAGAAGACGCGTGGACGCCACAAGTATGCTGATAAGCAGCGAGGTCAGCAGGCTCAGACACAGCAGTCCACTAACAGTCAGGCTCCCAAGAAAGGCAAGAAGAAGGGCGTGGTCCAGCCTAATATCAACGATCGTAGCCTGAAGGGCTTCCTCAAGCATCCGCTCCGTTGGATCATGAATATCGGTAAGAGATAATACCTATAAATATCATATGAATTATGGAAAAGGTAAAGAAGAATAGTTTGTCAGAATGCACCACCATCGTGGTGGGTGGCAAGCTGACAGGTGACGGCTCCCGCATCTATGCACGCAGTGAGGATTTCGATGCCATGCGTTGCAAGAACTGGCTGGTCTTTGATGAGACAGAGAATGGTCCGGGGGAGTTTGTTGCCAACGACAGTGCCTTCAGATGTCCACTGCCTAAGAAACGTTTGGGATACACGGCGCTCCCCGATTATCAGTATCATCATGAGTGGGGAAGCGCAGGCTTCAACACGGCAGGTGTAGGCGAGAGCTCTACAGAGACTATCTTTAGCAGTCCAGAGGCGCTTGAGCACGATCCTTATGTCGCTGATGGACTGGCCGAGAATTGCACCTACAACACGGTGCTGCCCTATATCCACACGGCTCGTGAAGGCGTAGAGCGCTTGGGTGCCATGATTGAGAAATATGGCTCGGCTGAGGGCTTTGGTATCGGCTTCATCGATAACAAGGAGACCTGGTACTTAGAGAATGCCTGTGGACACCATTGGCTCGCTTGCCGTATCCCTGATGACAAGTATTTTGTGACAGGTAATCAGAGCCGTTTCCGCGATTATGATCCCAAGGATACAGAGAACTTCCTCGCTGACAAGGATCTGTTAAGCTTTGCTGAGAAGAATGGTCTGTGGGACGGTAAAGAGAAGTTCGATTTCCACAAGGCTTACTCGAAGGATGATATCGCAGATCATACTTACAACTATACACGTGTATGGGGCTTGCAGAAACTCTTCACGCCTTCTATGAAGCAGGATGTGAACGTCAACACGTTCCCCGTCTATGCTGTTCCGGACAGTGGTCATATCAATATCCCGGAGTTGAGAAAGGCTTTCCGTTTCCATTACGATGGTACAGATCATGATCCGTATCTTCACAACAATGGTCATGAGCCTTGGCGTCCTGTCTCCATCTTCCGTACCACGCAGACCCATCTGCTTCAGGTTCGTCCTTGGCTTCCTGATGCTATCGGACACATCACTTATGTTGCTGATGGCATGGCCGATCTCGGTGTGTTCCTGCCCATCTATCAGGGTATCAAGAGCTTCCCGAAGGCTTATCAGATCGGTGATAACCATTGCACCGATGACTCAGCTTATTGGAAGTTCCGTAAGGTGATGACCTTAGCTATGACCAACTACAATGCTTATGCCCCTGTCGTGAAAGAGCGTTATGCTAAGCTTGAGGCTGAGAATGATGAGCGTCAGAAGGAGTTTGAGGCTAAGTATCTTGCTATCTACAAGGAGAAGCCGATGGAGGCGCAGGACATGCTTCAGGCTTTCAGCGATCAGATCCTCAACCATGCGCTTGAGGTGGCTGATGAGCTTACCCTCGACCTATTCACGCGTCTCACGGAAGACACGATGAAGAACTATATGTTCCACGGAGCATAAAGGAGCCCCCTAAGGGGCCTAACCAAGCCTTCCCTAAAGGGAAGGATGTTGATTACTTAAAGCAATAGAAAGAGCCACCGATTGATTACTTCGATGGCTCTTTTTCATATCAACATCCCTCCCTTTAGGGAGGGCTTGGGTAGGCTTTTATTATATGCTTTGCGCCCTCACTCTGCTCAGCGTTTCCGGAGTCATCTGCAAATAGCTTGCGATGTAGACGAGGGGTGCGCGAAGCACGACCTGAGGCTTCATCTTGCACAAGCGCTGATAACGGTTCTGAGCCGTCTCAAAGCGCAGCAGATCGGCGTGAACCTGAGAGATGATAAGACTCTCTTCCAAGATCTTACGGTAGAGAATCTGTATATTTACATTGTGCAAAGCCACTTGCTCCAACCGGTGTTTAGGAATGAGATACACGATGGTTGGTTCCAGAGCCTCTACCTGAAGCTTCGTCGGTTCTTCCTTGAAGAGACTCTCTATACACATGAAAATCTCTCCGTCGGCGCCAATGTGCTCCGTCAGCTCCTTGTCATTCTTATAGTAGAACTGTCTGATCAAGCCCTTGTCTATATAATAGATGGCTTCACAGACTTCTCCTTCCTTAAGAATCATTTCACCTTTGGCGTACTTCTTCGGAACGAGGATGCTTTCCAGCGTGTCGAGCTCTTCATGAGTCATCGTGCTGTACTTGCGCGCCAGCTCGCGTGCTATGTCACGCGTTGTGTTTTGTAATTCTTTCATTTCTCTATAAATCTATTTAGGTCACTTGATTGAGATTTGTCAATCTAATTTCAAGACGGCAAGGAATGCTTTCTGAGGCACCTGAACGTTGCCAATCTGTTTCATCCTCTTCTTGCCTTTCTTCTGTTTCTCCAATAGTTTGCGCTTACGGCTCACATCACCGCCATAACATTTGGCAAGCACGTCTTTACGTACCTGCTTCACGGTCTCTCTGGCAATGATCTTCGCACCGATAGCAGCCTGGATAGCAATATCAAACTGCTGACGCGGAATGAGTTCCTTCAGCTTCTCACACATGCTGCGTCCTAAGGTCACTGCATTGTCCACATGGGTCAGTGTAGAGAGTGCATCAACCGGCTCTCCATTGAGGAGAATGTCGAGCTTGATAAGTTTCGAAGGACGATAGCTGTCGATGTGATAATCGAAAGAGGCATATCCCTTAGAAATCGACTTGAGCTTGTCGTAGAAGTCAATCACAATTTCACCCAATGGCAACATGAAGTGGAGCTCCACTCTATTACCTCCGGAGATATATTGCTGATCAAGCAGTTCACCACGCTTGTCAAGACACAGTTTGATGATCGGCCCGATATAATCGCTTGACGTGATGATACTCGCACGAATATACGGCTCATCGATGTGATCTATCTCTGTGGGGTCGGGCAAGCCACTTGGATTGTGCACCTCTAACTCTTCTCCTTGCTTTGTATAAACTTTATAGGATACGTTAGGCACCGTAGTGATCACTTCCATATTGAACTCCCGGTCGAGTCGTTCCTGAACAATCTCCATGTGAAGAAGTCCGAGGAAGCCGCAACGGAAACCGAAGCCTAAAGCTTGGGAAGACTCAGGAGAGAACGTGAGGCTGGCATCGTTGAGCTGCAGTTTCTCCAAAGAAGCGCGGAGGTTCTCGTATTCAGCCGGGTCTATAGGATAGACACCAGCGAACACCATGGGTTTCACTTCCTGGAAACCTTCTACCGCCTCTTTGCACGGATTATCGACATGGGTGATCGTATCACCGACCTTCACCTCCGTGGCATCCTTGATACCGGAGATGATATATCCTACCTCACCGGTTGAAAGTTCCTTTCGAGGTTCAAGATCCATCTTCAAGACACCTACCTCATCGGCAGTGTACTCCATGCCCGTTTGCACGAACTTCACCTTGTCTCCTTGACGCACGACACCGTTCATCACCTTTCCGAGGACGATGATGCCGCGGAATGAGTTGAAAAGAGAGTCGAAGATCATCATCTGCAAGGGTGCCTTGGGATCGCCTTTAGGAGCAGGGATGCGCTCCACAACAGCCTTGAGAATTTCGGGCACTCCTTCTCCCGTCTTTCCACTGGCACGGATGATATCTTCCGGGTCACAGCCTATGAGGTCTACAATCTCATCTTCCACCTCGTCAGGCATGGCGTTGGGCATATCGATCTTATTGATGACCGGGATAATCTCCAAGTCGTGATCGATAGCCATGTAGAGGTTAGAGATAGTCTGAGCCTGAACACCTTGCGTAGCATCCACTACCAACAAGGCGCCCTCACAAGCTGCTATGCTTCGAGACACTTCGTAACTGAAGTCGACGTGTCCCGGAGTATCAATTAAGTTGAGTATATATTTTTGTCCATCAAGCGCATATTCCATCTGAATGGCGTGACTCTTGATAGTTATGCCACGCTCACGCTCAAGATCCATGTCGTCAAGCATCTGATTTTCAGTGATCTTGATGGTCTTGGTATATTCAAGCATACGGTCGGCCAATGTTGATTTGCCGTGGTCGATATGCGCTATGATGCAGAAATTACGGATGTTGTCCATTCGAATTTAGTAATCTTTGACGCAAAGTTACGAAAAAGATAGGAGATAGATGCCATAAAAATCTATATTTTTCTTAACTTTGCGGGAAAAATAAGCCCCACCCTTAGTCCCTCCCCCACCCAGGGGAGGGAGAGATATGCTTCAAGAGGTATTGAGGCGGAGGAATGGCAGGGTGTGGAAGAAAATAATTAATGAAATGATGAAGAAAAAAATATTGGTTCTTGCTTTTGCAGCTTTGTCATTGACAAGTTGTCATCGTACGAACCTTGAAGATTTGGCAGCTAAATCCGCAGAGGATTATACGGAGCGCTACTGCCCCACTCCATTTGTGGATTCTCAGCGCACAGACAGTGTAGGTTTTGACAGAGCCTCTCATACCTTTAGCTACTATTATACGATATCGGGAAAGATTGATGATCCCGAAGTCTTTTCTAAAGGACAGAAACAGATTGTAGGTTCTATTCTTAAGGGTCTGAAGGAAAACACGAGCATGAAGGAGTTTAAGCAGGCTGCTTATAATTTCCGTTATGTCTTCAGATCTCAGAAGAGCGGTAATGTGTTGATGGATAAGACGTTCACAATAAAGAACTACAAATAAGTCATAACTACAAATAAGTCATAAGACAAATAGACTTTTATTCAATGGCGAAAGACAAGACCATGTATGTCTGCAGCAATTGCGGATATGAGTCGGCTAAGTGGCTTGGGCGCTGCCCTTCCTGTGGAGAATGGGACAGCTTCAAAGAGATCAAAGTGTCTGCTGACTATGGCTCGATGAATGCCAAGAACACGGCAGCTACCCTTCGGCGTGGAGGAAAAGGACTTGTTCCTCATGGAGACAACAAACCGCTTCGATTGAAAGAGATACCGCTCGAGGATGCCCCACGAATAGATACGCATGATGCTGAGCTTAACAGAGTGTTGGGTGGAGGTATTGTGCCGGGAAGTATTGTGCTTTTAGGCGGTGAACCGGGAATCGGCAAGTCGACACTTACTCTTCAGACTATCCTTGGCATGGCGGATATGCCCATTCTCTATGTCAGTGGAGAGGAGAGTGCGCATCAGATCAAGATGCGAGCTGAGCGTATACAGAAAGAAGTACGCGACAATGTCTTTATCCTTTGCGAGACATCGCTTGAGAAGATCTATGCAGGCATACAGGAGCTTCATCCTCAGTTAGTCGTTGTAGACTCCATTCAGACCATCTCCACTGAGCAGGTTGATTCCTCACCGGGCAGCATCTCTCAGGTACGTGAGTGTGCCGCTTCCTTGTTGCGCTTTGCTAAGAGCAGTGGCGTTCCCGTGCTGCTTATCGGTCACATCAATAAGGAAGGAACATTAGCCGGCCCGAAGATCCTTGAACATATCGTGGATACTGTTATCCAGTTCGAGGGTGACCAGCATTATGTTTATAGGATATTGAGAAGCATCAAGAACCGCTTTGGGAGTACCTCGGAACTTGGTATCTATGAGATGCGGCAGGACGGCTTGCGTGCGGTTTCTAATCCTTCTGAGCTTCTCTTGACAGAGGATCACGAAGGCTTGTCGGGAGTAGCTATCAGTTCTACGATTGAAGGCGTCCGGCCTTTCCTCGTTGAGACACAGGCGTTGGTCTCGACAGCTGCTTATGGCACTCCACAGCGCTCGGCCACAGGCTTTGACCAGCGCAGATTGAACATGCTCCTCGCCGTGTTGGAGAAGCGCGTCGGCTTCAAGCTCATGCAGAAAGACGTGTTCCTCAATATCGCGGGAGGATTGAAGGTTACAGACATGGCAATGGATCTCAGTGTCATCGCTGCTGTGCTATCGAGCAATGTGGACACGCCAATAGAGAGCGGATGGTGCATGTGTGGCGAGGTAGGACTCAGTGGTGAGGTAAGGCCTGTAAGTCGTGTAGAGCAACGCATCGCTGAGGCAGAGAAGCTCGGCTTCAACCACATCATCCTCCCTTCTTATAATCTCAAAGGCATCAATCCCAAGAAATATGCTATCCAGTTGCATCCCGTGAAGAAAGTGGAGGAAGCTCTCCGCCTACTCTTCGGATAACTCACAAACTCATAAACTCATAAACTCATAAACTCATAATCTCACAAACTCACAAACTCATAATCTCACAAACTCACAAACTCACAAACTCACAAACTCACAAACTCATAAACTCACTTCAATGAAAGACAGTATTATCATAGTCAGCGGTGGTATGGATTCCATTACCATGCTTTACGAATATAAAGACAGAATTGCTTTGGGCGTATCATTCGATTATGGAAGTAACCATAATGCACGGGAGATTCCTTTCGCCGAACTGCATTGCAAGCGGTTGGGCATTCCACATATCACTATCAATCTTGGATTCATGCATGATTATTTCAAGTCGAGTCTGCTCGAAGGTGCTGCGGCTATTCCTGAAGGAAACTACGATGATGAGAACATGAAATCCACTGTTGTTCCTTTCCGCAATGGCATCATGCTCTCTATTGCCGTAGGCTTGGCAGAGTCGAACCACCTCAAGTATGTCATGATGGCTAATCACGGCGGCGATCATGCTATCTATCCCGATTGTCGTCCAGAGTTTGTCAAATCCATGTCAGCCGCTGCACAGGCCGGTACCTATGAAAAGGTACAGGTATGGGCACCATATACCAATATCACAAAAGCAGATATTGCACGCCATGGTAAGGCGCTGGGTATCGATTATAGCGAGACCTGGAGCTGCTACAAAGGTGGAGAGAAGCACTGTGGAAAGTGCGGTACATGCCGTGAGCGAAAAGAAGCCTTGCGTGAGGCTGGAATTGTTGATACTACAGAATATGAAGAATAAGTTCAATTTCCGTAAAGACATAAAGGACATTTTTATTTCCGTATTTGTCTTTGCCATCTCCTTCATCATATTTTCATTCATCCTAACTTCTTGTCATCAGAGCTACGATGAAAAGAAAAAGCAAGAGAAAGCCTCTCGCGAGGAGCTGCTGCGTGAAGACAGTCTGTCGCTGAAGATTGCCACGGTACCTACCCTCGATTGTCTGCCTTTGTTCATTGGCGTGGATGATAGTTTGTTCACGCAGAATGGGCTTGAGGTTCATCTCAAGCAGCGTGGAGCGCAGATAGACTGTGACACACTTGTGCGAGGAAAACATGTCGAGGGCTTTGTCAGTGATCTTATCCGCACGGAGCGATTGAAGAAAGAGGGCATTGCCCTGAGGTATGTGACAGCTACCGGCAGCTATTGGCAGTTGTATACCAACCGTCTGGCACGTATCAAGGAGCTGAAGCAACTCTCCGACAAGATGATAGCCATGACGAGGTTTTCAGTGACCGATTATTTAGCTGACTATGCGATAGACAGTGCCAAGCCGAAATATGATGTCTACAAGATTCAGATCAATGACCCTCGCATCCGCATCAAGATGATCCTCAATAACGAGATGGATGCAGCCTTGTTCACAGAGCCACAGGCCACTACTGCAAGAATTCATGGCAATCCCATGCTCATGGACAGTAGGGATAAGAATGTGCACATGGGTGTCATCGCTTTCCGGGAGAAGGCGCTCAAAGATAAACGGAGGCAGCAGCAACTCAAGACTTTCATCAAAGTCTATAACATGGCAGTGGACTCTATTAATAAGAATGGGTTCCAACATTATGCCACTATCATCGCTAAGTACATGGGTGCTGATGGCAAGACTATCAAGGCTTTGCCTCAGATGAAATTCAGTCATGTCACTCCTCCGCGAACACATGACATTGCCATAGCAAAACGATATTAATACGAGATTATGACCAGACTTGATTCTTCTAAGTGGAAAGACTATATCCATCAGATAGCTGTCCTTAAAAAACAATTGTCGGATAATCTCCCACTTGGTATTGTCTTAAAAGGCACGACCAAGCTGATGACAGATTATACAATTTCAGTCCCCGACGAATTGGAGGATATCAGCAGCAATTATCGCATGATGAGCGACTATATGCTTCGTGGATATCAGGACAATCAACGAGACAGTCTCTATCATCAATTGGCTCGGCGTCTTTATCGTGTCTTGTCCAATGTATCGCTGCAGGCACGTATAAAATTCGATCCTTCCTTGGCTCCACTCTTATCCGGTAGAGTAATTAATAATCAATTAGATACAGACAGTCTTCGTGCGAGCCTTGAGTCATTCGTGTCTGACACCGCCTTGCTGACTCTTGAGCCTGAGTCTCAGGTCGATGCCAAGAGCAAAGGACTTTATGAGCAGCGTTTCGCAGTTATTTCGAAGGCTTTTACAGATATCGTTGTCTCTGGTCAATGGAGCAATGAATATGCTACAGATGTTGCTGCACTTATCCTCTCTCCTACGATTGACATTACGGATTCACTGACTTTATGTGCTGCCGTGATGATGGCTACCCTACTCTCTCCGGATCCCGTAAAAGTGATGATGCTTCTTAAAATATACAAGGAGGCAACGGATGAGAAGCTGAAGCAGCGTGCGCTCATTGGCTGGGTGTTTGCCCTTGACAAAGGCGACTATCGCCTGTTTCCTGAGATAGCTGACAATATCAATCAGCTTTTGGATAACGAAGGCTTCCGGGAAGAGCTTGTCCAGTTGCAGATGCAGATCGTGTATTGTCTCACAGCTGATCAGGATACGCAGACTATCGAGCGCGATGTCATACCGAACATCATGAAGAACCAGAACCTTGAGATGACGAGGTTCGGTATCAGGGAGAAGGAGGAGAACCCGATGGATGAGATCCTTCATGGCGATAACAGTGACAAGAAGATAGAAGAGATCGAGCAAAGCATGCGTAAGATCTCTGACATGCAGAAACGCGGCGCGGATATCTACTTTGGTGGCTTCTCGAAGATGAAACGCTTTGGATTCTTCTTCACCTTATCTAATTGGTTCACACCTTTCTATATTCAACATCCGGGCTTGGAGCAGATTCCTGCGGAAATAAGGAAGGCTCGGTTTATGAGCAGTCTCCTGTCCACAATGCCATTCTGTGATTCAGACAAATACAGTTTTGCATTGGCGATGTCTACTGTCTATGCCCAGCTGCCTGATAATGTCAAGGAGATGTTGGGAAACAATGTGGCGATGGAGGTTCCCGGAACAGAAGGACTCATCAATACCCCCGCCTTCTATCGTCGTCAGTATCTCCAAGACCTTTATAGGTTCTTCCGTATCAATGACAGTCGAAGGGCATTCAGAGATCCGTTCAGCAGTAAGGACAATAAGCTTTTCATTGATAATCCTGTTTATGCGCGTTCCATGCATGACGGAGCAATCAGTGTTGTCACATTTCTTTTGAAACGCAGACTGTTTGTCGAAGCCAAGGTGATGCTGAATGCTTATTTTGATGAGAACAGTTTGGAGGATTGTCTCCTCGCAGGTCGTATAGCGCTGAAAGAAGGTCAATATGCTAAGGCTGAGACGTTGTTCGCTAAAGCCTATGACATGGAGAATGGCAAAGAGAAGGCGCTGAAAGGTTATGCCTTAGCCTCATTTCGCTGTGCCCATTATGCGCAGGCTTCAAAGCTGTACAGGCAGTTGTCCGTTATCTATCCAGACAAAGAGCTCTATCCGATGAACGAGGCTATCGCCCTTATCAATGATGATAAGGCTGAAGAGACTGTGAAGATCATGTATGAGCTTTATTATAAGGATCAGAACAATGCCGATGTCAAACGAGTGCTTGCTTGGGCAATGCTTTGTACCAAACAACTTGAGAAGTCGGCCAAGCTCTATCAGGAGCTTTTAGCTTTGGATAAGCCTGAAGCTGCCGACTATCTGAATGCCGGTTATTGTGCGTGGTTCAATGGGAAAGGTGAAGATGCAGCACGACTTTTCCAACAAGCCCAATCGAAGTTCTCCGACAAGACCCTTGCGGACAAGTTCCGGGAAGATGCAGCGCTGCTTGATACATATAATATTGCTATAACGGATCGCAATATTATGGCGGGGGTATAAACGTAAGGGCGGCCACGTTTTCTGTCTTCCGATAACGGAAGAAACGAAGATGGTGGCCGCCCCTACGGTTGGGTATTATCCATTCATCGATGCCAGGAACTCCATGTTGTTACGTGTGCGTTCCATGCGGTCGTGAATTGTGTTCATTGCTTCGAGAGAATTCATATCAGCAATATACTTACGAAGGATCCACATACGGTCGAGCGTTGTCTTATCCTGTAAGAGATCATCACGACGCGTACTCGAAGCCACGAGGTTGACAGCCGGGAAGATACGCTTGTTGGAGAGGCTGCGGTCGAGCTGCAGCTCCATGTTACCTGTTCCCTTGAACTCCTCGAAGATGACCTCATCCATCTTGGAACCTGTATCGATAAGAGCTGTAGCGATAATCGTCAGTGAGCCTCCGCCCTCAATATTACGAGCGGCACCGAAGAAACGCTTAGGCTTCTGCAGGGCATTGGCATCGACGCCACCGGTGAGCACCTTACCTGATGCAGGAGAAACCGTGTTGTAAGCGCGGGCCAGACGTGTGATAGAATCGAGGAAGATGACGACATCATGTCCACACTCCACCATTCGCTTGGCTTTCTCAAGCACGATACCCGCAATCTTTACGTGACGCTCAGCAGGCTCATCAAAGGTTGAGGCTATCACCTCAGCATTCACGGTACGTGCCATATCCGTCACCTCCTCAGGACGCTCATCGATAAGAAGCATCATCAGGTAAGCCTCCGGATGGTTCGCTGCGATGGCGTTGGCGATGTTCTTCATCAAGATTGTCTTACCGGTCTTAGGCTGGGCAACGATCAGTGCGCGCTGACCTTTACCGATAGGTGCAAACAGATCCACGATACGTGTAGAGAGATTTGTTGTTGCGGGATCACCCGTGAGATTAAACTTCTCATCAGGGAAGAGCGGTGTGAGGTTCTCGAACGGTACACGGTCTCTGATCTCATCGGGGCGACGGCCATTGATAGAAACGATGCTTGTCAATGGGAAGAACTTCTCACCCTCATGAGGCGGACGCACGCGTGCTTCAATAACATCACCTGTCTTCAAGCCATAGCGGCGTACCTGGTTATTGGGGACATAAACATCATCGGGAGATGAGAGGTAGTTGTAATCACTGGAACGGAGGAATCCATAGCCGTCGGGCATGACTTCCAATACGCCATTAGCAGAAATAAGATCCGTGAAATCGAATGGCTCGGGTTCTTCTTCCTCCTCTTCTTCTTCATTTACTTGAGGCACAGGAGGCATCTCTTCCGTTCCCTGCTCCTCCTCTTGGAACGAAGGACCCGTCGTGGGCTGGTCGAACATGTCGTAGTTAGGAGTGATACCTTGATCTTCTACCGGGAGATCAACAACTGTGATGTAATCTGTACCATCTCCTGGATCACCATCCCAAACGCTGTCGGGTGTGCTTTCTTCGGCATCAGGCGTCTCAGTTTGATTGTCTTCGGCGCTTCCTTCTTCTTCCGATGAAGCCTCGTCAGAAGCCTTCTCTTCCATCTCTTCTTTTGCAGCCTCGTTATGGGCATTGATCCTCTCCTGTAACAAGGCTATCTTATTCGTGCCCTCTTCAGGAGCAGACTCTTCCACAGCAGGAAGATCATTTTGGATGTTCTCCGTCTTCTGTGTGTTGTCTGAAGTTGCATCAGCAGCTTCTGTTTCTGCGTTGTTGCTTTGTTTCGGAGCTTCAGCAATCTGCTGTTTCAGTGCAGCAATTTGCCGCATGAGATCGCGCTCTTTCTTAGTCTTAGGTCCTCTGTGCTTCGGCTGACTGTTGAGCGTGGCTTCCAGTTCAGCAAGTCGCTTTACAGGATCAGTAATTTCTGGAAACAATGTTTCGTTTCGGTCCTTTGCTTTCGTGTCGCGGTTGCGTTTGCGACGGTTGTCGTTGATAGGATTCTTGCTTCCTTCAACCTCTGCCTGCCTGTCAAGAATGGCGTAGACAAGATCTTCCTGCTTATCGTATTCATCCGGATTAAGCTCAAGAGTCTTTGCGATGTCTGCAAGTTCTTCTCTGCTCTTGACAGATAATTCGTCTTTGCTATACATATATAATATGTGAAGTATAATTATTGATTTTCAAATAAGACAAACACTTCCAAAGAACTGGAAATGTCTCAATAAGTCTATTATTGGCTGCAAAGTTAATAAAAAAATATTATTTCAAATCAATTTTCCGAATTATTTTTCTCAAAAGTTTTCGACCTGTACGGGTGGATATGACAGAATTTTAAGCTGCAAGCTTAATGCTGATTCTGCTATCCCTTAGCCAAGTTGATAATTCGTTATTCATTTTT
>CADBAG010000006.1 GCA_902792635.1 uncultured Prevotellaceae bacterium | reverse complement strand
GTCGCTATCGCTCCTTTAGTCTGGGGTTATGAAGAGTGTGCCTCTCCGAGGCACTGTCCCAAACAGAAAGAAAATCAACCGTACAGCTCGAAAAGTTTTCAACTGAGGGACTCTTAGTTTTTAACCGAGAGACTCTTAGTTTTCTGCACCGTGACAGCTATGAGACCGATAACAACATCATTGGCAGTGGTACGCACAATGAGGTCCCTCAACTTCTTCGCAGGATCAATCTTTATCTCAAGGAGCTGGGCAGCACCGCCATCAATCGTCAAAGTTCCCAACTCTTGGGCCAAGGTCCTGCTGATCTTCCCTGTCTTAAGACTGAGCCGGTAAGGACGAGGAGAAGGAAGGCGGAACGCCAAGCCATTGTCCTCATAATCCTGTTCTATGGGGCACCAGTTGTCCGGGTTGACAAGTGACAACTTTTCTGAGCTGCCATCCTTATATCTTACACTCACATAGCCATTTTCGATGTGGCTCTGCATAGGATTGGTAGAGCCCGTCATCAGAAGGTAGACATGCGATCCCTTGCCCTTCAGCGGTACTGTCACGCTATCAGGATAATTATCCCAAAGAGATGTATAAATGACATTAAGACCTTTCGATGGGACTGTGAAAGGAATATTCCTCAGTAATATTGAAGGGTTGCGACGTAACCATGCATCATCAATGACCGCCATCCGTTTCGTAGAGCACCAGTCACCGATGCCTTGTGTAGGGAGAGCAAGCGTCGTGTAGGGTGAGCGGGGAGAAAGATATTTGTTCTGCTGAAAGATGTCCGAAACATTGGCATTATAATATTCTGAGAGTACGATGGGCTTACAGTCAGGCGTGACGACATCATCAAGGGCTGTTCCTTTCGCCTTATAGGACACTGCCTCATCCTTACTGTCATTAAAGGAACGAGCATTACCCTCAATGGCCTCTCTGCGAGAAGGAACGGCTATCGTCAGCAAGGTATCAGCGGTGAGAACAGTGTCGACGTAGGCTCCCCCTCCGGTATTCTGCCTGATAACGATCTGCAGCGGCCGTTTGAAATGCTGGCGGATATGATAGATCTCCTTTCCGCCCACCCGTCTGAACGAATAGTCAAGGTAAGGCGTGTGCACGGACGCACTGTCCCAGGATGACGGGAAGCCCGGGCGGATGATGCACCGGCCATTCAATGCATCGGGCGTGATGCCGTAAAGTCCTTCGATAAAAGCACGTGAGGCGATACCTGTAGCATCTGTGAAGTCACGATACGCCTCCCCTTTATTGACATCAAAACGCGAGATCTGCCCAAAGTTGGCCGGACTAAGTCCTGTGTACATAAAATCCATCACACATCCTTCCAACAGGTCATAAGCCTCGTTAGCACGGCCTGCCTGCCAATAAGCCAGTGCCGTGTGCATCACCTCCGCCATAGCAACATTGTTGATGCTCCATTCATAGGGTTGCCAGTCAGAGGTGGAAAGCGTGTAGTAAGAGGTCTTGCCCACTCTGAACTTTATATGCGGGATACACTGATCGACATACCGCGTAGCGTCATAGTCCTGTTCCGGAGTTCCTACACCACAGTCTATCGGCACATAAACGCTCCACAGTGCCGCATCGGGATGTACGCGTTTCAAGCCCATGAAGTCCTGGTACTCAGCCCAATGAGGAGGCATAAGACGGCCATCGGGACCTCGCCTGACAAGAGATCTCGGGAGCCACAGACGAGCGTCCATAGCTGCACGTATCTTCTCTGCCTCAGCCCTATAAGGGGTTGGATCCTCACCGATAATCTCTGCTATACGCGCCGCAAGGCAGTTGCCACGATAGTTGTAAGCCGAGGAATGGGTCACGGCGCCACTGTTATATTGCAAGGCATCACTGGCCCAGATACAGCAATAAGCATCATAAAGGCCGTCGTTGTCGGGATCCCATGCTTGTTTCTCCCAAGCAAGATGGCGCTTCAGCACAGGCCACATCCGCCGCATATAAGACGTGTCGGCATCAAACTCGAAGTGCCACAACAACTCATCGATGAAATTGAGGTTCATGTCATAATGATGGAACTTATGGTTGTCTTCGGGCAAGCGACAGATATATCCATTGCTGTACATCGGTGTGCCCCACTGATAAGCGCCCCGAGCGAGATTGTTGGCAGAGTCCATCAGATGAGGCAGTGTCACCGGTACATCCGTCACCTGACTCTTGGCATAGCCATTGAAATGAGAGAGCTGACGGTCGAACATTCCTAAGAAATCGCCACAGAAAGCTCCTCTCCAACCGGGCAACGGCATACGCCACCCCACGGCACCATGGTTCCACACCTTGCCATCCCATGCGCCGTCGGCAGCCATGACCATGGCCCCGCCAATAGGATTGATGAAGGGGTCAGGAGTAGTGAACGACACTGTGGAAGAGAGCCTACGGCACCACGCCACGGCCTCAGCGTATCTCCTCCTCAAAGTCTGCTGACTATCGAAAGACAAAGCCTTCTCGTCGATAGCAAAATAGGAAGCGGCACCACCCGTTAGTCTGAGGACCATCTTCTGAAGGGGCTGCTCCCCATATTTGGCATCAAATCCTTCAGGCACACCATCCGTTCCTATATCGCCATAGCGAGAGAACCGCCGACGATTTGTATTACTCACTACAACCTCTATGGCGATATTTTTATCGGAAGAAATCTTCCATACGGCTCCCTCCTGCTCTCTGTCTGCAGCGACAGAAAGCGTAATGGTCCCGCCGTTCAGTCTCTTGTCTTTTACGACATAGTCGCGACGACCCTCTGTATAACATGCCTTGCAATAATCGGTAGAATCCAAGGGGATCCTCACCCCACCGATATCAGCTATGACCCGCACATTGCGGAAAGCACCTTTCTTATAGGTGGCGAAGACCGGGCGGTCGCTCGTCTCCAGGCGCCACTCCGTGAATCCGCCATACAAAGCACGGGTATACCGGTTGCTGCCATTGACGCAGACAAAAGCATTGTCTTCCGGCCAATAGTTCAGTTGCCGCTCTTCAGAGGAAGAAGGCATCACCATTGCCAAGGACAGCAGGCAGACACAGAGGATCAATTTGAGCATAGATGAATGATTATTTTACCAGGACCTTCTTGCCGTTATGTATGTAGATACCCACAGAAGGCATGGAGACACGCTGGCCCTGGAGGTTATACCATGCATCGTCAACAGGACGGGCCGTATTTCTGACACCGTTGATGCCACTGCTGACCAGCCCTCCAGCCTCAAGCTTTATGCAGTCGTACATCATACCGCCATTGCTGCCGATGCCACTCATCGTCAGCGTCAGTCGGTTCTGACCTTTCTTGATCAGTCCGGCATTGAAATTGATGACTTTATAACGGTGATGCCCGGCCTGAGTAGCACTGCGATAGATGCAAGCATCGTTACTGAAACTGAAATTATCACCGATATTGGTACCGTTAAGGGCACATTGCACCTTCGCACTATTTGCCTGGCCGGCAACAGAGAAAGAGAGGTGCGCCAGACCTGTGTATGTCTTGTCGCTATTGAACAGGATGGTCCACACTCCATTGTGGCATTGAGCATAGTACCAATCATTGGCCTCCTTGCTCTCCCCGACCGTGAAGGTCAGGTTTTCCGGCACCTTGTTCCACAAGCCATAGGCACGCAAGGAATCGCTGATGTTAAAACCATCGGCGCGCCGGTTGTTCTGTCCGATAAGCAACAGTTCATCCGCATAACGGTTCGGAGTCCAGTTTACCTCACCGAGATCCATAGCCTCGCCTGCGACATCGATGTTGTTCACCTCCAACTGATCGGTGATGTCACCTTTCAGCGCATAAGCATATAATGTATAGCTGTCAGGCCGTACACCCTTAATCGTGAACTGACCGTCCTTACCTGTCGTAGCCCAATAGATGTACTTCTTACCCTGGTCCATGAAATCGCCTCCCGGCTCTGCGAGGACGACCTGAACGGAGTCGGCAGAATCGTAATTGGTGATATTCAGTTTTCCGGTGACCGTCGTACGCTGAGAAGGTGACGGATAGTTGGCATTGTCGAACCACCCGAACGGCCATGCCGCCTGCTGCTCGTGTGCCATAGCCTTGGCATCAGCGATCATCTCCTCCACACTGTTCTTACGGTTCATGTATATCAGGAAAGGCCCATAGATCTTTTTCTCGCCGTCAGCATATTTCTGTGCGGCACCACCGAAATGCTCACCTTGGATCATCTGGATCGTCAGTTCCGACTTGGTATCGGCATGCACCGTCAGTTCCTGACGCGTAGGTCCGCCGTTGAGCCACTCGTGAGAGCACGCTATGTTCCATACGCCATATTTATAGACGGGGCTCATGGCGCCATGGACACTGTCTTCAGCGATAAAGTTAGCCCAGTTGTATTTTGTGTAGATACTACCATCAGGCAGCTTGAACGTGGCATCCTGGATTTTTCCGCTCTGGTCCACCTTTTTCATCGTAGCCGCTGTCGGCAGCGTGCCTTGCATACGGTCGTTGACATAGCCATAAGTGAAATAGTCGTTCAGACGCGTGCAGACACGCGCCTCACGAAGGCCTACGGAAGAAGACGCAGACGTGCCGTTGGCAATGATATACATATAGATGCCATTGACACCCTTGCGCATGATGTAACCCAACTGGAACTGCAGGTCACTGCTGTCGTCGGTATAGCGCACTTCCACCATGTCTTTGGTGTTTTTTATGATCTGCGCCTTGGAGTAAGACGGCTGTGTGTTGGCCTTGGCCGTATAGTCGAAATAGATGCCATTGCTTGTCAACGCATTCCAGTCGTTCCATGACAGGTTGCTGACCCGCCCGTTACTGCCGATCTTAGCCGTTACGGTTCCGTTCGAGAGGGTCGCGTTACGTCCAGAGAGACTGACCGAGCAGTCTTGTGCTGATAGCCCCGCTGCCATAAGGAGAGAGGCTAATATAGATAATGTCCTTTTCATCTGATGATTATTTTCTTTGTCGTGCCATCCGGATATCTTACGATGTTGAGTCCCTTCTGCAGACTATTAAGCCGCATGCCGTTAGCGTTGTACACCTCCTTGGAGACAGGTCTGCTATTCCGGATCTTCGTGATCGCCGTTGTCTCGAAGACGGACTTGCTGATCGGCTGGAAGGTGAAAGCCATGTCAGCCCGCGTGATGGTGCCGTTGCCCCATAGCCACATATCGGCTGAGCGGCCACGCAGCTGATACCCCTTGTTCTCCGGAGCATTGATGCGATAGAACGACAACGCAACCTTGGCATCTCTCTGGGTCGTGGTCTTGTCTCCTACATAGGTCACTTCGAATTCCCTGGCATCGGCAGCAGTAAAGGCATAGCCATCACTGTCGACCGTGGGCTGAAGATACTCCTTGGTGGCATATTGCTGGAGATAATATTTTGTGGTATCATTGGCATCACGCGTTACCGTCCACAGAAGAGCCTTATCTTTCCAGTCGAACTTTGTCGTAGCCTTCAGTCGATGATTCTTCACCGTCAGATACTGCGCAGCACCATTGAAGTTGGCCTCTTTGTTATAGTAGCGGCTGGTGTAGCAGATGATACGGTAGAGTTTGCCTTCCTGAGGGATGAAGGTTTTTGTACCGGCTTCGGTACCTCCGCCTGCATTGGCTCCCTCAGGCTCGTTGATACTCACAACTGCGGAATAAGCCGAATAATCGGCTCCATCGGTGATACGCAGACGAAAATAATACATCGTCTCGGCATCAAGGCCGGAGAACGACTTGAACGACGCCTTAGCTGACAACGAGTCGACCTGCGTGAAGTGCTCACCATCGGTGCTCATCTCTATGAGCACAGCCGTAGCATTGTCGTCGACATTCGTCCAGCTCAGTCCCGCCTTTGTCTTGTCACCGGCAATGTTCGTGACCTTGACACTTGTCGGTGCTAAAAGCATATCCACCTTCTTGGCTCTCGACTCAGCATATTTCTCTATCCACAGATAGCCGTCGTTAGCTGTCTGCGTGGCATCCGAAGCATCGTTGGGGTTGAGGCCGTTGGCCGTCTCCCATTTGTCGGGGATGCCATCGCCGTCAGTGTCCTGCGGTGCGAAGCCGCCATCAAGGGTACCGATGCCGCCGACATCGCCTTCCTTGTCGATGATAGCACCCTCTTTGCCGAGCGACTGCAGCTGGCGAATGAGACGGGCATCATGACTGTCGCGGACCCGTGAACAGCCCGCCTCATCGACGACTTTCCTGTAAGCCTCCTCCGGAGTGTCTACGGTGACTGATACGGTCGGGGCAAAATGTGGAGCTGTCTCATTGGTGCAGGATGTATTGGTGTAAAGAGAGCCATTAAGGATGCCATCCGTATTGTCATCCATCATGTTGCCACTCTGATAGAGATGGTCTGTCTCGGTCCACTGGCTGTACTTACTGCTTCCTTGCGGACCTGCGATATAATAGTTGTTGATAAGATCCTGATAGTTGTCGGCAGAGGAGTGGCCGCCCACAACTCCATTGCCTCCATTATAGACCACCGAGTTGATCATCTGTGCCCAGCATTTCATCTTCGGATTACGACTGTGGTTGTCGATCCACAGACAGTGGGAGATGGTCCAGTTCTTCGTGCCGTCGGTGATAGCGCCGAAACGCTGCGGGTCTATACCCTCCGAGATGATGCAGTATTGCCAGGTGATGTTGTTGGCATTCTTGATATGTACGTTATCCCATCGTCCCCAGGAGATGGAGCAATGGTCAAGGATGACATTCTCCGCACCGTCCATCGTCAGTGTCTCGTCACTGCTCTTCATGTTGATGGAACCTCGCATACGTATATATCGGAAGATGATATTCTTGCAGTTGCGTATGAGCACCCGGTTGCCATAGACTGTGATGCCCTGCCCCGGTGCTGTCTGCCCAAGGACAGTGATGTTGTCATGACGGTCTATAGCCACCATGTCGGATGATGAGAGATGAATGATTCCTCCGACATCGAAGACCACGATACGATTCGATCCACTGACAGCCTCAGCAAAAGAGCCGGGGCCGGAAGCATTAAGATTGGTGACATGGACCACCTTACGACTGTCGCGACCACCCGTAGCCAACGCACCAAAACCTTCGGCACCAGGGAAAGCGACAATCTGGGCATCCATCACCATCGAGCATAGAGCCTGTCCTAAACAGGCAAAAAGTGTCTTCATGATTGATCAATTGTTTCTTTTAGGATTGATAAGCAAAACGGCAAAAGAATAAGGCAATCCTTGGAGGGGGCTGCCTTATTCTTATGAGCCGTGCTTATTATAGTTACAGCTTACTTCACTAACACCTTACAAGCGGAGCCATCAGCGAACTTAACGATATTGATACCGCGTTGCAGACTGTTGAGACGTGCGCCGTTGAGGTTATAGATAGCGACGACCTTAGATCCGGTCTTTGTGTTCTTCACTGCATGGATGCCTGTAGCATATTTCTCAGCGAGGTCAGCCTCGATAGCCTTCGACTTCTCTCCTTCTGTCATGATATAGATATCATAGACCTGTGGGCCGGAGCCATTAGGACCTTCATATTCGACCAGACGGACATACACCTCGTCAGTGCCAGAATAATTGAGAGTATACTTCTTGTACAGACGCTTTGTCAGTTTCTGACTGATGGTGTCACCCATGATCGTCCAATTCTTACCATCGGAGGAAGTCTCAAAGCCCATCTTCTCAAAATCGCCACCGGCTGTGCCGATGAACGAGACGACATTGAAAGGTCCCTGGAACTTCTTAATGCTCATGATGGAAGCATTATACTCATCTCCATTGTGCTTATAGAACTGGATGTTGTTCTTTGTGATGAGCGTATCGACATCAACGGCTGTGGCTGGGTTGTAGTCACCGGCGTTGCCTACATCCTTACCCGGCTTGGTGTTCTGCCAGATGAGCGACTGACCCTTAGAGGAAAGCACCCAGTCAAGACCCGTCGTATCAGCCGGGAAGATCTCTGCCTCACGCTCCGGATAGACCGGTACTTCTATACCGTCAGCATCCTTTGTGGTACCGATAGGATCCTTTGTGGTGTCATACTGACTGACAGAGCCAGTACCCCATGAGAACATGCCCTTGCCATTGGTACCGCCATAGACGGAATTGGCATCGAAGTGGGAAACCTGATCGGCATAGACCCTATCGTCCTTAATGAAGATCTCCTGCGTGTTCATCTCTGAAGGGACATAAGCGTCACCGTCAGCGAAGACCGTCAGTGTGCAATGGTCTCTGAGAACGAAAGGACCGGTATAACGAATAGCCTTCGTGGTATCAGTTGTAGCCTCGAAAGCATACCAGATAGTAGCATCGTCGGTAGTAGAGAGCGTGATGGTCGTTGCATCCGGCTCATCGACACGACTGATCGTAGGCATGGCAGCCTGGTTGTACATCCTGATGAGGGTGTCGGCAACAGCACTCTCCGTGTAACCCTGACCGACAGCGATAGCTTTGACAGTAGTCTCTGCATCGAGTTTGATAGGCTCAGCATAAGCGGTGCTTTTTGTCGTCGGGTCTGTACCGTCGGTAGTATAATAGATCTTTGCATAAGGAGCGTCCGACTCTATCTTGACCGTAGCCGTATGGTTGCCATAGTGGACATCGAAAGTTGGAAGGGCCGTCGGTGTGATGTCTGCCTTGGATGCAGCGAGGTTGTTGATAACGTTTGCTACCAGTGCTGCGGCATGGGTGCCCTCCGTAGAAGCAAGATTGCTGTTAGCTAAAGGAAGGTAGGTATAGCCGTTATGGGCACTGTTATGACTGTGGATAGCCACTGTTGTCGGATCGCCAATGGCTGTTGCCAAGATATTATCATCTGCATAATAGCTTCCGAGCTTGACGCCATTGTAGGCCTCACCACCGAAGACGACACCTGCATGACCTTCTGCCAGCTCTGCATCGGCAGCAGACACAAGCTCCATGCCGGCGAACAGTGGGTTCGAAGGCTCTGCCACATCACCGAAAGGAGACTCCACCTTGACGACCTGCCCATAGCCCCAAGCCGGATAGAGGTCGGCATTAAGGTTCAGTGTAGGCTCGAAAGGCTGGACATCCTTAAGAAGCTGGACATTGGCGTTGTCGGCGGGGATGGTAGCGCTCAACACGTTAACGTCGTATTTAAGAAGGTCATCGCGCATGAGTGTCGTGTTAGCATCGAGCGGAGTGACCTTGATAGCCTCGTTTGCTGACAACAAAGAATAAGCAGGATCAGAAGTCAGGTCACCGGAATAGATGTACGCCACTTTCTTCTTCAGTGCATCAGGGTCATCGCCCGCACCGATCACGATACTGTAGATATGATAACCATTCGTGGCAGCTATCGTGAAGTCGGAGGTCGCACCCGTGTTGTTGATGATCTCAACAGTGTCACGGTCTTTGCTCGTCCAGGTCGTGTTGCCATCAGCATCGGAGAAGCCATCAGTGACACTCTTAAAGCCGCGGGCATCGCCTGTCTTGTGTGTACTATAGTCGATCGTCACCTTCTCTCCTGCAGGGACATTGGGAATGATGATCTGTGTGTGCCGGCCTTTCTTGCCGTCAGGAGCATTGAACCAGATGTAACCTTCCTTACCGGCAGGCTTACAGACATGGAGCATGTCACCACTACCGGTGATATAGAACTTCAGGTCGGTAAACTCCGGCAACTCTATAGCACTGCCGTCCACAGTAGCGGTCAAAGCCTCGTGGTCAATGGTGGTATTACCCTTTGTGGAGAAATCCACATTGTCTCCTTTTCCATTCTTCTGCCAGAAGCCACTCGAAGCATCACTGGCATCCTGTGTGAGATTGTAAACCGTAAGCTCGCTGAAACCTTTCGTAAAGTCCCACGACTTACGCGTCTGTGCGCCGGCAGTCGCTGCAAGACAAAGCAACATCACTGCCGCCAACAGAGGTAAGGTAAAATACTTTTTCATAAGCATCGATTTTTAGTTTATATTTAGATTAACAATCACTATTCTATTTTATTACGACTTTCTTGCCGTTCCTTACATATACTCCAGGGGTTCTTGGTTTGGCAACACGACGGCCGCTAAGATCATACCACGTCTCTGAGGCGCTGGCATCAGTAGAAACCCGGTCTATACCCGTGGATTTCTTTCCTATCTCATCCTTACCCATCGCCGGCAACGACTTATACCAAGCGTAGGCATTGTAAGAGAGATGTGGCGGCATGGAATAGCCTACATTCTGGTTAGAGATCTGAAGGTTATAGAGATAATCGTCACGCAGCCACGGCAACTTCTTGTCGGTGTCGAAAGTCGTGGTGATGACACGCAGCACGTAGTCGCAGTCGGTACGTTTCAAGTCCTGGGCTCTTGCCGGCATGACAAGCTCCTCCCGGAAGTCGCCGAGGAGGTCGCACTGCAGACAAGCGTTCTTCTTCGTTGAGTTGATGCTGAAGACAGAGTAACGCTTGTAGAAGAGATTCTTACCGTCGGTCTTACGATAGAAGGTAGAGCGCACCCAACTATGAGAAGCAAGGTCGAACTTTGAGACTTTATCCCCATCGAAATGCTCATCTAAGAGGTCTCCATCCCAGAAGATACGGAAGCTCGGATAACCCGTACCATTGCCACGCGAATAGCTATAGAGCACTTTCCCGTTCTGGTCGTACATCTTACCGCCATCCGTCATGAACCAATACTCAGAGCCTGCGCTCGTGGAGTCGAGATCCATAATGACGCCACGACCGACATCTCCCTTGGTATAAAGCTGACCATTCATGACCTCACCGGTCTTGCCGTCCATCATGCATGCATCATATTTGGTGCTTACCTCCGTGATACGCCAAGCCTCTAATCCGGGATTATCAAGATTGAATTCACCGACACCTTCGGCATCACCATGTCCCAATCCTGTAGACCATAACACCGTGCCATCGTGATCGATCGCTGCAGCCCCGATCATCACCTCGTCGTAACCGTCGCCGTCGAGGTCGCCGGCCTGTCCCTGATGGGCGCCCTGCGACATGAGACTTATCGTCTGTGTATGCTTGCCTGTTGCATTCTCTGTGAAAGAAGAGTTGGTAGCCGTAGAGCCATAACGCCACTCCTCTACGAGATTCTTCCCATCCCATGATATAGCCGTGGCATAGACGTAAGTATAGATGCCACGCTGGAGATAACAGCAGGGACGGACCTGCCCGTCACGGCACGGGATGCGGATCACAGCACTCTTGAAGCCATTGCCCCGGCGGCCATAGTTCTGTCCATCCTCATGGTTGGGACGGTTGTCCCAGTTGGTCTGAATACTGAAATACGGCCAATATTGTCTTGTAGCAAGTTCCTTACCTGTGGTTCCGTCAAAACAAGTCACCCATTCCTCACCAGAGACGGGGCCACCGTCGCTACCGCGCTTATACGTCTTCTCCAAATCATCGGGATAGCCTTTCAGTCCCTTACCGACGTAGTTGCCGAGACCATCCTTACAACCGGGAGCGGTCTTGACAATCATCTCACCTTTGCCGTCTCCGTCGAAATCGGAGACCTCAAAATTGAAGTTGTTGCCTTCGATACCGTTCTGTCCGAAATCGATACGCCATAAGAGCTTACCATTGAGCTTATAGCAGTCGACAAACTGATGACGGTCAGCTGCCACGGCATCCTTACCTGCCCAGGAGCTTGCCCATTTGATGATGATCTCCTGTTCACCGTCGCCATCCATATCGTAGGCAGAGGCATCCGACGGCTCGTATCTGACGATCGCGGTATCGGCTTTGCCTTTGATGACCGGAGCAGTCATAGGGATGTCGAGACACGGGCTGCCCCATGCCTTGACATCGTTCTGACGGTCTATCTCCTTGCCGTCCTTGTCCTTGACAACAAGCGAGAAGACAGAGTTCTCATACCGCGACTTGCTGACTCTTACTGTGGTCTTAGAACGGAACGTGCCATAGAGCTTCCCATCGATGTAAAGCAGATACTGGGTCTGCGTCGGGTCATCCGAGGCACGCATGCGCCATTCCACCTGGACGTCATTGCCATTGACAAACGCTATGAGCCCACGGTTCTGCCTTGCCTCCGTCGCAAAGATGGAGAGGCAGGGCAGCAGGGAGAAGATGAATATGAGAATGTTCTTCATCGCAAAAGATTTATCACTACTTCATCGGAAGATACCAGTTGTCTTCATTCGTCAGGTCCTTTACAGGATGCTTATACTGCAACTTACGTGCGAGCCATTGCCCGCCAAAGTTGCCCCCGTACGTACCCGCCTGATTCTTGTGACGAGCCAGACGCATGAGGTCATACCAGCGTGTGCCTTCAAAAGCAAACTCCAACTGATACTCGTCGCAGAGAATATCCTCCATGGCATTGATGCTGTCGGCTTTCGTCGTGCCGATCTTTGCCGAGGGGAACTCCTTACGGAGATAAGCGAGCTTGTTGGACAGTTCTGTCCAGTAGTTGTAATACAACGGGCAGTCAGGGCGGTTGGGATAAGCATCGTCAGCTACATATCCACAGCCATGCATGTGAATGCCGTAATTGGTATTGACAGAAGCTGAACCGGAGGTATGACGAGGGAACATCTCACTGAACTGACTTCCTAAGAACGGATAAGTCGTTGTCAGTAAGGCCTTCGATTCCGGAGTGACATACGTGTAGGTGGAGTCGGTCAGGCTCTGGTTGATACCGTCCTTGAGGATAGCGAAAGCCAGATCGGGATGACCTAAACGATTGAGCGCCTCAGCAAGATGCAGATAGATCGTTGTGGTACGATAAAGGATGATGTTACCATTATTGTACTTCGTGATCCATCTCACGGTGCTGTCACCCTGGACATTTTCATGAGTGACAGCCTGCAAGCGCTGATCGCCGTACTTGACGCCATTGACGAACTCACCGGCGAGAGCGCCTGTACGGTCTTGCTGATAATAGTATGTAGCTGTATCAGAAAGGGTCTGGAGCTGGGCAGACGGTTTGATCTGGATCTGGTCGACATACATGCTGTTGCGGCCCTCGGTAGAATAATAGTTATAACCGAACGCCAATGGGATGTTTGTCGTAGTGCCCATCTGATAGTTCACAGCCATAGGAATGTATGAGACGATGTCGGCTGTGGAATTGTTGGCAAAGATTGACGACCATGAGGTAGCGCCCTTTACACCAAAGTTCCAGTCGGTCGGCCGAGTCTTATGATCGTAGTCAAACTGCATCTCCTCACTGTAACCCAAAGCGAGGTTGCCATTGGAGACAGAAGGATGAGGAGTCTGAGTCAGGAAGATAGTGTAATACTTAGCGGCGTTGGCATAGTCGCCAGCCTCCAGATACATCTCACCAAGGATGACGTCAACAGGGATGAAGCAGAGAGCACGGCTCACCGTCTTGGCCTGGCCGGAGTTGGTAGACCCGGCAGCTATCGTAGCATTACCGTCGTTGGGCACAGAGATGCCCGAATACTGCTGGAGGTCCGGTGCGAGCCTTGCCACAATCTCCTTCAAAGTCAGGCTTGGGAACTGGGAGCCATTGATCTGTGAGATCGTCGTCAGAGGCTCTGTGAAGAACGGCACCTTGCCATAGTTGCGGGCCAGTTGCAGATAAGCCCAGGCGCGGAACGCCTTGACCGCCGCAAACTCATTGCGCACCACATTGGTAGACCCCGTATAGAGCATCGTGTCACGATGAGCAATATAGTAGTTGCAGTTGTTGATGACACGATAGTAGACGTAGGCCGAGTCGTATCTGTTGGTAGCGTCCGCCGAGAAGTTGGCCAGGGTCCGCAGGTTGTTGTTCGTGTAGGCTGTCAGCTTGACATTATCTCCACGCATCTCTCCCTGAAAGACATACTGGTCGGCAAGCTGCTGCATAGCCTGCATGATGCCGAGCGAGAAGAACACCGAGTCGGTCTTCTGATTCAAGGAAGGATCGAACACCTGGCTGTCGCTCTTTACATCAAGCATATCTGAGCAGCCGGTAGTGGAGAGAAGCCCGAAGACTGCTGCCAAGCATATAAGAATCTTTTTCATTGTGTTTCTGATTTAGAGGTTGACTTTAAGTCCTAATACGAACGAACGGCCAAGAGCGAGCTGACCGGCATCTATACCCTGATAGATAGAGCCGTTGCCAACGCTGAACTCAGGATCGGAGCCCGTGTATTTGGTAAGCGTGAACACGTTGCGTGCCTCACCCCATACCGTCAGGCCCTGCAGCCAGGACCAGCTCGCGGGGGTCGGGATGCGGTAAGAGACATTCACGGTCTTAAGACGCAGATAGCTGCCGTCTTCTATCCAGCGATCCGAGAAGCGGTTGTTCTGCATCGGGTCGCCATAACAGAGACGAGGCATGTCCGTGATCTGGCGCTCATAACGCCAGTGACCTTCTTCGGCCACTTGCTGGTTGTAGAATGTCGAACCACTGTTAAGGATAGAACGCTCATAGTTGTACACATCACCGCCTAAGCTATAGTTGAAGCCCAGCGACAATGTCAAGGCTTTGTAAGACAACTTAGCGAAGATATTGCCATAGATATCGGGATTAGGATCACCGATGACCACCTTGTCCTTCTCGTCAATGACGCCATCGCCATTCTGATCAACGAAATGAACATCGCCGGCTTTGAAAGCCTCGCGCTGACCGGCATCGTCGACCATATAGAGATAATCGGAGCCATTCAGACCTGCCGCCTTAGCTGCTGCATCGGTAGCAAAGACACCAGCTGTCTGGTATCCATAGAACTGAGCGATAGGACCGCCAACTTCTGTGATAATATTCTTGTCGCCATAGACGGAGTTGATAATGCTCTGCTCGGGAAGTTTCTTGATTTCATTCTTATAATGTCCGAGCGTAGCGCCGAGCTCCAATGCCCACGATTTTGTCACGACGGGCTTACCATTGATGCCAATCTCAAAGCCATTGTTGTCGAGAGCGCCCCCATTGGTCCAGTAGTTGTTGATACCGCCCACAGGATTATCAAAATGCTGCATTGTCAACAGGTCACTGGTGTGATGGTGGTAGATGTCAAAGTTCAGGCCCAGGCGGTTGTCGAACATATAAGTCTGAAGGCCGAAATTGAACTTGCTCGTGTTCTCCCACTTAATCTTATCATTACCGATATTGGTCAGCTGAAGGCCCGTAGCACGGAAGAGGTAACGCACAGCCGAGAAGCTCGTCTTAGCGGCATAGTTGGAGATACCGTCGTTACCGCTCATGTCAAACCCGAGGTTCAGACGCAGATAGTTGACGAAAGAGTTCTTGGGGAACCAGTTCTCGTTCGTCATGACCCAGCCAAGCTGTACATTAGGGAACAAAGCCCACTTGACACCCGCCAGACTCAGACCATCGGCCTTGTCACCGAAACGGCTATTGGCCTCACCAAGAAGGGAGACGGTAGCGAAGTAACGGTTCATATAGTTGTAGTCTACATTGCCGTACCACTGCATGATCTTCCACTGGTCATTGGCACCCTTGACATACTGGTAACCGGAAGAAGCGGAGAGAGCAGGATTCTTATCGTTTGTTTGCCCATTATACTCCGTCGTCAGGTCACTGGCATCATAAGAGAACGAGTTGTAACGGAAACCGGCAAAAGCAGAGAGCGTATGCTTGCCTAACTTCTTGGACCAGTCGACACGGGTATCCGACAACATGTTGGTTTCCTTTGTGAAAAGGGAAGCAACCATAGAGGTGACCGTACCGAGGTTCTCAATCTCAAAATTAGGGACACCCGTATAAGGACGGTGATAACGCTGAGCCAGACGGTCAAGATTATAGCTTATCTTCTCCGTGATCTTGAAATCGCCAAGCGTCAATGTCGGCTCAAGACGGACATTGAAATAAGTGTTCTCCGCATAGTTCTTGTTGTCACCACTGCCATTCTGAAGGATAGCAACAGGGTTGGCAAGCGAATACTCTGTACCGAGCTGCCCAAAAATATCGTCGTAGCCACTGAGAAGCTCCGAGAATCCACCGATGATAGCATTATACTGATAAGGCGTTATCAACGGAGACTTGATGAGCGACAGGAATGTCGGCGACGTGATGGTCCCGGAAGAGAGACTCTCCGGAGCGCCATCGTCAAAGATCTTATTGTTGGTACGGGAGATAGAGATGTCGAACTTCGTCTTGAAGTTCCACAAGATGTTGATATCGGTGTTGAAGCGCACATTCATTCTGTTGAAAGCGTTCTTCTTTGCCGTATAATCAGCATCCATGTAACCAACGGAAAGGTTATACATACCTATATCATCACCACCCTGGACATTCACGCTATAGTTCTGCGACAGAGCGGTGCGATAGACATCGTCGGTCCAGTCGTGGTTGTTGTGATACATATTATAATAGTATCCCGTCGGGTCATCGTTGAGGAAGTGGAAATCTATCGGCGTGTTCTGCTTCAGATTCTCCTCTACAGTGCCGAGCATCTCCGTAGCGTAGTTGCGGTAGCCCGTTGCATCCATCATGGTCGGCAACTGGGGAATGAGGCTCACACCGGCATAGACGTTAGCCTCGATACGTGTGGCCATCGAATGTCCGCGCTTAGTATTGATAAGGATAACGCCATTGGCACCACGCGCACCATAGAGCGCCGTGGCATTTTTCAAGACCTGCACGCTCTCTATATCTTCCGGGGAGATGTTGGCCAGGATGTTATTGAACTGTCCGTCGTGCAGGTTTATTCTGCCACGCTGCATATCCTGCTCTACCCCATCAATGACGATGAGCGGCTGGGCATCGGCATTGAGAGAGTTGAGACCGCGGATAAACATAGAAGCGCCATTGTCCGGAGCTCCACTGCGATTAACCGAATAAACATCAGCCATGAGGTTATTCTGTATCTCATCGTCGATGACGGTAGAGTTGCCCTGCGCCTTGAAAGCACCCGTAGCGGTATAAGTGGTACCTTTACCATACATGCTGCGGTATTTATCGCTCAGCATCTGTACATGGACCGTCTGCGTGGAGTCGTTGCTGCGAATAGCAACCTGCTGATCGAGATAGCCCGGAGAGAAGATATAGAGAGACGTAGCGAAAGTAGGGACCTTGATGGTGAATGTTCCGTTTTCCTTCGACATTGCCGTGTACCGATCGTCACCTAACATATGTACAAGGACACCGGACAGAGGCTTCTTTGTTGCCTGATCGACGATGGTGCCGTGGACGCTCACTTTCTTATAGGTATCTTTAATGACATGCTTATGTTTAGGACCGGCAATATGCATATCGTCTTCGAAGGCACTCTGGGCGTAAGCCTGAGAGCCGACACACAATGCTCCGGCGCAAAGCATGAGTCGAAGACCCATATTCTGCAATTTTTGTATATTAGCGCTCTTCATAATCAATGTTTGTTTCCAAGATATTCGTCATATTCAACAGGTCTCATGATGACACGGGCTATGCGTATGTCACGCGTGTAGTTTGCCATCTGCACCTTGTTGAACACGTTGATCTCTGATGATATTTTCAAGTTAGGGGCTACAGTGGTAGCAACGCCAAGACCGTAATAGCTAACAGGGAAGGTAACGGTTCCCGCATAGACGGTATCGACCTTTGAAGGATCATTGACAACCTTCTGGTTCAGTTTCAGTCGCTGGAGATTGCCATTGGCCTGACAGAAGCTGACCTCAAAGTTCAGACGGTTGGGCTTAACTTCCATCGCGGCATTTTCCAAATCCACATTAGGCGGAACAAGCACGACATAAATATTATACTTTGTAGAAAGTACATTGGGCAGCATCATGACAAGCTGCGGACGAGAATACAAGGACGTGGGCTCAGCATGTATATATCTCAATGTGCTCTGTCCCGGTTCCAGCGTTACCTTTGTAGGATCGACATTGTCGACACGGACAACCGAAGTGTTACTACTGAAATCCTTACCAAGAGCAAGGCTTCTCAACTCTGGAGCATACCAGTCCCATGGATGGATAGCAAGACTGTCAACCAAACGGGCATAGCCATTACTCATCGTGACCTTCTCCTTTGTCTGGTCGAGCATCTGCTGAGGATCAGTAATATAGCAATTCCGAGCCGTCATCGATATCGTATCGGTATTGAGCTCATTCTTGTTCTCTACCCAACGATTATAGCGGTCGTTGTTGTTGAATATCAGATAGCTGGCAATGGCCTTTTTGGTAAGAGAGTCCGTGAAATACGCGGCATTGGCCGTCACGGTACCATCAGGGAAGTTCGTGAAAGACTCAGCACGCTCCACGTTCTGATATTTCAGCGTGGGGATATACTTGTAATAACCTGATATCTTCTTGTAGAGCTTAGCCCAGGCCTCGTTTGACGGCATAATGATGGTATAGTTGCTGTCTTCCCGCTCGACATGAGCATTGAGCTCATTACGTGAGAAAAGGTCATTATTGACGACGATCACCGAATCGATGTACGTCTGCTTACCATTGACAACAGGACCGAGCGTTGACTTTGACGCATCAAGAACAGAATGTTCATAATGACGGAAATAGTTGGCGAGGGAGTCACGGTCGGGTGCCTGGAAGATATACTCATAGATGTTGGGGTGATATGCCACCTCTCCGTTAAGCAGATGCAGTGTGCCATTGATACTTGGCAAGTTAGCCTCACTGACAGCTACATTGCCAAAGGTGTAAGAGCCATCACCTACGAAAGAGTAACTCTTCTCATTGAGCGTTTTCAGGCGTTCGTTGACAGAGCCGGAAGCCTGATGATTATAATATACGATGTGGTTCTCAGCAAAATGCTGGCGCAACGTAGCACTGTCTTCCTGCATCAAGGCGTTGGCATCGTAAGAGCCATTGACGGGGGCAAAGACTGTGTAATAAGTCGGTTGGGAGAGCATCTTGTCGAAGCCTGCCTTCTTGAGCAAAGAGGCGAAATCGGAGAGCTCGCTCGTCTCTGATATGTTTTCCCACAGCGTCTTGTTTGCCGTCTGTGACGGATCCAACGGTGCGGTATTGTAATCATCGAAATCGGAACAGGAGGTAGCTGCCATCATGCCCACAGCCATCATCAGTCCTATATATCGTATTGATTTCATATTATTGAACTTTATTCTTTGTTTCTGTTATTTCTCTTAGTACCAGTCTTCCGAGTAGCGGTCGTTGTCCACGACGCTCACCGGCACGAACTCAACGAAATCAAGCTGCCACTTCAATTCCGGGTCATCATTGATGACGTTCTTGAAACGGAACCAGAAGTCTTCGCTCTGTTTGATCTGGATACGACCGAGCACACGACGGAGCGTGACAGTGTTGTCACCGCGGCAGTTCTTGTCTTTTGTCAGATCGCCATCATCACCCGGGTGGCCCTGGAAACTGTAAGGAGCACGCATATAGCCACGGTTATGAAGCGCCTCATCGGAAGCTATACCCTGGTCGTCCTCATTATAGAATGCCGTCCAGCCGATACTTGGATCGTCAGCGTTGACACGGACATCCAGCGGAATGCTCAAGGCTGTCATCGACTGAACATTAGGGTGTGTTCCCCAATAGAACTGCATCATACCACCATGGCCCATCGGCGAATAGAACAAACGGAACTCGTATAGTCCGGAAGGCATGGAAGGAAGTTTGACAGCGAGGTCGTAGTTCTGTCCCCATCCCTGGAAGGCATCAGCCTGATAGGCACGATAGTCACCCTTGACATTATAACGCAACTGTGTGGTCTTGTCGAAGACTTTCACATTATCGAAATAGTCAAGCGGGAACGCGATACGAGCGCCCGAGCCTCCGCCATTGAGGGCTGACACTTCGTTCATGAGCATATAACGGAAACCGTTGTTCTCAAACTCTGGAAGGAATGTTGTGGCATCGAGACGAACGCGCTCGTTCAGAACGCCCTTAGGCACATTCTCATCATAGACGAGCATGCCATCGATAGGATGGATATATCCGTTGAGAGCGGATATATCCTTACGCTCTATGCGCACGCCCTGCCGCATGATAGGATGCATAGCGTCGGAGCCATAGGTCCCCACTCCATCGGTGAGCGTATTGTTGAGCTTCCAACGGTTGATGTATAACGTTCGGCCCTGATCAGGCTCCCAGATCTTGAGAAGGGTGTGAGGGAGCATGGTCTCATAGTAGTCGTATGGCTCGCCGCCATTGCAGTAGTTCCACTTACTGGTAGAGATAGGCACACCGGCTTTTTTCTCAAACACCAACTGATCCTGCGCCATCCCTGCATAAAGAATATGGTAGGCAACGAACATGTTCAAGGCATTGAAGCGGTTGGTATAGTCATTGCTTGTGCTGACTTTCTTTCCCGTCTCATCGATCACGTCATACCAGGAAGCGGCGCCTCCATACACCTTATTGGCATAGGCCACGAGGTCGTCAAAGCTATTGATGCCATTCTTGCGCATGACATCGTCCGACTCAGCAAAGACCGTGAACCCGACCTTGCACTCTGTAGGGCAGTAAAGGGTCTTGCCATCAGTATCCTGCGTGTTCGATCCTGTCAGACGGTCATAGCCATACTCACCGGCAGAGTTCTTATGGTTCTTACGGGTCTTGGCGATAGAATCGGCGAGGCCGGTGCGCCTCAGCGCCTCATTGAAGATCGTATAGTCTTTCAGACGCTCAAAGACGTCGCCCAAGACACGCGACGTCTTAGGAACGACTTTGTTGACTTTCTGCACATAACCATTGGTCACCTCGATGTCCTCATTCGTGATCACTGCCGATCCATTAAGGACGGTGTTACCTTCCTTGTCCACAGAGGTGGAGATAGAACGGCCAAGCATAGTAGAGACCGTCGTGCCGGAGCCACCCATCTCCAAGATGGAATAGAGTCCGTTGGCCAGATGGTAGCGTGCGATATCATTGCAGAGACTGTCGCTCAAGCCTTCGAGGGAGTTGGCGGTCATGCCATTATGAGCGATCGTGGCCTCGGGGTCGTTGTACAAGCTGTCGATATATTCCGCCACGCCCTGGTTGCTTGGAGCATAGCAAGTATACTGTCCGTAAGAGTCCATCATACGGTCCAGTCCAACGCGCTGCAGGATATAATTGAAAGAAGTCAGGGTGCTGTCAGAGCTGATAAACTGCTCCACCGTCTGACCTGTTGCCGTATAGAGGTTCGACTCATCAATGGTCTGCGAGCAAGCACCAGCAAGCATCGTCAGCCCCGTGAGCAGTGAACCGATATATAAAGTATGTCTTTTCATATTGCGAGTTTTAGAATATAGCGTTAGTTCTTAACAAATTCATCCTCATCGCTGTAAGCCGGGTTCTGATGAAGCGCGCGGTTAACGACCATGTCGGAGTGGTTGACAGGCCAGTAGAGGTAGAGCTCTGAGCGCATCTTCGCCGCAGCAGCCTGCCCGCCGGATGTATATTTCCGGGTGACGAGGTTCAGGAAGTTCTGATCGTTCTTCGAGAAAGTGTAACCCTCTTCATTGAGGCGATAGAGCGTCTTGGAATAGTCGGCAGCATCAATATGACGATAGTTGTAACGCAGGAGGTCATACCAGCGCTTGCCCTCAAAGGAGAGCTCGCGCAGACGCTCGTTGAGCACGAGGTTCTCCATACTTGTGCGGTTATTGTAATACTGCCACTTGAGCGAGTCGGCCGACAGGCTACCCTCGTAGATGGAACGACTGTTCACATACTGCACGAGATTGAAAGCCTGACGAAGCTGACCGTCGTTGTCACCTGATGCGAGTGCTGTCAAAGCCTCAGCCTTCATCAGCATGACATCGGAGAGACGATAGAAGATATAGTTCTGTGCGAAGTTGGCTGACGAGCGGCTATGGGAGTTGGACTGTCCGGTAGCATCCTTAGGATCACTTGTGGTAAGCGGCTGCTCAGCGATCATCTTTCTGACCGTGTAGTCACCGCTACCTGTACCGGCACTGTAGACATTCTCCTTGAAACGATAGTCGGAGGTCTTAGCCTGGTTGTTGTTGACATAGACAGTCGAGTTCTCACCAAGAATGCTCGACACACTCATGTAGCCTGTAGTGGAGTTGTTATTCTTGTATTTATAAAGCATCGTGACGAGACCGCTGTTCGAGTTGTTTCGCCCGTCAAACTGCAATTCAAAGATGCTCTCTTCTGCATTCTGGTCAATATACAACTCCCGGAAAGCATTCTTACCGTCAGCGAGGGGATAAGCCTTCTCTGATAGTTCGTTAACGCCTTTGACATGATTCGCTTTCTTAGAAGCGATGACCTTGTCACAATATTCAACGCACTGCTGATAGTCAGAAGCGTCATGTTTCA
The DNA here is from genome assembly GCA_902792635.1 of uncultured Prevotellaceae bacterium. Classification (GTDB taxonomy): domain Bacteria; phylum Bacteroidota; class Bacteroidia; order Bacteroidales; family Bacteroidaceae; genus Prevotella. The sequence goes on along the minus strand of CADBAG010000006.1, from coordinate 82,037 downwards.
CGGAGCCACGCCAGAGATAGATATCCGCCAAGATAGACTGGATAGCATCCCGGTTGATGAAGCCTTTCTGCCTCCATCCCGTGTAGCCCGAAGGGTCAAGTGCATTCTGCTCTGCTTCCTTCAGGTCCTTGATACAACCATTAAGAACGGAGTCGGGCGAAGCCTGCGGCACATCCATCCTCTGCGAGGAGTTCATGTAAGCCTCCGTGATATAAGGCACATCACGGAAGTTACGCACAAGATAGAAGTAGCAGAGGGCACGCAGTGCCAACATCTGTGAGCGGTCGGTCTGGTAGTCACCCTCGGTGTAGCTTGGATCGATGCTCATGACCCCCTCCGCCTTCTGCAAGACGACGTTGCAGTCGTTGATCACATTATATATATCTCCCCATGTAGCGAAGGTATTCGTTGTCTGGATATTCACTCCATCGACCTCGTTAAGAGCCGTCATCGTACCATCGGAGATACTCGTCACGGGCGTGAGCTCATCAGAGCGGAAGTCACCCCATACGATAAGTCTCTGGATGATATTGCTCGATCCCATGGCCTGGTAAGCGCCATTGACCATCTGCGAGACTTCACCTTTCGTCTTCCAGTAATCCTGCTCGACAGTCTTGTCGTCAGGCAAGAGGACCGTGTCAACACAGGACGTGAAGAGCAGCGCTGTTGCTATGATAGAAAATAACTTTTTCATTGTTATCAGATAAGTTTTTTAGAATCCTTGTTGTTTTAGAATCCTATGTTGATACTTGCCGTGAACGACTTAGAGCGCGGTGTCTGTGAACTGTCTTGTGCCAGTCCCCATCCACTGGTAGAGATCTCAGGATCCACACCACTATACTTTGTCCAACAATAAAGGTTGTTCATAGAGAAGTAAAGCTGCAGCTGGTTCAGTCCCCACTTCTTGATCTGCGTCTTGGGGAAGTTGTAAGCAATCTGCAGGTTCTGGAACCGGACAAATCCGCCATCCTCAATGAAACGGCTCGAGCCCTGGAAGTTGTAACCCGTGTTGTATAGGGCACGCGGCATCATCGTCACGTCGCCGTCCTTACGCCAGCGCCAGTTGACGGTTGTTGTCTGGTTATATGTGTTATACATCTCTTCAAGGTTCATACGCGCCAGGTTGATGACCTTGTTGCCAAAGCGGTACATGAAACGTGTCTTCAGGGACCAGTTGCCATAACGGAAGGTGAAGTTGAAACCACCATTGACCTTTGGCTGCGAGTTGCCGAGATAGACAACGTCGAGGGCATTGATCTGTCCGTCGTGGTTGACATCTTCGTAGATGGCATCACCACCCTGGAAGACATAGGTTGACGAGCCGTTGCTATAATTATACACCAAGTGCTGCGGCTGTCCCTGTGAGGTCATGAGAACCTTTCCGTCTGGACCTGTGACGATCGGGAACGTCTTGCCCGAAGCGAGCTGCTGGTTGATCCAGTTCTCATAGTCGGCAGCTGTATAGACACCGCCGTTGGCAGCAGCCTGCAACTGAGCCTGGCGATAATGGTTCTGCAGATATTCGTAAGAGTACTGGTAGACACCTTTGTAGCGGAAGCCATAGATAGAGCCTAAAGGGTTACCGGTCTGAATGCGGTTCAGGTAAGCACCACGGGTTGTTGCGGTCCATACCGAGTTGATGCCCTGCAGCACGCGGTCGTCCATCTCCTTGATCTCGTTAAAGTTCTGGGCGATGTTGAAACCGGCAGAGACAGAGAACTTACCAATCTTCAGGAAACGGTTGGCATTGATATAAAGTTCCCAACCCTTGTTGGTCATCTCACCGACATTCTGATAATTGAGTTTTGCATAACCGGTCGTCGTAGGAATGGCCACATTCTTCATGAGCAGGTCTTTGGTATCCTTGTAATAATAATCGAAGGTCACATCGATCATATCATGGAAGAAGCCGAGGTTGAAGCCGAGGTTGGTCGAAGCTGTCTTCTCCCAACGGAGGTCGTCGAGCTTCAGTCCGTCAAGGGTAGCGATGGGGTTCAGGTCATTGCCCTTACCATAGTATCCTGCACTGGTGTTGTAAGTGGAATAGAACAGGTAATCGGCGTCAGGAGCCTTACCATTGATACCATAAGAATAACGCAGTCCGACCATAGAGAGCCACGAGTCCTTGAGCTTTCTCATGAACGGCTCATCGATGATGTTGTAACGAAGCGACAAGCCTGGGAAGTAAGCCCACTTGTTCTTAGGACCAAACTTAGAGTCACCGTCAGCACGCATGGAGAAACCTAAGATGTAACGTCCCTTGTAAGCAGCATGCAAGTTGAACAGTGCGTTCTGCGAGTTGCTGCGGCTATGTCCGGAGCCCATGCTGCGGAGGTCACCATTGACAATGGTAGAAGTGATGTCACCGTTAGGCAGCTGATTCATCGTGATGTTCTGGCTGTTACTCTTCGAGGTCGACATCTCATAACGTGCCAGCATCGTCATCGATATATCCTGGTTATGGAAATAAGGCGTATAGATGAGCTCGGCGCGTGCACCGATGAGCAGACGGTTCGACTCTGCATTGGTACTGTTATTATAAGTGTCGTTGTTCAGCCATGAAGTGCGCTCCAAGGCAGCCGGATAATAAGAAGGGGTAGAACGTGCATAGATATCGAAGTTGACGCGTCCGTTGAACGTCAGACGATGCTGCCCTACGCCGGTGCCGAGAAGCTCATACTTGATGTTGAAGTCTGGCGTGATACGATAAGTCTTATCGCGCTTCCATGCCAGATTAGCGATAGCGATAGGGTTGCCCAAGTTCGCAATATCGCGAAGCTCATAAGAAGAGTAGTTGCCGGTGTAAGGGTTGTTGGTTCCATTGGCCGTACCCGAAGGATTCATCAGATAATACTCTTCGGTATCATTACCGTCAGCATCCTGGCGATAGATACTCATGTTAGGAGCCATACGCTGTGCTATACCAAGCAGTCCCGAATAGTTCTGCAGGTTGTTGGTATAAGTCAATGCGAAGTTTGTAGAGAAACGGATACGGTCCGACACATTATAGTCGAGGACCATACGGGTAGAGAAACGGTCGAGCTTCTGCTTGATGATAGAACCCGTCTGATAGTCGTAACCGGAAGAGATACGGAACGTTGCTTTCTCACCGCCACCCGTGATGTTCATGTTCCACGAGTGCATCTGACCGAACTGCTTGACGGCCTTCACCCAGTCGGTGTTGTTGTTCCAGTTCTCATACTCACCCCATGACGGATCGTAGTTCAGCTCCGCGATCTTGGTGGTAGCGGCAGACGACTGTGAAGGATTATAAAACTCCTCCTTCAGCATCATGGTATAGTCGTCACCATTGAGCAGGTCATAGCCGTTGGGCTGCCAGGTGCCGGTAAACTTATAAGAGAAGTTGACGCGTGTCTTTCCTCTGCTACCGCGTTTGGTGGTGATAAGGATGACACCGTTCGATCCTCTTGATCCCCATACAGCTGTTGCAGCAGCATCCTTAAGCACGGAGATGCTGGCAATATCCTCTACATTCACCGAGAGGAGCGAGGCATACTGCTCCTCATTGGCGTTGGCGAAATCGAAATCCTTATCCGGGTTGTCGAAGATAATATCATCCACCACGATAAGGGGCTGGGCATCACCATTGATCGTCGTGACACCACGCAGGCGCATCGTCGTACCCGAACCGAGGTTACCTGAGTTGGACACAATATCAAGTCCGGCAATCTCACCTTGCAGTGCCTCGTCGGCAGAAGTGAACGACATACCTTCCAGCTGTTTCATGTCGAGCGACTGCTGAGCCACCGATACCTCCCGCTTGGGGATGGACAGACCGCCGGAGCTGGTACGGTTGGCAACGACCGTCACCTCCTGGATGTCGTGCGACTCCGACTGAAGTACAATCTGAAAGATGGTCTTGTCACCGATAGTTATCGTCTGGGTCTTGTCACCGACATAAGAGATGACAAGCTTATTGTTCTTGTTGGCTATCGGCATAGAAAAGTTACCGTTAATGTCGGTCTTGGCAGAGTTGACAATACGGTTGTTGGCATCACGCTCTATCACGTTTGCCATCATCACAGGTCCCATGTTATCTGTCACAGTACCTGAGATGCGTTGTCCCTGTGCCAACGCCATCTGCGCCACGACACAAAGAGTAGCCGTTGTGAATATCTTTTTCATATATAATATTTTTCGCCTTTAAGTTGTATTAATGATGCCAACGGACTCTTCTCTTGGCAGCAGAGACGCTCTTGACAACGGTCTCGGGGCTCCATGAGGGCTGTCCGCTCTTATTATTATACAAATACAATGGGCTTGTGAGCTCATGTACAGCACAGAAAGAAGAGGTGTATATACCCTGGGCTGCTTCTCTCTTGGCAGGAGCGATGGTAGCTTCGCCGTTGCCCAGCCAGATATCGCGTGCCATTTGGTTGGCAAGGATCCCCGCACTCTTGGGATTGATTCTGTGAGTCTGACCTGCTCCGTCGATGATCGTCAAGACACCATTGCTCACACTCACGTCCTTATACTCATCAGCTACGCCATTGGCATTGGTAAGCAGTGACTGACGACGCTGACCGCTGACATCGCCATCAGCATAGACAGAACCACTCTGGAAATGGTAACGGCAGAACTCATGGAGCGCTTCTATCTTGGCACGGGCATCACGCTTGACATCCTCCGGCACATCCTCTACCGACTCATAGCCGGCAAGTTCCTTCTGAATGTCTGACCAGCGCGGCAGACCGTTCTTATAAGCCTTCTCCATAGCTTCATTGTCCGGAGCATAGAGCGTATAGTTATAGGTATTGAACATCTTCACGTTCTCGTCGACACAAGCGCCGGTGATCGTGCTGCCGGTAGCCGACTTTATGGAATTCGTAAAGATGAGATACTGCTGCTGCTCGGTAGTCTTAAACTCGTTCTCCTTATCAGAGATACCTGCCTTTGTCAGCAGATCCGTAGCAGCAAAACCAGCGCAGGCCTCATAGAACTCAGAGAAACGGGCATTTTCCTGCAGGATCCGGCTGACGCTCTTCTGAGGGCTCTGGATAACATGGTCGATGCGGTAAGCACGACCATTGGCCTCCGGATAGACCACTTTGACCTCAGACATTGCGGCACCAGAGCCCGAACGCAGCTGGGTATCGGTTCCTACCTTGGCTCCGGCATGACCACCAGAGACATAGATCTCTCCTCCGTGCTTCGTCTTGTAATAATGCTTACTGCCATCAATCACCTCACCGGAGTTAAGGATGACCGTATGATAGTTCAGGATATCGATGAGCTGTGTCTTCTTCGATGTAAGCGAGACATCCGTCTGTCGAGGAGAGGAAGAGATGGCCCCTGTGGTGGGATTATATTCATGGATGTCTATCACGAGAGGCACCGTCCGCTTCACGGGTTTCTGACCAGGCTGTGTTGCATCGTTGTACTCCTTATAATAGATGTGTAAAGCCTCTGGGTGCTGCTTGCCCAAGGATGCCGGATCGATATAATAGAAATCGAAAGCCTTATCCTCTGGGATGAAGAAGGCATAGTTGGCCGACATGGACAGCAGATACTTATTGAAGTCGACACCAAGCATTCGGTTGCTTGCCTTGGCATCAGAGACCGAGACGAGCCAGTTCATGATCTTCATGTCAGGATAAGACGAAGCAGGTGCAAGAACAGCACGATACTGGTCGGGGACGATCATATCGTTGAGAATATAGGCGACTCCGTTATTGGCAATCTTGATATCATACTTGCCATCAGCATTCTGACGGAGCTTGCCCATGTTCATTCCCATATTCTCGGAGGCATCGTTGATGATAGAGGTGAACTTGCTCGGCACTGTACTGACGAAAGAGGTCTTCATAAGGTTACTGATGAACGATGTGAGGATCTCTGGATTCTTATTGTACATGGCGTCGAGGTTATCGACAAGATGCTCCTTGGTGTTCGACTCATCACCATAGATATCAATCAGATAAGCGCCGTCGCCGCCAGGCAGGAAATATTTCTCCCATGCGGAGTTCTCTGGAACGAACATGGCTCCCATGTCTGCGATAGAATAGTCGATGCCGCTGGCATTGGCATGGGAGGGATAATACTGGTTCCATCCCGGATCCCAAGGGAGATATCGTCCGCCACCAATGCTGTGTCCCTGAGGATCGACGGTGACAGAAGAACTTGAGATGCCATTGATATTGTCCTGATGCGAATAGGCACTGAGGTAGCGCACCTGGAAGATGGAATCTTTCATCGGCTGCTTGTTGGCGATGGCCCAGTCGTTATACTGATTGGTCGTCGTCAGGTCGAAATAAGGCACAGCGAAATAATCGAGGACATGGCTGAAATAGCTTGCCTCCGGCGTCTTACGAAGGACCTGTCCTAAGTTGCCCGGTGCGACAAGCACATTCTGCAACTGATGGATATATCCATTCTGACACGTGATATCAGCATGGATGACCGGATCATTGTATACGTAAGCTGCGCCCTCTGTATAAGGAGAGCCGGTGATAATCTCGAAATCGCTCCCCGAGCCGGATGTAGAGATGGCGTTGTTCACCATCTGAGCATTCGTGAAGTGCACAAGCATCGGACGGGTATTGTCCTCTACGAGGTCGATACCGGAATCGTAATACGGGATCCAATAAGAGTTGTTTCTCGGCATCTGCGACGGTCCGAAGAGATGGGTGATAGAGTCGATGACGCTGGTGTTGGTCTGATGCTTCAGCGCCATGCCATTGGAGACGCTCCCCCCATTGCTGACATTGGAGAGCATGTCTATCAACAGGGCATTGTCGAGCATGGAGTTGTTAAGGAGATACTTCTTCTGTGCCGTTGTCAGCTGCTCGTAAGAAGTGACGCCCCAACTGTTGTTCTGGAAGAAACGGCTGAAGGCTTCATCGTTAGCAGGGAAGACGGTCTTGGAGCCCGTACGGCTCAGTGTCTCTTTATAACCTAAGTCGTCGATGAGTCGGAGATAAGTAGTGAAAGTGCCATCCAACTGGTCGGGGTTAGGATTCCTGAGCGACTCATAGATGCTCGCACCAAGCCATGACGGCTTGTGGTCAGCATCCACCAGTTCGTTCTTGTCGACACAAGACGAGAGGAGCCCTACGCCAAAGAGAGAGAGGCATAGTAAGATTTTTTTCATATCATAGATCTTTAAATTTATCATGTTGAACGAACGATAAACGTTCTTAGATTTAATTACAATCGTCAGCGCACTTTTTAACGCTAGCAAACTGTTTTCATATATTCTTCTGCAAATTTAGATAATATTCCTCTCTTTATCCTACCACAATCGTTCAAATTCCTTAAAATATATACACGAACACGACGATTCGCCCCCATACGGTAAAAAAAATCCCCGCCTCATATAAAATGAAGCGGGGACGACTGATTATCGAATTATTGTATTAGCGTACAACAATCTTCTTGCCATTTACGATATACAGACCTGTAGGAAGATTCTTAGCCTTCTCGGCAATCTTCTGACCTGCGATATTGTATACGCCCTTAACGTTGCTGCCTGCCTTCTCATCGTCAACGCTGATCTCATTGATACCTGTTGGCTGAGAGAAGTTCTTGGCATCGAACGCAGCCTTAGCACGCTGGAGCTGCAGCAGAGCCTTCGACTCGAGGGCTGCCTTCTCATCACTTACTGTGTTGGTAGCTACACGGGCCTTAGCTGAGCTTGTTGTCTCAGGAGCAACCCAGCCAACATAGGTCTGCAGGAACGGAGCCTTGACAGTAGAAGAGATCGGATAAGCGAGGGTCGTACCGTCGATAGCCGACTGACCGGCGAGGACGGCATTCTTCAATGCCTTGAACTCAACGCTGTCGGCAGCGAAGCTCTTGGCATCAAGGGCCTTCTGGGCCTCATCCATAGCGGTCTGCAGGGCCGTCTTCACATCAGTAGTGTACTGAGCGTAGTCGCCATAGTAACGAACGTGGTTGCCACCGAAGCCATAGAGGTTAGAACCAGTGTTCTGCATGGCATCAATACCAAACTCAATCTCTTCGGGGTCATCATTCTTCTTGTTGTACGTGATGACAAAATATTCTGGTGTCAGACCACCATAGCCTAATGTATCGATAGGTCTCTGATCCCAGTCACCTATCACGTTACCACGGTTCGTATGAACAGAGATAGCAGCGATAGAGTCGGCAGAAGCATCGAGCTTAGCGAAGAAGTAGTTGTGATGATCTGTTGTCACGTCTCCATCGCGACCTGCGTTACGGTTGTAGCCATAGAACTGTGTCACGATCTCGTAAGCACCGGCATGTGTCAGTGTCACTTTCTGCTTGGCATTGTTCTTAGAGTAAGCCGTGTAACCACGAGAGACGATCCAGGCGTTGCCACCCTCGAAGGCGCTGTTGCCACTCTTCTTCCAACGGCCGTTATCGGTCTGTGAGCCTGTCGTTGTCCAGCCTGTGCTTGGACTGCTGGTCATGAGCGGATTAGCGATCTCGATCTCTGACGGGTTAGCATAAGAAGCCGTAGAAGCCGTGAAGTTCTCCGTTGCCTTCTGCAAGGCGAGGATTTGAGCCTGCGACTTAGCGGGATCACCCTCGAGGGAATCGGTCTGTGCCATGAACGTCTTGATAAGAGCATTGGCCAGGTCGAGCTCATTCTGCAGGGCCACCTTATAAGAAGATGTAGCCTTGGCATTGGCGGGATCATCCATCTGAGCCTGCGACTCAGCAGTCTGAGCAACAAGGTCGGTCACAGGTTTGTTCTCACCATAGTAAGCCTGGATGGCGCTACGCATGTCGCGCATCACCTCCGTCAGAGAGTCGGCAACAGTCTTTGTCTGTGCTACGCCATTCGCATCAACAACGGGCTGGCCCAGAGAGTCAAGGACAGCGAGCGTCTCAGTGGAAGCGGTAGCCTCAAGGGCATCATAGAGTTTCTGCTCCTTAGCGATGGCTGTACGGAGGATGGCCTTACCCCAAGGATAAGCTGTCTTCTCAACGACGACATTGGCTGAGTCGATCATCGTCTTGGCAGCAGTAAGCTGCACGGCTTTCTTATTGTCCTGATCGAACTTCGTGATGTCCTCAGCAGCTGTAGCGCTGATAAGACGGAGAACCGGGTTGCGATAGTAGAAGTCACCACCCTTAGGCTGCGCACTGTGCTGGCAACCGGCGATGAGGTTTCTTGTGTCTGCCTTTTCACCTGCTGCCACATCGGCAATGATGAAATAAGTCTTGAACTCGCGGGCAGACAATGTGTCGGCAGCGAGCGTATCGGTACCAATATACAGACGGTTGGTTACCGGTGTGTTGTAATCGATATCATACCATGAATTATTCACCTTCTTTCCGGTATTGGTGTTACCTTTAACCTCGATCTGGAAGAAGTACTTGCCGGCAGGCAGTGCCTTCTGGATCTCAATCGTATTAGCGGGCAAACTGTAGGATCCGGGGAAATCATCTCTGACCTCTGCGTCACCTTTATTATGGAACCAGCGTCCGCCGGTTACGAACCAGTCACCATACTGTCCGTCACCCTTCTGAATCTTCTGAGTCCAGAGGTTTCCTTTGTCGATGACAGCAGCAGTCACGACATTGCCCTCATCATCGAGCTTGCCATTGACAAGGTCGAAAGAGTTGGCATCAAGATAGGTCCTCTCGAGGCTGGACAGTCCATTGATAAGATCCGACATGGCACTTTCGTCCTCGATATCTGTGCCTAAAGCGCTCATATCGTTAGCCTTCAGACCGGCATCGATCTGATCGACCATACCCTGCAGGTCGTCCTTGCCCTGTGGGAACTCGGTGAGCGCAAGAATGCGCTTGTCATAGTCGACACGAGCCTGAGCGATACGGGTATCGTAGACCTTAGAAGCAGTCTGGACGCTGAAACCTGTGACCTGCGTTCCTGCCTCTAAGCGGCCGACGCCGATAACAACATAGCCATCGGTATTGGCAACGATGGTGTCAGAGATCGTAGACCACTGAGCCGTGATGACATTGTTGGATGCATCAAAGATCTGGCGGGCGCCATCCTTGCTCACAGAGCCGTCAGCATTGACGAAAGCATCAACATAGTTAGCATCTGTCGTGTTGGTAACGGTAGATACCGAGCCATTTGTGCCCTTGATCTGGAAAGAGACGACATAAGTGTTACCAGCCGAGATAGCTACCGACTGATAGATGTAATTGTCCTCTCCGGCACCGCCGTCAAGACTTTGCAGGACATTCTCTCCATTAGGACCTACACCCTCCTGGACGGACCAATAGGTAGCACTAACTGCTGCCGCGCCATCCTTACCAGTCCACGATGTTGTCTGTGCACTGAAATCACCATTCTTCAGCAAGTTGGTGCCCGTAACCTTCAGCTTAGCTGTAGGAGTATACATATAGTCACCTACATTATAGGCGAACAGAGATGTAGTACTCAAACCGAGCATCAACGCCAACGATAATAGTAGACGTTTTTTCATAAGTTCGTGAATTGTTAGTTATAAATATATGTTATTGTTTCTCGTTTTCAGTTCTGTGGCAAGACCGGGGAAAGGAGCTGACGCAAGTCAGTCTTCCCCCAATCTCCACCGCAAATTTATCAAATAACAAAGAAGGGAGCTATGATTTAACGTACAAAAAAGAGCAAATTTGTACGAAACGAGGCACCTTCGCTGCTATTTCAGCGTAATTTTCTTTCCATTGACAATGTAAACACCCTGCGGGCAACCTGCCTCACGGAGCGACTGGACCACATTACGACCCACACGGACTGTCATTACCTTGCGTCCGTCAAGGGTATAGACATTGGTCTCAACAGCAGTACCGTCGGCCTCAATATCTCTGATACCCGTACTGACATCCGTTACTTTCAGCACACCCGTAGTGTTGCCGGCCGCTAACCCCGTGGTATCCCAATAAAGGCCTGTGGGCAGCATGGGAAGACTGATATCCGTAGGAGCCTTACGCAGATTATTACACGTCCACAGGGTGAACGAATCTCCATTCTGCGGGACATACCCACCTACGAGCTTGACGTCGATCTTCCCAAGCGTCAGGTCTCCGCCAGCCTCGATCTTTGAGCTCTGTCCGTTCGCCTTTAAGAGGAAGACGACGGTGCCGTTGTTCTCTGCCTTGAACATAGAAGAGGTCTTGAGAACGCCGATCCCCGTAGGATTGTCAAGGGCGAACACACTCGATGACGGAGTCAATTGTCCATTGCCCGTCAGCGTCACCGACTGGACCAGTCCGTTGGCGACGACCTTACCCGATCCGGTAACGGTAAGCATGTTTGCATCAAGTAGCCTCTTGGAACGAGCCGACTCCGACCACGCTAAGGTACCGGCCTCGACACGGAGCGGACAGCTCAGCTTGCCGACGGTGATGATGCGCATCACGCCTTCGCCTCGCTTGACCAGTGTACTGGTAGAAGCCAGACCAAAGACGAAATCCTTATCATTCGTTCCAAGGATCCATGTACCACTTCCGCCAAGCGTGCCTGCGCCCGTGAACGATCCGACGGTGACGTTGTGCTTGCCGCCCTTCGAATAGTTGTTGTTCACGGTCACTCCCGACGGGACATTGAAGGTAGCCTGCGGATAGCCATAGTCGTTGTCTATCTCTACGGCTGTAGCAGCATAGCTGCCACGCTTGCCCATGCCGAACTTTATCGTTCCTTCGAAATCGCTCCAGTCTCCGGCAAGGGAGGAGCGGATACCGGTATTGGTAAAGTTCAGCGTTCCTGCACCGGTCAGCTTGCCTTTGTATCTGGTATAAGGACCGCCGGTGATAGAAGCCGTCACATTCTCCGGCACAACGAAGTTGGCATTGTCATCCTGACTGTTTGTCGGATCGACGAGCGTCGTATTGTTGCCGAACTCCACTGTAGAGGGCAGCGAGCTCGTGACAGCATTAACGGTGCCCTGGGCGATGACGAGCTTCTTGAGGATATTGCTCTTAGAGAGGTTCAACGCTCCACTGCCCGTCTTTGTCAGGGTGCCACTGCCGAGGAAGCCGCGGCTCATCGTGACATTGCCGGCAGTCTCAAGCGTACCCTCGCCGGTGATATAGATCCTCTGTGCCACAGTGTTGGCAGCGGAGATCTTCAGGGCAGCACCATTGGTGACCGTGATCGTCTTGTCGACATCACCGAGAGCGCCGTAGGCCTGACCAATCTCGTTGGCAAGTGTTGAGACCGTGAGCTTACCGCCATTGACAATGGTGTTGCCGAGGTGGTTCACATTATTAATAATAGTCTCGCCCGTGTTGTTCTTTGTCAGAGTAGGATTGCCGACAATGGAATCACCACTGAGCGTGTACGTCTTCGTATTGTCGAAGGTGATCGACTTAGGCGCTACATTGCCCACGACAGTGACATCCGTTGTCGTCGCCTTGTCGTTGAAGGTGACGTCGTCACCGCTGACAAAGATATCAGCGGCACCGTCTGAGCCGGTGAAGTTGCGCTTGTCGGCCATGTCCCAGGTGCCGTCTTCTGAACCGCTCCATTCCATTGCTGCCGCAGAACGCATCTCCGGAATGACGAGATCAAGCTTGCCGTCGTTATATTCAAGCGTAGCCTTGACGCCACTGATACCCGTGACCGTTACACTACTGAGGTCGCCGATGAGCGTGCCGACCTTGGCAAGCTCATAACGTCCAGCCTTGACGGGTCCGTCGCCCTGGACATTGATATTGATGACCGGTGCATCATACTTAGGCCCGTACTGCCAGTTTTTCTTCTCAAGGGTCAGAGAATCGGCCTCGAGATGGTCACAGGTACTGTCGTTGTAAAGCTTGAAACTGAGGATAGATCCGAAGCCGAGGTGCAGCGTAGTCGTCTTCAGTGTGCCTTTCTTCTCCGTGCCGCCTACATTGATGGTTGCACCATAGTCGGCTTTGATGCCTTTACGGAATTCGCCACCATTGGAGTTGAGCGTCGTCAGGCGGTTGAGCCAGACAGGTGAGTTCTGCATGACGCCATCGAAGGAGAGCGTGCCTGCCCACACATCGGTCTTGCCGCTATAGGTCTCTGTGACCTTAGGCATGACGAGGATGCCATCGCCCTGCTTGACGACATGGGTAGCACCACCAAAGGCGCCATCAGTCAGCGTGTGGGTGTAATAGGTGTAAGCGATCTTGGCATTGTCATCATTGCCCTGGACCCACGACGGTGCATTGTCGACGAAGACCTTCGGAGCAGCGCCATCAGCAACGCTGACCGTCATGTCGTTGGTCTCAGCCATCAGGGCGGTCTTGCCATTAAGGCTGGCGCTGACCGTTCCGCCATTGGCTACCTCCTCACGACCATTGTTGGTCTCTACAGGAGGAGCGACGGTGATGCCCTCAAGCTCACCGATGAAGTAGCTGACAGCTGGCGGCTGGTTGTAACCGTTCATCTGCCATACCATAGCGTTGCGGTACTGCTTGTCAGAGAGCAGTGTCGGGATACGGTATGTGGTAGGAATAGCGGAGGTATAGATATTGATGTCGCCCGAGGCTGTGCGCGCTACGACCTCCTCACGCCAATCGCCGAAGATGTCACCCTGGAAACAAGGGGTACCCTTGGTATCATTGTTAGAGATAGAACTGTCAAGCGTCCAGCTCTTGCTACCATCATATTTCCAGACGCTGAAAGCTGTGTTCTTGCCATTGGAATAGTTCAGGTTCTCGTCGAGAAGGTCACCGTCCCAATAGATACGGAAGTTAAGACTGGGCTTTGTCGTCAGCCCACTGATATAGTCGTTGGTAATGGAACTGATAGGGTTGTCATGTCCCGAAGCACCTATGGCACCGGGATACTTATTGGAGAAGTTGCCCATCATGGACCGACCGTCATCACCGCCGCCGGCTAACCGATGGTAGATCGTTGACGTTGTGGCGTCGCGGTAGTTGTTGGCAGGATTATCCTCGTTGCAGGCAAAGATCTCCTGTCCGTGGACATACGGGTTATAGTTGCCTACATGCTCGGCGTCGCCGTGCCCCAGGCCTGTCGTAGACAGTCCCTTTCCGTTGTCATCAATGACCATAGAGCCAAAGACAATCTCGTCTCTGCCATCCCAGTCGACATCGGCAACGGCATAGTTATGGTAGCCCTGTCCGTACCACTTGGAGCCCGGCGTGTTGCAGTTCCAGCGCCAGCGGGTAGAGAGCTTATGCGTGGCGGGATCGACATCCATGGCTATCATCTTATGACGCGTGTAGATACCTCGTGCCATGAAGATGCTCGGCTTGCGGCCGTCGAGGTAAGGCGCACCGAAGAAGTTCTTACTGCTGCGGTGGCCGTAGCCGTCGCCCCAGGCCTTTGCAAGGTCTGTCTCACCATCCTCAAGACGCTTCAGAGGATAGTCCATATAGCTGGGATGAGCGGAAGGACCGATCTGATAAGGCTCACCCGTCTGACCATTGAGGTACAAGAGATATTCGGCACCTTCGTGCACAAACTGCTCACCACTGTAACGGTACTTCTTCGTGCTGTCACCGATAACGATCGTCTTGCCATCGGCGGTATGGATCGTCGTGCCGTCTGCTGCGCGCATGATGCACTCTGCCTTGCCGTCGCCATCCCAGTCGTAAGCCGCGATATTGGTCTCGTTATGCTGGAAGTCCCAGAGGTTAGGACCACAGTCGATCCACCACAGGAGCGTGCCGTCGAGTTTCTGCACCTCAATACGGTCGTAGTCGGGACCTTGGTAACCGGCATTGTCAGCCTTGCTGATCTGCTTGACGAGAAGTTCCATCTCTCCGTCGCCATCGACATCAGCAATCGTAGCATCGTTAGGCTCGAAGTTATCCGTGATATCGGTTGTGCCGTCGCTGACAGAGACGCGCTTAGGACGCTTCACGGTCAACACGCCATAGCTCTTGCCGTCACCCGTGATGACCTTAGCGGCCTTCGAGGCGTCCTGCTCCTTGCCGTCGACAACAGCCTTGACGGTATAGGTGCTCGAGGACGAACCGGAAGCGTCGGTATAATTGGAGACATCAAGAGGCTCGGAATTGACCTTCACACCGTCGCGGTAAAGATTATATTTCACATCGAAATACTCCTCTGCATTAATGCGCCAGGAACAATATACGCCATCTGTCGTCTTGACTGCTACGAGGCCGCGGTCAAGCTTGTCCATAATGCGCTGGGCATGGACGGGAGCTGTCAGGAGGGTAGACAGCAATAAGGCTACTAAATAATATTTCTTCTTCATCTGTTTTAGGCATCAAGCCGTTTTTATGTTTTCGTTCTGATATATATTGCAAAATTAGCCATAAAAACAGATAAAGGTGTGGATAGAATGTACAAAAGTTAGTAATATTGTTCGCAGCACATCGACCGTCACATGTCAGAAGGTTGTCCGACACGTGCCGAACAGTTGGCTGACACGTGCCGAACAGTTGGCTGACACGTGTCGAACAGTTGGCTGACACGTGCCGAACAGTTGGCTGACACGTGCCGAACAGTTGGCTGACACGTGTCACACATCACAATTGCAGTCTCCAGCCGGGCTCAGTATGATAGACTTTTTCTTTCTTTTCAGGCAAACGGAGACGCAGGGGCGTATCTGTAATAGAGCGGATATCGAGGCGGACGATCTTTCCGTTTTTCCATTTCATGTCTTCGATGACGAAGCCGCCACGGACATGCAAGCCTCTCACCTCGCCTTCGGCTTTCCACTCGTCGGGCAAAGCTGGGAGAAGAGAGACGTAGCCTTCATGACTCTGGGCAAGCATCTCCATGATGCCGGCCGTGCAGCCGAAGTTACCGTCGATCTGGAAAGGCGGATGAGCATCGAAGAGGTTACGGTACGTGCCGCCATGTTTCTTGTTCGTGCCGTAGGCGAGGAACCGGTCATCGGTCAGGCTCAGTTGGTTGCGGATGAGCCGCAGGGCGTGGTTGCCGTCGAGGAGGCGTGCCCAGAGGCATACCTTCCAACCCATGCTCCATCCCGTGCCTTCGTCACCACGATGGATGAGCGACGTACGGGCGGCAGCGAAGGTCTTCGGTGTGCCATCGGGTGTGATCTCATCGCCGGGATAGAGGCCGAAGAGATGACTCACGTGGCGATGGGTGTCGTTGGGATCGTCCCAGTCAGTCAGCCATTCCTGCAACTGTCCCCAGCGACCGATCTGCAGGGGTGGTAGACTGTCGGCACGCTGTTCATAATGTTTTGCCAAAACGGCATCCGTCTGAAGGGTCTGTGCCGCCTCAGCGACATGATGAAAGAGGTCGCGCAGCAGTTCGTTGTCCATCGTCGTACCATAGCTCAGGGCTGAGCGGCCTTCGGGCGTCGGGTGACTATTCTCCGGCGAGACGGACGGAGAGATGACGAGCCAGCCATGCGATGGCTCTTTGATCAGCATGGCGTCGAGGAACGCCGCCGCTCCTTTCATGATAGGATAGGCCCACTCTAAGAACTTCCGGTCGCGCGAATAGAGCCAGTGTTCCCACAGGGAGCGGCAGACCCAGGCACCGCCTGTCATCCACATGCCGCTCGGCGCATGGTCGACAGGTCCCGTAGCGCGCCAAATATCCGTATTGTGATGGAGCACCCATCCAGGCTTTCCATACATGGTCTTAGCCGTCTCGGCCCCGGTCTTGCTCACCTCCTCGATCAGTCGGAAGAGCGGCTCCTGCAAGTCGGCAAGGCCCGCACCCTCAGCCGGCCAGTAGTTCATCTCTAAGTTGATATTCGTCGTGTACTTGCTATCCCATGCCGGCCAGAGCTTATCGTTCCAGATACCCTGGAGGTTCGCTGCCTGACCGCCGGGCTGTGACGAGCAGATGAGGAGATAACGGCCGAAAGCAAAATAGGTAGCGATAAGACCGTTGTCAACGCGCGTCGGCAGTTTCTCCAAACGCTCATCCGTAGGCTCATCGGCATAGCGGTCAGGGCCTAACGACAGCGACATGCGGCTCATCATCGACTGGAACTTACCAACATGCGCCTGCAAGCTCTGATCAAAATCTTTCTGCATGGCAGTCGTGAGATACTCTTCCGAGCGCTTGCTCTCGTCGCCACTGATGTCCTGATAGTTCACGAAGTTTGTAGCGAGGGAGATATAGACCGTGGCTTCATCGGCATCGTGTACCTGGATGACGCCATCGCGGCTCTCACCGTGACTAACGTTTCCATTCTTGCGTGCGTTGACTGCCAAACGCCCCATGAAACGGACCTTTCCTTTGCATCCTTCGAGCTTGCCGCCGACGCCGAGCAGCGTCACTTCATCACCCTCACTGTTGATCAGTACGTCGTCGTGCGGACTGGAGAGGCGTGCCGAGAACGAGATCATACCCGGGCGGGAGGCCGTGAGACGTACAATGACGACCTGGTCGGGGAACGACGTGAAAACCTCGCGACGGTAACGGACGCCCTCCGAGGTCCACTGCGTCACGGCAACGGCGGAGTCGAGGCTCAGCCAACGGCGGTAACCGGTATAATGGTCCGTGCCTTGCTGCGCTATCCATGCATCACCAAGGGTCTGGTAAGCCATACCCTGGTTCGTCGATGACATGACCTTGGCATTGATCAGGGCTTCCGCCTCCTTGTACTTCCCGGCAAAGAGGAGCCGTTGGGCCTCCGGGATCGCCGTCTTGGCCTTGGGGTTGGCGTTGTTGTTAGGCTGTCCCGTCCACAGCGTCTCTTCGTTGAGTTGCAGCCGTTCGACAACAGGGTTGCCATAGACCATAGCACCTAACCGCCCATTGCCTAACGGCAGGGCGTCGGTCCATACGCGTGCCGGCTCCCGATACCAGAGAGTCTGGGCAGAGAGGGACAGGGAGGAGAGCACGCTAAAAAGAATAAAAAGAGAATGTTTCATAATTGAGATTTGTTGGGGCGGTAGGCCGGGTTAAGGGGCCACTCTATTGATGATGTTTTGTTTTCTGATTATTGGGTTGATACTGCAGCCAACCTCGAAGAGGTTGTACATGAGTAGCCCCAGGTGAGGAGCGCAGCGACGTAACCTGGGGGTAGTCCGGTGGAGGATTATTGAAATCCGGCCTCGAAGAGGGCGAACCTGCAATTTTCATCCTGCATCCAGCCAAGGTTCGCCCTCTTCGAGGCCGACAGGTCAGGGTAAACAACCTATTCCTAAACCCCATGTTTCGGCTGCGCCTCACATGGGGCTAACCGAGTTCAACCTCTTCGAGGTTGTCCCCAAATCAACCTGGCCGCCCCTACAGTGTATAATCGTCAGAACTTACTTTGTAGTGCTTCAGCCGGCAGGATCGTCACCTTCGACTCATCGAGCATCGACCGGTCGAGATGGAACACGCGGATGAAGAAGTCGTAGTTAGCCATGCGCTTGTTCGGCCCGTAGTCGTGCCGCTCCTTCGGCAGGTGGACGTTCTCCACCTTGTCAGTGGCATTGTAAAAGCCATAGATGCGCTGGAGGAACGGATATTCAAGTGTCGGCACACTCGCCGTCCAGTCGCCGCCGTCACTGACGATCTGCAAGGGGCGCGGCGCGAAGAAGCTGATGAGCTCGGGGTTGCACGTGCCACCACCGGCAAGCTGTATCGGCTTGCCACTCTCACACGGGCAGCCTCCATCGAAATGACTGGCGAGGTTGACCGTCGGTGCTGCTGCCGTGATGCGGTCGTCGAGGACCGTGAGCAGGATCGTATGGGTGCCACCGCCACTGCCGCCGTTCACTCCTACCCTGCTGGGATCGATATCCTTGCGGTTCTTCAGCATGTAGTCGAGCAGTACCTCTGCGTTGAGCGCCTGGATGACATGGGCGCGGTCAGTCTGATGACTGTCCTTGCCATACTCCTGCTCGCTCTGTCCCCAGCCATAGAGGTCGAAGTCGACACAGACAGCCCCCATGCGGGCCAGAGTGCCAAGGCGTTGCTGCTCGTCCGGACGGTAACGACCGCCCTTGAAATGACCATCGGGACATATGATGAGCGCATGCTTGCCTTTCTTCGTCGACGAATAGATGGTGCCGAAGACATGCTCCCCGGGGAGCGTCTCGATACAGATATTCTGCACCGTGTAGCCGTCCATCTTCATCACTTTGCCTAAGATCGGCTTCTTGTGGACGAGACGGGGCAAGAGCGGGTCGATGCCAAGCAAGGCACGCACCTCACGACGCACACTGTCGCGACGCGCCTCAAAAGACGCCCGGTCATGATAGAGACCGCTAAGGTAACGGAGCATCGCCGCACCCTCCTCCGTATGGCGGCGCGGATACTCATAAGGCTTGATCTTATAGACGTCGCCGTTCTGTTTCCACCAGTTGAAGTCGAAATACTTGCAGATGTTCGTCAGACTCTCCTCCAAGCTGTAAGGTCTGATACGGAAGTCAGCATAAGGCAAGACCTTACCCACCGTGTCGACATTATATTTAAAGATCACGTTGAAACGCTTACTCAGACGCTCCATGACGTCATGAAGCGGCCGCGAGTAATGCCCGGCGAAAGTGTTCTGAGGCCGGATGTCCGCAGTAGCGGTTGTGTTATTTTGTGCGGACGCGGCACTGAAGGTACAGGCCAAGGCGAGCGCACATAGCATTGATTTGTTCATAGTCTATTGTCGTTAATTCTTTATTCGGGGTTGTCACCCGTAGATCGAATATTCCGTTATGGATGCTCCATCTGCAACGCACCTCTCCATCGAGGCTCGCCGTGCTGCCCTCGCACCACGTGAGGTTGCCAACGACATGAGGCGAGATGACGACCCGCCGGCCGTGGACACGGATGCCACAGATGTCACGGATGAGATGGTTATTGGCATGGGCGAGCATGAAATGGTTGCGCGAGGCACCTTTCTCAGGATCCCATTGTTCGGCAAGTGTCGTCATGCCCTTCTTCAGCTGATAGCCATAACCCGGGAGGTCGTCGTGGTCGAGCATCTTAAAGAACAGGTCGCCGAGATCATTATCCCACAGCACCTTGAAGAGGTATCGCGTACCGATGTCACCCGTCGTCAGACGGTCGCCATGCCGGTAGATGTCCGCCACAAGACTGTCAAGATACTGCTGTCGTTGTCCTTCCGGGTAGAGGCCGAGGTCGAGACAGATGGCCCATGCTGTCTGACTATTGGGGCGGAACGTCCTTAGGAACGATGCCTTGATGCTGTCTGCCCGATCTTGATAGCCAACAAGTTTTGTCCATAGATACTCATGTGCCGTGGCGACAAGTGCCACCGGTGTGTTACGGGCAAAGCCGGCAGCGAGACCGGGCGTATAGTCGAACCAGTCGCCAAGACCGATAGGGAGGATACCACAGCTATCCTGTGCATGGAGGTTATCTACATAACGGCGCATCAGCGGCAGATATTGTTTCCATAACGTACTGTCTGCATATCGATCCTGATAGAGATAGGGTAAAGCAACAAGTGCCCCACCCCACTCGGGCGACTGCTGAAAAGGAGGAGCCCAGGAGCCTTCGAATCGGACATACTCCGGTGCTATCTCGGGCATACTGCCATCTTCGTGCTGGGCGGCCGCGATGTTCTGCATCGTCTGAACGATCATGTTGCGGCAGTCGTAGTTGTCCATCAGCCCAGGACCATTGAGCCAGTCCTGTTCCAGCCATCCGAGTTTCTCACGGTGCGGGCAGTCGGTCCACACGCTCATCCAGTTGCTGCGGATAGCATTGTCCATCAACCGGTACATGGCATTCCACCGCTCATTGGAGCAAAGGAAGGAGCCGGTCTTCGCCACGGAAGAAGAGATGAAATCAGACTGGAGATTGGTGATGACCGGCAATTTCTTTGGATTATCATCGCCCCGATAGACAGCTCCCTTGGCCTCGATATAGCGGAAACCGTAATAGGAGAACCGTGGATGCCAATGCTCCTCGCCCTCACCTTTCAATATATAGGTGAGCACATACGGCTTGCCCGTCGACTTCTGCGACACGTGTCCGTTCTTCAGTAAGGTCTCACCCACCATCAGCACGACCTTGTCGCCCGCCTTGCCTTTGACAGTAATCTCCGGGAAGCCAGCGAGGTTCTGTCCCATGTCGAAGACCATCCCTTTCCGCGACTGAACACCTAAGCGACGGATGATACGCACAGGAGCACTGAGCTGCTGTCGCAGCACGGCTCTCACGGGCTCCGTTCTCACTGCCTGCCACTCACCCTTGCCTTCCAAGCGTGCATCATAATCTTCTCCGCCATAGATACTGTTGTAGGTGATGGCTGAAGGACGCCAGCGCCAGGACGTGTCACTGACGACCTGCTCATTCGTGCCATCTGTATAACGGATGTCCATCGACAGCCAGAGGCTGTGGTTACCATAGTTTGTCTTCAACTTATGATAACGCAGCCCTTCTTCATGATAGAAGCCATTGCCGACAAGGACGCCAAGCTGAAGCGTCTTACCATGAAGGAGGGACACGGGTACGTCTATGGTATTATAATAACGTGTCTTATTGTAATCGCTCCATGCCGGCTGAAGAAGATCTTCCCCAAGTTTCCTCCCATTGACATAGAACTCATACTGTCCGAGTCCGCAGACCTTGACACGAACGCCTGCCACTTTTCCTTTCAACGTCAGTGTCTTACCGAACCACACAGCTCTGTTGTGATTCTCCTCACCCACAGGCGTTATCGTCTGCTGCGCCCATGACAGCAAAGGGAGCAAGGAGAGTATCGCGATTATCATTCGGTTCAAAACCATATTTCCTTTATTCTTATAGTTTTCGGATTGAACCCATAGAAGCACCTCGGAGAGGTGCCACATGAGTAGCCCCAGGTAAGGAGCGCAGCGACGCAACCTGGGGGTTCGGCGTGGTGACGGTATGTTGCAAACCGGCCTCGAAGAGGGCGAACCTGCAACAACTTGTATCTGTAACCAGCACCCCGCAAAGGTTCGCCCTCTTCGAGGCCGACAAGTCAGGTTAAAGCTCCCGCTTCTAACCCCAGGTTGCGTCGCTGCGCTCCTTACCTGGGGCTAATCATGTTGGCCCCCTTCGGGGACCTTTCTATTACTTGCAGGCCCTTGCCCACATGATAATGACTGCCGTCCTCATCATAGACGATCGTCAGGTTCTTACCATGATAGCGCACGCCGTCAAGACAGAACCAACGCCAGGTACCTTTCGGGACGAGAGGCTTGACAACGATCTTGTCATCCTCACACGGCTGCAAGCCACAGAGCCCGGTGATGACGAGGTCAGCAAAGGTACTGTGGTTATAGTAACGACTGCGCTCACGGTCTCCCATGAGCCAGTAGCCCGTCGTCTCATCGAGATACTCTCCGATATAGGGCAGGCCATGGAAATACTGTGAGGCAGCATATTTCTTCATCTCGCGGAAAAAGACATTGGACATCGTGTCCGATGCCTCCCCACTGTGGCAGTAATGTTCGAGCGCCGTGAGCGTCTGTGAGGTGGCGAAAGGCCACACCGCTCCGTCCCACTCGCAGGTACCCGTGCCATGGGAACGGAACAAGGGATGGCGCCGCTCAGCGGTCGTGATGCCGAAAGGTGCACAGAAGCCCTCGGGATCAGACAGTTGGTTCCATACCGCCACAGTCTTATTTCTGTCGAAACCTTGTGTGAGACCGAAGTACCACGGCAGGAAGCCGGTCTCCTCCCGCACATTAGCCGACGTGCCATCAGGATGCAGCACCTCGAAGAACCGTGCACTGTCGTTCCACAACTTCGTAAGGACGAGCTGACGGAGCGTATCTGCCTTGAGGCGGTATTCATCGGATAACAGCTTCAAGCTGTCGGCTCGTACCTTGGGAGCTGTCTGCGCCGCAAGGGCCGCGATATTACTGATAGCGCGGTCGTTGCCATACATGTAACTGTTGATGCTCGGCCGTGAGTTCTTCGTATGACGCCCGCCACTGATCGTCTCCTCCATGGCGTCGCGCACATCCGTCTGCCAGTAGAGGTCATAACGGCCATCCTTCACCCACCGGTGGTTGTCCCACCAGCGGTTTTCCGAGACGAGGGCAGGCAGCAACGACGTCACCCACTGTTTCCGTCCGTCCACGAGGTAGCGGTCCCAGATGCTCGCTGCCGCCCACTGACTGTAGAACGTGAGTTTCGGCATGCGCTGACCGCCGTTGCCGTGATACCACGTGTTGATGATGCCATCGAGCCATTTGGGATTACGCAGCCAGCGGCTTTCATGGATATGGTGACCCAAGGCCGAGGAGATGAGGTTATACTTGTCCGCATAGCTCCGCGGCACGAGAAACTCTGTCATCCCATAACCCACCGGAGTCGACTCGATATGCTTGAAGAGAGACCACCACCGGAAATAATAGATCTCCTCCATCTGCTTGTCGGGACAATCGAAAAATGGGATGTTCTCACGCATCCAGGTCCAAGCCGTGTCGCTCTGTCCAAAGGCATCGGCATAATGCTTGTAGTCGTCACTGTGGAGCAGCGCCAAGGCACTGTCAGCTTCAAGGCTGCGCGTATGCATCCGCACGATGGTCCACGACGCATCGCTCACGGTGTCGCCCGCCTCGGGCAAGATACCATACCAATCGGCCGGCGTGTCGATGTTAGGCATGCGTCGCCGCTCCCCCGTCCGGAAACGGATACGCTCCACGGCAGCAACGGGCGCCATGAAGATGCGGCGGTCTTTCTTCGTCCATTCGACAGGACCATCGTTCGCACCTTTCGTTAACCGGTAATAAGCCATGCGGTTCGGTGCATCAAGCCGGACATGGATATTCAGCGTGTCGCCCGCGGCATAACGGCCGAGCCTGCTGAAGCGAGCGCCGGTTTTCACCATCACGCTACTGTCAGCCTTGACATCGATCCTGCTGCATGCGATGCCTTTGTCGTCGAGGAACTCTATCTGCATCGTGCCGTGGTCGGCCTGGTGCGGGATGAGCGTAAAGTTCAGTTCCAAATCCTTCGTTGCCGGCACTTTCCGTTCTGCCACAGCATAGTCGTAACGGTCATGGTCATGGAGCGTCAGACCTGTGCCATCGAGCTGGATGGGCGCCAAGAGCGGCATATAGAGGTTCCAGGAAGTGAGGTCGGAGAGATGATGATATTGTGAGAAATCGTCGGCTGCCTGCGTTAATGCTACTGTCCGCACAGGCACGGGGATGTGTGACACCCAGATATCTTCCTTGTTCATCGACCAGCTGACCCATAGGTCACTGTCTTTAGGCACCCCGTTGCCTTCCAGGATCCCGCGCACATACTGCGGGCCTCTACTCTTATAGTTTCCGCCATAGCGCATCGGCGGCACCTCGCCACAGACGAGGTTCAGCGTCTTATAGTCGAGTCCGTCACCGGAGAGGGAGATAGCCAATGGCCAACGAAACTCTGAAGGGTTATAGACCGTGGCATAGGAGCCATCGCTGAGCCGCTGTCCCCAGATCTTCGCATTGCTATTGACGAAGCCGAAAGCGCGGTTGACGGGCTGCAGCCAAGTGTAGCCGCCATCCGTAGAGACGGAGGTCAGCGCATGCTTCCAGAAAGCTGTTAGGCGACCGTCAGGAAGGGTGTAGTCGCAATAAGCTTTGTATTCTTTGTTCAGTGGGATGATGCTGTCGCCGCGGTCCGCCTCTTCCATCCACTGCATACGATAACGCGGGTTGGCGAGGATCTCTTCGGCCGCCTTCCGCAGATGCTTGTCGGCATGGGTATAATAAGGATAACGCGTGTTGCCCGCGTTGAAAGCGTGGTTGTAATAGATGAAATAGATCGGACCGAAGGAACCATCACGTTTCACCTCACGGATGACACGTCCGATGCCATTGCCGTCGTTGGGGTCGTCCTTTGGGTCGAGACAGACGCCATAGTTACCAAGCGCATAGAGCCGGCCTTCCTTACTGACATACCAGCCCACCCGCTGGTGCATCACAGCCGTGAGGTTATGGGCAGCGGGATGTCCCGGTTTCTGATAACCGTCCGGCACGGGGTATTCGGGAAAAAGGATGCGAGGAGCCGACCAGTGGTAACCGTCCTCGGAAGTCTGCAGGTTCGTATGCGAAGGCGGGATATGCTCATCGGACGGATCAGAGAGGTAATGGACATAGAACCGGCCATGCCAATAAGCCATCATCGGCTGATGATTATAGGTCCATCCGCCGCCATTGGCTACCGAAGGATGCTCGCGGTTGGCATGGAGAATCTGGATGTTATGCACGCCAACGACAGGACTCAGGGCGCCGTCGTGCAGATCCGGGTTCGCCATTGTGGTGCCACTATAATGGGGGATGGTCAACAACTGACTGTTGTCTACCGGGTAGATGATCGTGCCATGCTTGTGGCCTTTAGGCACACGAACCCTCGATGAATAATCCTCAAAATGCTTGAAATCACGCGTACGGAGCGCACCAAAGTCGCCCTTACCGTAACGGTCGTAATAGATAAGGTAGGAGCCGTCAGCAAGACGCGCCACGGTAGGGCCTTCCGTCAGTTTCTCGGTGATGGGGGCAGAAGGCTTCGACCAAGGGCCACGCGGGTCACGGGCGAAAGCCACACGAAGGTCACGCTCGGGCCGCGTGTTGTCTTTGAAGACCATGACATAGTCGTGGTCTCCTTTCTTGATGATCATCGCGTCGATGACACTGAAGCCCGGATCGTAGAAGAGACGGGCAGGAGCAAAAGTCTCGAAGTCGCGTGTCGTCGTGTAATAGAGCCGGTGGTTGTTCTTATGATCCTCCTGACCATCGGGAAACTTACCGGGGATACAGGAGGCCCATACGATCATCGTCTCATGACGAAGATCATCATAGAACAGTTCCGGCGCCCACACGTTGACCGTCGAGGTGTCGGTCATCACGGGGATGAACTGTTCTTTGCTCCAGTGAGTAAGGTCACGGGATGAAGCGTAGCCGAAGCCGCGGTCACCTCTCCATGCCGTCGTCCAAACGAGATGGAACACACCGTCGGGTGTCTGGAGGATACCGGGGTCGCGCATGATATGCTGAATCCCCACCTCCGGCCGCAAGGAGATGCCGGGGATGGAGTCCCAGTGAAGACCATCCGTACTGCTCAGAAGACGAAGACCTTCTGTAGCCGGCTCACGGAACCCCGTGAAGAGATACTTCGGTCCTCGTTTTCCAAATCCTCCCTGCCCGGAAGCAAAGCCGGACAGGGAGGCAAACAATACTAAAATGATAACTACTAATCTCTGAAGCATTAAAAATGTTCTTGTGTGGTTTCGCCTTTCGGATTGATAGCGTGATACAGCCTCGGAGAGGCTGACTCTGTATAACCCCAGGCTACGTCGCTGCGCTCCTTGCCTGGGGTTAGAAAGAGTGTGCCTCTCCGAGGCACTTATCAACCTGAAAAGCTGAAAAACCTTTATTATTAGTCTGCCAACGGGTCGAAGGTACCCATGGCGCCACCGTTGTTATAATCTTCCCAACCGATGGTCTGAGGAAGTTGCTTGGCTGCATCGGAGACACCTGCGGGGAAGCCGAGGAGATAATATTTAGGACGGAAATCGATATACTCGGAGATATGCTGCGAGTTGTAAGCATCACCTTTCTTCAGTCCGCGCACGAGGTTCGTCTTGTACCATTTGTTCAGGGTCTCAAGCTGTGAGGTGAGGTCCTTACGCAGGTCTACGCCTTTCGGTCTTGCCTTGGCCACGACCTGATAGTAAGTATATTTCTCTTTTACCTCTTTCTCTGTGATTCCCTCGTCGGCAGCCAACTGCTTGACCTCAACGGTATAGAGCGGGTCACTGTCGAAGGTCTTGCCACCGACACCGAAGCTGTCGTTGAGACGGAACTCCATGTTCTCTCTGCGCTGACCGTTGAACGGCTTGAAGCCGAGCCATGTGCAGGTGTTGCCACCCCATCCCGTAAGCTTCCACGTAGCAGGAGCACCGGTGGGCAGTTCTGTGCCGCCGTCGAAGAGCATCCACATACGCATGTCGTCGAAACGCTTGCCTTCGTAAGCAAACTCGATCTGGCGCTCATAGAGGATGGCACTCATGCAGGCTGCCTGATCACTCGTGAGGTTTGCCTGAAGACCGCAGTCGCCGGTATAGCCGACACGCTCACGGATCTTCTTCAACTGTTCCACGGCCTCATCCATATGACCGGCACCGCAAGCCACCTCAGCGAAGTTGAGCAGCACCTCGGCATAACGCAGCTCGATGAGCGGAGCAGCCGAGAAATAAGGGCCACTCTTCGTATTGGAGAAGTTATAAAGGGGTGAGTTGGCATCAGCATCATCACTCTTCTTGCGGACATAGACCGCACTCTTTCTGTTCAACAGGTTATCGGCAGCATACGACTCGCCACTCTCCACGTTGCCCTGGTCGTTCTTGTCGGTATACCATACATAGTTCCAAAGAGTATAGTCGGTACTTGATGCAGGGTTGTTAGGATCAAACTGGGTAGCATCGCCACTGTAAGCCCAACGGAAACCAGGAAGGGCGAAGGTACGATAGAAACGAGGATCACGGTCCTGGAACGGCACGGTGTTGTCGTAAGCATCCTCCGATGTCTCGAGCTTTGTATAGGTTCCTGTACCAGCCGGGATCTTACCGTCTTTCATCGGGAACATATCGACAAGCATAGCCGAAGCATTCTTACCGCCGCTGCTCATGTTGGCATTGGCCGGACGGATCTTACTCTCCCACACGTTGTTCTTCTGGGTATCCAGTCCATCACCGACGATATTATTATATAAGGTGACGAACACAGCCTCTGGGTTGACACCCGACTGGGCGAACATCGTGGAGAAGGCACGCCCGTTGGCACCATTGTCCTGATAAAGATGATAGCCACAGGCTGTGATGGAGTCGAGCTCGGCTTTCATCGTCGTGTAAGCACTCTTCCAACGCTCCTCGTCATTGGCACGGTTGAAGAGCGGCGAGCACCAGAGCAGCAGCACACGACCTTTGAGGGCGAGAGCGGTGCCGGTCGTGACACGGCCCCAGTTGCTGGCGCCCCAGCCCCCGTTCATCGTGAAGGGAGCGAGGAGCTTGGCTGCTTTGTCGAGGTCGGAGAGGATGAAGTCCTTCACCTTACGGGCCGACTGACGTGGGTTTGTCGTGCCCTCGACAGGATCCTGCACGTCGGTCACGATAGGCACGCCACCATACCACTTGAAGAGGTTGTAATAGCACCAGGCACGGAAGAAATAGACCTGACCGAGCATCTTGTTTTTCTGCTCCTGCGAGAGCGTACCGCCGGAGATGCCGGCGATACAGTCGTTGATGTTACGGATGCGTCCGTAGACCGACTGCTGGATATTGGCTTTATTGCCCATGATGAAGTCAGGGACAGAAGTGCCCGACTCAGTTGACGACAGTTCGAGCTCCGGGTTGACGAAGTCGCTGAACCCACTGTACTCCTCCGTCGACTTCGAGCAGATGTCGGCATTGCCCATGGAAGGATACTGCCACGTGGCATCCGACACCGTCGGGAGGCACCAGCTGTAAATATCGTTCAGACGTGCCTCGCAGCCTTCCTCATAGTTGTACACGTCTTTCGAGACGTTATCGTAGTTCTTCTTGTCCTCAAGGAACTGGTCACTGCAAGAGCCTAATGCCAGCACGCCCACGAGACCAAGGGTTATATATCTGATTGCTTTCATGATTATATCTCGTCTTTAAGAATATTCGTTAGAATTCATGATTAGAAATCATTATTCATTATTAGAATTCATTATTAGAATGTGAGGTTAACACCGATATCCCAAGTTCTCAGGTTCGGATAAGCGCCATAGGAGCCAGCCATCGGTGAGGTGAAGTGGTCGGGATAAGGGTTGTAGAAGTTGATGAGGTTCTGACCGGTGACACTGACACGAGCTGCCTGGACGCCGAGGCCGATCTTCTTCAGCCACAGTTTCGGCACGGAGTAAGCGAGGGTGACACGGCTCAGACGCACACTGGCACTGCTGATACGCCAGAAGCTTGAGGCAACACTGTTCACACTGCTGTAGGCGAGGTTTGGATAACGGGCATCGCGGTTCTCAGCCACCAACAGGTTACCGTCAGCATCATAGACGTTCTTATAAGAATACATGTTATTCACATTCCAGAACGACGGCATGTTGATATACTCTGTCGTACCGTTGCTGCCGGCAGCGAAAGGCTTGAGGGCAGAGGAAGGCAGACAGGTGTAGCCACCCCAGCTGGCACCGAGCTGTGCGGTGAGCGACAGGTCTTTCCATCCTGCATTGAGGTTCACGGTGAAGCCATAAGGATTGGAACGATGACCGAGCTCCACCTGATCGTTGTCGGCATCGACGATGCCATCAGGACCATCATAAGTGACATTACCGTTCTCATCGGTATGCTGGGCACCACGCACATCCTTATAGATGAGCATACCCGGACGCACCTTGTCCTTCGTCAGTCCCATGTAAGACGTGATATGGTATTTCTCGAAATACTCATCGATATCCTGGAAACTACGGAACATGCCGAGGCACTGCATACCCCACAGGCCCAGATCGGTACGATGACCGTAGACGAGCTCGCGATAGACATACTGTGTCTTCCAGTCCATGTCGTAGACAGCATTGTCGCTGTAGCCGGTGTTGATGCCTACCTTATATCTGAAGTCCTTGCCGATCTTGTCGCGCCAGGTAAGCGAGAGCTCGTAGCCCCAGGAGTCGAGCTTGCCACGGTTCACGGCTGCGCTCTGCGTGCCGATGGTGAACTCCACGTTCTGACTGAGGTTCATCAGCATGTCGCGGTTCCACTCATGGTAAGCATCGAAGGTGACGCCGAGACGCTGGTTGAGGAAGTTGGCATCGATACCGAAGTTGAACTTATAGTCCTTATCCCAGTGCACGTCGGAGTTGACGGCAGAGTTGTTCTTGTTGATCGTCACGCGGTTTCCTGTGGCGATGTCGGAGCCTGTGCCGATGACGATGCCGCGGTTCTGGTCCTGTGCATAGACCTGCATCCACTGCCAGGCAGCGGTATTGTCACGTCCTGTCAGACCGAAAGAGGAACGGAGCTTCAGGAAGTCGACCCACTTGACGTTCTTCTTGAACCATGGCTCTTCACTGATGACCCAGCCGGCACTGACAGCAGGGAACGTGCCCCAGTAGTTCTTCGGAGCGAACTTTGTCGAAGCGTCGGTACGGACGAGGAACTCGAAGAGGTACTTGTCGGCATAGGCGTAGTTGATACGGCCGATATAAGAGAGTGAACCCGACTCGGAGCGTGTGAACTGACCTGTCGTCGTGCCACTGGCGGAGTTGCTCTGTCCTGTCGTGAAAGGATAAGGATCCTGACGCTGCGTCGTCTGATACTCGCTCTCCGTCTCACTCTTCTCTATCGAGAACAGACCCTGAACGAAATGCTGACCGAAATGGCGGGCATACTGGGCCGTGTAGTTCATCTGATAGTTGTCGGTACGGGTGGAGGTACGTGCGAGGTAAGAGCCATTGGCATAGCTGTGTGCCACCATGTTGTCCTCGTTGATATAGTCGTCGACGTTCTCGTCGCCCACCGGGGTATAGAGATGGTTGCCACTGCCAAAGCGGTTCGTCATCGAATAAATGGTATAGTTAGAGCCGTATTCGTTACCCTTATCGGTGTTGATACTCTTGCTGTACGTGAACTTCATCGAGAGACCTTTGAGGATCTTGCTCCATCCGAAGTCGTAGCTCAGTCCGGCCTGCACGTTGAGGTTAGAACTCATATTGCGCTTGTAGTCACCGTTGTTCTGCAACAGGTCGTAGTTGTAACGCTGGTTCTGACTCTTCTCCGTGTTGCTGATACCATAATCGGTGATATAATAGTCGCCGACCTTCTCCGGAATATAACGAGGACGGGTGAGCAGCAGTGCATAGTCCTTCTCCGAGTTGGAGCCTCCTACCTTGACGAGCGGCTGGTTCTTTGTGCCGTAGTCGCCACTGACACTGAGGTTAGCACTGAGAAAACGGCTGATCTTCACATCGAAGCCCGCACGATAGTTCCAACGGCTGTAGTTGAGACGCCCGAGGTTACCACCCTGCTTGAAGTAGCTCAGTCCACCGAAGTAGTTGACGTTGTTCGTGGCGCCACTGACGTTGACGCTGTGTTTCTGCTTGACAGCAGTCTTCCAGTATTTGTCGAGGAGGTCATAGTCGAGGTCTTTCATGGCCTCAAGCTCATCGGCCTGGTAGAGACTGTTCTTGATGTTGAGCGACGTGTTCGTAGGATCGGCTGCAGCTACGGCGTTGTACATCCGCCCATACTCGTAGGCACTCAGCATCTTCGGGCGTGCCACCTCATCGGTCAGACCGAAGGAGCCACTGTAGGAGATACGGGGTGCTCCGAGTTTCCCTCTTTTTGTCGTCACAAGGATGACACCGTTAGCAGCACGGGCACCATAGACAGCGGCGGCGGCATCCTTCAGCACGGAGATGCTCTCCACCTCTGAAGGGTCGAGGTTATTAAACTGTTCAGCGCCAAGGTTCTGATAGGTGTTGCCTACCTTGACATCGTTCGGATAGATATAACCATCAATGACGAAGAGCGGCTGCTGGGCCGTTGAACCGACATCACTTAGGGAGTTGGTATCACGGATATAAAGTCTGGCGCTCTCTCCCGGACGGGCGTTACCGCCACTGACGCTCAGGCCGTTGACGAGGCCGTGGAGCGTCGAGGCGAGGCCACCACTCACGAGATCCTGGATATCCTCTGTCGGCACCGTAGCAACGGATCCGGTGAGGTGAGCCTTCTTCTGTGTGCCGTAACCGACGACGACAACCTCATCGAGGTCGGTGTTGGCGTTGTCCAACTTGAGCGTGCCGCCCGTCGTCGTCATATCCTTGTAACCGATATAAGAGACTGTCAGGGTAGCACCTGCCGGAGCCTGGATCTTATAATGACCGTCGAGATCGGTGACGACGGCGTTCTTGGAGCCTTTGACGCGCACGGAAGCACCGATGACAGGCTCCCCTTTCTCATCCACCACCGTTCCCGTGATGGTCTTCGTATTCTGTGCCAATGCCGGGGAAGCGCAGAGCAAGAGTGCGCCGGAGAGCAAGGCAGGAAGATATTTCTTTTTCATTGTCTGTTCGATTAAATAGAAGGAAGGATGTTATTTGGTGGTAGGGAGCCAGCGTGGGTCACCCGTACCAAGACTGACCTGTGAGGTACCGGAGATCGTGAAGTCGGCATTCTCCGGGTCTTTGAACTGCGGGTCAGCTTTGATGTCCGTACCGGTATTGTCATAGCCTGTCGGATCATCGAAGGTACCATCCTTATGCATATAAGTGTTATTGAGGAATGTAGCTGTCGGCTGGTTCTGACGGCCTGCGAGGAAACGGCGCGCCACACCGGAAGGACTGCAGTCGTAGAAGATGCAGTTGGTCATCGTCCAGTAGGACGTGCTCTGTCCGGCGAGGCCATTGTAGTTGCCCCACTGACCGTTCCAGGCTACATGATAGAACGTCGAGTTCTCATAGTTGGTATTGGCAAGCGCGTACTTGATGTTCTTCGGACGGCCACCGCACTGATAGAAATATTTGTAGTCGTTGGCACCGGTCTCGTAGAACGTAGAGTTGGAGACGGTGAAGTTGAGCAGACTGCCACGGCCTTTGTTGAGCCAGAAAATAGCATCATAGGTCTTGTTGGGTGTGAGGTGCACGAGACAGTTGTTGACAATCAGATACTCCACATACCATGTCTTCTTATTGTCGTAGAAGAAGTAGTTGGTGAGATTATCGATCTTACAGTTCTGAATATTCAACTTGTCGTAGATGACATAAGCACCACTGACCTCCGTTGCCTTCGGACTGGCATCGCCGGCAATGAAAGGAGCCGTCGACTGTGCGCAGTCGAAATCGATATTCTTCAGTGTCAGGCCTGCATTGACGACGAAGCCAGCCTTGTCACCGGTGAAGGTGATCGTCGGCTTGTTCTTTTTGTTCGTGCAGCGCAACGTGATCTTGTTCAGACCCGGCTCGAGTGCGCCCGACATCGTATAGGTCCCGCCCGCCTCAAGATCGTAGCAGAGGTCGACAGAAGCAGAGTCGGCCGGTGCCGGATTGGTTGTGAAATATTCTGTAAGGTCCGTTCCCGAAGGGATAGAAGCGAAGGTCGATGTGAATGTCGTGAAGAGTTTCTCCGACGGCGTCTCCGACCCTTTGTTGTTAGCTTTCTCGTTGGCAGCGGTCTTGATCGCAAGCTTATAGTTGGTATCCTCTGCGCGCTTCACCGTGAGTGTCGTGCCGTCGACGAGGGAGTCGGCAAAGACCGTCACGGGGTTGGCATCATCCGTGACATCATAAAGGGAGACGAGATAACCACCGGCACCTGAGACGAGGGGCCACGTGATGGTCTGCTTGGCTCCCGTGGCATCGGGAGTGATAGTGATAGCATCGGCATCAGGCGATTCGAGGGTCTGACCCGTGACGGTGGTGAACCGTTCGTTGTCATCGTAACCGTCTACCGCACAGGCTGTGACGAGGAAAGCTGTCAATGCCAGCGTGACAACACTGCCCAGTCGAAGCCTTGGGAAAGGAATTGTTTGTTTCATATACTTATAAGTTTTTATATTAGTTTTCTGTTTTGAAGTTTCCGCCTAATGGTTAATCTTTCATTATTTCATTTTTTCAATCTTTCATTTTTTCATTTTTTCAATCTTTCATTATTTCATTTTTTCAATCTTTCATTTTTTCATTTTTTCATTTTTTCAATCTTTCAATCTTTCATGGAGATATGCAACGTTCGCACCATAGTTGTACTTCACGTCTCTCACCCGCGCAGCATCCCTGCTACGCTCGACGATGAGCCAGCCTTTCCACCCGATGTCACGGAGCGTCTGGATGATCGCCTTCATGTCAATGGCGGGGTCGTCGCGCAGGAGCTTACCATCGGTGTTGCTGGCATGGATCTGTACGATACGCTTCCGGCCCAAAGTCTTAAGTTCCTGACAGATGTCGCGATGGTTGTCGGCAGCATCCTGGAAGTTGTAATAGATACGAATGCCTTTGCTGCCTACCTCGTCGAGCAGCCTGACATCGTCCTCGGCCGACAGCGCCGTGCGGATGCCGATGACCACACCGGCGCGCCTTGCTAACTGCCCTGCCACACGCAGCCGGACGACCATACTGTCATGGGCGGCGCCAGGACTCATCCACTCCTTTCCACTCCCGCCCAACGGCAGGAACGCTACCTTCGCTCCGAAGCTGTGCATCGTGGCAAGACAATCGTTGATCAGATCCCGGTAGTTGGGGCGTGTGAGGAAACTTTGAGCGAAGAAGCCGGACATGGCAATGGAGGCAATCTGTACACCAAAACTATCTGCCTTATGCTTAAAGACCGCTACTTCTTGCTCATCGTTGCGGAAACGGTTGTCAAAGAGCACGCGTTTACCGAGTGGCCCCATATCCATCTCCACGCCATCGGCACCGATGTCATGGGCCAACTGGAACTCCCCAAGTTTCTGACGCTTGAGGATCATCCAGTCACAGATGCCGACCCGACAGTGTTGTCCACTGCGTGCGGTCATCGGTAAGGGTATAGCCATTGCCGCTACGCACAGCACTGACAATATAAACGTTCTTGCCATTCGCGCTTCCTTTACTATATGACGTAAGAACTTTTATCTTGTCACCACGTTTCTTCAACTTTTTTATGTTTTTGATACCTGTTGTCGCCTCCGAAGAACAATAGATGTTAAACTGCCGCGTCATCGTGCCCCAGTGGTCGGCATCATCGGCCGTGATGCTGATGGTATAGAAACCGGTATTATTATCGGCGCCCTTGATGGTCAACACGCCATTCTCCAACTGGTAATTGAGGCCTTCCGAAGCTGAAGCTACGGAGAACTCCGGCTGATGGATGTAACCGCGGAAATAATCATGCAGAGAGACCTTTGCCTCTTCTGCCTTGCCTATCAAGAAATGGGGAACGGCAATCCAGTTGAGATAATCCTCAAGATTTGTATACTCTGTCGTGTCGTTGGCATAAGCGTTGTGGTCGTCCTGCCGGGGATTGAGTCCGCGGGCCGTCTCCCACCAGTCGGGCATGCCGTCACTGTCGGTATCGAATTCGGTCTGCCGCTGGCAGGTCTCGATGTTCAATCCACTGAAGCCTTCGCAACCCTTGTCTTCCTCCGAGTCGATGATTCCGTTCTGCTTCGTCCGAGAGCCAAAAGTCGAGGTCGTACCTTCTGCCGTCTCCGTGATCATACGCACGTCGTGGTTGTCGAGCATCGGCATGTTACAGCCCACATCGCTGAGCACGTTCTTATAGGCAGCCTTGGCAGTCTGCACGGTGGCAAGACTCTCACCGCCAAAGAACGGTGCCGTACGGAACACATCCCATGAGAGCACCTGACCGCCCGAGAGACGGTAACGGTAGGTGTCGTTGAGCTTGTCGGTCGTCATCGTACCGTTGCCGGCAGCCTGACGGATATTGTCATGGACATAATACGACTGGGTGCCTTTGCCCGTTCCCTCTAAGTCGGCGGAGAGGATATATTTCTGCGTTGTGGCAGGGCCCATCTTATAGAAGTTGCCAACGAAGTTACACTCGTGGGTACCGCCGTCAGTGGCTCGTTTCATCCAGTTGTACACCACATTATTAAACACGTCGTGATGACCGTCGTAGTAACCCTCACCATCTAATCCACCGCTCAGGCTCCAGTTTCGGCCTTCGTTGTGGGCCAAGAGGTTATGATGGAACGAGCCTACGCCGCCAGCTTGTCCGCCACCGATGGTAGCGGCATAGCCGTGGCCTGTGCCGGCCGCGTAGTTAGGATGTCCGGCAATGTTCAGTGCCTCAGAGATGAGCGTGCGCTGCAGCGTGATGTTGTTGGCATTGCGCGAGGAGAACGCCTCATCGATGGTCCAGCCAATGGAACAGTGGTCCATGATAGCGTTGTCGTTGCCTGCCATACCCATGCCGTCGAGGCCGTGGGCAGCGTCAGTGCCAGCATGATCAATGACACCATCCTCCATCGTCTTATGACCGAGGCGAACACGCATGAAACGCGTGATACCGTCGCTCGCCATACCGAAGGGACAGTTGCGGAGCATGATGCCGTGACCCGGAGCCGTCTGACCGGCAATAGTCACATATTTGTCGCTGCATGTCAGTCGGTTCTTCAGCGTGATGACACCACCGACGTCGAAGACGATCGTGCGCGGTCCCGACACTTTCTTGATGCCATAGCGCAACGTGCCGGGTGTCGGAGCATCGTCGTCGCCATTGTCGGCAAGGCTCGTCACGTGATAGACCACTCCGTCGCGGCCGCCGATAGCATAACGGCCAAAGCCCTCTGCTCCGGGGAAAGCGATACGACGCGGACGGAACGACCATACGGCACCCGTAGCCACCGTGCCGTCGCTGCTCTCCTCATCCACACGCCAATAATAATGATTACGGGAAGTGAGACCCTTAATATCATAAGTTGCTATTGTGTCTTTAGGTGTGACCGTAGCCACCTCTTTCAGATTATCAGCATCTGTGCCGAGATAGAGATGTTCCTTGACGGAAGCGGTGCCAGGCGTCCACTGCAGGGTACAGGAACCGCCGTCGCAGACGGCATGTTCATTGTCGTTGGTTGGAGAAAGGACCGAAGCCGTCAACTTAGGATTCGGGGCATCGAAGATCAATGCATTGACGGTCACCGTCGTCGTTTGGTAACCTTGTGTATAGTCGTGACCGGCCTCAGGAACAGAGACGTAACTGATTGTCACGGCCTCATTCTCCTTCACATCAAATGAGACGAACGACATGCCACAGTCTTTCGTCACCGACACGCGTTTGGTCTGCACCACACCCGTCTGTGCCTCTCTGCCGTTGACAAGCACTTTGAGCGGAGCGGCATCGTAGTTGTCCACATTGTTATGATAGGCCAAGAGCGTATGCCGTCCGGCTTTCAGCCCTTCAATCTTGACATTCAGAGTGACGGCTCCTTGCTGAATCTGCGTTGTATTGCCATCAGAGGAGAGCGCATAGACCGCCACACCGTCGCCGATGAGCTGATTGAGTTTCTTTGCCCCGTCTTTCCACCAGCATGACTTCAGGGTATGACCATCCGTCGTAGACAGCGTCAACTTCACGCCATCCACGGTCATGGCGTCCTGTGCTGCCGTAACAACTGCCCAGGGCGTGTAGCCCGTCTGGTTGACCTGACTGACGGGCTGGTTGATAAGGTTGAAGTCTATCTTCTGTGCCTGGAGGGGCAGAGAGAGAAGGAGAAGCGTGCTCCACAGCAGCGTCCGCCGTTGTTTCTTTATCAGTATCTTGTTCATAAAACCGGTTTTTTATGATAAGACGAAGATGCTGCGTTTTTGTCATCAATGTCTTTGCATACTTCTTTAGTACGCCAGGGCCACAACTGCTGTTACCTAATCCGAGCACTGCGGCACGGATGTTGAGGTAAGTCGCATCCGAAGACGGCAGCTCATCATCGTGTTTGCAGGCTGCGATCTGCTCGGCGGTCCAGGGAAGAGCAGAGAAACTGAAAGGAGCGCCGACAGCCTCAATGCGGATTGTCTTGCCCTTGTCATCACTCAGTTCCACCCACGAGCAGTCCTCATGGTTGCCACAGTCCTGCGGCCGCGGGTAATGGACATATTCTCCCGCGACACTGTCGGTCCATACACCGACCATCGCCGACTGCTTCCGGTCGGGGTATGAGTCCCAGGGGCCGCGTCCATACCACCGCACGGTCTTGAACGTCTTCGGCAGCTTGAGCTCTACGCCGATGCACGGCAGCACAGGGAGCTCACCCTCCTGACGAAAGCGATAGACGATGACGCCGCACGAGTCCTCGCGGGTCGTGATAATCCGCCCATGCGCGTAGGTGCTCACAGTCGTAAAGCTGTCGGGGTGAGTGACAACAGGAGACATCAAGTTATTGTTCTTCCAGTCCTTTGCCAACCAGTTGCCGAAACCTGTGTCGTTGTCTGTCGGCGCACGGAAGAACTGTGGACGGACGGTGTAAGGCACAGGGTCCGTCGTGGAAGATGCGTTCTTCTTGGCATCCGAAGTCATAGCACAAGGATGGGAAACAAGCGACATCTGTGCTGTGCTCACCTCGTTGTTCTGATTGTCCAAGACCTGAATATTCAGATACACATCTTTGGTTGCATCGAACCGGAAGTCTTTCCGCAGGAAGAGGACCGCACTGTCGCCGGGTGCGACATGCGGCAAGGACAAGATGCGCTCCGGTCCCTTTTGTCCATTGGTCTGGATAGCTGTACGGAGGTGCCAGTGATCGAGATAGAGATGAGAGGCACGGTTAAACACTTTCAACGTGTCGCCGCGCTGACGGAACTGCACGGGCGAATAGACATGCTTCACCTCTTCGTATTTGGCATTGAGAAAACGGTCGGCAAAGACGATACCGTTGAGACAGAAGGCCTTCAGGTTCGGCTTGTCTCCGAAGTCACCGCCATAAGCCACGCGTGTCTTCCCATTCGCGAGTCGCTGATGGATACCCTGATCCACCCAGTCCCAGATGAAACCGCCGAGCATGCGTCGGTTACTGTATATCTCGTCCCAGTAGTCCTGCAGGTTGCCGAGGGCATTGCCCATGCAGTGAGCATACTCACTCGTGAGCACGGGCCGGTTGTCATCTGTGCGCTCCGCTATCTCCAACAGTCGTTCCCACCGGGCGTTCTCTGCCCGTTCCTTATCCGAGCCTTCGGGGATGCCGGGGTTGAGATAATCGGCCTTGAGGCGCGGGTAGAACCGGCTGATGACATCGACACACGACGGGTCGGGCCGTCCCTGTGCACCTTCGTAATGGACAAAACGCGTGGGATCGAACTCATGGAGCCAGCCCGCCATCGCTGCGTGGTTCGGTCCAAAGCCACTCTCATTGCCTAAACTCCAGAAGATGACAGAAGTCACATTTTTGTCGCGCTCCGCCAGTCGGATAGCCCGGTCCATGAACGCCTCGGTCCAGTCGGACAGTGACGTGAGGGTGCCACGCAGGCCGTGCGTCTCACAGTCAGCCTCATCCATGACGTAGATGCCGGCAGAGTCGCAGAGTTCATACCACCGCGGATTGTTCGGATAATGACTCGTGCGCACGGCATTGATATTGGCGGCCTTCATCAACCGGATATCCTGTTGCATGCGCGCCTCCGTCATCACCCGTCCGAGGTCGGGATCGAACTCATGCCGGTTGACGCCACGCAGTCGGACAGGGCGCCCATTGACGAGCAGTTGTCCGTCTATGATCTTCAGTTCTCTAAATCCGATCCGTTGCGCTGCCTGTTCCACGACACGGTCCCCGGCATCCACGAGTTGCAATCGCAGTCGGTAGAGGTATGGTGTCTCTGCTGTCCAAAGTTTCGGGTTATTGACAATGATGTGCAATCGGCCGAAAGGATGCCTGCCACGCTGCGGATACCATGTATTCATAAGGCTCGCCTTGTGCGTTGGATCCAGTATCTCCTCGGCATCAGCCTCCACCGTGCCGACCTGTGCGCCATCGGCATCGTACAACATAGCACGCACGCGCCAACCACATACTGATAAGGTATCGAAACGGCGCAACTGTGGGTCGACAGCTAAGTCGAAACGACTGTAGTCATCGCTCAGTGCTATGGTGCGAACGGCATAGTCGCGAATCTGAAACTTCGGCGTTGAGAAGATCGTCACGTTGCGCTCGATGCCTCCAAAGCGCCAGAAGTCCTGATCCTCAAGGTAACTGCCATCACAATATTTATACACCTCAATGGCAATACGGTTACTACCATTGCGGAGCATCGGCGTGGCCCTAAACTCAGCCGGTTCGAAGGAGCCTTGCGAGTAACCCACAAACGTGCCGTTGATCCACACGCGGAACGCCGACTGCACGCCATCGAAACGAAGGAAATATTCGCGACCGGGCGTCTTGCTCAGCGCGAACGTACGGAGATATTGTCCCGTGGGGTTCCGCTCCTTATAGGTCGTCCAGTCATGAGGCGGCTCCGAGGTGACACGCGGCGGGTCGATGCGGAAAGAATAACCCGAGGAGATATAGATCGGTGTGCCATAACCGTTCACCTCCCAGTTGGCAGGGACGGGGAAGTCGGTCCAGCCCTTCGCCTGATAGTCTTCTTTCCAGAAATCCTTGACGGCCTGCTCGGGTGTCGGCGTCCAGCGGAACTTCCACGTCCCGTTGAGCGACAGTTCACTGTCGCCGGGCTTCTCGCGGAATGGCATGAAGAAGGCGCGTGCCGGCTCCCTGTTCTGTTGCAGCACGTGGTTATCCTCCCAGATATCAGCATGAGAGGGCAGGCAATAAGCGAAAAGAAGGAATAATAATATACGTATGTTCATTGTATTCTTCATTGTAGTTTTTTCTACAAATAGATTTCTCCAAGATTTTTTCACACGAAGATTTTTATTTCACACGGATCTTAAAGATTTTAAAGATAGCTACGCTATTCGCTACGCGGTGATGCTATGGTATGTGTAGCCGCAAAGCGGCGTAACAATCTTTAAAATCTTTAAGATCCGTGTGAGAAAGAATCCGTGTGAGAAAGAATCCGTGTGAGAAAAGCAAACTCATTGGATCTCTAACTTGTCAAAGATGATATCTTTCTGAGAGTCGACGGTCACACGGTATTGTCCGGCGTTGATCTGACTGTCGGTGACGGTACTCACCCATTTCCACTTGCTCGGTGTCGGCGGGAAGAGCATGGGGCGGTCAATGAGCGTCAAGCCTTTACTGTCGGTGAGGCGGAGCCGTAATGTCTGGCTCTTCCCCGTCTTGTTCTGATAACGGAACCGTAAGGCATAGACCTTCGCCACACCCGGGCAGATCATCCACTGTCCCGGAGCTGTAGGCTGATAAGAGACCGAGGGCGAGGGCTCCACGGGCAACTCCGACTTTGGCAGTCGCGCTACCGTGTCGGTAAAGAGTTTCGTCAGTGACTCGCCCTCGGGCAGAGGTGCGAGCTCAAGCACGCACCAAGCCGTCTTGTTGGCTCGCGGCACAGCCACGGCAACGGCAGAGATGACTGCCTCCCCGACCTTGACATCGGGGAACGAGATCGTGATCTTTCCGTTGCGCGGCCGGACATAAACGACCTTCTTCGTGGCACCGGCATATCCGCTCTCCGCCCACAGGTCGACATCGGGCAGCACAACGGAGTCGTTGACAGCTACACTAAAGATGCGCATGTCCTCACCATCGATGGCAGCGCCATAGCGTGCACCTATCCACGGTTCCGCAAAATAGAGCTCTACACGGCACAAACTCGTGTCGGCAGCAAGCATTGCTCCCCGATCGTTATTATCTACGAGTGAGAAATGATAGGTCAATGCATGCCGGCCCCATCGGAAGAAACGGAAGAGCGTGGCATCATTGTTTCCATTTGCTCCACCGGCTCCATGAATGCGCCCGTCGATGATGCCTTGGCTCGCCAGCCACGGACAGCGATGGAAACGCTGCGCCCAGGAAGTAGAGAATAACGTGTCGTCGCGCATCCAACGGTTACCATACGAGTCGGTATAGTCGTCGCCCCCACAGTTGACACGGTAGAGATAGCGCCAGTTGTCTGCAGGCTTCAGGAGGTCATGGCGGTGATCGGCCGACGTCGGTGTCAGCGTATCGCGGACAGCATGTAGCTCATGGTCGCGGTACCAGTACCAAGCCTCTGTCGGCTGTTCCCATGGCGAGAGGAGTCCCTTGTGGTTGAACGGCCCTACCTTGTCGATGCGCCGCACACTCTCATCGGGCTGCACGCGTCCGGGGTTCTCATGGGAGACGAGGAGCCACTGGAAATGACCACAG
The DNA here is from genome assembly GCA_902792635.1 of uncultured Prevotellaceae bacterium. Taxonomy (GTDB): domain Bacteria; phylum Bacteroidota; class Bacteroidia; order Bacteroidales; family Bacteroidaceae; genus Prevotella. The sequence continues at coordinate 40,532 of CADBAG010000006.1, read as the reverse complement.
ACACTGTCGCGCACGCGCTCAGCCTGCGTCACCTTCGTGGCGAGCAGTCGCATGGCACTCTCCTCCGACTGTCGGTCTTTGCCATGCAGACCCAAGATGCGCCAGGCACCATATTCGCCATTGAGAAGTTCTTTACTGCTCTTCAGTTCCTCACCATAATGGTTCGGATCGCCGCCATAGGTGCCGCTCCAGTTCTGAATAACGTTCCAGTCGGTGCCCTCCCCACCATTACACGTCGTGACGAGGCGCTGACGTGAGGCTGTGGGATCCATCTCGCGGATGATCTGCGTGCACTCCTCGGCAAACTCCTTCGGCAGTACGCTCTCGTTCTGCAAGCCCCAGAGGATGATGCTCGGGGAGTTGCGGCGCTCCCGGATATACTGCCGGAGCAGTTGCTTGAAATGTTCACGGAAAGCGGGTGTGTCGTACCAGATATGGGCAGAGAACTGACTCCAGAACGGGATGCCCTGCTCGTCGAACAACTGTTGATAATAGAGGTTATGCGGCTGATGGGCCTCACGGAAAGCGTTGAACCCTGCCAAGCGCATCCATTTGACACGCGCCGCTATCTCTTCATGCGAGAAGGCATGACTCTGTCCGAAGAGATGCTCGTAATCGCATGTGCCATTGATGAAGAACGGCTTGCCATTGATGAGGAACTGTCCCGGATAGTCGTCCTTTGTCCGCGTCTGGGGCCACGACAAGGTACGGAAGCCGAACGCAGTGTTCGTCAGGTCCGTCGTTGCCCCACTCCGTTTGATCATCGTGGCGAGGGTATAGAGAGTTGGATCGTCGGGAGACCAGCGATGGGACTTGCCGACAGCTTGCTGCTGATGAAGGATACGTGTCTCACCAGGGGCCAACGTCACCTTCTCCGTGAGTCGCAGGAATGTTTTGCCATCAGCGTCGTTGAGCTTATTGACCAAGGAGAAGGTTGCCGCCGATGCGCCATAGTTTTTCACCTCTGTGTCGATGAAGACGGAGTCGCATGCCTCATTGCTCCAGACATGGACACCAAACGGTTCCACGCGCACCTCATCGGTGACGACGAGACTCACGGGACGGAAGATGCCGAAAGGCTGACTGCCTTCAGAGAAGCCCCACTCCGAGGAACATCCGCCACAGACCCACGGTGCATCGGTGATCATCGACGGGTGGTCGACAAGGACCTCAAGATCATTGCTCCCGTCGCGAAGGGCTTGAGTGATATCCACCGTCCAGGTCGTCCGGCCCACGATGCGGCGCGGCCAAGCCTGTCCATTGATTTTGAGGGTGGCATAGGTGCCGACACCTTCGAAGAACAGGAAATAACGCTTGCCCGGCTGCAGATGGATGTTCAACGGTCGCGAGTAGACGGCAGAGCCGTGGAGGTTACCATGTCTCTGCTGCAAGTAACCATAATAGTCGTCGAGGTTATTGGGTATCGTGACATTGTCTTTCTGTTTCCACGGCAGGAGGTCATCGTGGTTCGTATGCAGGAAACGGACCGTCCAGCCTTTGTCGAGACTCGTGACCTGACGTTTGTCGGAGACTTCAGGGGCGGGGAAACGAACGGAGGAACGGCCGAGGGGCTCACTCGTCGCCACGGCGATGCCACGCTGTCCCGCTTTGTTCACGGCACAATAATAATGGTAGACGATGTCGTCGTGTTTGATCACATAACTCTTATGGGCAAAGAGGTCATCGTAAGGTTTGGAAGGGATGATAAGATCCGCACCTTTCCATTTCTCCCAGTGGATGAGGTCAGTGCTGACAGCAAAGGTGTTGTAAGCATGGTACCGACGCGTCGGGTCATAAGCGGAGAAATAGAACATGACATAGCAGTCGCCCATGTCGACGATCTGCGCGTCACCCGTGATGATACCTGCTGCCTCCTGGGCGAAGACGGGGTTGCCGGCATAGCGCTGCCAGTGACGCATGTCATCGGAGAGCGCAATGCCGATACGCTCTGCCTTGAGACCGTTGGCGGGGTTGACACCTCCGGCATTGTAGAACATCACGAAACGGTGGCCGAGTGTGCGGCGCCGGTCCTCATAGACGGTGCTCTTATACTGCACGAGCTTCTCCCACCATTGCACATCCTTGTCATGGATACTGAGCAACGGCCTTTCAAGGGTCTGCCATTCTTGCGCGTTGTCGGGCGAATGCTTCGTCCATGCCAGTCCGATATTCAACGGTTCGCGCACTGCCTCGTAGCCTGTGCCGTGTCCGCCGATATACGTCATCCAGTAACGTCCCTTATATCGCTTCGGTGCATAGGCACCGCCCCACTGCCAGTTGATGAGCGACGGGAAGCCGCCCCGCTGGTTCATGTCCCAGCCCTCGTCGCGGTAGGACAGCACCCGTCCGAGCGTCTTCCAGTGGAGGAGGTCGTCGGAGGAGGCGAGCCACGTCTCATAGCCGCGGCCGTCGAGCCCGTCCTTGCCATTATAGCAGACATAAGTCATGAACCATCGGCCATGGAGGCGGTAGACCGTCGGACAGTCTATCTTATGCCGGTTGTCCTGAGGCGCCACAACCAGACCGTATTTGTACGGTGTCCGCACCTCTTGATAGATCGCCTCCATCCTCGCCGGGGTCACAGCAGCGAGCGACCGAGAGAGGAGAAGGAAGCAAAGCAAGAATATGTATCTCATGAATTTCCTTTTTTGGCAGTCACGATGTGACTGCATACACAACGCTACACTAATAGAACATCCAGTCTGCCGCCTGCCCCGTGAGCCCTGCATCACGCGGTTTGATCTTATCCGTCGTGGCACCGAGGACAAGCACGATGCCTTTCGGCAGCAGGAGCTCATGATGGCCGGGGCCGAAATGGTAAGCATGGACGTTGACCTGCGGCATGCCGTTGATCTGCAAGGCAGAGACGAGGAGCGGCTCCGCCTGACCATAGTCGTTGGCTGAGGCGTCGGTCTCCAACTTCGGCGCCTTGGCATATTTGATCTGGTCATCGCGGAAGTAGCCAACGAGCAGAGACACGGAGTCGCGACAGTCGAAGACGACCTGCTGCGCCGCTTTGCACTGAGCCCCACTGTTGACAACCATCGCCTGCATGCCTTCTATCTCCGGGGCAAGGGCGACGACGGTACTGTCGAGGTCACTGAAGAGACGGGCGCCAACAGTAAGGCGGGTGGTGGGTGATAAGTGTTGGGTGATAATGGCTTGCGATGACCTCTTTATAGAAGCCTTTTTAGCCTTTGCCTTCTCAACCGGTCCCTTCTCCAACACCGCGATGTTCTTCTTGAGGTTGTCGAGCTCCTGCTGATAGACGGGATAGAGCTCACGCCAGTGTTTGAACTTCCCGTTGTCGCCCCCTATAGGGATGCGTCGCTGCGCCGTCTGCATACTGTTGGCATAGAGATAGGTCGTGTCGGTCAGGGCGATGAGCCGACGGTAGTAGCGCTGACTCTCTTCGAGGAGCGGCACAGCAGCCTTAAGCTCATTGATATCCTTGTTCTTATTATAAGTCAGCACATGCTCGGCAGCCCGCACCTTCGCCGCAAAGGAATAGGCGAAGAGCCGATAACAATGCATGTCGTTCTGAAGACGGCGGAACTCATCATCGTGCGCGCCAATCTTGTCTGCAACCGCATCGATGGCATGGACGGCAAGATCTCCGTGACGCTCACACTGCCGGATGATGTCGAGCGGCTGTTCGTTGCCCGGTCCGCAACTCTCGCGGAACCCGTAATACATCGTGTATTTCTTCGGATTGACGAGCTGACTGATCTTCATACCGAGGAGCAACGTCTGCCTATTACCCTCCGTGATGCCAAAGTTACGCAACAGCTTCGGCGCTATCTCCCCGCTCTCGTCATAAGCTTTACAGATACTGTCTCCGACCGCCTCGCCACAGTCGTAATAACGGCCGAAGGTCACGGCCCAGTAAGTACGCTCCTCGGTGGAGTCGCGCCGGCAGTTCCAGGCATACCGTCCCCATTCCTTATACCACGGCCAGTCACGGTCGAGCTGCAGTTCGCGTGTCGCCCCATGCGCTCCATGGATCTCGTCAGCCGTATAGGGCCAGTCCCAGTAGCTCGCCTGGGGATAGAGATGGAGACCATTGGCTTGATGGACATCGTGCATGGCGATGACACAGCGGCGCACGAAGTCGGGGGCTCCCCACCGCCACGGCTCGAGGTTGGCAAGGATATGTACATTACTAATATGTGTGCTCCCCAAGGCGGCGAGCTCGCGGTGCATCTCGCTCCACGGGCCCCGCGGCTGGTAGGTCGTCAAACTCTCGCCATTGTATTTGTGCATCGTATAGAGGTTGTGGTAGAGAGGCAGTGCCGCTTTCATCACCGCCTTACAGTCGGTGTCGTGGGCACGCAGCAGGATCGGCGGCTCATCGGTCCGTCCGAGGGCTCGCAACCCGTCCTTGACACCGGGAATGATGGTCTTCGTCATCCACTCCACATCATCCTCATAGGTATCCATGGCCTCACCGAGACAGACAAGGAGGCCGACATGCGGATAACGCTCGATGAAGGCGGCGATGCTCTTGCGCGTATAGTCACTCAGCAACGGTGTGATAGGCCGGTGACGGTCCTGCGTCTTGATGCCGTAATGGTCGGCGAAAGGCTTGGAGACGATGATGTTATAGAACATCTGTATGACCTCGATGCCGCGACGTCCCGCTTCCCGCGTGAGGAAGTCGTACATCTCCTGGTTCTTATGAAACGTGGCACTGTCGACCTCCACGGCGAAAGGATAATCCTTCAGGCGCACGAGGGAGGCGAACGGATGACCGTTCCAGAGATAGAGCGTGTTCATCTTGTTGTCGACGAGCATGTCGAGGTAACGCGTCCACAGCGCCTTGTCATAGAACCACGGGAAGTTCTCGGGGGTGTAAGGATACTCATAGACCTGATGGCCGGGCAGGTAAGTCGTCTTCTGCAAACCGACACACGTGCCGCGTAGCACCATGCCGGGGTTCTGGGTTGTTGACGGGATATTAAGATTGTGGTGGAGTGCGGCCCAGTCGGCAAGCTCACTACATCCATAGAGGATACCCGACGGGTCTTTTCCCTCAATAGTCAGTGTTTGCTTCTTCGTAAGGATCCTAAAGCCCTCGTGCTTCAAGCCTGTAGTGTCTTTTGCCAGTCGGAGCACGATCTTCTGAGCATTGCCCTTAATCCCTGCATCGCTGATCTTCCGTGCAAGATACTCCTTGGCAAAGGCAACGCGCCCGTCCGGGTCCGTTGCCTGCGTCACGATCCGCTGCGCCTGTGCAACATGCCAAGGCAAGACAAGGAGCGCGAGGTACAATAACTTATTTCTTAAGGCAGTTTTATTCATGACCGGCTTTTTGCTTACAGAGTTTATTGAAGTATTTGAGGGAGATATGCTTAAAGGCGATACGACGGCGGCGCCAGGTGTAGACACAATAGAGGTCACCGTCCTTCCCTTGGATGATGGCGGGATAAGAATACTGGTCGATCGGACTGTCTTCCAACGTAAGGACACGGCGGAAATGCCAGCCATCATCGGAGACGGCGAGGCAGAGCGGTGAGCGCGGTCCCTTCTTCGCACCTGGGAGCGTTTCAAAGTCGTTGTAGATGAGCACATGGCGCCCATCGCGGAGCGTCACGGCGTCAGAGCCGCTCTGCGTGTTCGGGATATCCGTCAGGCACACGTTGCTCCACGTCGCACCGCCGTCACTGCTGAACGATGCCGCCATCTTGCCGTTGTGGGTGCGCATGAGCACCTCGAGGCGTCCGTCCTTAAGCTTGAGGATTGAAGGCTGGATACATTTGATGGGATGGATCTTACAGTCGTCGGTGAGCATGGCACTGTCGGCCGCTACAGGCCCAACATACTGCCACTCATGGGTCTTGATGTTGTACCGCTCGACATGAAAGCGCCACCAGCCCGCTTCGGTACTCGAGCCGCAGACAAGCCAGTCGCCGATGAGCTCGGGCTTGTTCTTGATTGGTCCGAGGAAGCCTTTCGGCAGTGCCTCACGCGGGCTCCACGTACGGCCGCCGTCGCGCGACTTCGTGAGCCATCCCGTCCACGCATCGACACTCTTGCCGATCTTGAAGAACAGCCAGAGCTCACCATCGGGCATGGTATAGAGCACGGGGTTCCAACATGCCTCACGATAGCCCGTCTTACCCTTTCCGAAGACGCCATCGGCCGCCATCACGGGCTTCTCCCATTCGCGGGAGCCTTTCTTACGCCGAGAAGTCCAGATACACACGTCGGGATTACGCTCCCAAGTACCTCCGAAATAAGCGGCGACGAGGTCTCCGTCTTTCGTCTCGGTAATCGTCGAGGCATGGGCGGACGGAAACGGGGCAAAGTCGTAAAGGAACTGATCCTCGACGATGGCACGGTCACGATGTGGGATGGTACAGTCGAAACGGTAAGAGCCCGGGCCTACCTCTTTCCGTGTACTGTCGGGGAAGAACAAGGTCGCTGTCGTGTTTGCAGGTACGGTGACCTCCCAATGGAGCTTCTCTAAGCTCTTCTTCCAGTTGCTGACAACCGTTCCTTGCGGTGTCTTATAGGATGCATTGATATAGAAACAGTCGGGAATATCAAAGGCGGGCTTCAAGATGAGATGGCGGTAAGCCACACCGTCCTCGGGCTGCTGAATGCCGGCAAGATACTGGAAGCACCAGGTGACGAGGTCGCCTAAGAGCATGACGTGATTGCCGGAATTCATCTTCGGGTTGGCCTTGTCGCCATTCCACAGTTCCCAGATCGTCGTCGCTCCCTGCTCCGCCATGTATCCCCACGACGGATAGGTCTTCTGTGTGGCGAGGAGCCAGGCAAGGGAGGCGTAGCCGTTTTCAGAGAGCGTGCGCAGAAGCCAACTCGTGCCGATGACACCCGTCGTGATATGTTCTTTGCCCTTGACGAGGATATTCGTGATGAGGTTCTTGACAACCTCCTGACGCAGACTGTCGGGGACGATATTGAAATGCAAGGCGAGGATATTCGCCGTGGCGGTGTTGTTGCCATAGAACACACTGTCGGGATAGAGGGGATGACCCGGACGTGGCGAGGTGCCGCGCTTGCAGACGAGGAACCGGCGGTTGAAGGCTTCGGTCAGGTCGCTGACATACTTCTCCCACATCGGACGGTCGGACTCGTTGCCACTGATCTCCGCCATCTTGTTGAGCATCCGGCAGATAGCGATGCTGTAAGCGGTGGAGATGAGTTTGCCGTCAGTGAGGCGCGTCGAGTCTTGCGAGCGGATCATGGAGAGCTTCTCGGGAGGTACGCACCAGTCACCGTAACGGTCACTGGTGACGATACCATCCTTCAGAAACCTATTGAAAATATGGAGCATAAACTTTTTGATCGCCGGATAATGCTGACGGACCGGAACACTGTCACCGAACTGCCGGAGGAGCATGTCGCACCCCATCGGGAAGGCGGCGGGCCAACTCACGTTGTTGTCGGAGAAATAGTTCCAGAATGTCGGTGTGACGTCACTGATCGCTCCGTCGGAACGCTGTCCCTCGTCGATGTCCTGCATCCACTTGGCATAGAGGCGGTGGTTGTCGAAGAAGAAGCTCTCACCGAGACAGCCTGCCGTGCGGTCGCCGAGCCACGGCTGTCGCTCGTCGCGCTGTGGGCAGTCGACGGGCATGCCTTTATAGTTGCTCTTGATTCCCCACCACGCGTTCTTCAGCACGCGGTTGAGCGTCGTGTCGGAAGTCTCGATATGTCCGATCGTCTCCATCGGATCGCCGATAGTATAAGCTGTGAAATCAGTCTTCGACGCATTCTGTAGTCCTGTGACCTCCACATAGCGGAAGCCATGATAGACGAACCGCGGCAGAAACTCCGTACCTTTCTCCCGTCCGTTACAGACGTAACGGTCGGTGCTGCACGCCGTGCGGAGGTTCGCCGTATAGAGGTTGCCTGCACTGTCGAGACGCTCGGCATAACGGATGGTGATGACGTTGCCTGCCGCGCCATACACCTTTACACCGACGACACCCGCCATGTTCTGTCCGAAGTCGAGGATCATGCGACCGCCTTTCTTCCAGAGTTTTAAGGGATTGCCATAACGTTCCAAGACCATGTTCGGCGTAGGCTGTGGCCGCACAACACCCTCCGGCACTGCCGAGCGCTCCGCCTGTTGCCAGCGTCGGTCGTCATAGCCAGGCATAGTCCAAGCTCCGAGATCCTTACGGGCGTCGACCTCCTCACCGTCATACTCGTTGGCTGCGCGCACGGGGCCGTCAGTAGTCATCTTCCAGTGCTCGTCCGTGACCCACCGTTCCTTCCTTCCGTCAGCATAGGTCACGAGGATGTTCATCCGCACCTTCGGGAAGCCGAAGTAAGGCGTCTTCCACGGTTTGTTCTGACGCATGGGGAAGGCACGGCCGGCTTGCAAGACGAGGCCCACGGCACAACGACCCGTATCAGGAAGGAGAGACGTGATGTCGTAAGTGTTATAATAGACGGTCTTGCGGAGGTCCGACGGCACCGGCCGCAGGATCTCGTTGTCGCCCACGAGCCTGCCGTTGACATAAAGGTCGTAGAGACCGAAGCCGGCGACATAAGCCACAGCTTTCTGCACCGGTTTACTAATCTTAAACTCCTTGCGCAGATAACGCGCCGTGAGACGCGAATAGGTGACAAAGGCACTGTCGCCCGCCACGGGACGTTCCAGTCCGATCCACCGACCCCGCCAGTCTGCCTCGTTCCGCATGTCCTGGGCATAGGCAGAGGCACAGGCGAGTAGCAACAAGAGACAAAAAATATATTTGTTCATGGTTATCTTTATCATTATTTTAAATTATTTGTCCACTTTGGTTTCTCAGGCGCAGTCCACATGGTTAACTTGTCACGTCAGTCACATGATTAACTTGTCACGTCAGCCACATGATTAACTTGTCACATCAGCACCTCGGAGAGGTGCTACATGGTTAGCCCCACGTGAGGCGGAGCCGAAACGTGGGGTTTAGGTGCGGTGCTGTACCGTTGCAATCCGGCCTCGAAGAGGGCGAACATGGGCGGGGCGCTGGTTACAGATGTGGGTGAATAACCATGTTCGCCCTCTTCGAGGCCGGGAGTCAGGTTTTAACGCCCGGTCCTAAACCCCAGGTTGCGTCGCTGCGCTCCTTACCTGGGGCTAACCATGTGGCACCTCTCCGAGGTGCTGTGCGCTACTTACAGGGCTAACCATATTCAGCCTCTTCAAAATTGCCATCCCGGGGTTAGGGCGCCCCTCCTAACCAAGCCTACCGCCCCTACGGTGTCATCCACGGCGATGAGCACACGGTCCTCTACCTGCCCGTCCTGGGGTACGACGTCAGGTGCTATCGTCACGACCTTCGAGGGAAACGTACCGAGGAAGCGACGGCTACCGTCCTTCGGATTCATCCACCACAGTTTCTTCTGCTTGCCCGTGATCTTCCTCAGGTCAATGGTCATCGGTTTCGCCGAATAGTTATATACGAGGAGGTAACTCTTTCCGCGGGTCGCCGCCATACGGTCATAGCGCTTGCCGTTGTTGAGGACGATGCTCTGGTCGGGCACGCGCTCGAAATAAGGGAAAGAGAGCATGAGATCCTTCAGGTATCTCATCTCATTGAAGCCCGGGTCATTGAGCGCCTCGACCCATGTTTTCTCCTTACCGTTGAAGCCGTAGCCCGTGACGTAGCCGGGCTTGAGCATCTGCATGATGGAGTTGTTGCCATAGGTATGACCGCAGCTCCCGGCAAAGACGCTCCAATAGGCATAGCGCCGCACGTCACATGCCTGCCAGCGCGGCTCATTGGGGTCATGCAGGCCCTTAGGGATATTCTCATAGACAGGCTCGTCGTCGAGGACAGGTTTGATAGGCTGATAAGCCCAAGTAGAGTCGACATACATCCAGTTGTCCTCCTCTGTACTGTCAGGGATAGGATAGGTCTTGTCGTTCATGCGCTGGCCGTAGCGGCGGTGTCCGCTCTGGAACGTATGGAAGTCGAGCCACGGTGCCTTGCTCCACCAACGTGCAGAGGTGTAACGGCCACGGGGGTGATAGGTCATGAGATGATTGTTGTCGATACCTTTGATTGTCGTGGCAAGGGCGTTCCACACCTCCGGATGGATATCTCCTTGGATGTCGCCGCCGATGATCCAGATGATGTTCGGGCAGTTTCTGTAACGGTTGGCGAGGAACGTGCCATAGGTCACAGCCTGCTGCTCATTGAGGGCACCCTGTTTGACCAATGTACCCCAGATCGGGACGAGGCCGACATAGATGCCTTGGTGCTCCGCCTCATGGACGATATAGTCGAGATGATCCCAATAGGAGTAGACACCCTCAGGATCGGCTTTCGTCAGGTCCCAGCCATAAGGGTTGGACATCTGACCATAGATATTATAGGTCGGCAGGTCATTGAGCACCTGTACCTGCACCATGTTGTATCCGGCCTCACGGCAGCGCGTGAGATAGAACGTCACCTCACTGCGGTCGAGATGCTCGGGCATGAGCCATGCCGTCTCCCCTAACCAGAAGAACGGCTTGCCATCCGCCGTTTGCAGGAAACGATGGTTGGCTGAGACCATGAGGCGCCCGCCCGCCCAAGGCTTGACAATCTGTGCCGTAGCGAAAAGAGAACATACTGACAGCAGACACAAAAATATAAATTGTTTCATCTTTAATGTTTTCGTGATTACTTTCTTTATATAAGACGAAAACACCTTCATTTTGTCACCATGTCTGTTCCAAACCGTGGTACTGGCTGTTCCAAACCGTGGTACTGTCCGTTCCAAACCGTGGAACTGACTGTTCCAAACCGCGGAACTGACTGTTCCAAACCGCGGAACTTCTCTGACGACAAAACGATGATTTCTTCGTCATTATTATATATGGTTCTTCTCTTTTCGGGTTGATAGTGCGATACAGCCTCGAAGAGGCTGGCTTTGCATAACCCCAGGCTACGTCGCTGCGCTCCTTGCCTGGGGTGTGTTAGGATGGAGTTGTAACACTTGACCTTCTGCCTCGGAGAGGCAGACTGCACGAAGTGCGCTATGTCTCTGAAAGTTTTATCATGCGCCAAAATAGCGCGCCAAGGCGCAGTCAGCCTCTCCGAGGCTGGACGTCAGGTACCCAAGCACCGTCTAAAATCCCCAGGCTGCGTCGCTACGCACCTTGCCTGGGGTTATGCAGAGTGTGCCTCTCCGAGGCACTCATCAACCCGAGAATCGGATGAGCCTTATATATGAAACAGAATTATATATGAAACAGATTCTTATCTCAATAATATTCTTTCTTGTCGTCCTACCGATGATGGGACAAGAAGCTATTGACATGCAACGACTGTATCTCAGTGGACACGGCTGCGACGATCCCGTGTCCTGGCAGTTCTATTGTACCGGAGGGCGGAACAGCGGTCACTGGACAACGATCGGCGTGCCTTCGTGCTGGGAGCTTCAAGGCTTCGGCACCTATCAGTACGGCATGCGCTTCTATGGCATCGCGAAGCCAGCGGGCATCGCCGACGAGAAAGGTATCTACCGCTACGACTTCACCCTCCCAAAGGCCTGGGAGGGCAGACAGATCGAGCTCTGCTTCGAGGCGGTGATGACCGATGCGCGCGTCACCATCAACGGGCGCAAGGCGGGCAGCGGCCTCCATCAGGGCGCCTTCTACCCCTTCGCCTTCGACGTCAGCGACCGCGTCTTCTTCGGCAGTCATAAGAACCACCTCGAAGTGGAGGTGAGCAAGGAGAGTGCCAACAGTCAGGTCAACATGGCAGAGCGACGCGCCGACTACTGGAACTTCGGTGGCATCTTCCGACCGGTCTACATCATCGCCAAACCCGTGCTGAACATCGCGCGCGTCGCCATCGACGCGGGCATGGACGGCCGCTTCAAGGCACAGTGTTTCCTGAAGCGTGCCATGGACGGCTACCGGGTGAAAGTGGAACTGCGGAGCCTCGAGGGCCGGCATGCGCTGCTCGCTACGAACACTGTCGACGTGCGGGGAGACGAGGCCGACTTCGACTTCCTTGCCGGGCAGCCGCTCCTCTGGACGGCCGAGACACCACACCGCTATGAGGCGACATTCATTCTGATGGACAAGGACGGGAAGATCCTGCACAGGCAACGGCAGAAGTTCGGGTTCCGGACCATCGAGTACCGCACCTCCGACGGCGTGTATATCAACGGGCGGAAGGTGATCTTCAAAGGTGTCAACCGACACAGTTTCCGCCCGGAGAGCGGACGCACGCTGAGCAAGGCGAAGAACATCGAGGATGTCAACCTCATCAAGTCGATGAACATGAACGCCGTGCGACTGAGCCACTATCCCGCCGACCCCGACTTCCTCGACGCCTGCGACTCCCTCGGACTCTATGTCGAGAGTGAGTTGAGCGGATGGCACTGGGCACACGAGACGGTCCTCGGCTCCCAGCTCGTCAAAGAGATGGTGACACGCGACGTCAACCACCCCAGCATCATCTTCTGGAGCAACGGCAACGAGGGCGGCTTCAACTACGACCTCGAACCAGTGTTCCATCAATACGATATCCAGCAACGCGTCGTGCTCTACCCCTGGGCCAACCGCAACGGCTTCGAGACAAAGCACTACCGCTCCTATGGTGAGACAGCCGACTACATGCGCAAGCCGGAGATCTTCATGCCGACGGAGTTCCTTCACGGCCTCTACGACGGCGGTCATGGTGCCGGACTCGACGACTACTGGCAACTGATGATGTCCAACCCGCGCTGTGCCGGCGGCTTCCTCTGGGACCTTGCCGACGAGGGCGTCGTGCGGACAGACAAAGGCGGCCTCATCGACTGCATGGGCAACTTCGGAGCCGACGGCATCGTGGGACCGCATTTCGAAAAGGAAGGATCTTATTATACTATCAAAGAGATATGGAGTCCGATACAGATTGCGTCCATAGACAGTATGAGAAACTCTGGCCGCATGGTTCTGAGCATCAAGAACGAGTATCAGTTCACGAACCTCAAGGACTGCAAACTCACCTATCGCTGCCTGCAGTTGCCGGGCTCAGATAAAGGCAAGACAAGTGTTCTGAAGTCGGCAATCTTAAAGGCTCCCGACCTCAAGCCAGGGGAAAATACTCAGATCGCCATTAATAATATTCCACAAAGGACGAACTGTGTGGAGGTGAAAGCCCACGACCCATCGGGGCGTGAGGTGATGACGTGGGGATTTAAAACCGGCGCGGCCATCCGAAATACGGACGGTCTTCCACAGCTAACCCATGCATCCTGCACAGAAAACGATACCACTGTCACAATAAACGACTACGTGTACTCGTTTTCTAAAGAAACGGGATGGCTGCAAGGCGTGAAGGTTGGTTCAAGACATATCTCGCTCAGCAGAGGTCCTCGTTTTGTCGCAGCACGACGGAGCGACCGCAGCTACGACCAGTTCTTCAACCTCGATGACAAAGAGGCGGAGAAGAAAAAGACCGACTATACCTTATATGATGATTACGGGGCACTGCAACAACTTCGCTGGCACGGCGACACGCTGACGGCGAGCTACGCCCACGGCACCGTCTCTACGATCGACTATTCGTTCCTTGAGGACGGCTCCATGACCGTGGATGTACACTACTGTTTCAATGGTGTCGTCGACCTCATGGGCATCGCCTTCGACTATCCCGAAGGCTGTGTGGTCAGTAAGGCATGGGTTGGCAAAGGCCCTTACCGCGTGTGGCAGAACAGGCTCAGAGGACCGCAGTACGGCTATTGGAACAATCACTACAACGACCCCATCCCCGGCGAGAGCTGGGACTACCCGGAGTTTAAAGGCTATTTTGCGGATGTCGACTGGATGACGATCAAGACGCGCGAGGGGAGCATCACACTCTCCGACCTCGGTGGCAACTATATCGGTGTCTACGAGCCCCGCGACGGCCGCGACCATCTGCTCTACACCCTGCCCGAGACAGGACTCTCCGTGCTCAGCGTCATCCCCGCCGTAAGAAACAAAGTGAACACCACCGACCTCAACGGGCCCTCCGCACAGCCGCACTGGGTCAAAGGCAACGGAGTCTATCATGTGAACCTCAGATTTGAATGAAAGATAATCAACACTTTTTCGTCAGACGTATGCTGCGCTGCATCCTTGTCTTGGGCACAACTACATTGCTCACGGGCACAGCCTTAGGCGTCACAGCAGCTACCGATACCACCAAGCCGCTCGTGTTCTGGTACTGGATGTACGGAGCGGTGTCGAAAGCCGGCATCCGCGCTGACCTCCAGGCGATGAAAGACGTGGGGCTCGGCGGCTGCTACCTCATGCCGATACGCAGCAGTAAAGATGCCCCACAGTTTCACGGCACCGCCGACCAGCTCACGCCCGCGTTCTGGGACTGTATCGACGAGACGTTCCGCGTGGCCGACTCGCTCAGCCTCAGCATCGGTATCCATATCAGTGACGGCTTCGCCTTAGCGGGGAGCCCCGCCATCACGCCGGCAGAGAGCATGCAGAAAGTGGTATGGACCGACACCATCGTCCCGGCTCAGGAGGTCATCGGCATGACGCTGAAACAACCCGAGACCGTTCGTGACTATTATCAGGACATCGTCTGCTACGCATATAATAATGTGGAAAGACCTTGGCAACGACCCCTCCTCACCCACTCCATCCGTTGTAAGCACGACACGGCATGGACCATAGACCTTGGCGCAAAACACGCAATCCGCAGTCTGCAAGTCATCCCTTCGGGGAATAACATTCAAGGGCAGCGACTGAAGATAGAGGCGCTCAGCGACGACGGAAAACAGGTCACGGGCACTTATCAGCTCACACCTCCGCGCCAGGGGTGGCAGTCGTATGGTCCGTCTTTCACCTTCGCTATCCCCAACATGACGACACGCCTTCTCCGTTTCTCCTGGACGCCCAAAGGCAACGAGCCCGGAAGCGAGGACCTTGATGCCGCCAAATGGAGCCCCGTATTAAAAGTCAAACAACTCATCGTCTCCGACGAGCCGCGCATCGACCAGTGGGAAGGCAAAAGCGGAACCTCCTGGCGCACTGCCGCCACAAAGCCCATAAAGGTCAAGGACCGTGACTGCCTCACCGCCTCGCCGATCACACTCACGCTCCAGGGCAACCGTGTCGTGGCAGCAAACGGTAGTCTCAGCGGCAACGTCCGCATCCTCCGCTTCGGTCACACCTCCACCGGTCGGGAGAACGCCACGGGCGGAGGCGGCAAAGGGTTGGAAGCCGACAAGTTCTCCCGCGAGGCAACACGGAAGCTCCTCGACAACTGGTACGCGCTGTTTCTCCAACGGCCTCACGCCGAAGTCGTCAAAGGCTTGCATATCGACAGTTGGGAGTGTGGCACACAGAACTGGGGCGCAGACTTCGCGGCGGCTTTCCGCCAGCGGCGCGGCTACGACCTGATGCCTTACCTACCCGTCTATGCCGGCTACACCGTGGAGAGCACGGAGCGCAGTGAGCAGGTACTGCGGGATATCCGCCTCACCGTCAACGACCTTGTGCGCGACGTGTTCTTCCAGACCATCAAAGAGCGGGCCGACGAATGGGGCAAGACCGTGACGCACGAGAGCATCGCCCCGACCTTCATCGCCGACGGCATGGAGCACTACCGCCTCAGCGACCGCCCCATGGGCGAGTTCTGGTTCCGCTCGCCGACCCATGACAAGCCAGCCGACATGCTCGACGCCATCAGTGGCGCCCATCTCTATGGCAAGGACATCATCCAGGCGGAAGGGTTCACAGAGCTCCGTGGCACATGGGACGAGACGCCGGCGATGCTCAAGCCGCTCCTCGACCGCGAGTATGCCTTAGGCTTAAACCGCCTCGTGTTTCACGTCATGGCGCACAACCCATGGATGGACCGCAAGCCGGGCATGACGCTCGACGGCATCGGTCTGTTCTTCCAACGTGACAACACGTGGTTTCCCGAGAGCCGCGCCTTCGTCGATTATATCCGGCGCTGTCAGCAGTGGCTGCAGAAAGGCACGCCCGTCGTCGACCTCGCCGTGTTCACAGGAGAGGAGATGCCGCGACGCGCCCTCACACCCGACCGCCTCACGGCGATTCTCCCGGGACTCTTCGGTACTGACCGTCTCGAGCAGGAGCAGCAACGACTTGCCTCCGGAGGCGTGACGATGGAAGAGAGCCCTGTCGGGGTGCGCCATGTCAAAGGAATCTTAGACATGAAAGACTGGGTCAACTGTCTCCAT
This sequence comes from uncultured Prevotellaceae bacterium, assembly GCA_902792635.1. Lineage (GTDB taxonomy): Bacteria > Bacteroidota > Bacteroidia > Bacteroidales > Bacteroidaceae > Prevotella. Next base: position 24,377 of record CADBAG010000006.1, on the reverse strand, counting down.
GGTTATCACTACGATTCGATGAACGCCGACGCTCTGCTCCACGAGGCCGTCATCAAGGACGGCACGATCACGATGCCGGGCGGTGTCGCCTATCGTGCCCTCGTGCTCCCAGGGAAGACGAAGATGAACCCAACGGGTGCGCTGTCAAAAGAGATACGGGAAAAGATAGCGGAATGCCGACGCAACGGTGTCATCGTCATTGATCAACCTTATACGCAAGACAACCTCCGCAGCCTCGGCATCGAGAGAGATGCTGAGGTGCCGGCAGACATCGGCTTTGCCCACCGCACAATGAGCTCATCCGCTCATCGCCAAGCCTCAGACCCGGAAGAGATCTATTTCCTTACGAACCAAGACAGTACGGCTCGCACCTCTCCAATATCTTTCCGCGGACAGTTCAAGTATGCCCTCTACTTCCAGCCTGTGGACAGCACATACATGGAGTTGCCGGTCAGCCACCGCAACGGCCGCACAGAGTTGCAGGTCGACCTCGCTGCCTACGGCTCCTGCTTCATCCTGCTCTCCAACCACCGACTGCCGCAGGCGCTAAAGCGTAGCCATCAAGGAAAAACAACACCGCTCCAGCTGCCGTTGAAAGGATGGGCAGTGCGTCTTGAGCCGAACGGCAGAGAGAAATATTACAGTGGACATATCATTTACTCCAAGACGCTCACACTGCACAAGCCCAAGGGCCGCATCGTCCTGCCCGTAGGCGACAGTCATCATCTCGTGACGGTGAATGTCAACGGCATCGACTGCGGCACGGTGTGGACAGCTCCTTATGAGGCCGACATCACCCGCGCCTTGCGAGACGGTCCCAATACGTTCCGCATCACCATCGTCAACACATGGGATAACGCCCTCCGAGGAGCAGACCGTGGCACCCCACTCTATGCAGGGATCTGGACGAATGGGAAATACAGAAGCCGCACCTCGGGAATCTCTCCCTGGCCACAAATATCTATTATAAAATAACAATAACACCAATGCATAAACCATCGAAACTCATCATTTCTTTGTCCGCCATACTCTTAGGAAGTATCTCGGTCACCGCGAAAGTCACACTCCCGCGGATCTTCTCCGATGGCATGGTACTGCAACAACAGGCCGACTGCCATCTCTGGGGCACGGCGGCAAAGAACCACAACGTCACCATCACGACATCGTGGGACCAGCAGAAGCATACGATAAAGGCCAATAGCGAAGGTCGCTGGACGCTGACTGTGAAGACTCCGAAAGCCGGAGGGCCATACCGGTTGACGCTCAACGACCATACCGACAGCGTGCTCACTGTCAAGGATGTCCTCATCGGCGAACTATGGCTGTGCAGTGGACAGAGCAACATGGAGATGCCTATGAAAGGATTCAAAGGACAGCCCGTGGACGGCATGCTCGAGACACTGCTCCACTGTGACGACCCGCAGCTCCGACTCTTCACCGTCCAACGACACGCCAGTCTCACTCCCGTCGACGACGTCACCGGCGAGTGGCAACCGACGACCTCGGCCTCGTTGCGCAACTTCAGTGCTACGGCTTATTTCTTCGGACAAGCCCTGCGACAGAACCTCCGCGTGCCCGTGGGACTCGTGGTGTGCTGTTGGGGCGGCAGCGCCTGTGAGGCGTGGATGGCTGCCGACTGGCTCAAAGCCTTCCCACAAGTGAGACAGACCATCCAGCAGACCGATGTTGAAAAGCTACAGCAGCGTTGTCCCACCGCTCTTTACAACGGCATGCTCCATCCGCTCATCGGCATGACGATGCGCGGAGCTATCTGGTATCAGGGAGAAGACAACGTGCCGAGATACAGTTATTACGCCGACCTCCTCACGGCGATGGTACGAGGCTGGCGCAGCCAATGGGGCGAGGGCAACTTCCCGTTCTACTATGCACAGATAGCGCCTTACGACTACACGCTCATCGATGACACCACCAACTCGGCCCTTCTCCGCGAGCAGCAGATGATAGCCGAGCAACAGATCCCCAATGCGCGCATGGCCGTGCTCCTCGATGCCGGTCTGCGCTATGGCATACACCCGAGAAAGAAACGCATCGCAGGTGAGCGATTAGCACTCCTCGCACTCGCCCACACCTATGGTCAACAAGGCCTGCCGGAGTTTGCCGTATACAGCAATGTCACCTTCCGCAACGACACGGCTGTCGTGGCCTTCGACCGCAGCAAGGAGTGGGTCTATTTCAACAATGGCACGACAAGTCAGAACTTCGAGATCAGCGATGACAACATCCATTGGAAACAAGCCGATGCCTGGATCAACCGCAACCGCGTCTATGTCCACAGCCATGAGGTACAGCACCCCGTCGCCGTACGTTATGCCTTTCACAACTGGGTCGAGGGCGACCTCTTCCACGATGGACTGCCCGTGAGCTCATTCAGAACAAAACAATAATATTATGCGAAACATTCTCTCTATCTTTTTGCTTATAATGGCTTTGCACGCCACGGCACAGGACTGTTCCGTTGCCGGATTCTTCCCGATGAAAAACCAGGGACGGCGCGTATGGAACTTCAATACGGGCTGGCAGTTCAGTCGCGAGAAAGAGACAGACATCGTCAACCTCCCCCACTGCGTCAAGCTCGAGCCAGCAGAGGCCAGTGGCGGCCGCAACTACCAAGGACCAGCCTGGTACCGCAAGACCTTCATCGCTCCCGACAACCATCTGACGGTCTATTTCGAAGGAGCCATGGGCAAACAGAACGTCTATGTCAACGGACGCCTCGCCCTCAAGCACTATGGCGGCTACCTCCCCTTCCTCGTCAACCTCGACGCCTACAACGTGAGGAAAGGCGACTCGTGCACCATCGCCGTGATGACCGACAACAGTGACGACAACCTCGTGCCACCGGGGAAACGACAGATCGCCCTCGACTTTGCCTACCACGGCGGCATCTACCGCGATGTGTGGCTCATCGCCCGTAACCCCGTCCATATCTCCGATGTCATAGAAGCCAACCGGACAGCCGGCGGCGGACTATTCGTCCATTATGGCGACGTGAACGAGAAGAAAGCGGTCGTCTTCGTCAACACAGAGGTACGCAACGATCTTAACAGACCCAAGACCATCACCGTGGAACAGACGCTCATCGCACCTGATGGCAAGGCGGTCAAGACCTTCCGGACGAAAGCTACCGTGGCAGCACAGAGCCAGCAGACCGTTGAGCAGTGTGTCACCGTCAGTCATCCATCCCTATGGAGTCCCGAGCAGCCATCGCTCTACCGCTTGGAGACCCGTATCAAAGAAGGCAGCACGACACTCGATGGCGGCATGACACGCCTCGGACTGCGAAGCTGCGAGTTTCGCGGCAAGGACGGGTTCTGGCTCAACGGACGCCGTTACCGGCAACTGATCGGTGCTAACCGTCACCAGGACTTCGCCTATGTGGGCAATGCCGTACCTAACAGTCAGCAATGGCGTGATGCCAAACGACTGAAAGACTGTGGGTTCAACATCATCCGTGCCGCCCACTGTCCGATGGACCCTGCCTTCATGGATGCCTGCGATGAGCTCGGGCTCTTCGTCATCGTCGCCACGCCCGGCTGGCAATATTGGAACGGGGAAGACACGATCTTCGAAAGCCGGGTGCTGCAGAACAACCGTGAGATGATACGGCGCGACCGCAACCACCCGTCGGTACTGATGTGGGAGCCGATCCTCAACGAGACCCATTTCCCGAAGTCGTTCGCCCTCAAGGCCCTGCAGATCACCCGCGACGAATATCCTTATGCGGGACGGCCCGTGGCTGCTGCCGACACAAGGAGCGCAGGCGTGAAAGACAACTACGATGTCGTCTATGGCTGGCCGGGCGACGAGGACAAGGCCGACGCTCCCCGGCAGTGCATCTTCACCCGTGAGTTTGGCGAGTATGTCGACGACTGGTATGGTCAGAACTGCCTCAACCGTTCATCGCGCAGCTGGGGCGAGCGGCCGATGCTCGTGCAGGCATTGTCATTGGCTAAGACCACAGAGGAGATGTACCAGAGTCATGGCCAGTTCATCGGTGGCTGTCAGTGGCATCCCTTCGACCACCAACGCGGCTACCACCCCGACCCTTACTGGGGCGGCGACTACGATGCGTTCCGCCAGCCGAAGACCGTACAGACGTTCTTCGCTGCCCAGCGCGCCGTGAGCGACGGAGCACAGCCGATGGTACATATCGCCCACGAGATGACACAGTTCTCCGACAGTGATGTCGTGGTGTTCTCCAACTGTGACAGTGTGCGCCTGTCGCTCTACGACGGTGCCAAGAGCTGGACACTGCCCGTGCGCCACCAACCGCAAGGCTGCACATTGGCAAAGGACGACTACCCGCAGTTCTCCGCTCCCGTCATCTTCCCGAAGGTCTGGAACTTCTGGGAGGCACGCTCCTACAGTTACAACAAGAAAGCCTGGCAGAAAGTGAAGATGACGGCAGAAGGTATCATCAACGGCAAGGTCGTGTGCCAGGAAGAGCGCATGCCTTCACGCCGGAGCACGAGACTGCGCTTGTATGCCGACGAGGAAGGCAAGAAACTCGTGGCCGATGGCTCCGACTTCATCGTCGTGGTGTGTGAAGTGACGGACGACAGTGGCAACGTGCGGCGACTCGCGAAAGAGAATATCCGCTTCACGGTCACCGGCGAGGGACGCCTCATCGGCGATGACGCCGGCATCAACGCCAACCCACGCGCTGTCGAATGGGGCTCAGCACCAGCACTTATCCAGGCAACACGCCGGGCCGGAAAGATCCATGTCCATGCCGAGGTACAGTTCCCCGGTGTCCATGCGCCCTCCCCTGCCGACCTCGATATCGAGAGTGTGCCGGCAACAGGTGCTTTCTGCGAGGCTGCAGGACAAGCCACGACAACGACGAGACAGGTCTCAGTTAAGCAGACGTCTGCCAAAAGCAATATCTCTGAGAAAGAAAAGAATCTGATATTAAAAGAAGTAGAAGATCAGCAGGCAGACTTCGGAATATCGAAATAATTGCGTACTTTTGCATGCATGAAGCAATGCAAAACTATTCTGCTGATCATCCTCTTACTAAGATGCGGCCTCTCCCTTGCCCAGTCAAGTCTGGGAGGCCGCATCATCAATCATTATACCGTTGAGCAAGGCCTGCCCAACAACATCGTCTACAGTACCCTATGCGACCGCGACGGCTTCGTCTGGTTCGGCACATGGTATGGTCTGTCTCGCTTCGACGGCACACGGTTCAAGAACTATACCACGGCCTTCTCGCCGTTCTCCGACCAGCCGCCACGAAAGATCGAGACCATCGCCGAAGACGGGCAAGGCAATATCTGGATCAAGACTCTCGACTGGAAACTATACGTCTTCTTCAAACGGCAGGAGCGGTTTATGCTTGTCTTCGACCAACTCAAACATCTCTCACACAATCTCCAGATCATTAAGATCCAGCCTATCTGCGGCGGCCGCATCGCCTTGCTGACAAAAGACAAGAACCTCATTGCCGCCTCCACGACGGCACAAGGTACTGTCAGCCTGCATCTATTAGCCAACAGCCGTGGATATGTTGATTCGTCTAACAACCAGCTGCGCCGCCCGATCTTTGTTGTCACCAATAAGGACGCAATATGGGTGGACAGTGCTTACCATATTTTTGTGGAGCCGACAGCCAACCGGCAATGGAGCAAACTGCAATGGCGTTCATACATGCAGCAGAAAACCCATAACGTTGCTTCTTCTTTGCCTTCGATCTCTGGTCAGACGGTCTTTGACCGTAGCATGAGCCGTGACCACGTGGAATGGTTAGGCACCGGCGATGGCGTCTATCAGATCATCACTCCTATCCCACAGTTCCGACTGATCCCATTGCCTCTCGAAGCACGCGACGGTGTGAAAGCCCTTTTCCAGCTCCGCGACGGCCGTATCCTCGCCGGCTTACGCAGCAAGAAACTCCTTGTGCTCGATGCACGAGGCGCCATACTCAAGACTTACGACTATGCCCAATATCATATCGGCAGTGTCTATCATATTATGGAGGATCACCGGCACCATCTGTGGCTCTCCACGAAAGGTGACGGACTTGTCGAAGCCATTCCTGACGGCAAAGACAGTTGGAACTTTATCCATTACAAACACGACATCAACGATAAGACCTCGCTCAGCGGTAACAACGTCTATTTCACCTATGAGGACCGGAGGCTACGCATCTGGGTGGGGACGCTCGACGGCGGACTCAACCTCATGGCACGCCAACGAGGCAAGACGGTTTTCTACAACAGTCATAACGGCTTCACCCATTACCCGGGATACGGTCTCTATCTTGAAGTGAGAAACATGGTAGAAGACCGGCAGGGACGTATGTGGGTAGGGACGATAGACGGTCTGATGTCGTTCGATATGCGGTTCCGCCGCCCTTCCGACATCCGGTTCAGCACCTGTCGCCGCACGCGCACCAGCACCCTTGCCAACACCGATGTGTATAATCTCTACCGCGACAGCCATGAGAACATCTGGATGTGCACCTTTGGTGGTGGGTTCAGTCTGCTCCACGCCTCCACCGACCATCCTGGACAACCATCGTTCACCACTTATGGCACAGCTGAGGGGTTGCACAACGACGTCATCCTCTCCATGACCGAAGACCGGCAAGGACGGATCTGGCTGTGCAACGGCAGTGCCGTGTCGTGTTTCAGCCCGCCTAAAGGAAGGATCAGGACGTTCGGAAGCAGTGAGGGATTCCCCAACGTGGAAGTGGAAGAAGCCTCTATCCTCACCTGTCAGAACGGGCTGATATGGATCGGTACCAAATCGGGCATCATCGCCTTTGACCCGGCCCGTCTGAGAGCCAACGAAGGTCGGCTGCCTGTCTTCATCGTCGGATGTCGGGTGAACAATGCCGACATCCGGGCACTGCATGACCCGGCTCCGATACATTCTGCCATCGAATATGCCGACACCATCACGCTCCGGCACGACCAGCGGATGTTCCAGTTAGAGTTTGCAGGGCTCAGTTCCCTTGGCAACAACCGGGTCATCTACGACTATCGGTTGGAAGGCTACGACGAAGACTGGCACCACAACGGACACAGCCGTATAGCTTCCTACACCAATGTGCCGCCGGGGACCTACACCTTCGTGGTCAAGGCTACCGATGCCGCCAATCCGCTTCATCAGGGCACACGGCGCCTCACCCTCATCATCCTGCCGCCCTGGTGGGCTACGTGGTGGGCATACACTCTCTATGCCCTGCTCTTACTGACGGCCATCTATTTTGCCATCCGCTATGCCAAATACCAGATCCGACTGAAGAATGACCTCTATGTGCAGTCAAGACTGACAGAGTTTAAGAAACAGTTCTACCTCCAGCAGCAAGACAAGGCGTTTCTGGAACGAGTGAAGAACTTCATTGACAGGCATCTTGAAGACGACAGCTTTGAGATAGAGAGCATCGCCAAGGAGCTCGGCATGAGCCGCAGCACGTTCTTCAAACGCATGAAGAGCCTCACGGGCATGGCCCCGAAGGACTATGTCAAGGAGCGTCGCCTCTCCCATGCTATCGACCTACTGAAGACGACCGACCTGCCCATTCAGGATGTCGCCTTCCACTGTGGGTTCTCCGACACCGGCTATTTCGGCAAGTGCTTCCGCAAACGCTTCGGAATGACACCCCGCGAGTACCAGAAAGAGAAGAAGGAAGCAATGTAAAAACCGCAAAATAAAGTTCTTCTCACACATTTATTTTTCTCACACGGATCTTAAAGATTTCAAAGATGGTTACGCCGCGTTGCGGCTACACTTACCATACCAGCATCACCGCGTAGCGAATAGCGTAGCTATCTTTAAAATCTTTAAGATCCGTGTGAAAATAAAATCTTGGGGATTGTCCGATGACAAAAATAGCGCATTTACGTCTTATCATAAAACCAAGAAACAAGATGAAACAAATAAAGACATTACAGATAAAAACAATGTCTGTATGCTCCCTGCTGCTCCTGCCGTTGGCAGCAGAGGCACAATATCCGCAGATTACGCAGGCAGCACAGGAGAAGTTCGACTCACTGCAGCGGGTGTGGACGGCACATTCCGATTCGGCCTGGGCAGTCGCTTTCCCCATCGTGAAGAAGGAAGCTATGGAAGGTCGGCCTTATGTGCCTTGGGCTTTCCGCCCCTATGACCTCCGACAGGCAAAGATCCCGGCTTTCCCCGGCGCAGAGGGCGGTGGCATGTATACGTTCGGCGGCCGCGGCGGCAAGGTACTCACTGTGACGAACCTCAACGACGACGGTCCCGGCTCCTTCCGCTGGGCCTGTGAGCAAGGCGGCGCACGTATCATCGTGTTCAACGTCAGTGGCATCATCCGTCTGAAGACGCCTATCATCGTACGCGCTCCCTATATCACCATTGCCGGGCAGACGGCCCCGGGCGATGGTGTCTGCATCGCCGGGGAGAGCTTCCAGGTCAACACGCATGACGTCATCGTGCGGTACATGCGCTTCCGCCGGGGCAACACACACGTGTGGTATCGCGAGGACTCCTTCGGCGGCAACCCCGTGGGAAACATCATGATTGACCACTGTTCCTGCGAATGGGGACTGGACGAGAACATCTCGTTCTACCGCCATATGTTCGACCTCGGCGACAAATTCGGGAAAAGAAAGGAGCCGACAGTCAACGTGACGATACAAAACACGATATCTGCCAAGGCCCTCGACACCTACAACCACGCCTTCGGCAGTACCATCGGCGGTGAGAACACGACCTTCATGCGGAACCTCTGGGCCGACAATACGGGCCGTAACCCGAGCATTGGATGGGGCGGCGTGTTCAACTTCGTCAACAACGTGGTCTACAACTGGGTGCACCGCACGGCTGACGGCGGCGAGTATTCAACGATGTCCAACTTCATCAACAACTATTACAAGCCGGGACCGCTGACGCCCGAAGGTCCCATCCGCTACCGTATCATCAAGAGCGAGAGTCGCAGCAACAACCTCTTCCCTTACAAACAGTACGGAAGGGTCTATGCTAACGGTAACATCGTAGAAGGTAACGACAGTGTGACGAGAGACAACTGGGCGGGAGGCATCCAGACTGCTGACGACGGCAAGAGCGCCTCACCCGAGGAGATAGCGCTCATGCGCAGCAATGAGCCGTTCGTCATGCCGCCCATGACGATCCTGCCCAAGGAGCAGACCTTCGACTATGTGCTCGACCATGTCGGTGCCACACTGCCCAAGCGCGACATCGTCGACGAGCGCATCATCCATGAGGTGCGTACCGGTGAGGTCTATTATGTCAAGAAACTCCCCAAGAAGAATCCTTACGGTGACCTCTGGGGACTCGCGCCGAAGTCACAGGCTGCCGACGGTACGTTCAAATACCGCCGACTCGGCAACGACTCTTATAAGAAAGGTATCATCACCGACCCGGCACAGATGGGCGGCTACCCTGAATACAAAGGCAAGCCGTATAAAGACTCTGACGGCGACGGCATGCCCGACGACTGGGAGCTGGCCCATGGCCTGAACCCCAACGACCCAACGGATGCCAACAAAGACTGTACGGGTGACGGATACACGAACATTGAGAAATATATCAATGGCATCAGCACCACGGTGAAGACCGACTGGACAGATCTGCGTAACAACCACGACACACTCACCCAACCGCTACAAGACTAAGCTCATGAAGAAGACATATAAACTGTTCATCGCCGTTCTCATGATCTGCATGACGATACAGGCGGAGGCGCAAGAGGTGAAGCTCGACAGTGCGGGACGGCCACACGACTACGTGCAGACGATCCTTACACGGTCCTCGAAGATCGTCGATGCCCTTGACATGAAGGATAAAGACGTGAGGGCTAATGTCCTCAACATCGTCTGCAACCGTTATTTCCTCATCAATGACATCGAACAGAAATACACGGATGAGACGGCACGACAGGCTGAACTCTACAAACGCCATTTCGCCTTTGCCGCTGACCTTGCCAATTATCTCACCGATAATCAGATCACTGCGGTCAAGGACGGCATGACCTACGGCGTCGTGGAACGTACCTACGGCGCTTACCTCGAAAAATACCCTACGCTCAAAGACAATGAGAAGCGGCGCATCCGTACCTGGCTCGAGGAAGCCCGCGAGCTCGCCATCGATGCCGGGAGCGCCAAAGCAAAGCATGCCTGGTTCGGCAAATACAAAGGACGGATCAACAACTGGCTGTCGAAACGAGGGTACAAATAACGAAACGTAGGGGCGGCCCTGGTGGCCACCCCAACGACGATAAATGATTATCATGCGAAGATTCTTCCTATATATATTGTTATTAACCATTGAGGCTGTCGCCGTGAGGGCGACGCCTCAATGGCTTTTTGATTACAGCCGGGTGGGTTACCATCAATGTGGCGACACCATCCCCACTGCCACCCCGCGGTTGTTCGTCAGATGGCAGAAAGGCGACCAGAGCCGTCGCATTCAGGCCGCCATCGACGCCCTGTCGAGGATGAGGGCAGACAAACGGACGGGACTGCGAGGCGCCATTGTCCTCGACACCGGCACATTCGTGCTCAGCGAACCATTGCGGCTGCGTGCTAACGGAATCGTCATCCGAGGATGTGGCGTCAACAAGACGACCCTGCTCAAAACGGGTGTCGACCGCGGAGCTGTAGTATATATAGAAGGTGTCGACAACCGACGATACAACACAGACGCGAAAGGCAATATCATAAAAGGTAATATTCTCAATAATATTAATAACGCCGGTGACTATGTCTTTGTTCAACCCTCCACAAAGGAATGGATCAAGAAGATGCACTGTGACAACTTCGGTGGAGGCAGCGACTTAGGCTACTGGGGATGGCATCCGGGAGAAATAGACCTTGAAGCCACACGCACGGTCTCCAAGGACGGGTCTTTCGCGCCCCTACCCTTCCCTACGGACAACAATGGCTATTGGAAAAAGATGACTTGGCCGGGACGCATCCACGACTGCGGCATCGAGAACCTGTCGATCGTTGCCGACTGCAGTAAAGGTGTTGAAGACCATGCCTGGGATGGCGTGTATGTTGCCAATGCCATCGACTGCTGGGTGCGCCGTATCGACTTCCGCCATCTCGCCGGCAGCGCCGTTGTCATCCAGCGCACGGGAGCACAGGTCACGGTGGAAGACTGCCGCAGTTACGACCCCGTATCAGAGGTTGGCGGTTATCGGCGCCGCACGTTCCTCTGCTTCGGCGAGCGCTGCCTCTTCCAACGGCTCTACTCCGAGCACGGCATCCACGACTTCTCTGTAGGGATGTTAGCGGCAGGACCCAACGTCTTCTCGCAGTGCGACAGCTATGAGAGCCTTGGCTACAGTGGCTCGACGGGCAGTATGGCATCAGCCGTGCTCTTCGACAATGTCAACATCGACGGCAACGACCTGAAGTTCTGTAACCTCGGCCTCGAAGGCTACGGCATAGGCTGGAATGCCACAAACAGCACTTTCTATCAGTGTACCGCCTCAGCTATCTGCGCTGACAGTCTCCCCGATGGCTCCCGCAACTCCGCCCACGGCTGCTGGGGACAGTTCATCGGCACAGGCACCTTCACGGCGTGCAACGACCATGTAAGGCCTCGTAGTCTTTTCCTGGAACAACTGAAGAAGCGACTCAACAACACTGCACAAAACGACAAGACTCTCTATCCGGACCTCGAAGCAAGAATCGTCCGCCTCTACGAGCGCGATGACGACGACGCCACAAGCAGTCCGACAATAGAACGGGCCCTGCAACTCGCCCAGCAGGCGCACGAACCGAGGATGACAATGGAACAGTGGAGCCAGAAAGGCCTCTCTGCCCTACCCTTGAAAGCCAAAGACTTCGCCTATCACGAACCGGCACCACAGCAGCAACCGCTGATGCAATACACGCTCAAAGGTAACCAACTTCTTTTCAACGGTAAGCCGCTGACAGGCAGCAAGGCAGAATGCCCGTGGTGGAATGGGCGTGTCCGCTACTCTACCATGGCAAAGCTTCCCGATGCCGTCACACGTTTCGTTCCCGGCATGGAAGGACACGGAGCGACCGACAGAATCGACAGTGTCGTGGCACATCTGCAGGCACGTGGCGTGAGCTTCTTCAACCAGCACTACGGTCTCTGGTACGACCGGCGACGCGATGACCACGAACGTGTACGACGCAAGGACTGTGACGTGTGGGCGCCTTTCTACGAGCAAGCTTTTGCACGAAGCGGGCAAGGGAAGGCATGGGACGGACTGAGCCGGTATGACCTCACGAAGCTCAACCCCTGGTACTTCAGCCGTGTGCACGAGCTGGCACAGAAAGCAGCACCCAAAGGGATCATGGTCATCAACCAGATGTATTTCCAGCACAATATCCTTGAGGCCGGCGCCCACTGGGTCGACTGCCCCTGGCGCGAGGCCAACAACATCAACCATACTGGAACACCTGAACCGGTACCCTTCGCCGGAGACAAGCGGATCTTCATGGCAACATATTTTTATAATATCAAGGACAGTACGATGCGCCAACTGCACCGGCAGTATATCTTCAAGACCCTCGATGCGCTCGGTGACTGTCCCAACGTCATCTTCTCCATAGGCGAGGAATACACGGGACCGTACGACTTCACGAAGTTCTGGCTTGAGACCGTCGGCGAATGGGAGAAGACTCATCACCCCGTCTTCGTGGCGCTCAACACCACAAAGGATGTTCAAGACTCTGTCCTCAAAGACAAGGCACTAAATAAGATCGTCAATATCATCTGTGTCGAACAATGGTACTATCATGCCAAGGGTCTTTTTGCCCCTCCGGGCGGTGTCAGCATGGCTCCCAGACAGTATCTGAGAAAAATAAGAACAGGTAAGGTAAGACCGGAAGACGTGGAACGTACCATCAAGGAGACGGAGGAAAATTATCCGGATAAGGTAGTAATATATTTCGGGCCACAGGCAAAATAAGCTGTTTAGGGACAAGAAATGGGAGAAATATCAATTTTTCCCATTTTTTTGTCAGCTTTTCCATATCATTAAAAACGGCAAAGGTTAACTTTGCGACTGTGATGCTGCCTTCCGACAGCACAACAGCTAAAATGATAATCTAAAAAGCAAGCCAAAACGATATGGAACAGCCAACCAACGTCTATGAAAACTATCAACAACGTTTGATGGCATACGGTCTCACCTTCACATCGGATACCGAACTGGTGAAAGACTGTCTGCAAGACGTCTTCCTGAAGTTTCTGCAACGATGCAATGTCATACCCATTGCGTCCATCCCTTCTTTTCTCTTTTCATCGCTCCGCAACCGCATCATTGATGAGTTTCGGCGCGCGAGTTACCGAAACGACACCTCGCTGGATTATGCCATGAATATCTACGACTACAGCGATGCTGAGCAGTCGATGATCGCCAAAGAGACGGAGCATAGGGAAGATAAGCGTGTCAACGCGCTTCTGGAATGCCTCACCCCTCACCAGCGCAAGGCGTTAGAACTCTATTATATAGAGGAGAAGGACTATGACACGGTCTGCAATGAGATGAAGATGACCTATCCTTCCGTCCGCAACCTCGTCTATCGCGGCATGCAACGGATGAGGGCGGCCGCAGTGTAATCCCGTCAAAGCTGATGATATCCAAACTGATGATGTCGAAGCTGGCGCATTCTCGTCTTCTCTGCTTTTCGGTCCTACTCTTCATCCTTCTTCCTGTCCAAGCCTTCCGTTGGTATCCCGAGGACGAGGTGTGGACCTCGCCGAGCCTTAACTCCGCCGGTTCCATGCCTGTGGGCGGAGGGAGCATCGGATTGAACCTGTGGGTCGAAAACGGTGATATCTGGATCTATATGGCTAAGGACGGGGCCTTTGATGAGAACAACACATTGCTCAAGCAAGGACGACTGCGCATCCATCTCTCCGAGCCCTTCGACCTGGCGTCCTTCCGACAGCGACTCGTAGTGCGCGACGGATACGCAGAGGTTCTTGACCGTGATAAGCGCATACGCCTGTGGGTGGATGTCTTCCGTCCCGTCATCCATCTCGATATCTACAGCAGACATAAGATCAATGCCACTTACGACTACCAATCATGGCGCTACCGAGACCGCACGATAGCCCGCAAAGAGAGTTTTCAGTGCTCCTACAAGTTTCGTGTACCCAAAGGCTGTCTCACGCATCGCGACACAGTCTTTTCTACCCCGTCCTCGTTGCTCTTCTTTCACCGCAATGCCGACAGCACTGTGTTTGAGGCCACTGAGGCACAGCAAAAGATACGGGGTCTCTCCTACAATCCCCTCTCAAGACTGATCTCCGGAGGCATGATGGAAGCCGACAGCATCCGTTTTCTCGGCAACTACGACGGATCCTACGCCGGCACCGACTACCGTGCCTGGCGCTTCGCCACAACGACGGCGCTACGCGAGCATCACCTCACTGTCACTCTCTTCAACCGACAAGGCACCCCCGAAGAATGGAGACAGGGACTGGACGCTATACGGCAGCAGATACGACCTAAGCATGACTTCAGACAATCCTGCCGCTGGTGGCGGAGCTACTGGAGGCGGAGCTACATCGTAGGTACGGGGAAAGCACGAGAGGTGGCACGCAACTACACACTTTTCAGATACATGATGGGATGCAACGCCAAAGGTGAATGGCCTACGAAATTCAACGGCGGACTGTTCACATTCGATCCTGTCTATGTAGACTCCACCTACACTTTCACCCCCGACTTCCGGCGTTGGGGCGGCGGCACCTTCACGGCACAGAACCAACGACTGCTCTACTGGCCCTTGCTCAAAAGCGGCGATTACGACCTGCTCATCCCCCAATTGGAGTTCTACCGACGCATCCTCCCCACGGCAGAGAAGCGTGCAAGCACCTATTTCCATAAGAAAGGAGCTTATTTCACAGAACAGATAGAGAACTTCGGACTGCCCGAGCACGATGAGTATGGACTACACCGGCCCGACAGCCTCAACGCCGGCATTCAGGACAACGCATGGCTTGCCTACACCTGGGACACCGTTTTAGAGTTCTGCGAGATGGCACTCGAAGCACATCAATATGGGGGGCTCGATATAACAAAGTACATCCCATGGATCAGGCAGACTCTGCTCTTCTTCCAAGACTATTATACCCAAGGCGACAGTATCGTCCTCTACCCGGGATCAGCCTGCGAGACCTACAAACTGACGAGGAACGCATCTAACACCATTGCCGGACTGCGACGAGTGGCAATGAGCCTGAAAGATTATTGTCTGTCAACAAAAGCATCTCTATCTACCATCGACTCCATCAGCTCTTTCATCCGCAGGCTTCCCCGCATCCCACTACGGACCATCAACGGCTACACGATGATTGCACCGGCAGAGCAATGGAAAGAGATCAAAAACACAGAGTTGCCACAGCTCTACCCCGTCTTTCCTTGGCGACTGTTCGATATGACGATAGCCCGTAACACTTATTTCCACGACCCGCATGTCATCGCTCACCAAGGTTACACAGGCTGGGAGCAGACTAATATCTTCGCTGCCTGCCTCCGCTTACCCGAAGAGGCAGCACGATGGACATCGCTCAAACTCAAGAGCGGACCGTATCGCTTTCCCGCTTTCTGGGGACCGGGATACGACTGGAGTCCTGACTTCAACCATGGCGGCAGTGGAATGATAGGCCTGCAGGAGATGCTGCTGCAAGAAGAGAACGGGAAAATCATCCGCTTCCCCGCATGTCCAAAGGACTGGCATATACGTTTCAAGCTGCATTCAGGCAACGGAAAAATCGTGAAAGGAAAGCAGTAAGATGATACGCTCCTTACAACTTTTCTTTTAATATCGTTCATAAAAAGTGGAGAAAGTCTCACAAACTGCAACTTTTGCTATCTATCCTTGTCAAAAAAGGAAATATGTCGTTATCTTTGCATGAGAAAACATTAACGGAAACATTAACTGAAACAACATTTGAATACAATCAACCATAACACAATCAACCATGAAGGTATAGTGGCCTCTGTGGGCAACGGAAAAGTGAGCGTGCGCATCACGCAAGCCGCCGCCTGCGCTACCTGCAAGATAGCGGGTCACTGCAACGCCTCGGAACAGCAGGAAAAGACGATTGAGGTCTACACCCATGATGCTGGGCGTTATCATGTCGGCGAGAACGTAAAGGTGAGCACCGACGCACAGACCGGACATCGAGCCGTATGGTTAGGCTACGGCATACCGCTTGTTCTGATGGTCGTCACGCTCTTCCTCGTGCGCCTCATCTCAGGCAGCGACGGTGCAGCGGCTCTCTCCGCCATCGCCATACTCATTCCCTACTACATCTTGCTTTATCTCTTCCGCGCTCGCATAGCAAAGCAGGTAAGCTTTTCCATAGTTAGGAGTTAGGAGTTAGGAGATAGGAGTTAGGAGTTAGGAGATAGGAGTTAGGAGTTAGGAGATAGGAGTTAGGAGTTAATTAGAAGATAAGAGATAAGAATTAGAACTAACGTAGATCATTAATACAAAAACATTATGAATTATATTCTCAGTGCGGTATTGGTTCTTGGCCTGATAGCCCTTTTGGCGGCTGTCCTGCTCTATGCAGTGTCCAAGAAGTTTGCCGTGAAGACCGATCCGCGCGTCGGTGAGGTCACCTCGCTCCTTCCGGGAGCCAACTGTGGCGGCTGTGGCTTTGCTGGCTGCGCCAACATGGCGGAGGCGCTCGTCAAAGGAGCCGACAACGGAACGATTGAGGGTCTGCGATGCCCCGTCGGCGGCGATGCCGTCATGGCGCAGGTAGCCCAGCACCTCGGCATGGAGGCCACGAAAAGTGAGCCGATGGTCGCCGTGGTGCGTTGTAATGGAACATGTGAGCACCGCCCACGTATCGTCGAGTACGATGGTCTGCAGACCTGTGCTGCCGTCAACGCCTCCGGCAGAGGCGAGACGGCCTGTGGCTACGGCTGCTTAGGCTGTGGCGACTGCACGCGTGCCTGCCAGTTCGACGCCATCCACATGAACCCCGAGACAGGACTGCCTGAGGTCGATGAGGATAAATGTACAGCCTGCGGCGCCTGCGCCAAGGCTTGTCCGCGCCACATCATCGAACTGCGGAAGAAAGGGCCGCGCGGCATGCGTATCTACGTGCAGTGTGTCAACAAAGACAAAGGAGCCGTGGCACGCAAAGGCTGCGAGGTGGCATGTATAGGCTGTGGCAAGTGCCAGCGCACCTGCCAGTTTGATGCCATCACCATTGAGAACAATCTGAGTTATATCGACTACAACAAATGCCGCCTCTGCACGAAGTGTGTGAGCGAGTGCCCCACAGGCGCCATCATCCAGGTCGGCGGACGGAAGGTCGCAAAGAAGGCGGCTGTCGTCGAAGAAGTAGCAGAGAGAAAGGAGGCACAGGCATGAAATGGTTCACATTTAAGAAAGGCGGCGTCCATCCCGAAGAGAACAAGCTCACCGCAGACATCGCCACACAACCCGCTGCAATCCCTACGCAGGCCGTGTTCATGCTCTCCCAGCATATCGGTGCACCCGCCAAAGCCGTCGTGAAACGCGGCGACAAGGTGAAGGTCGGCACGCTTCTCGCCGAGGCCGGCGGTTTCGTCTCGGCTCCCGTATACAGTAGTGTGTCAGGTACCGTAGCGAAGATAGACAATGTCATCGACGCCACCGGCTATCTCAAGCCCGCCATCATCGTCAACGTCGAAGGCGACGAGTGGGAAGAGAGTATCGACCGCAGCGACACGCTCGAGACATTGGACAAGCACCCTGAACTCACGCCCGAAGAGATCGTCAACCGCATCAAGGTGGCCGGCGTCACGGGTATGGGTGGTGCAGGCTTCCCCACATTCATCAAGCTCTGTCCGCCTCCGGGGGCCAAGGCAGAGTGCGTCATCCTCAACGGTGTGGAGTGTGAGCCTTATATCACCTCCGACTACCGCCTGATGATGGAACACGCCAAGGAGATCCTCGTAGGTCTCGACCTGCTGATGAAAGCAGCCAAGGTCGACAAAGGCTTCATTGGCATCGAAGAGAACAAGCCCGAAGCCATCACGCTCTTCCAGAAGCTCACCGAGGGCAACGACCGCGTCACTGTCGTGCCCCTGAAACAGAAATATCCGCAAGGCGGCGAGAAACAGCTCGTCAACGCCGTCACCGGCCGTGAGGTGCCGCCACCACCCGCCATCCCCGTCAATGTCGGTGCCATCGTACAGAATGTCGGCACTGCCTTTGCCGTCTACCAGGCTGTGATGAAGCACAAGCCGCTCCTCGAGCGCTACACCACCGTGACGGGCAAACTCGTCAAGGAACCCGGCAACTTCCTCGTGCGTATCGGCACGCCGTTCCGCCAGCTCATCGAGGCCTGCGGCGGTCTGCCCGAAGGCGATAACAAAGTATTAGCTGGAGGACCGATGATGGGTAAGGCTGTCGTGAGTCTCGACGTACCCGTCTGCAAAGGTACCAACTCCGTGACCGTGCTCTCAGGCAGTGATGCGCACCGCAAAGCTTCAGAGAACTGTATCCGTTGTGGCAAGTGTGTACAGGCTTGCCCGATGGGACTGGAGCCTTATCTCCTCGCTACCCTCGCCGCCAATCAACGGTACGACGAGCTGGAACAGGAGTGTGTCACCTACTGTATCAGTTGTGGCTGCTGCCAGTTCACTTGTCCTTCTCACCGTCCTCTCCTCGACAATATCTCGCAAGGCAAGGGTGTCGTCATGGGACGCATCAAGGCACGGGCAAAGAAGAAATAGCATCACCGCGTAGCGAATAGCGTAGCTATCTTTATAATCCGTGTGAAAAAGAGATCTTCTGAAAAGTTATAATTACATTATATTGAATTATGGGAAAATTAATCGTCTCACTGTCTCCCCACGCGCATGGCTCTGACAGTGTAGAACGCAACATGTACGGCGTGCTGATAGCCCTCATCCCCACGGTCATCGTGACGCTGTGCTATTTCGGACTCGGCTCACTGGTCGTCCTGCTCACAAGCATCGCCAGTTGTGTCTTCTTCGAATGGGCCATCACACGTTATATCCTCAAAGAGACGCCGCATCTGCTCGACGGCTCCGCCATGGTGACAGGACTGCTCCTCGGTCTCAACCTCCCCAGCAACCTGCCGATATACATTATTATAATAGGTGCACTCGTCGCCATCGGCATCGGCAAGATGACGTTCGGTGGACTGGGCAACAACCCGTTCAACCCCGCCCTTGTGGGTCGTTGCTTCCTCCTCGTCAGCTTCCCGGCTCAGATGACCTCATGGCCGAAGATCGGACAACTTACAAGCTACCTCGATGCGCAGACCGGTGCCACACCACTGGCCCTGATGAAGACTGCCATCAAGTCGGGCGACCCGAGCGTTCTCGACAAACTGCCTGACAGTCTCACCCTGCTCCTCGGTAACACGGGCGGCGAGCTCGGTGCCGGCACCATGGGTGAGGTATGTGCCCTGGCGCTCATCGCCGGTCTGTGCTTCATGCTCTGGCGTAAAGTCATCACCTGGCATATTCCTATCTCTATCCTCGCCACGGTCTTCGTGTTCTCCGGTCTGCTCCATCTCGCCAACCCTGTCTATGCCACGCCTGTTCAGGAACTGCTGAGCGGTGGTCTGATGCTCGGTGCCATCTTCATGGCTACCGACTACGTAACGAGCCCGATGACCCACAAAGGACAGCTCATCTATGGCATTGCCATCGGCTTCCTCACCGTGGTCATCCGCAACTGGGGTTCTTACCCTGAGGGCATGTCGTTTGCCATCCTTATCATGAACGGCTTCACGCCACTCATCAACCATTACATCAAACCCACTCGTTTCGGAGTTAAGAGTTAGGAGATAGGAGTTAGGAGTTTATCCTGAGTTAGGAGTTAGGAGATAGGAGTTAGGAGTTTATCCTGAGTTAGGAGTTATTAAGTATAAGAATTATGCAAAAACTGAAATCATCTTTATCAAATATGGTGATGGTTCTCGTGGGCTTCTCCCTCGTCATCGGCGGTCTGTTGGCGTGGGTCAACCACGTCACGGCGAAACCTATCGCTGAGAAAGCAGAGAAGACGCTCGCCCAAGGCATCAAGACGGTCATGGGCAACGACAATATCAAGGTGGCGGCTCCAGAGAATGTGACGGAGACCATCGACGGCAAACCTCTCACATTCATCGTCCACCGTGCCACAGACGCCTCGGGCAAGGACCTCGGCGCTGCCGTAGAAAGCACGACAGGCGGCTTCGGCGGTGACCTGCGGATCTTAGTGGGATTCGCTCCCGACGGTACCATCCTCGGCTATACCATCCTACAGTCGTCGGAGACGCCGGGCCTCGGTGCCAAGGCGCAGCAGTGGTTCCAGAAAGACGGCAAAGGCAACGTCATCGGCAAGAACCCCGGACAGGGTGACCTGCACGTAAGCAAGGATGACAAGTCGGGCAACGCCGTCGATGCTATCACGGCAAGCACCATCACGAGCCGTGCCTTCCTCAAAGCTATCAACCAGGCTTATGCAGCCTATAAAAAGAAAGGGTAAGAACGATGCAAAATATGAAAGTTTTTCTCAACGGCCTTATCAAGGAGAACCCTACCTTCGTGCTCTTCCTCGGTATGTGCCCCACCCTTGCCACGACGACGAGTGCCATCAACGGCCTGTCCATGGGATTGGCGACGATGGCCGTGCTTATCTGCACCAACTTCGTCATCTCGGCTATCAAGAACATCACGCCTGACATGGTGCGCATCCCGGTGTTCATCGTCGTCATCGCCGCTTTCGTGACGATTCTTCAGATGTTCATGAGCGCCTATGCGCCCGACAGCATCAACCAGGCATTGGGAATCTATATCCCACTGATTGTGGTCAACTGTATCATCCTCGGACGTGCTGAGAGCTTCGCCTGCAAGCACACGCCGGTAGAGAGTATCTTTGACGGATTAGGCATCGGCTTGGGCTTCACCCTTGCACTGACACTTCTCGGCATCGTGCGCGAGATCTTAGGTGCGGGCAGTGTCTTCGGCATCCATCTGCTGCCGGAGAGCCTCAACATCCTGCTCTTCATCCTGCCACCGGGCGCCTTCCTCACATTGGGCTACCTCGTAGCAATCATGAACAAGCTCAAGAAAGCAAAGGATTAATAGACATTGAAATAATAACATCGAAATTATAACATCGAAATTATCGCAATGGAATACCTCTTAATATTTATATCCGCCATCTTCGTCAACAACGTGGTACTGTCTCAGTTCCTCGGCATCTGTCCGTTCCTCGGCGTGTCGAAGAAGCTTGACACCGCCATGGGAATGGGTGGCGCCGTGACCTTTGTGCTGACGCTCTCGACCATCGTGACATGGCTCGTACAGACATATATCCTCAACCCCTTCGGCCTGCAGTACCTGCAGACGTTGGCGTTCATCCTCGTCATCGCTGCCTTGGTGCAGATGGTGGAGATCATCCTGAAGAAAGTGTCGCCGGCCCTTTATCAGGCGCTCGGCATCTTCCTCCCGCTCATCACGACCAACTGTGCCGTGCTCGGTGTCGCCATCCTCGTCATCCAGAAGGACTATAACCTCTTAGAGAGTGTCACCTATGCCTTCTCCACAGCCCTCGGCTTTGCCCTGGCCCTCATGCTCTTTGCTGGCATCCGCGAGCAGCAGTCATTGGTGAAGATCCCGAAAGGCATGCAAGGCATGAGCATCGTGCTCATCACCGCCGGCCTCCTCGCCCTGAGCTTCATGGGCTTCAGTGGATTGGAGAACGGTCTCCGCACGCTCTTCGGACTGTAACAGCGGAGTCTGCATCGACTTTTTAGCAGCAGCTTTTCACGACTTAATACGACTAAAAATGGTTCTTCAGCTTTCCGGGTTGGTTTACGGGAACAACCTCGAAGAGGTTGAACTAGGTTAGCCCCACGTGAGGCGTAGCCGAAACGTGGGGTTGTGGTTGAGAGAGGAAGACCTGACTACCGGCCTCGAAGAGGGCGAACATGGCTTGATCTCATTTGAATCGCCCGACCGGAGCCCCAGGTTGCGTCGCTGCGCTCCTTACCTGGGGCTACTCATGTACAACCTCTTCGAGGTTGACTACTGTATCAACCCGAAAATCGGAAGAACCCTAAAAATCCCTGTAAGAGGGACAATTTCTATGAATATTGTCCCTCTTACAGGGATCTTTTGTATCGTCGTGTGTAGTCGTGAAAAGCCGATGCAGAAATAGTCGTTGCGCTATTCCACAATAATATATCCATCGTCGTTGCTTCCCGTGCTTGCCGGTTTTTTCGGCTTAGGCAGTTGCTTTAACTTCCCGTTCTTATCGAAGAGACCGTAGGTCGTGCGGAGCACACTGAACTCGGTACGGCGGTTGAGCTGATTGCATATCTCCTGCCGTTTCGGGTCCTTCAAGGCTTTGATGAACGTCTCGGTCAGTACATCACCCTCTTTGAGCCACGTCACGCGGGCAGCAAGCTTCCTGTTCACCTTTCGCGGCCGTTCCTTGCCATAGCCTACCGGCGTGAGACGGTCGGCAGCGATGCCATGGGCGATGAGATACTTGATGACCGACTCGGCGCGTCGTTGCGACAACCCTTTGTTGTATGCTGCCGAACCGACATAATCGGTGTGGGCAGCCAGTTCGATGGTGATGTTCGGGTTATCATTAAGAATGCCAACGAGCTGGTTGAGCGCAGTCTTCGAACTGTCGCGCAGGGTCGCCTTGTCGAAATCGTAGAAGATATTATCGATCAGCACCGGTGCAGAGATATTGGCAAGGGCAAACTGCAAGGTCGTGTCGCGCGACTCTTTCGGTGCCTTCAGCGCCTTCACCTCTTCTTTATGATTGAGATAACCCTTGCAGGAAGCGAGGAAGAGGTAACTCACACCGGGGCTCAGCGCCTTCGTAAACGAGCCGTCACTGCGCACCGTGATTTTCTCGTTCGTGCCGTCGTCGCCGACACAGTAGACCTGTGCCTGTGGCAGTTCATAACCATCCATCTCATAGACCCAGCCTTTGACAGTCTGTTCTATCTCCGGATTGACAAACGAATAGAGATGATCCCAACCTCGCATGTCACCACGGTTACTGGAGAAGAAGCCACGGTTATGGACGCCTTCGAACGTCATGCCGAAGTCGTCACCTTGCGAATTGAGGGGATAGCCGGGATGGGAAAGCGTCACCTTCCCGTTCTTGTCGGTATGCGCAATAAAGATGTCGTAACCGCCAAGGCCCGGATGACCCGTACTGGAAAAATAAAGGTCGCCATTAGGCCGGAAGGCCGGGAACGCCTCGTCACCCTCCGTGTTGATAGGGCTGTCGAGGTTCTCTACCCCTCCCAAGCCGTGCGATGTGATGCGCACGCGCCAAATGTCGAGACCTCCCTTGCCACCCGGCATGTCGCTCGTGAAGTAAAGCCACTCGCCATCGGGCGAGATAGCGGGATGGGCAAAACTGGAGAGCGTGTCTTTGGAGATCTCCACCGCCGTTGGCTTGCTCCAGGAAGCATCGGCACGCGACGACTTCACGATCTTGGCATAACGGGGGAATGACGGATCGGTAGAACACTGCGTGAGATACATCTCGTGTCCGTCGGGTGTAAAGCAGCAGGCTCCCTCGTCGTAAGCCGTGTTGACGCCTGTCACGGCCTCGGGCTTGCTCCATTTGCCTTTGTCGTCTTTCGATGAATGGAAGATGTCACCCGGCTTCATACCTGTGATGCCACTAAGATCCTCACCTTCCGCCTCCTTCCGTGTCGACGTGAAATAGATCTCATCGGCATTGTCGCCCAAGAGTGCCGGCGAATAATCGGCACGGCGACCATTGAGCACATCGACACGCTTGACGGTATATCGACTGCCGAGTTGCTTGATCTCCGGAGCCTTTCGTGCAGCCTCCAAGCCTTCCTTTGCCTGGGCATTGTTGGGCAAGGAGTCGAGCGCAACCTGATACTCCTTCACGGCTCCCTTATAGTCGCCGTTCTTCATGAGCAGGCGGGCAAGCTCGAGATGATCAGCTGCCACATCCGCATTATAACGGATGGCATTGCGGTAAGCCACTATAGCCTTTGCCGTCTGCAAACTCTTGTCGTAGCAGTAAGCCATCTTGCGAGCTATCCTGCCTCGCGTCTTGCGGTCCTTCGGCTCCGTCTTCTGATAAGCCAGTTTAAAATTATCCGCGGCATCATAATACTCCCCCAAGGCAAGGTTTTTCTCACCCTGCTTCATATATTTGTCGGCGCCACAGGAAGACAACAGCAAAGCGGCGACAAAAAAGAGAAGTGTATGCTTTGGAAGAGTCATTATCTTTGAAATATTTCGAGCGATACGATTAAAAAGAGTTTTGTTACGCAAGAGTGCCTATCATAGAACAAATTTTATTCAACTGATAATTAGTGAGTTACGCAACACCTTCATTTAGGTTGTTGCGTAACTTGGTCAACTTATCTAGTTG
>CADBAG010000005.1:1254-191198 GCA_902792635.1 uncultured Prevotellaceae bacterium | reverse complement strand
ACTGCGCCTTGGCGCGCTATGTTGACGAAATAATCTGTTTACAGGCATAGCGCACTATCGTGCAGCCTGCCTCTCCGAGGCAGAAAATCAGTCAAATACGCCTTTACAATACACCCCAGGCTACGTCGCTACGCTCCCTGCCTGGGGTTATGCAGAGTGTGCCTCTCCGAGGCACTATCAACTATAAGTAGAGAAGGAAGTTCAACCGTACAGCTCACAAAAAGTTGAAGGCTTTTAGTTCTTCGCTGTTGTTTTTCTCTCCTATATTCCTTGCGTTTATAGTGTCTTGTGTCTTCAAGGGTAATGCTGATATTTCCAGCGACATCTGGGCTTCTTGGCATAGTACTTTTGCAGCATATCCAACGAATGAAGAAACGAGTAAGATAGGGCTTGGAGTGGAGGCTTTAGGATGGTCAGCCAATGATACATTCTTGAAGACGATTAAATGGACATTCATGGGGGATGATGGACACCAAACCCTATTCAAGATTCCATTGGCTATATTTTTGTACATTAGTTCAGTTTATCTGATGGTACATGCTAACGATTGCGATCTAAAATTATTTAGGTTGAAGGTACTTGATAAGTTGAGGCTTGGAAATATTCTATTAATTCAGTTTGTTTTTTTCTTACCTTTTTTCTCATTTCTATCTTGCGATACAGGGAGGAATATAGCCTATTGGACCTTGTCTTCATTGTTTATTTATCATCAACTGCCATCATTTCGTACCATTATCGATAAACGCCTTAAGTCGTGTTGTAGATTGATGTGTTCAGATTTGTCAGAGAATACTAATGTGAGGTTCTGTATCTACGTTGCATTATTGATATTAACTCCATTCAGTTCTTATTGTGCTCCTGGTTTAGATAATACATTACAAGGACGTATTGTTGAAGTATTTCTGCACGTTTTAGGTGGCTAATCTTGCGATTAGGTTTTTCTAAGAGGAAAACTGATATTTTCTCCGCAGAAAAGTTGTGGGTATAAGAATTTAAACCTATCTTTGCAAAATGGACAGATTATGCCAACGCTGTTGAAAGTTATGGAGAAGATTAAGACTATTTGGTTTGACAAGAACCGTATTTATTTCTTGAGTGCTTAGATTCTTGCATACCTTACACCTTACAAACCTTACAATAAGGTTTTTCTAAGGTGGCGCTTTATAAACGATAATTCCCATCAATTGATCATTAATTGGCATAAATAATCAATGTCGTATTAATGTTTAATTGATGGGAATTAATGTTTCAAAAAGTCGTGTTAAGTCGTGCTAAGCCGATGCTCAGAACATCACCGGCACCACAAGCTTCATCGTGATGTTTCGGCCCATGTTGTAGATGCCCTGATGACCGTTGTCGGGCGTGACTTCTACATACTTCAATCGG
Organism: uncultured Prevotellaceae bacterium; assembly: GCA_902792635.1. Lineage (GTDB taxonomy): Bacteria > Bacteroidota > Bacteroidia > Bacteroidales > Bacteroidaceae > Prevotella. The sequence goes on along the minus strand of CADBAG010000005.1, from coordinate 189,812 downwards.
CTGAGATGGCTCTGATAGGCGCGGTTGAAGAGGTTGGTGCAGCCGAGATAGAGGCTGGCACGCTTCACGCCATGAATCTTCAGATCGGTGCCGGCAAGGATGTTGAACAACGTGTAAGACGGTGTTGCCGTCTCCGTGCCGTTGAGCGCATAGAAATGGTTCTGACGGAGGTCACATTCCGCTTGCAGGGCTACGTAAGTGTTGTTCAGTACGTTGCCGTCGCGGATGAGGTCGTAGCGCAGATCACTCGTAAAGCGAGGAGCTGGTGTCCAAGGCAGATACTTGCTCTCGCGAGGCTGATGGAGCTGCACACTGTTAACGTAAGAAAACGTGTTCTGGAAGTGGAGACGGTCGATGGGGTGGAGGTCGATACTTGCCTCACCTCCGAGCATGCGTGCATTGCCTTGATGATACTGATAAGTGTCATAACCCTCCGTCTTTACACCCGCTAACTTCTCCGCGAAGATATAATTGTCAATGAAGTTGGCGAAAAGAGAGAGTTGGAAGGAGACGATGTTCGAAGTATAATCCCATCCTGCATCAATCTGCCACGAATATTCGGGACGGAGGTTGCCGTTGCCTAACTCGTATCTCACGGAGCCCTCATGCACACCGTTAGAACTCAGTTCACTGAGGTTCGGTGCCCGGAAGCCACGCGCGACGTTGAGCCTGAGGTTCATCTTCGGACTGACTGCGTAGACGGCTCCGATGCTCCCCGTGAAAGCGGAGAAGTTGCGACTAAGTTGAGCGAACGTGTTCTCAAGGGCAAAGGTGTGGAGATGTCGGTTGTCGAATCGTACGCCACCGCTGAGCGTGAAAGCTCCGACCTTATATGAACTCGTTGCGTAGGCACCAATGTCGAAGAGGTTGTAAGCGGGAATGAGATATTCGTCGCCATCGTTCAGCATCTTCTGATACATGCCGTTGATGCCTGTAGCGATGTTCCAGTCTGTTGTGATCGGTAGTCGGTATTTGAGATCATAGTTGATCGTGTGGAGCTTCATGTCGAGCCCGGGCACTGTGGGGCTGTCCTCGTATTCCTGTCGATGGTTCTGCTGATAGCCGAGGATCGCTTGCAGTGTGCCGTTGCCGAGGAAGAAAGAGTTGTCGCTCACCACCTTGTAATGATAGACTTGTTGGAAAGGAAGTTCCTTGGCATAGGTATAACTGTCGCTGCGCTCGCCTTCGGCAATGCCCGGTGTGAGGTTGAAATAACTTAGTTTCAGATGACTATAGCCCCAACTTCGGTTGATGCCCACCATACCTTCAGCTGCGCGCTCGCGATACTGGGAACCTACGACATAGTTGTCAATCTTATCTTTGTAGTTATGCGCCAAGGTCTGCGACCACCGTGTGTTCCATACGATGCCATCCTCGTTGCCTTTGAAGTTGACCGAGTAGCCGAAGAGTCCGTTGTTCGTCTGATACTGTGTCTCAGCATTTGCCTCCATTGTTCCGAGGGCTGCCGTGGGCTCATCATGGAAGATGATAGCGCCACCCATGGCATCGCTACCGTACATCAGTGAGGCAGGGCCTTTGAGAATCTCTGCTGAAGACACACTTGCAGGGTCTATCTCTACACCATGCTCTTCACCCCATTGATTGCCTTCCTGTCGGATGCCATCGTTGACGACAACGACACGGTTGAAGCCGAGACCGCGTACCACAGGCTTCGAGATACCGCCACCAGTGGTGACCTGAGAGACGCCGGGCTGGAAGCTCAGTGCGTCGATGATGTTCGTCGAAGGCGTTGCTTCTAACATCGTCTTGCCAACAACAGAAATGGGTGTGGGTGAGTCTTTCATCAGCGACTTACCCGTCAGACCCGTCACGACGACCTCATTGATCATTGCATCCGACTCATCCATCTTAAAGTCGAGCGTGTGTGTCTTCGAGAGGTCGATGTCTTTGATAATCGTCTTGTGTCCGAGATAACTCACCTGTATGGGTGTCGTTTTGTCGGGAAGTCGCGTGAGTTCATAGTGCCCATCGGCATCCGTTGTTGTACCATTGGAGAGTTCTGGGAAAGAGATAGTTACGCCGACAAGTTTCTCTCCGCTCTTCTTGTCAGTGATGGTGCCTGAAAGGTTGTTGTTACCATTCAGAGTATCTGCCACGGCGCCCAAGCATGAGAGTACCGTGAGCAGAAAAAATATGATTCTGTTCATGAGGAAAAATAATATATTTATGAATGAGTGTGCCTCTCCGAGGCACTTTTCTTTCTAATAACAATAAGAAGTAAAAGAATTACTGCATTGGTGGTGCCCGGAGCGAATAAGCCCTTTGCTTCCTCAAACAAAGGGTATATGAAGCCTTGTAGCCAAGAGAAAATGCTAAACCAATGACAGCAAGAACTGCAAGTGTGGTGCCGGCTACATAAGGCAAAGCCAAGAACGTGCAGAGCACGCAGTGGTCAATAGAGAAGGTGTTGGAAGAGAGGTGACCATCATGATGGATGTGGTGAAGACAAGCATAGCACTCTGTCGTTGCCAGTCTCTGTTCCTGTTTGTGAGTGTGGAGTGAAGCGAATAAGAGCATTGGGATGAATACTCCTAAGAGTATCCAAGCACTCAATTGCCGCTTATGATCTAAATGTCTCACAAAGATGTCTCACAAATTATTCTTTCTTCATTGCAAAGTTACGAGATTATTGTCAGAACTGCGAAGAATTTGATAATTTTGCAAACAAAATTAGAATAAGTTATGTCGATTAAACTCAAGCGTTCGGATGAAGAGATGCGCTGGAAGACGATCTCCTCGGAATATGTTGTAAAGGAGCCGTGGATGACGGTTCGTAAAGATAAACTGATGCTGCCTGACGGGCGCATCAAGGATGACTATTGGTCGTTGGAGTATCCCGACTGGATCAATGTCATCGCTATTACTAAAGAAGGAAAATATCTCTTTGAGCGTCAATACCGCCATGGATTAGGTGTCGTGGAGTGGGAGATACCTGCCGGTGTGATAGAGAAGGGTGAGGAGCCGATGGCTGCTGCTAAGCGTGAGCTCATGGAAGAGACGGGATTCGGCGGTGGCGAATGGGAATCGTTCATGGAGCTCTGTCCGAACCCCGGTACAAATAATAATATCGCCCACACGTTCCTTGCCCGAGGCGTGGAACATGCAGGCGCACAACATTTCGATGCTAATGAAGACTTGGATGTCTACCTCCTCACGGCTGAGGAGGTGCATGGCATTCTGGAGCGGGGCGAGATTATGCAGGCGCTGATGGCTGCTCCTCTGTGGAAATTAGATGCAACCCGCGGTCTGTGATCGTGATGAGGTGACGTTTGTAGAGGTCACCGACCGCTTTCTTGAACACCTTCTTGCTGACCTGGAACGTGCGCTTGATGTCGTCGGGCGCACTCTTGTCGCCGAAAGGACAGAAGCCGTCATGGCTCTTGATCCATTCCAAGAGTGTGTCGGCAAAGTCGAGCGTCTGGCGTCGTCCTGTGGGCTGAAGGATGATATCGAGTTTGCCATCAGGGCGAACCTTCTCCCCGAAGCCTTTCAGCGTGTCACCGGTGTGAATATACTGGAAGATCTGATCACGGTAGACGAGGCCCTGGTATTGGTTGTTGACGATAACCTTGAAGCCGAGGTCCGTCTTCTGCCATACCAACAGGTCGACCTCCTGTTTCTCTTTCAATCCTGCTGATTTAGCTGACTTGAGGTATTTGTCGATCTTCGCCGTAGCTACGATGCGATAGCTCTCCTCATCGAGATGGATGTAGACGATGTAGCTCTCGCCAATCTCCATCTTTTTCTTTTGCTCACGGAACGGACAGAAGAGATCCTTCATCAGTCCCCAGTTGAGGAAGGCGCCATACTGGTTCACCCACGTGCATTCGAGACAAGCGAAGTCACCCACCTTGGCGAGGGGTGTCTCCGTTGTTGCCACGAGCCGCTCCTCCTGGTCGAGGTAGACGAAGCAGCGCACCTCGTCACCTACCTTTGTGCCTTCCGGTACGTATTTCTTCGGCATGAGGATGTCCCCCTCGCGGCCTCCATCAAGGAAGATACCGAAGGTCTCCTTGCCACCGGTGGAGTGGGGGTTATCACGCTGAGCAAGGCGCGTGACCTTGAGCGTGTTGTAATCGCCTAAGCGCAATGAAGTCTTTTCGTGTTCCATAATATTACAATGTTATTTCTCCGGAGCCGTAGCATTTATGATGCTCTGCATCGTAGATGACGCAGAACTGACCCGGTGCCACGCCGTGGATCTTATCTTTACTGTGGATGGTATATGTGCCGTCGCCATGATCTTCGACCGTTGCCTCGTGGTTATCAGGGGTGTGGCGGATCTTAAATGTGATATGCTCAGGAAGAGTTGTGATCCCTTCTGTGAGGAAGTCGAAGCCGTGGATGATAAAGTCACTCTTGTAAGCTGTCTGCGGGTCATAGCCGTGACTGACATAGAGAATATTCTTCTCTGCATCTTTCTTCACGACGAACCACGGACCGCCACCGAGACCGAGACCTTTGCGCTGGCCGATGGTGTGGAACCAGTGACCTTTATGCTCTCCGATCTTCTTTCCTGTCTCTAACTCAATGACATCGCCCGTCTTCTCACCGACATAGCGACGGATATACTCATCGTAGTTGATGTTGCCCAAGAAGCAGATGCCCTGCGAGTCCTTGCGCTTGGCGTTGACGAGATGCTCGCGCTCAGCGATGTCGCGTACCTCATTCTTCACGTAGTGACCGATGGGAAAGATGGCTTTCTTTAGCTGCCACTGATAGATCTGCGCGAGGAAGTCGGTCTGATCCTTCACGGGGTCGGGACTTGTCGTGAGCCATTTCTTGCCGTCTATCCACTCCGTCTGCGCATAGTGCCCGGTAGCGATGAGGTCATAGCTGTGTCCCATCTTTTCATCGAAGGCACCGAACTTGATAAGGCGGTTGCACATCACGTCAGGGTTAGGCGTGAGTCCCGCCTTGACCTTCTCCATGGTGTACCGCGTCACCTGCGACCAGTACTCTTTATGACAGTCGACAACCTGCAGTTTGCAGCCGTACTTAGCCGCTACGGCCGTTGCCATCTCAAGATCCTCCTCTGAGTTACAGTCCCATTCCTCTTTCTCCTCGGGTCCAATCTTGATATAGAAGCAGTCGGGATGGATGCCGCGTGAGGCGAACTCGTAGACCACCACGGAGGAGTCTACGCCGCCGCTGAGCAGTACTGCAATGCGCTTGTCTCTTATCTTGTCGTAATCAATCATCGTTGTATTAATTCCTCCTTATTTCTTTTCTTCAGTATTATTCTCCTCTTTGTTTCCTTTAGCCTCTTCCTCGAGCCGTTTCTCTTCCATGGCTTTGTTGTAAGCGTCAACGATGGGGTCACCGGTGGTGTCCATCTCTTGGAACTTCTGGCGTACGATCCTCAGATGCTTACGGTCGCGTCGTCCACGTCGGTCAAGGATATTGGCGAGGTCGAAGCTGCCTATGACTCCCGACTTAGGACTGGGCAATGGATTATAGCCCACACCTCTTTTAATCTGTTGGTTGATATCGTTCTTTCCCCATACCGTCACTTCACTAATGGCAGAGCCTGCGGGGATGAGAGAGGTCGTGTCTTTCAGTTCCTTGGCAAGCAAGCGCTCGGGAATATAATTGTGCTTGGACACCGTGAGTGTATCGAATGTAGCCGGCACATAACAGATACCGCGCCAGTTGGTGGTGTCGCGGTAGCCGTCTTTCGTACTCACGATGACGTTGCGCATAGGAACCTTCGTCTCGATGTCGATGACAACGAGCTTCCTACGCTGCGGCTCCTGTGCCGTTGCGCAAAAAGCAGTGAGCAATAGTAAAAAGGAAAGAATATATCTGAGCATATTGTGATGTTATTCGGTGTTGCAACCAATACCTTGTTATTTACCCAATAATCTGATCCCAGTCGTCGAGCAGTTCCGTCATCTTCTGATAGAGAAGGTTGGGTTTCTCTGCGAGGAGATCGCTGTCGGGAAGCGGTCCACTGTTGATGCCGATGGTGAAACAACCTGCTGCTACACCCGCATGAATGCCTAAGGGAGCATTCTCTACAACGATACCCTCCCACGGTTTCAGGTTCCCTGCCTTGCGCAGTCCTGTGAGATAAGGATCGGGATCAGGTTTGCCACGCTTGACATCGTAAGCCGTGGTGATATGCTCGGGGGTGAGCCATTGACCGAAATCGTGATGAAGTCGTGCGATGAGTGGCTTCTGTGCACTGCCTGTGACGACATTCACGGACAGTCCTGCATCCGTAATCCGCTGCATCAGTTCCTTCACCCCGTCGAAGATAGGAGCCTCGGGCATGGCATGGAAAATGTTGCTTTTCACTCCATACATCTCCTTGGCTTTCTCATCAGAGATGTCGATACCTTTCTGTTGCTTGACGAGCATCTTCACGGTGTCGAAGCCTCGTGCACCCTCTGTGGCATAGGCGTCGTGGGCTGTCATATTGATGCCGAACTGTGCCATGGACTTCTGCCAGGCGATGGCATGGTGAGGCATGGAGTCGTAGAGCACGCCGTCCATATCGAAAAGCACGGCCTTGGGGCGGAACTCCACCCCAAAGGTCGTGTTATAAGAGTTGATGGCTTGTTTGATATCCATCATTTAATTTCCACTGATAATATTTATCACTAATATTATTTATTTATTGAGCACTTATTACTTCTCCTCAGCGAGACGCTTCTGGATAGCAACGGTCTCATCCTCGTAGCCGGGCTTGCCGAGAAGAGCGAACATGTTTTTCTTATAAGCCTCCACACCGGGCTGGTTGAACGGGTTGACACCCTCAAGCAGACCGCTGATGCCACAAGCCTTCTCGAAGAAGTAGATGACCTGACCGAGGTAGTACTCATCGAGCTTAGGAACGCTGACACGGATGTTAGGAACACCACCGTCGACGTGAGCCAGGCGTGTGCCGAGCTCAGCCATCTTGTTGACGTCGTCTACGCGCTTGCCCTCAAGGAAGTTGAGGCCGTCGAGGTTCTCATCGTCGTGCGGGAAAAGAAGCTTACGGTTAGGCTGCTCGATAGAGATGACCGTCTCGAAGATAGAACGCTCACCCTGCTGGATCCACTGACCCATGGAGTGAAGGTCTGTCGTGAAGTCGCAGGATGCAGGGAAGATACCCTTGCCGTTCTTACCCTCGCTCTCTCCGTAGAGCTGCTTCCACCACTCAGCGATGAAGTGAAGCTTCGGTTGGAAGTCAGCAAGGATCTCAATCTTCTTGCCGGCCTCTGTATACAGAGCCTGACGGGTAGCAGCATACTGTGCAGAGATGTTCTGCTCGAAAGGTACGTCAATAGCAGTAGCTTTCTCCATATCGCGTGCACCCTGAACGAGAGCCTTGATGTCGAAGCCAGCTACAGCGATAGGCAGCAGACCAACCGGAGTGAGGACAGAGAAACGGCCACCTACGTTGTCGGGGATGACGAAAGTCTTGTAACCCTCTTTCTCTGCAGTCTTGCGGGCAGCTCCCTTGACAGCGTCCGTGATAGCGACGATGACGTCCTTAGCCTCGTCTTTGCCGCGCTGAGCCTCACACTGCTTCTTGAGCAGACGGAAGGTGAGCGCTGTCTCTGTTGTCGTACCACTCTTGGAGATGTTGATGACACCGAACTTCTTGTCCTTGAGATAATCGGTCAGCTCAGCGAGGTAGTCCTCGGAGATGCTGTTACCTGCGAAGATGACGTTAGGAGCCTTGGAACCATCGTTGACGAGCCACTGCAGCGAGTTGCCGAGTGCCTCGATGACGGCGCGTGCACCGAGATAAGAACCACCGATACCAGCTACAACGACAGTGTCGCACTTAGCACGGAGGAGCTCTGCGCAAGCTTCCACATCGTTAAGGAAATCATCTGTGGTCTCTGAGGGGAGGTGGAGCCAGCCCAAGAAATCGTTACCCTCACATGTGCCGTTCTCAAGAGCATCCTGAGCGGCTTTTACCTTCGGCTCGTAGTCCTTCACTGCATTGGCAGCGAGAAACTGTGCGGCCTTAGAGGTGTCTAACTTAATGTTCTCCATTTTGTTTCTATTATTAATATGGATTAATATGTTATCTACTGAATATATCTTATTATGTCAGTCTCGCAGTGAGTGCGAGGATTGAGGCAGCAGGGTCAGCACCGCGATAGAGGATGTCGTAGACGGTGTCGAGAATCGGCATGTCGACGTGAGCCTGCTTATTGAGCTCCGTCATACATTTCGTACCGTAATAGCCCTCCGCCACCATCTTCATCTCAAGTTGTGCGCTCTCAACGCTATAGCCTTTGCCAATCATCGTACCAAACGTGCGGTTGCGTGAGAAGTTGGAATAGCAGGTAACGGCAAGGTCACCGAGGTACACGCTGTCGCAGATGTTTCGCTTGGCGGGCGATACAGCCGTCAAGTAGCGATTCATTTCGCGTGCGCAGTTGGTGAGCAGTACTGCCATGAAGTTGTCACCATAGCGCAGTCCGTTGCAGATACCTGCACAGATAGCGTAAACGTTCTTCAATACGGCAGCATATTCGATGCCAATGATGTCTGCTGACGTCTCCACGCGAACATAATCGCTGCGCAGTACGTTGGCAAACGCCTCCGCTGTCTTCTCGTCGGTACAGCCTATCGTGAGATAGGTGAGTCGGTTCATGGCTACCTCCTCTGCATGAGATGGGCCGCCGATGCATAGGATATGATCCTGCGGCACGTTGTAGCGTGTGTGGAAATACTCACTCACGACCATGTCCTCATCCGGCACGATACCTTTGACAGCCGTCACGACAGTCTTATTACTGATGTCTGTCGTGAGTTTTGCCAAATGATTCTTCAGATAAGGCGATGGCGTGACGAAGATGAGTGTGTTGTATTTACGCGCAATCTCATTGAGGTCAGCCGAGAACGTTATCTGACTCGTGTCGAAGTTGAGCGCCGTCAGATAAGCGGGGTTATGCCCAAGCTTCTTAAACTCGGCGATGCGGTCACTGCGCCTCATGTACCAACCGATATGACCCGTCCGTGCCACTACCATCTTAGCGATGGCCGTAGCCCACGAGCCACCGCCGATGATGGCGATTCCACCTTCGATACCACCCCATGGTTTCATGGGGTGCAGCACTTTCTGCCAAAGGTTGTTGATGAAGCTCATTAATTTGCGATTGAGATATTTGCTTTCCTACGGTAGGACGGCCACCAGGGCCGCCCCTACGTTAAATTCCTTATTCTTTAGCGGATGCGCTATCGATCCACTGCTGGATGGTGTCGAGGTCAGGCTTGTCGTAACCGAGCTTATATTTCTTGTTGATCTCGAGCATCTTCTGCTGCAGTGCCTGTGCCTTGACATCCTTGATGTCGGAGATGAGGTTGTAGCCGGCCTTGCGGAGCACGTAGACCCAGTTCTCGGGCACACCGATCTTGTCTTCCCAGTCCTTGACGCTTGTCTGTGGCATTTTCACCTCAGGCTTGAGCTGCGGGAAGAGCATGACCTCCTGGATGAAGTCCTTGGCTGTCATGAGCATCACGAGACGGTCGATGCCAATACCGATACCACTCGTCGGCGGCATGCCATACTGCAGGGCACGAAGGAAGTCGTAGTCGATGACCATAGCCTCGTCGTCACCCTTGTCAGCAAGCTTCATCTGGTCGATGAAACGCTGCTCCTGATCGAGCGGGTCGTTGAGCTCAGAGTAAGCGTTGGCGAGCTCCTTACCGTTGACCATGAGCTCGAAGCGCTCCGTCAGGCCGGGCTTAGAGCGGTGCATCTTTGTCAGCGGCGACATCTCGACAGGATAGTCGATGATGAATGTCGGCTGGATATAAGTACCCTCGCAGAAGTCACCGAAGATCTCGTCGATGAGCTTACCCTTACCCATGGCATCGGTGATGGTCTCCATCTTGAGCTTGTTCACAGCGATGTCGCGGATCTCCTCTTCTGTCTTGTCAGAGAGGTCGTAGCCTGTCTTCTCCTTGATAGAGTCGAGGATCGTGACGCGTGGGAACGGAGCCTTGTAGCTGATGACCTTGCCGTCGGGATAGTGAACCTCCGGTGTGCCGTTGACAGCGATACAGATCGTTTCAAGCATCTTCTCTGTGAACGACATCATCCACTTGTAGTCCTTGTAAGCCACATAGAGTTCCATGAGCGTGAACTCAGGGTTGTGGTTCTTGTCCATACCCTCGTTGCGGAAAGCCTTGCCGATCTCGTAGACACCCTCGAAGCCACCGACGATGAGGCGCTTCAGATAAAGCTCCAAGGCGATACGCAGATACATGTCTGTATCGAGCGCATTGTAGTGAGTGATGAATGGGCGAGCTGTGGCGCCACCTGCGATAGTCTGCAGCACAGGTGTCTCTACCTCTGTGTAACCAGCGTCATCAAAGAACTTGCGCATGGTGCGGATGACTGTGGCGCGGTTGATGAAGGTCTGCTTCACACCGTCGTTGACAATGAGATCCACGTAGCGCTGACGGGCACGCATCTCAGGGTCATCGAACTTATCGTATGCCACACCATCCTTGTATTTCACGATAGGCAGCGGCTTAAGGCTCTTGGAGAGCACAGTGAGCTCCTGAGCATGAACGGAGATCTCACCGGTCTGTGTCTTGAAGACGAAACCACGGATGCCGATGATATCACCGATGTCGAGCAGTTTCTTGAAGACCGTGTTGTACATATCCTTGTTCTCGCCCGGGCAGATATCGTCGCGGGTGACATAGACCTGGATACGGCCCTTGCTGTCCTGGAGCTCCATGAAACTGGCTTTACCCATGACACGGCGGCTCATCATACGACCGGCGATGACGACCTCCGGCTTTTCTCCTTCCTGGAAGTTCTGCTTAATGTCTGTGCTGAAAGCTGTTACGGGGAACTCAGCGGCGGGGTAGGGGTTGATACCCATCTCGCGCAACTGTTGCAGGCTCTGGCGGCGGCCAATCTCCTGCTCACTCAACTCTAATATATTCATGTCTGATATCAGTTATTTTTTGTCTAAGTGCAAAGTTACTATTTTTCTTGCATAAACAAACACGATTGACAATAATTAGTAGGTATGGGGTGCAATTATATTGTGCAAATCCTTGGCGATAACGAAAAATAATCGTAAGTTTGCAAGACAGTAAAAAATAAGACGATAAAATAATCTGTCGTATGAATATCGAAGAACAAAAGAAGGTCATAGAGAATCAGAATGGACTGAGCCGCACCTTAGGCATGGAGTTTCTCTCCACGCCAGAGGAGGACACGTGTATGGCTCGTATGAAGGTCGATGGTCGCAACCGTCAGCCTTTCGGTTTCTTGTCAGGTGGTGCCTCTTTGGCTTTGGCAGAGAATCTTGCAGGCGTAGGTTCCATGGCGCTCTGCCCGAAGAAGATACCTGTGGGTATCAACGTAAGTGGCTCGCATGTGCAGGCCGTGCTTGAGGGCGATACCGTGACGGCATACGGCAAACTGCAATATAAAGGTAACACGCTGCATGAGTGGCAGGTTGATATCAAGAACTCCAAGGGAGAACTCATATCAACGGTCCATGTCACTAATTACCTCATATCGCCAAGAAAATAAAAAGCAATGACGACGATTAAAGATCAAAAAGAGAAGGATAAGCTTAAGAAAGAAAAACTTTCGGGTTTCTTCTTGGACATGGCAAAACTAACGTTTGCTGCTATGGTGTTAGGAGATTTAATGCCCTTATTGAATGGTAATGCTACTTCAAATAATTACTTATCATTGATACTGGGTATTATTATGACCCTTGTCTATGCTCTATTAGGATACAGAATTTTAAAATAGAAGATATGGATTCTTTAGGAATAATATTTGGAATTGGTGCTGTAATAGGTTTGGCTTTTCTTGTATGGACATATACAAAGAAAGGTAAAAAATGGCTTGAGAGTCTCTAACCTTCAGCTGTATGGATGAAGTTTTTTATCGGCTTCCCGAGACCTCACAGTTCCATCACGTTTGGGGTGAGGCGGAGGAGTTGCATGATATCGCGAGCCTTGCGGGGAAGCAAGGCTTTGTCTTTGCGCCATTCGAGACGACTGGCGATCATCCGCTCGTCCTTATTCATGCGGATCATGAGGAAGTGAAGGATGTCGGAGAAGTTGCTGTTGAAACCACTGTGAACAAACTGAGTGAGACCGACCACCATGCTGAATACCAAGAGGCCTTTGCGAAGATGCGCGCGCAGATTGATGACGAGATATTGTGGAAAGTGGTGCTGGCACGCCGATCGGATGTTGAATTAGAGCAACCGTTAGATGCCCGAAAGGTCTTTCTTAAGGCTTGTCAGATGTATCCACATCAGATGATCGCGCTCATCAACACGGAGACTTCGGGCACGTGGCTCATGGCTACACCTGAGGTGTTGCTCGGAAGGGCAGATGATCGTTGGGCAACGATGGCGTTGGCGGGTACGATGTCTACACCTGGTCCATGGGATGACAAGAACATGCGGGAACAGGCTTATGTCGCTTTGTATATTCGTAATTGCTTGTTGCGTCGTTGTTATCTGGTCAATCAGAAGCCGGTACATACCACGATGGCTGCCAAGCTCTATCATCTGCGCACCGACTTTGAGTTTGCACTCAGTGATGATACAGAGATCGTGAAGGTTCTCGATGATCTCTTTCCTACACCCGCTGTCTGTGGCATGCCGAAGGACCGTGCCAGGGAGGTTATCGATGAATACGAGAACTTCGACCGGAAATATTATAGTGGTTTCTGCGGCCCATTGAATTTCGCAGATAAGTCTCATCCTGACGCTTCTCTTTATGTTTCTTTGCGATGTATGCAGATAGAAGGTGCATGTTGTCACCTCTATGCCGGGGGCGGACTGCTCAAAGAAAGTAGTGTAGAGAAAGAATGGAAAGAGACGGAGAAGAAAATGGAAACCATAAAAGCGACTTATTGTCATCGCGACACGGCCGAGGCGGAATCGTGACACGGCCGAGGCGGAAACGCGACACGGCCGAGGCGGAAACGCGTCACGGCCGAGGTGCGATAACATCAAACTGAAAATACATGTATTCTGACAAAGAAAACGTTAATATTCTTACTGCATTGCTTGTGGCTCATGGTGTGCGTCATGCCGTTGTCTGTCCAGGATCACGCAATGCACCGATTGTACATAATCTTGATGCGTGCCCATCAATCGAGTGCTATCCCGTTACCGACGAGCGCAGTGCGGGGTTCTATGCCCTTGGTATTGCTCTTGAGACGAGACGCCCTACGGTTGTCTGTGTCACCTCGGGCACGGCGCTGCTCAATCTCGCCCCCGCTGTAGCTGAGGCTTATTATCAGCATGTGCCGCTCATCGTGGTGTCAGCCGACAGACCGCCGCAGTGGATTGATCAGCTCGATGGTCAGACGTTGCCACAGAGCGATGCCTTGGGGAGATTCGTGAGGAGAGCTGTGACGCTACCGATAAGTTCGGATGAAGGTCATTGGTACTGCAATAGGCTTGTGAACGAAGCATTACTTGCTGACATTCAAGACGGTGGGGGACCTGTGCATATCAATGTGCCCTTGGACCGACCTCTCTATAACTTCACGACTCCGGAGCTGCCGCATGAACGCAAGATAGAACTCTTATCTTCTTGCAGAGTGGTGGATGTCGACCCTATGCTTCAGCAACTCTATGCAGCCAAGCGCCCCGTGATTGTTATCGGACAGTTGCAGAAGCATGAAATATCTGAGGAAATCATTGACCAACTCGTGAAGCATCGCTATATCGTCTTGCAGGAGACGTTGAGTGGGGTCTATGCACATAATGTTCCTTTTAGGGGCCTGGAGGAGCTGCAGCGTCTCTCTGAAAAGGAAGATGCTGTTGTTTACCCCGATTTCATTCTTTATGTAGGGCGCACATTGGTGAGTCAGAAACTGAAACAGTATCTTCGGGATGCGAAGAATGCCGTCTGCTGGCGTGTGGATGAGCGGGGTGAGATTGCTGACACGTTCATGAACCTCACGGGGGTCATTCAGGCCAAGGCTGCAGATGTCTTGAAAGCGATAGACAAGGATGCTCCTATCGATTGGCATTATGCATGGGAAAACATACAATTGAATGCTGTCTCTATCCTAAATCGTTGCAACCCGCAATATTCCTCGATGCTCGCCGTGGAGAAGTTAGAGAAAATAATTGGTGGTCAAGATGTTGAGGTACATTACGCCAATAGTATGGCGGTGCGCTACGGCTGCTTATTTGCAAAGCATCATATTCTATGCAACCGAGGCGTCAATGGCATTGACGGGTCTCTTTCTACGGCAGCAGGCTCCTCGCTTGTATCAGATAAAAACGTGTATTGTATCATCGGGGACTTGAGTTTCTTTTATGACCGCAATGCACTGTGGAACCGTAATTTGCGCGGCAATCTGCGCATACTGTTGCTCAATAATGGAGGTGGGGGAATCTTTGAGAAGTTCTCTGAACACCTTCAGAATGAGGAAGATGCGCGCAACGTCATGGCGCAGTATTATACAAGTGCAGAAGGCTTCTGCGCAGACAATCATATCGAGTATCATTTTGCGGATGATGAAGAGTCGCTTGAGAGTGGGCTGAAGAATCTTACGTGTCCTGTTGCTGACCGCCCTATTGTGCTCGAAGTGAGGACTAAAGCCAAGGAGGATTGGGAAAACTATCAGATAAAATAATAATATATGGCAAGAGAATGGAAAAAGATTGAGGGTTTCGATTTCAAGGAGATCCTCTTTGAAGAGTACAATCACATTGCGAAGATCACGATCAACCGGCCGCGCTATCGCAATGCGTTCACACCGCTGACGGTGTGGGAGATGAGTCAGGCTTTCACCTATTGCCGCGATCATCTCGACATTCGTGTGGTCATCCTCACGGGAGCCGGTGACAAGGCGTTCTGCTCAGGTGGTGACATGCATGTGAAAGGCCGTGGAGGTTATGTAGGCAGTGACGGCGTGCCCCGCCTCAATGTGCTCGACGTACAGATGCAGATCCGTCGTTTGCCGAAGCCTGTCATCGCCATGGTCAATGGCTATGCTATCGGTGGCGGTCACGTGCTGCATGTGGTGTGCGACCTCACCATTGCTTCTGACAATGCACGGTTCGGACAGACTGGTCCGAAGGTGGGCTCGTTCGATGCCGGTCTCGGAGCCTCCTATCTCGCCCGTATCATCGGTCAGAAGAAAGCACGTGAGATGTGGTACCTCTGTCAGCAGTATACGGCCGAGGAAGCTCTGCAGATGGGCCTCGTCAACAAGGTCGTGCCCTTCGACAAGCTCGAGGATACAACCGTCGAGTGGGCTGAGATCATGATGGAGCGCTCTCCGCTTGCCCTGCGCATGATGAAAGCCGGATTCAATGCTGAGCTCGATGGACAGGCCGGTATCCAGGAACTGGCTGGAGACGCCACGATGCTCTACTACACCCTTGATGAGGCTCAGGAAGGCGGCCGCGCATTCCTGGAGAAGCGCAAGCCTGACTTCGACAAATATCCGCAGTTCCCATAAAAAAGGAATCTCACAGGGATTCAATAAAAATGCATTGAGTTTTTGTAAGAATCGCATTGTGGTTATGCCCTAATCGCATGCGATTCTTTGTCTATTAATTAGGTATATTGTTGGATGCTTGATGTAGGTCAAGAGAAAACGTTGATATGCGTCAAGCCGTTTGATAATAATCAATAATATATAGCGGTTTTTCGTAATAATCAAAGAATTGTTTGCGCACACAATGGGAAGTTCGTAACTTTGCAGTGTCAAAAAACAAAGAGTAGGTCTTCAATAAGGTTAGAGATAAGTATTCAGATAACATATTAGATTATATATTAGTTAGAAGTTTAAGATAACAAGTTAATTGATTACATTGCATTCGATTTTCAATAGTATTCAGTTGAACTAAGGTATAAAGATTGTATCAGGATAACAAAGAGTATTCAGGATAACGACCGACTGAGCGATGTCGGATATATTTTAAAATGTAGAATTTAAAAAGTTTGAGAGTATGATTAGTATGACAACTTTCACAGCAACAGCCGCCTTGATGTTTGTAGGCATCTCACTGGTGGCGCTCATGATGGACAGGATGGCTCGCTAAAGCGGCCCCTCCGTCTCTTTTATAGAGAAAACATGTTTAATATTTAATAGAAAAGCCGGAATCCGTGAGGGTTCCGGCTTTTTGCGTTTCGTAGGGGCACCCCTTGTGGGCGCCCTCAAAAATCATTCAGCGAGGAATTCTTTTACCTGCTTGTAGACGTTCTCACCTGTGAAGCCGAGCTTCTCGTCCAGCACTTTGTAAGGTGCAGAGAAGCCGAAGCTCTTCATGCCGTAAATGCGGCTGTTGGGGCCGATGCCTACAAGACCCTCAAGCGTGCAAGGCAGACCAGCGGTCATACCAAACTTCTTCACGTCGTAGGGCAGTACGTTCTCCTGATAGCCTACGGGCTGGCGGCGGAAGAGACCCTCAGATGGAGCACTCACTACGCGCACGCGGATACCGTCCTTACGTAGCAGTTCTGTGCCTGCCTCGAGTGTAGAAACCTCTGAGCCACTGGCTACGAGGATGACATCGGGGTTTTCGTCAGAGCCAGCTACGATGTAAGCACCCTTGCGGGCCTGCTCATAGTCGTTGCCCTCGGGCAGACATTTGATGCCCTGGCGAGAGAAGATGAGTGCGGTAGGCGTATCCATGTTTTCCATAGCCATTTGCCAACAGACCGTTGTCTCATAGCAGTCAGCTGGGCGGAAGACGCGTACGCTGTCCTGACCTTTATGGTTCTGCAGTTTCTCCATGAGGCGGATCTGAGCCTCTTGCTCTACAGGCTCGTGTGTAGGACCATCCTCACCCACACGGAAGGCATCGTGAGTCCAGATGAACTTCACAGGCACGCCCATGAGGGCAGCAAGACGGACGGCAGGCTTCATATAATCGGAGAAGACAAAGAATGTGCCCATTGCAGCGATGACACCGCCGTGGAGCATCATACCGATGCACATGTCGGCCATCGTGAGCTCACTGACACCAGCCTGGAAGAAGGCGCCTGTGAAGTCGTTCGGCTGAAGGTCATGCGTCTCTTTGAGGAATCCGTCGGTCTTATCAGAGTTGGAGAGGTCGGCGGATGCGCAGATCATGTTGGGCACCTCATGAGCCAGTACCTTCAGGCAAGCGGATGAAGCTGCACGTGTTGCGGTGTCTGGCTTCTGTTCCACCTTGCTCCAGTCGATCTTCGGAGCCTTGCCGGAGAACCAGTCGCCCATGAGCTTCTTCTTGTCCGGGTTCTGCTTAGCCCATTCTGCCTCCTGAGCCTTACGGTCAGCAACAATCTTCTTCAGTGCTACGGCACGGTCAGCATAGATCTTCTTCACATCGTCGAAGATGACGAAGGGGTTCTCCGGATCACCACCGAGGTTCTTGATGGTGTTGACATATGCGCCATCACCGAGCGGAGCACCGTGAGTCTTGATGTTATGCTCATAGCTTGAACCGTCAGCCTTGCGTGCACCCTTACCCATCACAGTCTTGCCGATGATAAGTACGGGATGGCCGGTGCCTGCGATAGCCTTGTCGAGGGCTTCGCGGATCTGCTTGACGTCGTTGCCGTCGATCTCCATTACGGTCCAGTTCCAAGCACGATACTTGGCAGCGGTGTCTTCCTTCATCACTTCGTTGACCTCAGTAGAGAGCTGGATGTCATTGGCATCATAGAACATGATGAGGTTGTCGAGGCAGAGCTTGCCTGCGATACGGCCTACGCCCTGTGAGATCTCTTCCTCAACGCCACCGTCAGAGATATAAGTGAAGATATGATGCTGCATGACCTCATGTCCGAGACGCGCCTCGAGGAACTTCTCAGCCACGGCGGCACCTGCTGCGATGGCATGGCCCTGTCCCAGCGGACCAGATGAGTTCTCTATGCCGCGAGCGACGTCGAGCTCGGGATGACCCGGGCAAGGAGAGCCCCACTGACGGAGCTGCTTGATATCGTCGATGGAGTAACGGCCTTGGAGCGTCAGTGCTGCATAGAGCATCGGGCTCATGTGACCAGGATCGAGGAAGAAGCGGTCACGGCCTGTCCATGTAGGATCTTCCGGATCCCAGACGAGATATTCGGAGAAGAGCACGTTGATGAAATCAGCGCCGCCCATGGCACCTCCGGGGTGACCGGACTTCGCTTTCTCTACCATGCTGGCAGCAAGGATACGGATGTTGTCAGCGGCATGGTTCATAACTTTAATGTCATTCATTGGTTTATGTTTTCCTAAATAATTTATTGACTGCTGCAAAGATAGTACTTTTTGAGCTAAAATAGGAGTCTTGATGTATCAAAAAGGTTTCTTATTGTTACAAAAGAGGATGTTAAAGGATGTGGGCGGTCACAAGGCCGCCCGCTCCTTATTATTTAATATTTAAAACCACAATTGATTTAGCCGGTATCTTTGCTTTGACGACATTCTTCTTGAGTTTGGCATCCGTGAATGCTACCTCCTTGATGACATCGGGATGAGCGAAATCGTTGTAGTCGCTGATATTCTTAGAGGTAAGGATGTTTCCACTCACGTTCTTGGCATTGGCACCTTCAAGGTTCAGTTCTACCTCCTGTGCCTTGTCAAGGCTTGTGTTAGCTAATGAGACGATAATGCTTCCGTCTTTCTGTTTGGCAGCAGACGCTGATACCATTGGCACCTTCTTGTCCACAGCCTTAAACATCTTGTTGCCTGTCACGTTGATGGAGTCTTCCTTCACGCCGATAGGCAGGTGGGTAGCATCCTGGAAGCCGCGGTACATCTTGAAGACGTAGTAGGTCGGGGTGAGCACCATGTGACCTGTTCCAACGGTATCGGTGAGGATCATCGACTGCAGCACATTGACGACCTGCGCAATGTTTGCCATCTTGATGCGGTCGGTGTGACGCTGGAAGACGTTGAGCGAGAGGGCTGCTACCATGGCATCGCGCATAGAGTTCTGCTGATAGAGGTGCCCACGGATCGTGCCGGGCTCCTCATCCCACCAGGTACCCCATTCATCAACGAGCAGACCGATGTGTTTGTCGGGGTCCTTCTCGTCCATGATGGCGCAATGCTTCTTGATGACATCCTCGATCTGCAGAGCCTTGGAGATCGTCCAGTAATACTCCTGGTTATCGAAGTTTGTAGCTGAGCCTTTGTGGCTGCTCCAGTCCTTAACGGTGTAATAATGAAGTGAGAGGCCAGCCATTCTGTTACCGACGCGGTCCATAAGAACCTTTGTCCAGTTGTAGTCGTAGTCGCTGGCTCCAGATGCTATTCTGTAAAGGCGATGGTTGTCGTAGTTACGGCAATAGGTAGAATAACGTCGGAAAAGGTCTGCATAATATTCCGGGCGCATGTTGCCACCGCACCCCCAGCTCTCGTTGCCTACGCCAAGATACTTGACGTTCCATGACTTCTCACGTCCGTTCTTACGGCGGAGGTTAGCCATTGGCGTGTCGCCGTCGGAGGTCATATACTCTACCCATTTGGCGAGCTCCTCAACGGTTCCTGAGCCGACGTTACCGCTGATATAAGGTTCAGCGCCGAGCATCTCACAGAGATTCAGAAACTCGTTGGTACCGAAGGAGTTATCCTCAATGGTGCCGCCCCAGTTGTTGTTCTGCATCTTAGGACGCTGTGAACGGGGGCCGATGCCATCTTGCCAATGGTATTCATCTGCAAAGCAACCTCCGGGCCAACGCAGTACCGGCACCTTGAGCTCTTTGAGGGCGTTGAACACATCCGTACGGTAGCCTTGCGTGTTAGGAATTTTGCTGTAAGGTCCTACCCACAGTCCTCCGTAGATACAGGAACCGAGGTGCTCAGCGAACTGTCCGTAGATTTCTTTGTTGATCTTATATTTGCCTTGGTCAGCATGGATAGTGATTACGGCGTCCTGGGCCGCAGCATTGAAAGAGAATGCTGTGGCGAGGAGTATAACAGATAATTTCTTGATCATTATTTGATTGTCGTTTTTCGCTTCACACGGGCGGTCTTTGTGACCGCCCGTTACATCATAAATTATTCCTTGTATTTTACGGCAGCCTGCTCAATCTCAAGTCCTTTCTTATAGCTCTCGATATAAGCATTGAATCCGTCGACTTCTTCCTGTGTGGGTTTCACTTCTGTGCCTTTGTTTCCGGCGAAGACCTTTGCCTCAAGGAAGTCGGCAAGGCTCTGGTGTTTCTCACTGTTGACGAGGTAGGAGGCAAGGAGTGCCATACCCCAAGGGCCACCTTCGCCTGCTGTCTTCATGACAGAGATGGGGAGGTTAAGAGCGGCTGCAAGGATACGCTGACCTACTTCCGGAGTCGTGAAGTAGCCACCATGACCGGTGAGTCGGTCAACAGCTACTTTCTCGTCCTTGAACAGAATATCGTTACCGATCTTTAGCACCGCTACAGCACCATAGAGGTTGGCCCGCATGAAGTTGGCCAGGGAGAACTTGTCGTTCGGAGAACGTACAATCATCGGACGGCCCTCATTGAGTCCCGTCACAGGCTCACCCGAGAAATAGTTGTAAGCCATGAGTCCACCGCAGTCGGCATCACCTTTGGCACCGACCTTGAAGAGTACCTCGAAGAGCTTGTGCATGTCCACTTCCTGTCCCATAGCCTCTTGGAACTCTTTGAAGATGTTGACCCATGCGTTGATATCCGAGGTACAGTTGTTGCAGTGTACCATAGCCACGGGAGCACCATCAGGTGTCGTCACGATATCGATGCTCTTGTAAGGCTTGGAAAGGTTCTTCTCAAGGACGATCATTGAGAAGGATGAGGTGCCGCATGATACGTTACCCGTGCGTGGACGAACAGCGTTGGTTGCTGCCATACCTGTGCCAGCGTCTCCCTCAGGAGGACACATCGGGATGCCGGCCTTCAGATGCCCTGAAGGATCGAGGAGCTTTGCACCTTTCTCTGTGAGCTTGCCAGCTTCCTGTCCGGCTACAAGCACCTTTGGCAGGATGTCGCGGAGCTTCCAGGGATAGCCCTTGGGAGCAACGAGTGCATCAAACTTCTTGACCATCTCCTCGTCATAGTCCTTCGTGTCGGGATCGATGGGGACCATACCCGAAGCATCGCCGATACCGGTGACGCGCTCACCAGTGAGTTGCCAGTGGATATAGGCATCGAGGGTTGCGAGATAGTCGATATCCTTGACATGGCTCTCACCATCGAGAATGCACTGATAGAGGTGTGAGATGCTCCAGCGGAGAGGAATGTTAAAGTTGAATAGGTCTGACAGTTTGGCTGCGGCCTTACCTGTGTTCGTGTTACGCCATGTACGGAAAGGCACTAAGATCTCTTCATTCTTATTGAATGCCATGTAGCCATGCATCATGGCACTGATACCGATGGCTGCGAGGTTCTCAATCTCGATGCCATACTGAGTCTTCACATCGTTGCGCAAGGAAGCGTAGCAATCCTGCAAGCCATCCCAGATAGCTTTGATGCTATAGGTCCACAAGCCGTTCTCCAACTGGTTCTCCCAGGTGTGGGAGCCTTGTGCTATGGGCTTGTTCTCATCGTCGATGAGAACAGCCTTGATACGAGTAGAGCCAAACTCGATACCGAGAATGGCCTTACCCTGCTGTATAGTTTCTTTTGCAGTCATTATCTCAGAGCTTTATTCAGCATATAGTAAACCTCGTTCCAGCGGAGCTCCTTACGGAACTGCTCGTAGTCGGTGTCCTTGTTGATGATGCAAGCCTCGACGTCGAAGATCTCAGCGAAGTCGCGCCAGTACTCATCCGTCAGACCGAAGGAGAAGCAGCTGTGGTGTGTGCCGCCTGCGTTCATCCAGCATCCTACGCCGACCTCGAAGGTAGGCTCCGGGATCCACAGAGCGGAAGCGACGGGGAGCTTAGGCAGTGGCTTCGACTTGATGAGGTTGACATCGTTGGCGATAAGGCGGAAGCGGTTGCCCATGTCGACAACAGTAGCCGTGATGCCATGACCCTGCTTGGTAGTGAAGACGAGACGTGCGGTAGGAGTCTTGCGAACACCGATGCCGAGGAAGTGAACCTCCAGGCGTGGCTTCTCTTCTGCGATATCGGGGCAGACCTCCAGCATGTGGCTCTCAAGGATAGATGTGTTGTCGCCATCGAAGTTGAGCGTGTAGTCCTCCAAGAAAGAAGTGCCACCTTCGAGACCCTGGCTCATGAACCATGTTGTGCGATAGAGACAAGCGCTCTTCCAGTCGCCCTCAGCACCGAAGCCATAGCCGTCGTGCATGAGACGCTGAGAAGCGAGACCTGGGATCTGGTCGAAGCCATGACCGGTTTCCTCCACGTTGACATCACCGAGGTCATCGAAGTTGGTTGTGAAGCCCTTGGCACCGTAAGCTTTCAGCACGGCACGGATTGTGAGCTCAGCCTTGGCAGCGTTCCAGATCTTCTTGTATTCAACGGTAGACTCGTCTTTCAGATTGTCGGCTACCTGATACTCCTTGAAGTAGACATCGTGCACGAGGGCATCGACATCAGCATCCTTGATTTTGTCGAAGAACTCAAGGACAGTAGAGAACTGTACGTAGTCGACATGGTATCCGAACACCTGCTCGAAAGCTACCTTGTCGCCGTCGGTCACAGCTACGTTGTTCATCTGGTCGCCGAAGCGGATGATGAGGCAGTCCTGTGCATCAGCTACACCTGCGCAGACACGCTCCCACACAGCGATGTGATCCTGTGTCTTAGGATCTTTCCAATAGCCGATGACAGTCTTACGGGGCTTGCGCAGACGAGAGAGGATATGAGCATACTCGCGGTCGCCATGAGCACTCTGGTTGAGGTTCATGAAGTCCATGTCCATGGTCTCGTAAGGGATCTTCTCGTTGTACTGTGTGTGGAAGTGGAGGAGCGGCTTGCGGAGGATCTCCATACCCTTGATCCACATCTTAGCCGGAGAGAAAGTGTGCATCCAGCAGATGACGCCTACGCACTTGTCATCAACGTTGGCGCGGTTCATGACGTCAGCCACTTCCTTAGAACTGTTGGCTGTACCTTTATATACCACCTTGATAGGCAGACGACCGGAGTTGTTCAGGCCTTCCACCATCTCTTTGGAATGACCATCAACCTGCTTCACTGCATCGCCTCCGTAAAGAAGCTGCGCGCCTGTTACCCACCAAATCTCGAAATTAGAAAATGCTTGTACCATAATGATTAAATGGCCCCACCCCTTCCCCTCCCCCTCCCAGGGGAGGGAGAGATATGTCTCAAGACCGTCTAAGCGTGTTGAGACATGTAGATAGAGATGTTATAGGGCGCTGTTTTTAAGTTGTTATTGTTTTTAATGTTTATCTGTGTAATTATTCCCTCCCCTTTATGGGGGAGGGACAGCAAAGGGTTAGCCCTTTGCGGGGTGGGGCCTCTGTCCGTAATAAGCGTTTGGACCATGCTTACGGGAGAAATGCTTCTCGACAAGCAGCGGGTTCATCGTTGTATTCGGGTTGACAGAGAAGGAGATGAAAGCCATCTTTGCCACCTGCTCTGCTACCACAGCGTGATAGACGGCTTCGTCGGGATCCTTGCCCCATGTGAAAGGTCCGTGGTTCTTAACCAGCACGCCCGGTGTATGGACAGGGTTGATGTTGTCTTTCTTGAACCGGTTGATGATGACCACGCCCGTGTTGTACTCGTACTCAGCCATCATATCCTTCGTCATATCATCGGTGCAGGGGATAGCATCGTGGAAATAGTCGGCGTGCGTCGTGCCAATGTTAGGAATGTCCTTACCGGCCTGCGCCCACGCTGTGGCGTAGGTTGAGTGTGTGTGCACCACGCCACCTACCTCGGGGAAGTTGCGATAGATGACGAGATGCGTCGGTGTATCTGAGGAAGGGTTGAGGTTACCTTCTACCACTTTTCCTGTCTGGAGGTCTACGACAACCATATCCTCAGGTTTCATCGTGTCATAGCTGACACCTGACGGCTTGATCACTACAAGTCCTTTCTCACGGTCAATGCCTGAGACATTGCCCCATGTGAAGAGCACGAGTCCGTGCTTTACAAGGTCGAGGTTGGCCTTACATACCTTAGCTTTAAGTTCTTCAAGCATAACTTATATTATCACTTATAATTTAAAGTTCTGATCTTCTTGATATTTCTCTTTGTTGAACCGATAGAGCATAGCTCCCGAGCGCGATGTCGTATGATCGATGATATCCGTCTGTTGTACGAAGTCGGTCTGCTTGATGCGCTTGCGGAAGTTGCGTTTGTCGATAGGCTCGCCTAATACAGCCTCGAAGACATGCTGCAACTGTGTGAGTGTGAACATCTCTGGGAGGAGGTTGAAACTCAGCGGCCGGTTGTATATGCGTCGGCGGAGTTGCATGACAGCGTTGTGGATCATTATACGGTGGTCAGAATACATCTCCGGGAGCTTGTCGAGCGTGCCCCATTCGAGACCGTATTTCTCTCTCAGTGAGTCGTCGTAGTCCTTGACATTGATGAGTGCGCAATAGGCGATAGACACCACTCGGTCGCCCGGGTCACGGTCTACCTCACCGAAGGCACCGACCTGTCGCATGTACATCTCGTCGAGTCCTGTCAGTTCAAGCAGCGTGCGGTGGGCTGCATCATCAAGGCTCTCTTTCTCACCGAGGAAGCCACCATAGAGTGACCATTCTCCGCGCCCGGGGTCCATCTTTCGTTTGCCGATGAGAACCTCGAGCTGTGAGCCGTCGAAACCGAAGACGATGCAGTCTACACTAACATAGAATTTACTGTGTTGACTATAGTACTGTTGCATAATTTATTTAGAAGAAGTACCAGTAGAAAGCACCGCAGAGTGCGAGCACGCCTAAGGAACCTACTACATCTTTCCAATCCCAGCTCTCTCTGATCTGACGCTTATAGTCAGCTGTGAACGTGATAGCAGCCACCTGCTCGGCGGTAGGCTTAGGTGTGAACATCGAGACGACGAACATGAAGACGACGATGAACACAAGAAGCCAGCACTCGAAGACGAGCCAGTTGGTCTGCCAGAACCATGTCGTAGCGTTCCAGAAGGCACCATCCATAGGTGCGTTGCCAGTATCTGTAATCACGTTTGTCAGCAGGCGAAGCATACCGATGAGGAAGCCCACGATGAGGCCCCATTCTCCGGCCTTCGGCGTGATGCGCTTGAAGAAGATGCCGAGGAAGAAGGTGGCAACCATGGCGGGAGCAAGCAAGCTCTGGATGCCCTGCAGATAACTGTAGAGCTTACCAAGACTCATCATGACCGGGATCCAGATGATACCGATGACCACGATAGCTACGGTAGCAGCACGGCCTGCGAAGATATAGTGGGCCTCACTCTTACCCGGACGGAGCGGCTTGTAGAAGTCTTCTGTGAACAGGGTAGCGCAAGAGTTGAAGAAGGCAGCGAGAGATGTGACGAGGGCGCAAACGAAACCTACTGTAACAAGACCTTTGACACCGGCGGGAAGGATATCCTTCACCATGTAAGCGTATGCACCATCAGTGTCGCCCATGTTGAACATGCCCTTAGCAGAGAGAGCTGCTGCAACCATGCCAGGGATGAGGAACATGAAGACGGGGAGAATCTTGAAGTAACCGGCGCAGATCGTACCACGGCGTGCACGGCGCATGACCACAGCATTGTCTTCACCTTTCTTCTGACCGAGCACTCGCTGAACGATGTGCTGGTCGGTGCACCAATACCAGAAACCGATGATTGAAGCTCCGAGGAACACTACGAAACCAGGATACTCATGATAGAGTGGGTCGGGATGGCCGGAGGCATTGATTGTAGCCCAGTGGAACATGTGGGTTGTGCCATAGCCGTCGTGAAGCTGCGAGCAATAGTTCATCATGTTGGTCCAGCCCTGTGCAATGCTGCCGCCACCGAGTGTTGCGAGACCGAGGAAGAGCACGAGGAATGAACCGATGATCAGGATAGGCGTCTGAATAGCGGATAGTGTCATGACACCTTTCATACCACCGAGAATCGTGAAGATGGCGGTGATGATGATGAGTCCGAGGGCACCGTACCAGAACGGCAGGCCGAGGAGGTATTCAAAGAAGATACCACCGGTGTAAGCCGTCACAGAGACCTTTGTCAGGATGTAAGCCACAAGGGTGATGACAGAGAGCCATGTACCTGTGCGCTTGGTGTAACGGTATTTGAGGAACTCAGGCATTGTGATGATACGTCCGAGTTTGTTGTTGAGCAACTGATAGAACGGGACGAAGAGCCATCCGAGGATCAGGATCATCCAGCCCTGCATCTCCCAGTGGGCCATGCCTACGCCGTTCTGTGCGCCTGTTCCTGCGAGACCTACGAGGTGCTCGGAGCCGATGTTGGCTGCGAAGATAGCCATGCCGATGACCCACCAGGGCTCACCTTTACCATAGAGGAACTCCTCACTGTTGGCTTCTTTCGATTCACGCTTAGCCTTGAGAAGAGCGTGCCATACGGCTCCTACGACGCAGGCGATACCAAGGGCAAAGACCACCCAGTCGAGCCATATAAATTCATGTGTTGACCAGTTCATTTTAATTTAGCGTAAGTTTAAAAGTTTATTGATCTAAAAGTTTATGGATCTTAAAATTTTATTGATTATTAATTATTTCTTCACAGAAAACTTGTAAGCCAAGTGGCTGTAGTATTTCTGACCAGGCTTGAGATAAGGATTAGAATATTCCCATCCCGGGGTGTGAGCTGCGTACTTTGTAGGAGAGTCGGGGAACTTCTGACTCTCGAAGCAGACGCTCACATGTTTTGGATACTTGATACCGTGCTTGCAAGCGATGCCTGTACCCTGGAAGTTACCGGTATACATTTGGATGCCAGGCTCATTGGTGTAGACCTCAAGCATGATGCCTGTGACGGGAGAATACATGCTTGCAGCCACAGTCTTGTCATTGCCCTTGCCGTTCTTGAAGGTGTTGAGTACCCAGTTGTGGTCGTAGCCCGTGGCGTTCTTTATCTGGTCGTAAGAGAAGTCGTTGATATGCTCAGAGAGTGCGTGAGCTTTGCGGAAGTCCATCGGCGTGCCTTCAACGGAGCGAATCTCGCCTGTGGGGATATATAACTTGTCTGCGGGGGTGAACTTATCAGCGTTGATATACACGATCTGGTTCTCGCCTTTCTTCGACGGATCACCGTTGAGGTTGAAATAAGAATGGTTCGTCATGTTGACCACAGTCTCCTTGTCGGTCGTAGCCTGGAAGACGATGTCGAGTGTGTTGTTGCTCTTCACTGTGTAAGTAGCCGTAGCCTTGACGGTACCGGGGAAGCCGTTGTCACCGTCGGGCGAGGTGATAGCGAAGACAACAGAAGAATCGGTCTTCGACTGCACATCATAGACCTTGTTCAGCCATCCCGTGTTGCCACCGCCATGCAGGCAGTTGCCGTTATCGTTGGGGCGGAGATTATATGTCTTGCCTTCTACCGTTAGCTTAGCGTCCTTGATGCGGTTGGCATAGCGGCCTACGCTCGAACCATAGTCGGAAGGAGAGTTGAGGGTATCGGCATACTGATGGATGTTGTCGTATCCTAACACGACATCCGTTGGCTTGCCGTTCTTATCCGGCACGCAGATGGACACCACTCGGCCACCGTAGTTGGTGAGACATACCTCCATACCGTTGTTGTTCTTCAGGGTAATGAGCTCCGTCTTCTTACCCATCACGGTAGAGTCGAAGTCCTTGGGATTGAGACCGCTGACCGTCATCTGTGTGTCGGCTGTCGATCCGCAAGCAGCGAGTGCAGCCACGGTCATGCCGGCTGCGAAAAGTTTAGTTCTAAGTTTTCTCATAGTCCTAACTATCTATAGGTTTGTTTCATGGGTGTAAAATTACACTGTTTATTTGAACTAAGCAAATATTTCGCTTGATATTTGTCAATTGATGTATATTTTTAACACTATTGGCGTGTAGGCACAAAAAAAGCGGCCTAAAAAGGCCGCTCGTATGAGTTATGAGTTTATGAGTTTTTGAGTTTATGAGTTTTTGAGTTTATGAGTTTTTGAGTTTAAACCCAACACCTTATTTAATAAGCACTCTTGAACTCCTCGAGGAAGCGAGTATCGTTTTCGGAGAAGAGGCGGAGGTCGTTGACACCATATTTGAGGTTGGCGATACGCTCCACGCCCATACCGAAGGCATAGCCTGTGTAGACATCCGGATCGATGTTGCAGGCTGCGAGATCATGGGGATCAACCATGCCGCAACCAAGGATCTCTACCCATCCTGTGTGCTTACAGAAGTTACATCCCTTACCACCGCAGATGGTGCAGGAGATATCCATCTCTGCGCTCGGCTCCGTGAAGGGGAAGAAGGATGGACGCAGGCGGATTTTTGTGTCAGGACCGAACATCTCGCGAGCGAAGGTGAGAAGCACCTGCTTGAGGTCGGTGAAGCTCACACCTTTGTCCACATAGAGACCTTCCACCTGATGGAAGAAGCAGTGGGCACGTGCGGAGATAGCCTCGTTACGATAGACGCGTCCCGGGCAGAGCACACGGATAGGGGGCTCATGAGTCTCCATGTAGTGTGCCTCGTCACCTGAGGTGTGAGAACGGAGCAACACGTTCTTCGTCACATCGTTAGGGTTCTGCGAGATGAAGAACGTATCCTGCATGTCGCGTGCAGGGTGGTCAGCGGCGAAGTTGAGCATCGTGAAGACGTGCTTGTCATCGTCGATCTCGGGACCATGGAAGAGGGTGAAGCCCATACGCTGGAAGATCTCAATGATCTCGTTGCGAACGATGGTTAATGGGTGGCGTGTACCTAAGTCGATAGGGTAAGCAGAGCGTGTGAGATCAATGCTTTCCTCACCGGTCTCTGTAGTCTCCACCTCTTCGCGCAACTGGTTGATTCTTTCTGTTGCAGTCTTCTTGAGCTCATTGATCTTGATGCCGAACTCTTTTTTCTTGTCCTTGGCAACAGAGCGGAACTCATCCATGAGCTCACTGATCTCACCTTTTTTACTCAGATATTTAATTCTGAGCTGTTCAACGTCTTCTGCGTTCTTTGCAGAGAGCTGCGACACTTCCTTCAGAAGGTCATCTATCTTGTCTAACAACATGATTGTATATGATTTTCTTGTTCTGAATCTGAAAAACGGCTCAATAACTTGTGTATCGCCTATGTTATTTGCTATGTTGAGTGCAAAGTTACTAATTTTCTCGCATAAAGGATATTGTATCTTAAAAATTATGCGTAATTTTGCGCTTGTTTATTCGTATGTTATGAGAAAAGTATTATTTTCAGCCATTCTGTTGCTTCTTATGGCGATGCTTGTAGCTCCTACAAGCTGCACGGACAAGAAGCCTAAGCCTGTGGCTGATTCTGCGGCAGATTCAGTTCTAAAAGATACTTCATCGATGGACTCCACGGAAGCACTCATTGAGGAGACTCCGATGCCTAAGGCTGCCGACGAGCTTTTTGATGATTTCATCTTCAACTTTGCCGCCAACCGCAAGCTTCAGAAGAAGCGTATCGTTTTCCCGTTGAAGGTTTACTATAATGGAAAACTGAAGCGGGAGATACCGATGAACGAGTGGAGGATGGAGCATTTCTTCATGCGCCAGCAGTATTATACGCTTATCTTCGACAATGCACGGCAGATGAATCTTGTGAAAGACACCACGATCGACCACGTGGTGATAGAGAAGATCTTCTTCCGTAAGAAACTCGTACAGCAGTTCCTTTTCAACCGTATCAACGGTCAGTTCATGATGACGTCATTGAACTATAAGCCGATGTATACCAATGAGAATGCAGACTTTCTGAAGTTCTACGACCATTTCTCGCGCGACTCTGCTTTCCAGGTCGCTTCTATGGCTGACGAGGTGGAGTTTACTGCTCCCGATCCCAACAACGACTTTGCGAATATAAACGGTATCATGATGCCGCAGCAGTGGCCCGACTTCAAGCCGGCACTTATCCCGAAGAACAAGATCTACAATATTATCTACGGTCAAAAGTACATGGAATCGAAGCGTAAGATCTTTGTCATTCGTGGCATTTCCAACTCCTTGGAGATAGAGATGTATTTCCGCAAGATAGGACGCCACTGGAAGCTCATCAAGTTTAACGCATAAGGCATTCGTAGGGGCGGCCCTTGAGGTCGTCCTCCACTACAAAATCAATAACACATGCAGGTACAGAAGAATCATTCGCTGTTGCACGACAACACCTTTAATATTGATCAGAAGTGTGACGAGTATATCGTCTATGACAATGAGCGCGATGCAGTCAGCATTGCGAAGGACTTGCAAGCTCCATTCCTCTTGTTGGGTGGCGGAAGCAACCTCTTGCTCACACAAGATTTCCGGGGGCGTGTCGTGACTCCTGCGAAGCGTTTCGATATCTCTGTAGT
Organism: uncultured Prevotellaceae bacterium; assembly: GCA_902792635.1. Lineage (GTDB taxonomy): Bacteria > Bacteroidota > Bacteroidia > Bacteroidales > Bacteroidaceae > Prevotella. The sequence goes on along the minus strand of CADBAG010000005.1, from coordinate 159,530 downwards.
CTTGCATCAAGGCAGCAATGAGCCGTGTCTGAAGTGCTGGGCGGGGACGACCTTTGATGATGTTGTCGACTATGCCGTACGGCATGGCTATCATGGTCTGGAGAACCTGAGCCTTATCCCGGGAGAATGCGGAGCCTCTGCTGTACAGAATATCGGTGCCTATGGTGCTGAGATTAAAGATGTATTGACGGAGATCGAGGCTGTAGAGATAGGCACGGGTAGGGTAGTGACTATCCAGGCTGCGGACTGTGGTTACAGTTATCGTCAGAGTAAGTTCAAACACGAGTGGAAAAACAAATATCTCATTCTCTACGTCACTTATCAGCTCTCACGCAGTTTCCATCCCGAGCTCGACTATGGCAATGTGCGCAAGCAATTAGAAGCTAAGGGAATAACAGAAGACCAACTGACAGGCGAAAAACTCCGCGAGACAATCATTGAGATCCGTGAGGCTAAGCTCCCCGATCCGGCCGTGCTTGGCAATGCCGGGAGCTTCTTCATGAATCCAATTGTCGATGCTGAGACTTTCGAACGAATAAAAGCAGCGCATGAGAACCTGCGCTATTTTGAGATGCCGCAGCCTGACGGTACGATGAAATACAAGATTCCTGCCGGATGGATGATCGATCAATGTGGCTGGAAAGGCCGCTCACTCGGCAAGGCGGGGGTATACGAGAAGCAGGCGCTGATTCTCGTGAACCGAGGCGGAGCCAAAGGCGAGGACGTTGTTAACCTGATGCATGCCGTGCAGCACGATGTCAAGGAGAAGTTCGGCTTGGATATTAAACCGGAAGTCAACATCATTTAAATTAACCACAGATGAAAACAATGAAAAGCAATAATGTGGTTGTTAGATAATTAATATGAAGTTGACGTTTTTAGGTACCGGAACCTCCACGGGTGTGCCTGTAATTGGCTGTCAGTGCAAGGTCTGCAAGAGCAAGGATCCACGCGACAAGCGTTTCCGTACGGCTACCTTGTTGGAGTCGGAGACGACGCGTATCCTTATCGACTGCGGTCCGGATATCCGCATGCAGCTCCTTCGGATTCCTTTTAAGAAGATTGACGGCGTACTGCTGACGCATGAGCATTACGACCACACGGGAGGCCTTGATGACCTGCGGCCTTACTGCTATGCGTTCGGTGACTTGAATATCTACGCCAATCAACAAACTGTGGACACGGTCTATCACAATTTCCCCTATTGCTTTACTGAACATCCTTATCCGGGTGTACCGAAGTTCGATATGAACGTGATAGAAAAGCATAAATCTTTTACTATCGGTGACATCAAAGTGATGCCGATAGAGATCATGCACGATAAGTTGAAGATATTGGGCTATCGCTTCGGTACCTTGGCTTATATCACGGATATGAAAGCAATAGCCGATGAGGAATTGCCTTATCTTGAAGGCGTCAAGACATTAGTTGTCAATGCCTTGCGATGGGAGAAGCCGCACCACAGTCACATGCTTGTCTCTGATGCCATCGCTTTCTCAAGGAGAATAGGAGCAAGTAAGACCTATCTCATTCATGTCACGCACGACATAGGTCTTTACGATGAAGCCAACAGCCGATTGCCTGAGGGCTTCCTGTTCCCTTATGATGGGATGGAAATAACCGTTTGATATCAATAGCCGTTTGCTATCGTAACAAGCGGTTATTTTTTGAATTTGCGATAGAGTTTCCACACGAGAAGCAGTCCGTCGAGCACCCCTGCACTGGAGTTGACGATGCTTGTGATACGCTGCGAGGGAGTGGCCGACTTCGAGAGCGCCTGCGGCTTCTTGAAGAGGGAGTGCCATTTTTCGTCTATCTTCTCCTCGTCAGTCTTTATGTCTTTCTGCAACAGCGCTTTGCGTGCGCGTATCTCTTCGATGGAGTGGTAGGCGGTTGTTGCTGAATAACTTTCTTTCATCTGCTTGATGCATTTATTAGTTTGACTTCAGCTGAGCAACAGCTCAGAGAGGAACCTTACGAGCGGCTTCTCGATCCATTGTTTTCTGAAGGCGATGAACAGGAGGAAAACGATGAAGTAGACACCTGCCACGATAGCATAGGCCCCGACCTGTCCCACGCAGGGCGTCAGAGCGCTCACTGCTGCGAAACTGAGGAATGTCAACACGAAGACCAGCAGCAGCCCGAGAATAGCCGTCATGGCGATGGCCGTAAGGATTCTCACGGTCTTCTCCACGGTGCCTAACTTGAGGTATTCCTTCTGAAGGCCGGCATAATGCTTCAGCACATCCACAAGCTGCCCGATGGTCTCAATGTTCTGATCGTTGGAAAACATCAGTTCAGAAATTATGCTTTGTCAGCGTCAACAGCCTCTTTGATGTCATCCACGAGGTCGTCGGCATCGTTGCGGTTGAGCTTGATGTCGTGCTTCTTGCAGAAGTCATCCACCGTGTCAGCAATCTTTGTGCGCGTGTCCGAACCCTTTTCCGGAGCAAGCAGCAGACCAATGGCTGCGCCTGCGATAGCACCACCTAAGAAGGTAGCAATGTAACCAAATGTCTTCATAATAAGTCCTTTCTTTTGAATGAATTATGTAACTGCAAACTTAATATATTATTTTGAAATATGAAAATTTTATCGAAACAAAATTGCTCGCGAAAGTGATAAATAATATTAACCGAACGCAAAAATCCTTGTGATAGCGTGGTTTAACAATCTTTATGCGTGCATAGAATTGCCGTTTGACGATAATTTTGTAATTTCGCACATCGTAGATATTTCATAGATATTTCGTAGACATAAAATCATTAATTCCTTTAACAAGAAGATGAAAAAATATTTGGTAATGGGCGCAGCCCTTTGCGTGGCTCTCGCTTTCACAAGTTGCAAATCACAGGAAAGTGCTTATAAGAAGGCTTACGAGAAAGCCAAGGCTCAGGAAGAGCAGCAGACAGCTCAGGCTCCTACCCAGGATCAGGCTACCGTCACTCCGATGGTGACCAAGCAGGCTGACCAGACAACGGTGAGTAATGTGGACAACACTCCTGTCCGTTCGGAGGATGTAACGCTTATCAGTGGTACCGGTCTGAAGCAGTTCAGTGTGGTCGTTGGCAGCTTCGGTCTGAAGGCTAACGCTGAAGGTTTCCAGAGTTTGCTCAAGCAGGGCGGCTATGATGCACAGATCGTGTTCAACGCAAGCAACAACATGTATCGTGTCGTCTCCGGCACTTACGACGACAAGAGTCAGGCTGTTCAGGGCCGTGACGCTATCCGTGGCAGCAAGTTCAATAAGAACAGCGACGCTTGGCTGCTTTACAAGAAATAAGTCTATCCGCATAGACTCTTAGGAAAATAGATGTCGAGAATCCTCTCAATAGACTTTGGCAAGAAACGCACGGGGTTGGCGGTTACTGACCCCCTGCAGATCATTGCCAATGGTCTGACGACAGTAGATACAAAAGATCTGTTCGACTTCCTCCAAGGTTATATCAAGCAGGAGGAAGTGGAGCGGATTGTCATTGGCAAGCCTACGCAGCCCAACGGTAAGCCTTCGGAGAACCTTGCGCGTGTAGAGAACTTTGTCAATCGGTGGCGGAAGGCATGCCCTTCGGTGCCTATAGAATATTACGATGAGCGTTTTACCTCCGTGTTAGCTCATCGCGCCATCCTCGATGGAGGTGTGAAAAAAAAGACGAGGAGGGAAAATAAAGGACTTGTAGACGAGGTCAGCGCAACGATCATCCTACAAGACTACATGAATTCAAGAAGATGATATTACCAATTTATACATACGGCCAGCCGGTGCTCCGGAAAGTGGCCCAGGACATCCCTACAGATTATCCCGACCTTCAGCAGCTTATCAAGGATATGTTTGAGACGCTCGATGCCTCGTCGGGTGTCGGTCTCGCTGCTCCTCAGATCGGCAAGAGCATCCGTGTCGTGGTCATCGACCTTGATGTGCTCAAAGAAGACTATCCTCAGTATGCTGGCTTCCGCCATGCGTTCATCAATGGACACATCCTTGAGGCCGATGAAAAAGCGGGCAAGGAGTCGCTGGAAGAGGGGTGCCTCTCTATCCCCGGACTGAGCGAGGAGGTCACACGCCCGAAGCGTATTCACGCCACATGGCTCGACGAGAACCTTCAGCCGCACGACGAGTGGGTGGACAGCTATCAGGCCCGCGTGATGCAGCATGAGTTTGATCATCTCGAGGGCACACTCTATGTCGACAAGATCACCCCGTTCCGCAAGGCGATGATCCGCAATAAGCTTAAGGCGATGACACAGGGTAAGTTCCGTTGCGCTTACCGCACGAAGCCTGTCCGGAAATAGTTTGAGTTTTCAATTTTTCATTCTTTCAATTTTTCATTCTTTCAATTTTTCAACATTGAGATAAGGTGAAGAGCAGGATAATCGTTTTTATCGTCGCACTGTTTTCTGTGCTGAAAGTCAGTGCACAGTATAATGTAGACCGACTCATTCAAAACGGTGAAGTGGCACTCCATTATGATGATTACGTGCTCTCCATCCAGTATTTCAATAAGGTATTGGCCCTCAAGCCTTACCTCTGGCTGCCATGGTACGACCGTGCCGTGGCAAAATTTTATCTCGACGATTATATCGGAGCAGAGAGTGATGCCTCGAAAGCCATCGACCTCAACCCTTACATCGAGCAGATCTTTGACCTGCGCGCCATCTCCCGCATCCGTCAGGAGAAATATGCCGATGCCATCTCCGACTATGACCGCGCCATCCATCTCAATCCTTCCGTGTCGAGCTTCTGGGTCAACCGCGCCATCTGCCGCATGAATGTCCAGGACTATGACCACGCACTCCTCGATGCCGACACGATCATCAAACGCTGGTCACAGATTGCCACCGCCTATTCGTTGAAAGCTGAGGTCTACCTCGAGAAGAAAGACACGACACAGGCAGACCACTGGCTCTCGCGCAGTCTCGACATCGATCCTTATAACGCCGATGCCTGGACCACACGCTCCTATATCGCTCTGAACCGTAAACAGTGGCGTACGGCAGACAACTGTCTCAGCAAAGCTATCCATCTGCGGCCGAAGGTGGTCAACAACTATGTCAACCGAGCCCTCGCCCGGCTGAACATCAATAACCTCAGCGGGGCGCTTGCCGACTATGATATGGCTATCGACCTCGACCCGAAGAACTTCCTCGCTCATTATAACCGCGGACTGCTCCGTCTCCAGCTCGGTGATGACAACCGAGCCTTGAAGGACTTCGACTTTGTTGTGAAGATGGAGCCACACAACTTCATGGCTGTCTACAACCGGGCATTGCTCAACGATAAACTCGGCAACCTGCGTGCGGCTATCCGCGACTATACGATGGTCATCAACCAGTTCCCCAACTTTTGGGCGGGTCTTGCGGCGCGTGCTACATGCTATCGCAAGCTTGGCATGACGAACCAGGCCGAGATGGATGAGTTCCGCATCTTCAAGGCGCAGATGAACAAGCATCTCGGCATCCAGCAGCGGTGGAGCAAAGCGAAGATCCGCGAGGTGCGCAAGCGCTCCGAGATTGATATCTCCAAATACAACGATGTCGTCGTGGAGGACAAGCCGAAGGTGGAGCACACCTATTCGGGCGGCATCCGCGGCACCGTGCAGGATCGCGAGGTGGACATTGCCTTCCTGCCGATGTTCCAGCTTTCTTATTTCACTTACGCCAACGCTGTGGAAGGCTATCAGGCTTTCGATACAGAGCTCGACCACTTCAACACGAAGGAAGAGCCGTTGCGTAAGCTTAACCTCACCTGCAATGCCAAGCATGAACGCCTGACGGATGTGCAGTCGAAGCAGATCTTCCAGCTCATCGACGGTCTCACGGCAGGTATCCATGAGGAGCAGGACCGCAAGGCACGCGCGTCATTGTTGCTCCAGCGTGCCGTGGCTTATGCAGAGGCGCAGAACTACAGTGATGCGCTCTCCGACCTCGACGACTACCTCTCCGTAGACACCACGTCGGCCATGGGCCACTGGGAGCGTGCCGTCTGCCAGCAGATGCTTAACGACTATGAGGCTTCGAAGGGTACGAAGACAACGATGAAACTCTCACAGGCTGAGGGCGACTTCGCCATGGCTATCCAGCTCCAGCCAAAGAATGCTTACACCTATTATAATAGAGGTAACCTCTTCGCTTCGGAGAAGAACTACTCGCGGGCTATCGACGACTATACGCAGGCTATCCGCCTTGATCCGCGTCTGGCTCAGGCCTACTATAACCGTGCCGTCGCCCATTTCTATACCGGTGACCTCAAGGCGGCGCAGAGCGACCTCAGCCGCGCCGGAGAGCTCGGCCTCTACGATGCTTATGCGCTGAGTAAGAAGATGGGAGAGGAAGACGCTTCGCTAAAGAAGAAAGAACAAAGAATAAGGAAAAAATAAGGCTTATAACGCTTGCGTTACAGAAATAAGTATTACTTTTGCACGTGATTTAGATAAACTAATTTGTAACATGGTTAAAATCACTTTTCCTGACGGTTCCGTCCGTGAATACGAGAACGGAGTGACAGGACTTCAAATCGCAGAGAGCATCTCACCGGCTCTCGCCCGCGACGTTGTATCTTGCGGGATCAATGGTGAGACAACAGAGCTTAACCGCCCCATCAACAACGATGCCACCATCGCACTTTATAAGTTCGATGACGACGAGGGTAAGCACACCTTCTGGCATACCTCAGCCCACTTGCTCGCCGAGGCTCTGCAGGAGCTCTATCCTGGTATCCAGTTCGGCTTCGGTCCCGCTATCGAGACAGGTTTCTTCTATGATGTCATGCCTCCGAAGGGCACAGCTATCTCCGAGAACGATTTCCCGAAGATCGAGGCTAAGATGAAGGAACTGGCCAAGAAGAATGAGCCCGTGGTGCGTCGTGAGGTCTCCAAGGCCGATGCCATCAAGGAGTTTGAGGCTATGGGTCAGCAGTATAAAGTGGAGCACATCTCTCAGGATCTTGAGGATGGCACCATCACTACATATACCCAGGGTAATTTCACCGATCTTTGTAAGGGTCCGCACCTCATGTCGACAGGTGCCATCAAGGCCATCAAGATCACGAGTGTCGCCGGTGCTTTCTGGCGTGGCGATGCCAAGCGTGAGCAGATGACACGTATCTACGGTGTCACGTTCCCGAAGAAGAAGATGCTCGATGAGTATCTCGTCCTCCTCGAGGAGGCCAAGAAGCGTGACCACCGTAAGATCGGTAAGGAGATGGAACTCTTCATGTTCTCCGAGCGTGTCGGTAAGGGTCTGCCTATCTGGCTGCCGAAAGGCACACAGCTCCGCCTGCGCCTGCAGGATGTGCTGCGCCACGTGCTCAAGCCGTACCACTACCAGGAGGTCATCACTCCGGGTATCGGTTCAAAGAACCTCTACGTCACTTCCGGTCACTATGCTCACTACGGCAAGGACTCTTTCCAGCCGATCCATACTCCGGAACCCGACGAGGAATATATGCTCAAGCCGATGAACTGCCCTCACCACTGTGAGGTCTATGCGCGCAAGCCCCGTTCCTACAAGGATCTGCCGCTGCGTATCGCTGAGTTCGGTACCGTCTTCCGTTATGAAAAGAGCGGTGAGCTGCACGGACTGACCCGTGTGCGTACGTTCACCCAGGACGATGCCCACATCTTCGTGCGCCCCGATCAGGTGAAGTCTGAGTTTGAGTCGATCATCGACATCATCCTCAAGGTCTTCAAGATCTTCGGTTTCGAAGACTACGATGCTCAGATCTCTCTCCGTGACCCGAAGGACACTGACAAGTATATCGGTTCTGACGAGATCTGGGAGGAGAGCGAGAACGCTATCCGTCAGGCTTGTAAGGAGAAGGGTCTCCACACCCACGAGGAGCTCGGTGAGGCTGCCTTCTATGGTCCTAAGCTCGACTTCATGGTTAAGGATGCCATCGGTCGTAAGTGGCAGCTCGGTACGATCCAGGTCGACTACAACCTCCCGGAGCGCTTCAAGCTGGAGTACACCGCTGAGGACAACTCTAAGAAGACCCCTGTGATGATCCACCGTGCACCGTTCGGTTCTCTCGAGCGCTTCACTGCTGTGCTCATTGAGCACACTGCCGGTCACTTCCCCTTGTGGCTCGCTCCTGACCAGGTCGCTATCCTGCCTATCTCGGAGAAGTACAACGACTACGCCAAGAAGGTTCAGGAGTATCTCGAGTCGAAGGATGTCCGCGCTTACATCGATGACCGTAACGAGAAGATCGGCCGTAAGATCCGCGACAACGAGCTCAAGCGTGTGCCTTACATGCTTATCGTTGGTGAGAAGGAAGCTGCCGACGGTCTCGTGTCCATGCGTAAGCAGGGCGGCGGCGAGCAAGCTCAGATGAAGATGGAAGAGTTTGCTCAGCGTGTCAACGATGAGGTGAAAGACCAGTTGAAGGTACTTGACGAGTAATGGTCTCGTTCGTAATCATAAATTAAACAATTAATAAAGGGATGTGCCGCCGCATAGGTGCATCCCTTTTTTCGTTCGTGTTATTCCTTATAATAGGAGAGATCGAAATACTTATAATCGCAGTGCGTTTTCAGTGAAATCACACTGCGATTACATCGTAATCGTATTGCGATTTCAGTTGAATGGAACTAAGGATAATATTACTTAGGCAGTAGACGCTAATTGTTCACAATTCACAGTTCACAGTTCACATTAAGGTCTATCTGAGGTTACAGTTCTTTGATTTATTAATATTAATAAGGTTCTTCAACTTTTCGGATTGATGGGTTCACACAACCTCGAAGAGGTTGAACATGGTTAGCCCCACGTGAGGCGTAGCCGAAACGTGGGGTTGTGAATAGGGCAATTAGCTGAAAACCGGCCTCGAAGAGGGCGAACATGGTTTAAACACCCATCAGCTATAGCTGGCATCTCGCCCATGTTCGCCCTCTTCGAGGCCGACAGGTCAGGTTAAATCGCTGACTTGTCCCCCAGGTTGCGTCGCTGCGCTCCTTACCTGGGGCTAACCATGTTCAACCTCTTCGAGGTTGATTGCAGTATCAATTCGAAAACCGGAAGAACCATTGATAAATATATTATTTATATATTAATAATATTATTATAATATAATAATATATATTATAAATATAGTTAAAATCGAATACTGACTAAAAAGTTTTCTTGGGGCGAATGAAAGTGTGGAAGACCTTAATGTGAACTGTGAACTGTGAACTGTGAACTTTTTGAGTCTTCATTTTCCGGTATCGGCACGCCTCTCGTGCTCTTTGTTTGGTCAATGACGAAGATGCTGTTCAGACTTCCGACGCATGGGATGGTACCGAGGGTGTTGAGCATAAACTGCTGATAGGCTTTCATGTCGCGGGTGTAGACCTTGATGAGGAAGTCGAAGTCGCCACTGGTGTTGTAGCACTCCGTGATCTCGTCGATGCTCTGCACGGCATCCATGAACTCCTGAATGAGGGCCTGGGTGTGCTGCTTGAGTCGGATGTTACAAAGCACGAGGATGCCGTTGCCGACCTTCTGCGGGTTGACGACCGCCATGTAGCGTTCAATGTATCCGAGGCGCTCTAAGCGCTTTTGCCGTTCGAAGGTGGGGGAGGGGGAGAGATGGACGCGTGCAGCAAGCTCCTTGACCGTCATGCGCGAGTCTTTCTGAAGGAGCTTAAGGATGCGGCGGTCAGTGTCGTCGAGTGTTTCCGTGTTTGCCATATTTTTATTGATGTTGTATTTATAGATGTCGTATTTTGAAGAATATTATTCTGCTATTGAAGCGTTGATGGTGCAAAGTTAGCATATTTCTCAATTATATAATGTGGAAATGTTAAAAATACGACTAATCGCAATTTTCTTCCCCAAAAAGTTTGCAGTTTAATATTAAATACCTAATTTTGCAACTGTATTAATAAACAAACAACAAGTAAAGTCATATAACAATGATGAATCATGTATCTGCATATTGGTGGTGGCGTAACTCAGGATTGAAAAAGTCGTGAGGAGCTAAGCCATGTGGATACTTCAGAGATAAATGAAGGAAACAAAAGAGGCCTGCCGTAAATCACGACAGGCCTCTTTGCTTTTAATAAGCACTTTCAAAAAACTCATTAATCAAGAAATAATAATTACTTAAAGACATACTGATATGGACATCAAGGAAATTTTCAACCAGCTCCTCAACCACGAGGAACTCACTCGTGAGGAAACCAAACAACTGCTCATCGCTATCACGAAGGGTGAGCTCAACGACGCAGAGATCGCTGCTTTGTTGACGGCTATTCAGATGCGCGGCATCACCGTCGACGAGCTCCTTGGCTTCCGCGACGGTATCCTCGCAACGGGCGTCCCCGTGCCTCTCGACTGTGACCGCTACATCGACGTGGTAGGAACTGGTGGCGACCGCAAGAACACGTTCAACATCTCAACCACTTCTTGCTTCGTCATCGCAGGAGCCGGATACAAGGTCGCCAAGCACGGCAACTATGCTGCAACGAGTGTTAGTGGTGCTTCCAACGTCATCAAGAACCACGGTGTGGTCTTCACCGATGATATCGACAAGCTCAACCGCTCCATCAACGAGTGCGGCATCGTCTATCTCCATGCCCAGCTCTTCGCCAAAGCCATGAAGTTCGTCGGCGCCATCCGCAAGGCCCTCCCGTTCCCAACTTTCTTCAATCTCCTTGGTCCTATCATCAACCCATCCAAGCCGCAGTGCCAGTTGCTCGGCACCGCCACACTTGATCAGATGCGCCTCTATCAGCAGGTGTATCAGAAGATCGGCATCGACTACGGCATCGTGAACAGTATCGACGGCTACGACGAGATCTCGCTCACAGGCGACTTCAAGGTCATCACGAACAGTTATGAGCGTGTCTTCAAGCCTTCTGACCTTGGCTTCGATATCGCCAAGCCCGAGGAGATCGTTGGTGGCGCTACGGAGGAAGAGGCCAAGCAGATCTTCGACAATGTGCTGGCCAACACGGCTCTGCCTGCTCAGAAGAACATCGTCCTGGCCAATGCCGCCTTCGGTATCCAGGTGTTAGAGAAAGGCAAGAAGAGCATCGACGAGTGCATCGACATCGCACGTGAGAGCATCGACAGTGGCAAGGCCCTCGCTACCTTCAAGAAGTTTGTTGAGTTGAACAAGTAATCATGGACATCTTAGAAGAAATTGTTGCGCACAAGCGCGTGGAGATCGATGAGCGCAAGCGCTACGTGCCTATCCAGCAGTTCATCGGTGACATCAAGAAGCAGATGGAGGAGGGCAAGCCCGCTTCCATGCGCGAGGCACTGATGGGCTCGAAGACCGGCATCATCGCAGAGTTCAAGCGCAAGAGTCCTTCCAAAGGCTGGATCCACAAGGATGTCAAGCCCGAGGATGTCACGCCACTCTATGAGCGTAATGGCGCTTCGGCCCTGAGCATCCTCACCGACACCGAGTATTTTGGTGGTTACGACGAGTACATCCAGCAGACGCGCAAGGCCGGTGTGAAGATCCCTATTCTCTATAAGAACTTCGTTATCGACGAGTACCAGCTTTTTCAGGCACGTTACTGCGGAGCCTCGGCAGTCCTGCTCATCGCTGCGTGCCTCACGAAAGACGAATGCCGCACCTTACAGCACATGGCCCACGAGCTCGGTCTTGAGACCCTCTTGGAGATGCACAACGAGCGTGACTTCGAATACGCGGAGCTCGAGCCAGACATGTACGGCATCAACAATCGCAATCTCGGCACGTTCATAACGGATGTGAACAACAGTTTCCGCCTCGCGGAGAAGCTCCCCGAGGGTGTGTGCCGCATCAGTGAGAGTGGTATCTCGAAGCCCGAGACGGTGCGTGAGCTGCGTGAGGCTGGCTTCAACGGCTTCCTCATGGGTGAGCGCTTCATGAAAGAAGCCAACCCGGGATTGGCCCTCAAACAATTCATCGAAAGTCTGTAAGGTTCTTCCGAATTCCAGGTTATATGGTCCAAAGGAGCAAAAATAAATACTTCCAAGGTGATATACGGTTAGCAAACCAAGGGCACGACCTCGAAGAGGTCGAATAAGGTTAGCCCCAGATAAGGAGCGCAGCGACGCAACCTGGGGTATGGGCTGGGCAACTTAACCTGACCTGTCGGCCTCGAAGAGGGCGAACCTTGTCGGGATGCTGGTTACTGATGTGGGTGCGTTGAAGGTTCGCCCTCTTCGAGGCCGGATTGTAACGAAACGCCTCCCATCTAAACCCCAGGTTGCGTCGCTGCGCTCCTTACCTGGGGCTAACCGAGTGGCACCTCTCCGAGGTGCTGCTCCTTACCCGGGGCTAACCAAATTGGCCCCATTCGGGGACCTCTCAATCTGAAAAAAGTCGAACAATAATCGATCAAATATGATTATCAAAGTGTGCGGCATGCGCGATGCCCAGAATATTCGCGACGTGGCAAGCCTCGACATCGACATGATGGGGTTCAACTTCTGGCCGAAGAGCAAACGCTTCGTAAGGATGATCAGTTCGCAGGCCGGGATCCTTCCCGACTATAGTCCGGAGCGTCTCGACTATGCGGTGAACGCTGACGGCACGCGCCACTACGTCTTCCCGAAGCACATCAAGCGGGTAGGGGTCTTCGTGGATGAGATGCCTCAGACCATCGTCACCTACGTCTACAACTATTCGCTCGACTATATCCAGCTCCACGGCTCGGAACTGCCTGTTGTCATCGAGAACCTCCGCCGCACACTCGTGCCCGACATCGTGAAGGACATCAAGTTTATCAAGGCTTTCGGCATCTCCACGGCCGCCGACCTCGAACAGACGAAGGCTTACGAGGGTATCGCCGACCTCTTCCTCTTCGATTACAAGACGCCGGAGAAGGGTGGCAGCGGCAAGCATTTCGACTGGTCGGTGCTCGATGCTTACCAGGGCAAGACGCCGTTCCTGCTCAGTGGTGGCATCGGTCCCGATGATGCGGAGGAGATCAAGAATCTCCATCACCCGATGTTCGCAGGTGTGGATGTCAACAGCCGATTCGAGACGGAGCCAGCCATGAAAGATGTGGAGAAGTTGAGGACGTTCGTCAATGCATTGAAACAATAATGTTCTTTCGTTTTCGGGTTGATGCCGTGAGACAACCTCGAAGAGGTTGCACATGGTTAGCCCCAGGTAAGGAGCGCAGCGACGTAGCCTGGGGTTGCGGAATGGAGCTGATTCGCTGATTTCCAGCCTCGGAGAGGCTGGCTGCGCCTTGGCGCGCTATGTTTCGTATAATACTATCTATTAAAGAGATAGCGCACTACGTGCAGCCTGCCTCTCCGAGGCAGAAGGTCAATTGTCACAACTCTATCCTAACATACCCCAGGCTACGTCGCTGCGCTCCTTGCCTGGGGTTATGTAGAGTCAGCCTCTCCGAGGCTGTGTCACGCTATCAACCCGAAAAGATGAAGAACCTAAAATAATAATGTAAACTCATAAAAGTTATATACAGTAATGAACAAGATCAATCAAGTATTTGCCAATCGGGGCGACAAGAAACTGCTGAGCCTGTATTTCTGTGCAGGCTGCCCCACGCTCGACGGCACGGCTGATGTCATCAAGGCCATGGAGCGTCACGGCATCGATTTCGTAGAAGTGGGAATGCCGTTCAGTGACCCGTTGGCCGATGGCCCCGTCATCCAGTCAGCTGGCACCGTTGCCCTGAAGAACGGAATGACGACAAAGATACTGCTCGCCCAGCTCAAGACTATCAAAGACGAGATACACATCCCCTTGGTCTTCATGGGTTATCTCAACCCCGTGATGCACTACGGCTATGAGCAGTTCTTCCATGACCTCGCTGACAGTGGCGTCTCTGCTGCGATTATCCCCGACCTGCCGTTTGCTGACTATCAGCAGATTGTCAAGCCCATCGCTGACAAGTATGATATCCGCGTCATCATGATGATCACTCCTGAGACGAGCGATGAGCGTATCCGTTTCATCGACGACAACACCGATGGCTTCATCTACATGGTGTCTTCAGCCAGTGTTACGGGTGCACAGAAAGAGTTTGATGCCAAGAAGGTGGCTTACTTCAATCATATCAACAGCATGAACCTCCGCAACCCGCGTATGATCGGCTTCGGTATCAGTAACAAGCAGACGCTGGAGAGTGCACAGCAGAATGCAGCCGGTGCCATCATCGGTAGTAAGTTCGTCACCCTGCTGAGAGAGAAAGGAGACCCTGACAAGGCTCTTGACCAGCTCATGGAGGATTTAAGCAAATAATCACATTAAAATAAATATCATGGAACCAGATAAGAACGGATTTTTCGGACAATACGGTGGGGCTTATATCCCCGAGATTCTTTATAAGGTCGTGCATGACCTCCAGGATCAATACAAGCAGATCCTCGACTCCAAGGAGTTTCAGGACGAATACTATGCTTTGTTGAAGGATTATGTAGGTCGCCCTTCTCCTCTTTATTATGCCAGCCGCATGAGTGAGAAATACGGCTGCAAGCTCTATCTCAAGCGTGAGGACCTCAACCATACAGGTGCCCATAAGATCAACAACACCGTGGGACAGATTCTCATGGCGCGCAAGATGGGTAAGACCCGTATCATCGCTGAGACGGGTGCCGGACAGCATGGTGTGGCAACGGCTACAGTGTGTGCCCTGTTCAATATGGAATGCGAGATCTACATGGGTAAGACCGATGTGGAGCGTCAGCATACGAACGTGGAGCGCATGCGCATGCTCGGAGCTAAGGTGCACCCCGTGACAACAGGTAACATGACGCTGAGCGATGCCTGTACGGCTGCTATCCGCGACTGGTGCTGCCACCCAGAGGATACATTCTATATCGTTGGCTCAACGATGGGCCCGCATCCTTATCCTGATATCGTGGCTCGCTTGCAGAGCATCATCTCTAAGGAGATCAAGGAGCAGTTGAAAGAAAAGATCGGGCGCGACTATCCCGATTATCTTGTGGCTTGTGTCGGTGGCGGAAGCAACGCGGCAGGTACCATCTATCATTATATCGACGACGACCGTGTGAAGATTGTACTTGCAGAGGCAGGCGGTCATGGTATCGATACCGACTATACGGCTGCTACGATTCACTGTGGCACTGAGGGTATCGTCCACGGCTCACGCACCCTCGTGATGCAGGACGAGGATGGGCAGATCAAGGAGGCCTTCACGATCTCCGCAGGTCTCGACTATCCCGGCATTGGCCCGATGCACGCTTACCTCGCTAAAACAGGCCGCGAGAAGGTGCTCGCCATCAACGACGACGAGGCTATCCGTGGAGGCTATGAACTGACACGTATGGAGGGTATCATCCCCGCCATCGAGAGTGCGCACGCTGTGGCTGCACTGAGCAAAATACAGTTCAAGCCCGATGATGTCGTGGTGCTTACGGTCTCAGGCCGCGGCGACAAGGATATTGAGACTTATCTGAAGAACAAAGATATGGCTGGCGAATATGGCAAATTTTAATTATCACACCCGTTCCAAGCGCTTGCTCGGTGACCTCTATACGCCTGTGAGCCTCTACATGCGGCTGCGTGACCTCTACCCGCAGTCGATGCTCATGGAGAGTTCCGACTATCATGGCAACGACAATGCCAAGAGTTTCATTGGCATCCATCCCATGGCAAGCATCCAGGTGAGTCACGGCACGATCACGATGCTCTTCCCCGACGGCTCGTCAGAGAAGCGTGAGGTGCCTGTGGAGAACAGTGACAAGCCGAAGAAGACCGTGGCAAAGGCTATCAACGACTTCCTCGGATCCTTCCATGTGGAGGGCGAGGGGAGCCAGTATTATGGTGTCTTCGGCTTCACCTCTGCCAATGCCGTGCGTTACTTCGAGAACATTCCCGTGAAGGATGTAACGATGAAGCGCAACGATGCACCCGATATCTATTATATTCTCTATAAGGATCTCATCGTCTTCGATCATTTCAATAATATGACCGACTTCATCACGCTCAATGCTGAGGGTGATGATTCAGACGATGACCTGCAGCTGTTGCTCAAGGCAGCCAACAAGCCTGCGGGCAAGCCTTACAGTTTCCATGCTGTGGGTGAGAGCACGTCGACGCTCACCGATGAGGAGCACAAGGCGAATGTGCGCCGTTGTGTGAGTCACTGTCTGCGTGGCGATGTCTTCCAGATTGTCATCAGTCGGCGTTTCATTCAGAAATATGAGGGTGATGATTTCCAGCTCTATCGTGCGTTGCGCTCCATCAACCCCAGTCCGTACCTCTTCTACTTCGACTTCGGTGGCTATCGCATCTTCGGTTCGTCGCCTGAGACCCATAACCGCATCGTGGGCAACAAGGCGTTTATCGATCCTATCGCAGGTACGACAAAGCGCACGGGTGATGCCGAGCAGGACCGCCGCAATGCTGAGTTCCTGCGCAATGACCCGAAGGAGAATGCAGAGCACGTCATGCTCGTGGATCTCGCGCGCAATGACCTGAGCCGCAACTGTCACAATGTGAAGGTCGACTTCTACAAAGACATGCAGTTCTACAGTCATGTCATCCACCTCGTGAGCCGCGTCAGTGGTGAGCTCAATGAAGGTGCCGACCATATCCTTGAGTTCATCGACACCTTCCCTGCCGGTACGCTGAGTGGTGCTCCGAAGGTGCGCGCCTTGCAGCTCATCAACGAGATGGAACCGCACAACCGTGGCGCTTACGGTGGTTGCATCGGCTCTATCAGTTTCAATGGTGATCTCAACCAGGCTATCGTCATTCGTACGTTCATCAGCCGCAATGGTGAACTGTGGTTCCAGGCTGGATCGGGCGTCACGGCAAAGAGCAACGATGAGTATGAACTGCAAGAGAGCAACAACAAGCTCGGTGCATTGGTAAAAGCTATCAAGGTTGCGGAGCAACTGTAAGCAGCGTAGGGGCGGCCCTTGTGGCCGTCCTCAACAGAATAATTACTACGATGAAAATAATTATTATCGACAATTACGATTCTTTTACATACAACCTCGCACACCTCGTCAGAGAGTTGGGTGCCGAGGTTGATGTTGTACGCAACGACCAGTTTGAACTGCCGTTGCTCGAGCAATACGACAAGATCATCCTCTCTCCAGGTCCTGGCATTCCTTCTGAGGCCGGCTTGCTGTTGGATGTCATCCGCACCTATGCCGGGAAGAAGCCGATGCTCGGCGTGTGCCTCGGTCATCAGGCCATCGGTGAGGTCTTCGGTGGTAAGCTCGTCAACCTCTCGCAGGTCTACCATGGTGTGGCAACCGACTGTGAACAGCTTGGCAACGATCCTATCTTTGCAGGTCTGCCGAAGCACTTCGAAGTCGGACGTTACCACAGTTGGGTGGTGAGCAAAGAAGACTTCCCCGACTGTCTTGAGGTGACCGCTATCAGCCCCGATGGCAATATCATGGGTCTGCGCCACAAAGAGTATCCTATCCATGGCATTCAGTTCCATCCCGAGAGCGTATTGACGCCGTTAGGGCATCAGATCATGCAGAACTGGTTAAATGAATAAAAACTATGATAACACTTTACGGAATGAAGACGTGTCCCTACTGCGAGTATGTAGAGGCACAGATAGAGAAGAGCGAAGAGCTCAAGAAGAAGTTCAAGATTGTGGACATTGGGGCTCATATCCTGAACCTCAAGCGTTTCATGCACCTCCGCGATACGAACCCTGCCTTTGACGAGGCTAAGCGTATCGGAGATGTCGGCATCCCTTGCTACGTGCTTGAGGATGGTACCGTGACTCTCAACTCCACGGATGTCGGTCTCGTACCCATGCCCGATGAGCCCGAGGAAGGTGCTACGTGCAGCATTGATGGCACTGGCTGCTGAAGAAAAATCCGTATTCCTTTCACAATTCGCAAATTTAATGCTAACTTTGCAGAAAATTAGCATCTTAGATAATTACGCACTAAAAATTACGCATTAAATAATGTTTGAGAATTTAACCGATAGACTTGAACGGTCGTTCAAGATACTCAAGGGTGAAGGGAAGATCACGGAGCTCAATGTCGCTGCCACGCTGAAAGACGTGCGCCGCGCACTGCTCGATGCCGATGTCAACTATAAAGTAGCAAAGCAGTTCACTGATACTGTCAAGGAGAAGGCCTTGGGCATGAATGTGCTCACTGCCATCAAGCCGGGACAGCTCATGGTGAAGATCGTGCACGACGAGCTCGCCCGACTCATGGGTGGTGAGGCTGCAGAACTGCATCTCACCGGCAAGCCGGCAATCATCCTCATGTCTGGTCTGCAGGGTTCGGGTAAGACCACGTTCAGTGGCAAACTTGCTAACATGCTCAAGACTAAACAGCACAAGAACCCGTTGCTCGTAGCCTGCGACGTCTACCGTCCTGCTGCTATCGACCAGTTGAAGGTGGTGGGTGACAGCATTAATGTGCCGGTATACAGTGAGCCCGACAACAAGAATGTCAACGAGATCGCTGACCATGCTATCGCCGAGGCTAAGGCTAAAGGCAACGATGTCGTCATCATCGATACCGCCGGCCGCTTGGCTGTCGATGAGCAGATGATGAACGAGATCTCCTCACTTAAGGAGCATGTCCATCCTGATGAGACTCTGTTCGTTGTCGACTCCATGACCGGTCAGGATGCTGTCAACACGGCTAAGGAGTTCAACGACCGCCTCGATTTCGACGGTGTGGTGCTTACGAAGCTCGATGGTGATACCCGTGGCGGTGCAGCTCTTTCTATCCGTACCGTGGTCACGAAGCCTATCAAGTTTATTGGTACCGGTGAGAAGATGGAAGCTATCGACGTGTTCCATCCCGACCGTATGGCTGACCGTATCCTCGGCATGGGTGATGTCGTATCACTTGTGGAGCGTGCCCAGGAGCAGTTTGATGAGGAAGAGGCTAAGCGCCTGCAGAAGAAGATTCAGAAGAACAAGTTCGACTTCAACGATTTCCTCAAGCAGATCGAGCAGATCAAGAAGATGGGTAACATCAAGGATCTCGCCTCTATGATCCCGGGTGTGGGCAAGGCCATCAAGGATATGGATATCGACAACAGTGCTTTCAATGGCATTGAGGCAATCATCCGCTCCATGACTCCTAAGGAGCGTACGAACCCTGAGGTGCTCAACCAGAGCCGTAAGCTGCGTATCGCCAAAGGTTCAGGCACCAGCATCCAGGAAGTGAACCGTCTCATCAAGCAGTTTGATCAGACGCGTAAGATGATGAAGATGGTGACAGGCAGTGGCATGCGCCAGATGATGCGCAACATGCCGAATATGAAGAGGTGATAGGTGATGGGTGTTGGGTGTTAATGGTTACCCACATAGTATAAAATCCACAGTATGAGTTATCAGTTGATCGACGGTAAGGCTACCGCAGCTGCTATCAAACAGCAAATAGCCGAAGAAGTGAAGAACATCATTGCTGCTGGCGGCAAGCAGCCTCATCTTGCAGCAGTCCTCGTGGGTCACGATGGCGGTTCGGAGACGTATGTCAAGAACAAGGTCATCGCCTGTGAGCAGTGTGGCTTCAAGTCTACGCTTATCCGCTACGAGGATGATGTGACGGAGGAAGAGCTCCTCGCTTGCGTCGACCGACTCAATAAGGATGCTGATGTCGATGGATTCATCGTGCAGCTTCCTCTTCCGAAGCATATCGACGAGCAGAAGATCATCATGGCTATCGACTATAAGAAAGATGTGGATGGCTTCCATCCTATCAATGTCGGTCGTATGGCAATAGGTCTTCCTTGCTTCATCTCAGCTACTCCGCTCGGTATCCTCACGCTTCTGCAGCATTATCATATCGAGACCTCCGGTAAGAAGTGTGTCGTCCTTGGACGCAGCAACATCGTCGGCAAGCCCATGGCTCAGCTCATGATGCAGAAACAATATGGCGATGCCACGGTTACCGTCTGCCACTCTCACTCCAAAACTTTGAAGCAGGAGTGCCGCGAGGCTGATATCATCATCGCTGCTATCGGTCAGCCTAACTTCGTCACCGCTGATATGGTGAAGGAAGGTGCAGCCATCATCGATGTCGGTACCACGCGTGTACCCGACGCCACACGTAAGCGTGGCTGGAGATTGAATGGCGACGTGAAGTTTGATGAGGTCGCACCGAAGTGCTCCTTCATCACTCCCGTACCTGGTGGAGTAGGGCCTATGACTATCTGTTCATTGATGAAGAACACCCTCGCCGCCGCTAAACATGAATTTTACAAATAAGATATTATACAACCAATAAGAGAATAGATCGCTATTCCGAAGTCCCACTAGTCTGTTGATAGATTGGTGGGATTTTTTGTTATATGCTTATAAAATTGCAGAATTTGGAAATATATTCATCGAATTTGTTGCAAATAATATAAAAGTTAGTATCTTTGCATTCAAAATCGTAATAATAAAGCATTATGAAGCATCAATTGAGAAGCGCAGTATGCACTCAGGGCCGTTTGATGGCCGGAGCACGTGCTCTTTGGGTGGCTGCAGGAATGAAGCACGAGCAGATGGGAAAGCCCATCATCGCCATAGTAAACAGTTTCACACAGTTCGTCCCCGGACATACACATCTGCATGAGATTGGTCAGATTGTTAAGAAGGAGATTGAGTCTATGGGCTGCTACGCCGCCGAGTTCAACACCATCGCTGTCGACGACGGTATCGCTATGGGTCACGACGGTATGCTTTATTCACTTCCTTCTCGTGATATTATTGCTGATTCAGTGGAGTACATGGTCAACGCTCACAAGGCTGATGCAATGATCTGCATCTCCAACTGTGACAAGGTGACGCCGGGTATGCTCATGGCTGCCATGCGCCTCAATATCCCTACCATCTTCTGCTCCGGTGGCCCTATGGAGGCTGGCCGCTGGAAGGGTGAGAACGCGGACCTTATCACGGCAATGATTGCCGGTGGCGACAAGAGTGTGAGCGATGAAGACCTCACGAAGATTGAGAACACGGCATGCCCTGGCTGCGGCTGCTGCTCGGGTATGTTCACCGCCAACTCCATGAACTCCCTCACGGAGGCTATCGGCCTTGCTCTCCCCGGCAATGGCACGATCCTCGCTTCGCATAAGAACCGTATCCAGCTATTCAAGGATGCGGCTCGCCAGATCGTGAAGAACGCTTTCGCTTATTATGAGGATGGCGACGATAGCGTACTGCCTCGTAGCATCGCAACCCGTCAGGCTTTCCTCAATGCTATGACCCTTGACATCGCAATGGGTGGTTCCACAAATACCGTGCTCCACCTCCTTGCCGTGGCACAGGAAGGCAACGTCGACTTCAAGATGAGCGATATCGATGCACTGAGCCGTAAGGTGCCTTGCATCTGCAAGCTCGCTCCGAATACACAGAAATACAGTGTGCAGGAATGCAACCGTGCCGGGGGTATTCTCGGTATCCTCAATGAACTGAACAAGGGCGGACTCATCGATGGCTCCGTGAAGCGTGTCGATGGCACCACACTCGATGAGGAAATGAAGAAATATGATATCACTGGTGCTACGATTGGTCCCGAGGCTTCGCGTATCTATCACAGTGCTCCGGGCCGCCGTTTCACCACGCAGATGGGTTCCCAGGATGAGCAGTGGGAGAGTCTCGACACCGACCGCGAGAACGGATGTATCCGCGACCTCCAGCATGCCTACACGAAAGATGGTGGCTTGGCTGTGCTCTTCGGCAACATCGCACAGAACGGTTGCGTAGTGAAGACTGCCGGTGTCGCTCCAGAACTGTGGCACTTCGAAGGTCCTGCTGTGGTCTTCGACTCTCAGGAAGAT
Source organism: uncultured Prevotellaceae bacterium (assembly GCA_902792635.1). GTDB lineage: Bacteria > Bacteroidota > Bacteroidia > Bacteroidales > Bacteroidaceae > Prevotella. The sequence continues at coordinate 137,845 of CADBAG010000005.1, read as the reverse complement.
GCGTGTGAAGGCATCCTCGGTGGCAAGGTGAACAGTGGCGACTGTGTCGTCATCACCCACGAAGGTCCTAAGGGAGGCCCAGGCATGCAGGAGATGCTTTATCCTACTTCTTATATCAAGAGCCGTCACCTCGGTAAGGAGTGTGCCCTTATCACTGATGGCCGCTTCTCGGGTGGTACGAGTGGCCTGAGTATCGGTCACATCTCTCCGGAGGCAGCAGCCGGTGGTAACATCGGTAAGATCAAAGATGGCGATATCATCGTTATCGATATCCCGAGCCGTTCGATCAATGTGAAGCTCTCTGACGAGGAGCTCGCCGCCCGTCCTCAGCAGCCGCTGAAGCGTCATCGTGTCGTCAGCAAGGCTCTCCGTGCTTATGCACAGAGCGTGAGCTCTGCAGATAAGGGAGGCGTGAGGATAATAGATTGATAAGCAGGAGAAAAAGATAATTCATATGGATAACACTCAAAAAAATATAAAGAATAATGAATGGGCCCCTTGGTCCGGTGTGAAGATCGGTGAGGAGGTCAGCGGCGCTGAGATCATGATGCGTGCCCTCTACCAGGAGAATGTGAAGACGATCTTCGGATACCCCGGTGGTGCCATCATGCCCGTCTACGACGCCCTCTATACCTATACCCACAAGAAAGACCCATGGTTCAAGCATGTCCTCGTGCGCCACGAGCAGGGAGCAGCCCATGCTGCTGAAGGCTTTGCACGTACGAGTGGACAGGTCGGTGTGGCTATCGTCACCTCAGGCCCCGGTGCTACCAACACGCTGACGGGTGTAGCCGATGCCATGATGGATTCTATTCCAATCGTCGTCATCGCCGGACAGGTCGGTGTGCGCGCCCTTGGTACCGATGCCTTCCAGGAGGTTGACCTTGTAGACATGGCTCAGCCAATCACGAAGTGGAGCTATCAGATCCGTCGTCCGGAGGATGTGGCATGGGCCGTGAACCGTGCGTTCTACATCGCCAAGAGCGGCCGCCCCGGCCCCGTGGTGCTCGACTTCCCGCGCAATGCACAGGTCGGCAAGGCTAAGTGGATGCCGGGCAAGGCTGATGGCGTGCGCTCCTACAACCCTTATCCGAAGATCAGCGAAGAGGCTGTGAAAGCAGCTGCAGAGCTTATCAATAATGCCAAGAAGCCGTTCGCTCTCGTGGGGCACGGTGTGGAGATAGGCGGCGCCCAGAAAGAGCTCCGCGAGTTCCTCGAGAAAGCCGACATCCCCGCAGCCCGTACGTTGCTCGGTCTCTCGGCCCTGCCTTCCGACCATCCTTTGGACATGGGTATGCTCGGAATGCACGGCAACTATGCTCCGAATATCAAGGAGCAGGAGTGTGATGTGCTGATCGCCATCGGCATGCGCTTCTCTGACCGTGTCACGGGCCGTCTCGATAAATATGCTAAGCAGGCAAAGATTATCCACCTCGACATCGATCCCTCAGAGATTGACAAGAACGTGAAGACCGACGTAGCCGTTGTCGGCGACTGCAAGGAGAGTCTTGCAAAGATCACAGCCCTGCTCAATCCCAATGAGCACAAGCAGTGGATCGCCTCTTTCAAGCCACTCTACGAAGAAGAGAAGCGCGAGGTCATCGATCCCGCTGTTCATCCGAAGGAAGGTCCGCTGCTCATGGGTGAGGTTATCAACGCCGTGGCTGAGGCTACGAAGGGTGAGGCCGTGATGTGCAACGACGTAGGTCTGCATCAGATGTTCTCCTGCCGTTACTTCAAGTTTGAGAAAGACCGCAGCATCGTCAGCAGCGGTGGCTTTGGTACGATGGGCTTTGGCCTTCCCGCAGCTATCGGCGCAACCTTCGGTGCTCCCGACCGTCAGGTCGTGCTCTTCACCGGCGACGGCTCCTTCCAGATGTGTATCGAGGAGCTCGGCACCGTCATGGAGCAGCAGGCTCCCGTGAAGATCATTCTGCTCAATAACCACTACCTCGGCAACGTGCGTCAGTGGCAGGATCTGATGTTCAACCATCGCCGTTCCTTCACTTACATGCTCAACCCACACTATGAGTCTATCGCCCAGGGCTATGGCATCGCTTACGATGTGGTGACCGACCGCGACGATCTCAAGGCAAAAGTTGAGAAGATGGTAGCCGCTGAGGGGCCTTACATCCTCGAGTGCGCCGTGAAGGAGGATGAGAATGTCACGCCAATGGTCACACCGGGTAGCTCTATTGATGAGATGCAGCTCCATTTGGATATCTAACCCCACACATTCATTATCCCACATTTAATGACAGAATTCTATGGAAGATACATTTTATACATTATTAGTATATAGTGAGAACGTGGCGGGTATCCTTAATGAAATCACAAGCGTCTTTACCCGTCGCCAGGTGAACATCGAGAGTCTGAACGTGTCGGCTTCAAGTATCGATGGCATTCATAAGTATACCATCACCTGCTGGAGCGATCCCGATCAGATTCTGAAGATCAAGAAACAGATAGAGAAGAAGATCAATGTCATCAAGTGCGACTACTATACCGATGACCAGATCTTCATCCATGAGGTCGCACTCTATAAGATCTCTACACCTGTGCTCCTCGACAATCCTGAGGTCTCGCGCACGATCCGCCGCCACAACGCCCGCATGATGGAGGTCAACCCCACCTATGCTACTGTATTGCTTGCCGGTCTGACGGATGACATTACAGACCTCTATTCGAAGCTCAACAGTTACGACTGCCTGTTGCAGTACACGCGCTCGGGCCGTATCGCAGTGACCCGCAGTTTCGAGGAGCCGGTATCTAAACTCTTGGAAGAGCATGACAACGGATAAGCTCTTGCCGAAGGTAGGTAGTTACGAGTTTATGGTGGAGCCCTTCCACTGCGACTTCAGCAGTCACCTTTTCCCCGGCCACTTAGGCAACGGCATGCTCAATGCAGCCGACTACCACAGTGGTGACCGCGGCTATGGCGTGGCGGAGCTGAACCTCAGTCATCGTACATGGGTGCTCTCTCGCTTCGCCATCGAGATTCTCGACATGCCGAAGGCCTACGACAAGGTTATCGCCGAGACGTGGGTGGAGGCAGCGAAGAAGTTCTTCACGAGCCGTAACTTCGCAGTGGTCAGTCCCGATGGCACGAGGCCCTATGCCTACGGCCGCAGCATCTGGGCGATGATCGACACCGACACGCGCCAGCCTGCCGACATCTTTTCGATCAAAGATGGACTCTTGGCTAAATATATCGTCGAAGACAAGCCGTGCCCCATCGCTCCGCCTTCGAGAGTGGTTTTGGGTCACGATCTCGAGCTGACTCGCAAGGTTGTTGCACAATATAATGATGTGGACATCAACGGCCACGTCAACTCAGTCAAATATATCGATCATGTGCTCGACCTTTTCAGTCTCGACTATTATAAGTCGCATCGTTTGCGCCGAATAGATATCGCCTATGTCGCAGAGTCGCATGCTGGCGATACGCTCTGCCTCTATAAGAAGCAGACTATCAGCACTGAAGAGGAAGAAGAATACGTCGTCAGAATGACGAAAGAATCACCCGAGGAAAACGGCAAAGAAGTTGAAATCGTAAGGTGTAAGGTTAAATTTGTAAAAGATTGAAAGAAAAGTTTGGTCGTTACATATAGAATTGATACCTTTGCACTCGATAAAAGTTCCACCCTCAGGTTAACAGTTAAGAAATAGATTTTCAAGTTATACTTAAAGTATTTAGATTATGCCAAAAATGAATTTTGGTGGCGTTGAAGAGAACATCGTCACAAGAGAGGAGTTCACATTAGAGAAAGCACGTGAAGTACTGAAGAATGAGACGATTGCTGTTATTGGCTATGGTATCCAGGGTCCTGGTCAGGCCGGCAATCTTCGCGATAACGGTTTCAATGTAATTGTCGGTCAGCGTAAGGGCCGCAGCTATGACAAGGCTGTTGCTGACGGTTGGGTTCCCGGTAAGACGCTGTTCTCCATCGAGGAGGCTGCTGAGAAGGGTACAATCATCGCTATGCTGCTCTCTGATGCAGGTCAGATCGCACAGTGGCCGAAGATCAAGCCGTTCCTTACCAAGGGTAAGTCACTGTACTACAGTCACGGTTTCGCTATCAACTGGAACAACCGCACGGGTGTGGTTCCTCCCAAGGATATCGATGTGATCATGGTTGCTCCTAAGGGTTCCGGTACGTCTCTGCGTACACTGTTCCTCGAGGGCCGTGGTATCAACTCCAGCTACGCTGTTTACCAGGATGCTTCTGGTCACGCTAAGGAGAAGACACTGGCTATGGGTGTAGGTATCGGTTCTGGCTATCTGTTCGAGACGACCTTCAACAAGGAGGCTACTTCTGACCTGACCGGTGAGCGTGGATCACTGATGGGTGCTATCGAGGGTCTGTTCGAGGCTCAGTACCAGGTGCTGCGTGAGCATGGACACTCTCCTTCGGAGGCCTTCAACGAGACTGTTGAGGAGTTCACACAGAGCCTCTGCCCGCTGTTCGGTGAGAAGGGTATGGACTGGATGTATGCAAACTGCTCTACAACAGCTCAGCGCGGTGCCCTCGACTGGCGACCTCGCTTCAAGGCTGCTTGCCTGCCTGTCATGGAGTGGCTGTATGCTTCTGTGGAGAGCGGCAACGAGGCTCAGATCTCTATCGACAAGAACTCTCAGCCTGACTACCGTGAGAAGCTGAACGCAGAACTCAAGGCTATGCACGACATGGAGATGTGGCGCGCCGGTGAGACAGTGCGTAAGCTCCGTCCTGAGAACAACTAATAGTTCCTCGTTTTAAGAAGAATATTAATTCTTAATATAATAAGCCTTTCCTCATTCTTTGTGGGGAAAGGCTTTTTCGTTCTATATATTTTTGTCTTGTTTTCCCTTTTAATATTCCTTGCGATATCAATGAAATCGAAATTCGTTTTCATTGATATCTCATTGTTTGCCACGTGTCAGCCAATTGTTTGCCACGTGTCAGCCAATTGTTTGCCACGTGTCAGCCAATTGTTTGCCACGTGTCAGCCAATTGTTTGCCACTTGTCGGCCAATCTGCTGTCGTTCGACAGAAGATAACAATAAATCTATAAAGGAGTGTAAATTAATGGGCATAAAAAAGCGATTACCTTCACAGGCCACCGCTCCAAATCTTCAATAGGTATCAGTTCCCATTAAGGTAAAAAGATTGTTTTCAGGATAACGATAGCAAAGATACGGCCTTTTTGTGAAACAACAAAATAAAAGACGAAGAATTTTCAAAATTCTTTGAAAATTCATTTATTTCCATTATTTTTGCATGCGAAAAGCCTTACAAGGGTGTTAAGTGATGGGATTAATGGCATGCCCTAGCACCTCGGAGAGGTGCCACATGGTTAGCCCCACGTGAGGCGCAGCCGAAACGTGGGGGTGTGAATTGGGCGAATGACCTGAAAACCGGCCTCGAAGAGGGCGAACATGGGCGGGATGCTGGTTAAATGAGGGTGTTTAGGCCATGTTCGCCCTCTTCGAGGCCGGATTGCATTAAAACTGCACCGGACTTAGACCCCAGGTTGCGTCGCTACGCTCCTTACCTGGGGCTAACCAAGTTCGCCCTCTTCGAGGTCGTTCGCAGGCAATATGCTTGCGTTCTTCGAGGTCGTTCGCAGCTACAAGCGTGTCAATGCCCTTATCTTATAAAATATATGAATCAATAAAAAAACATCAATATGCGCAATTTTTGTCTTTCTCTTCTTCTCCTCTTTCCTCTGCTATTATCGGCAGGGGAGCGGACAGTAGTCAATCTCAAGCACTGGCAGTTCTCTCGCGACAGTATACACTGGCAGTCGGTCACGGTGCCGCACGACTGGGCCATCAGCGGACCGTTCGACAAGAAATGGGACCTGCAGATGGTTGCCATTGAGCAAAACGGCGAGAAGCAGAAGACCGAGAAGAGCGGGCGCTCCGGTGCTCTGCCTTGGATCGGAAAAGGCTACTATACAACATCTTTATATATAGATAATGTGGAGGACCGGCATTTGGAACTTGATTTCGATGGTGCCATGGCGGAGCCGAAGGTTTATGTCAACGGCAGGCTGGCCGGTCAGTGGGCTTATGGCTACACCCCTTTCAAGGTCGACATCACTCCTTATATTGTTAAGGGCAAAAACCGCATCGACGTCTCGCTTCACAACATGGAGGAGAGCAGCCGCTGGTATCCCGGTGCCGGACTCTACCGCCCCGTGACCTTGGTAACGACGGGCAAGGTGCATCTCGATCCGTGGAAAACGATAATTAGGACGGGACGTATCACAAGTCAGGTAGCAACGATGGGGCTTATAACAAAACTTAGCGGAACCTCGAAATCCTTCCGCGGACGACTGAAGATGGCTATTGTCGATAATGCCACAGGCACTGAGAAAGATTTGGGAGCCCCGGGTATAAGTGGTGATAGTTTTTTCGGTGGTTTCCCAGTTTCTTTCCCCAAACTATGGACTCCCGAAACCCCGAACCTCTATACGCTGAAATTAACATTGTTGGATGATAATGGCAAAGAGTTGGATAATCTCTCCATGCGTTTCGGAGTCCGTACGGTGGAGGTTGACTCGGTCCGTGGCTTCCAACTTAATGGCGTGAGCCGCAAGATTCAGGGTGTATGTCTTCACCATGATCTTGGGCCGCTCGGCGCCGCAGTGAACAAGGCTGCCCTCATCCGGCAGATCAAGCAGCTGAAGGATATGGGCTGCGACGCTATCCGTACTTCGCACAACCTCCCTTCGCAGATGCAGATGGACGTGTGCGACTCCCTCGGCATGATGGTCATGGCGGAGAGCTTCGACATGTGGATCTATCCGAAGTGTAAGAACGGCTATGCCCGCTTCTTCAAGGACTGGAGCGACAAGGACATCAGAACACTTGTGGAGGCGAACCGCAACCATCCCTCCATCGTCATGTGGAGCATCGGCAATGAGATTCCGGAACAGTGGAGCTACGAGGGCAGAATCATCGCCGAGCACTTGCAGAACCTCTGCCATAAGCTCGACCCCACACGTCCTGTGACCCAGGGCATGGACAAGGCCGAAAGTGCACTGAGTTCGGGCTTTGCCCAGGTGATGGACATCCCCGGTTTCAACTATCGCGTGTATAAATATGATCGTAACATCAAGCAGCTGCCACAGGGCTTCCTCTTGGGCTCCGAGACTGCTTCTACGGTGAGTAGCCGTGGCGTGTATCAGTTCCCCGTCGTCTGGGGTACGAAGCAGCCGCATAAGGATGGGCAGTGCTCGAGCTATGACACGGAGTGGTGCGCTTGGAGCAACCTCCCGGAGCAGGACTTCATGGCGATGGAAGACAAGCCTTATACCATCGGACAGTTTGTGTGGACCGGTTACGACTATCTCGGCGAGCCCACGCCTTACGATGAGTACTGGCCGAGCCGCAGCAGCTACTTCGGCATCATGGATCTCGCCGGTCTGCCGAAGGACCGTTATTATCTCTACCGCTCGGTGTGGAACAAGAAAGCACACACGCTCCATATCCTGCCTCACTGGACGTGGCCGGGGCGCGAGGGCCAGGTGACGCCAGTCTTCGTCTATACCGATTATCCCGAGGCCGAACTCTTTGTCAATGGTAAGTCGCAGGGTAGGGTGAAGAAAGACACAACTGTGCGGCTTGAGCCCCATCCGGCACAGACGTCGTGGATCGATCCCACAAAACCCGACGAGGCTGAGCGCTATGCTACACGCTACCGTCTGATGTGGCCGAATGTGAAGTATGAGCCGGGAGAGCTGAAGGTCGTGGCTTATGATGCCCAGGGCAATGCTGCTGCGGAGACGTCTGTGAAGACTGCGGGTGCAGTCAAGGCGTTGAAGCTTGAGGCTGACCGCACGGTGCTGAATAAAGGTGTCGACGATCTCGCCTATATCACCGTTTCGCTTGTCGACAAGAACGGCACCGAACTGCCTCAGGCTGACGATCGCATTGATGTGGAGGTCAGTGGGACCGGCTCCTTCCAGGGCATCTGCAATGGCGATGCCACATCGTTGGAGGTGTTCACCAAGCTCACAATGAAACTCTTCAGTGGCAAGCTTGTCGTCACCGTGAAGGCGGGCGACAAGAAGGGCACCATCCGTGTCGTTGTAAGAGACAAGGAGAAGGGGTTGAAGAAAGAAATGAGCATCAGAGTGATGTAGTCACCGTAGGGGCGGGGTTTGGCTGTGGAGGGCCGCCCCTACGTGTTTATTCCGTGCGTGTAAGGACCTCGGAGAGGTTCCACATGGTTAGCCCCAGGTAAGGAGCGCAGCGACGCAACCTGGAGCTTAGATCGGGCGGTTTAACCTAACCTCCGGCCTCGAAGAGGGCGAACCTTGGCGGGGTGCTGGTCTTTACAGGTTCGCCCTCTTCGAGGCCGACCGTTCAGGTAATGGCGTCTTCGTTAACCCCACGTTTCGGCTACGCCTCACGTGGGGCTAACCATGTGGCACCTCTCCGAGGTGCTTACTTGTGTAGCATTTCTCCGAGGTGCTTACTTGTGTGGCACCTCTCCGAGGTGCTTACTTGAAGAACCGTTTGTCCCATATAACACATTGTAAACCCTATATGGCACTTTTTTCCTAAAAAATTATAATGTTAGAGAATTATTGAGTAACTTTGCAGCGGCTATCGGTTAGCCGATGAAAGATATATCTTTTAGTTACATCAATATATAACGTTATAAACTTTATGAATTTCACTTTGTTAGTCACCGTGTTGCTGACGGCAATCACATTGGTGGTGGGTGCTTATGTCATCGCCAAGCTGATTGGTCCTCGGTCGTACAATCCGGTGAAGGGTGAGCCTTTCGAGTGTGGTATTCCCACGCGTGGCAGCAGCTGGATGCCGCTCCATGCCGGTTACTACCTCTTCGCTATCCTTTTCCTGATTTTCGACATTGAGACAGTGTTTCTCTATCCTTGGGCCGTTGTGGTGAAGGATTTCGGCAGCATGGCTCTCGTGAGCATCGGGTTCTTCCTGGTAGTGTTGGTTTTAGGTCTGGCTTATGCCTGGCGGAAAGGAGCGTTGGAATGGAGGTAAGAAAACCAAGTATCAAGAGCATTCCTTACAACGAGTTTAAGGACAACGATACGCTCGAGAACATCGCATCGGAGCTCAACGATGGCGGTGTGAACGTGGTGCTCGGCTCTCTCGACCAGATGATCAACTGGGGTCGCAGCAACTCATTGTGGTCACTGACCTTCGGTACGAGCTGTTGTGGTATTGAGTTCATGGCTGTCGGTTGCGCACGTTACGACTTCTCTCGTTTCGGCTTCGAGGTGACGCGTAACTCTGCCCGTCAGGCTGACCTCATCATGTGCGCCGGTACAATCACGAACAAGATGGCACCTGTCTTCAAGCGTCTGTACGACGAGATGGCAGAGCCTAAGTATGTTGTGGCTGTCGGTGGCTGTACGATCTCCGGTGGACCTTTCAAGAAGAGCTACAGCGTCGTTCGCGGTATCGACCAGATCGTACCTGTGGATGTTTATATCCCTGGCTGCCCTCCGCGTCCGGAAGCAATCCTTTACGGTATGATGCAGTTGCAGCGTAAGGTAAAGGTGGAGAAGTTCTTTGGTGGTGCCAACCACAAGATGAACCGCGACGAGAAAGACCTGAGCATGGGTCTCGGTGGTCTTCACGGTTTGAGCAACGAGAACTTCTCGGGTGCAAAGATCGGTGAGAAAGAGCCGATTATCATCTCAGCTTCGCCTAACAAGGAAGAGGTCGAGGCTCTCGGCAAAGAGCTGGACCGTCTCGACAAAGAAGGTGAGCAGTTTAAGGTTGCTGACACCACTCCTAAGGAGCTCACTCAGGAGGAGGCTGCAGCCAAGGCTGCTGAAGCAATTAAAGCTAAAAACAATCAATAAGGAATCGAAATGAAATTAGAGAATAAAGAATTCGGTTTTGACAACTTTGCCGCAGAGATGGCGAAGTTGAAGAATGAGCAGCATTTCGATTTCTTAGTGACAATCGTTGGCGAGGACTTCGGTGAGGAAGGCCTCGGCTGTATTTACATTCTTGAGAATACACAGAGCCACGAGCGTGTCTCGGTGAAGCAGATTGCCAAAGTGGTGGACGGTGACAACTATGTGCTGCCTTCTGTCATCAGTCTGTGGCACGATGCTGACCTGCTTGAGCGCGAGGTCTTCGACTTCCTCGGCATCAAGTTCCTTGGTCATCCCGACATGCGCCGTCTCTTCATGCGTAACGATTTTGTGGGTTATCCGCTGCGTAAAGACTTCGACATGAGTCCGGAGGCTAACCAGTTCCCGATGACCGATGAGCCGGAGACCGACTGGACAACAGAGTACGGTCTTGACAAATACGGCCATCTGACGGAGACCAAGCACCGCTTGTTTGGTGACGACGATTTCGTTATCAACTTCGGTCCTAACCACCCGTCAACACACGGTGTGCTCCGCTTGCAGACAGTGCTCAACGGCGAGACAATCAAGCTTGTCTATCCGCACCTCGGCTATATCCATCGCGGTATGGAGAAGATGATGGAGAACATGACCTATCCTCAGACCCTCGCTCTGACCGACCGTCTGAACTATCTCTGCGCCATGCACCATCGCCATGCACTCGTAGGCGTCATCGAGGAAGCCCTCGGAGTGGAGCTCTCCGACCGTATCCGTTATATCCGTACGATCATGGATGAGCTGCAGCGTATCGACAACCACTTGCTGTTCCTCGGTACCTGCGCGCAGGACCTCTCCGCACTGACAGCCTTCCTTTATTGTATGCGTGACCGTGAGCATGTGCTCAACGTCATGGAGGAGACCACGGGTGGACGTCTTATCCAGAACTATTACCGTATCGGCGGCTTGCAGGATGATATCGATCCTAATTTCGTTCAGAACACGAAGACGCTCTGCAAGTATCTCCGTCCGATGATCCAGGAATATCTCGATGTCTTCGGTGACAACGTCATCACTCACAACCGTCTTGAGGGTGTGGGCTACATGAATCTTGAGGACTGCATCAACTACGGTGTTACGGGACCTGCTGGTCGCGCTGCCGGCTGGCACAACGACGTGCGTAAGAATCATCCTTACGATCTCTACGACAAAGTGGAGTGGAAGGAGATCACGGGCACGGGTGCCGACTCTATGGAGCGTTATATGATCCACATCAAGGAGATGTATCAGAGCCTCGACATCATTGAGCAGCTCATCGACAACATCCCTGAGGGTGAGTTCTATATCAAGCAGAAGCCTATCATCAAGCTCCCTGAGGGCCAGTGGTGGTTCTCTGTCGAGGGTGGTGCCGGTGAGTTCGGTGTCTATCTCGAGAGCCGTGGCGACAAGAGCCCGTATCGCGTAAAGATGCGCCCGATGGGTCTGACCCTTGCCGGAGCTTTCGACAAGATGCTGCGCGGACAGAAGATTGCCGACCTCATCGCTACAGGTGCAAGCATCGACTTCGTTATCCCTGACTTGGACAGGTAAATATGAGTTAATAAGTTAATGAGTTAATGAGTTTTTGAGCTTTTAGTTAGCTAATACAAAGTTCATGAGTTCTATAGCTTTGGTTGGCTAAAACAAATTAAGAGCTTAAAAACTTAGAAACTCAAAAACTCAAAAACTAAGATAAAATGTTTGATTTTAGTATAGTAACAAAATGGTTCGATGCTTTGCTCCGTCAGACTTGTGGCTTGAGCAATTTCTGGGCCGTCTTGATAGAATGTGTGATTGTGGGCCTTATAGTGCTGACGCTCTATGCCCTCATCGCTATGTTCATGATTTATTTTGAGCGTAAGGTCTGCGCATTCTTCCAGTGCCGCCTTGGCCCTATGCGTGTAGGTAAGTGGGGTATCTTCCAGGTCGTAGCCGACGTGGTGAAGATGCTCATCAAGGAGATCTTCGGCGTTGACCGCTCCGATAAGTTCCTCTACACCCTCGCTCCGTTCCTCACCATCATCGCGTCTGTCGGTACCTTCTCCTTCCTTCCGTGGAACAAGGGTGCCGTGGTGCTCGACTTCAATGTCGGCGTGTTCATGGTGACCGCCATCTCGTCGATCGGCGTGCTGGGTGTGATTCTCTCCGGTTGGGGTTCAAACAACAAATACTCTGTTGTCTCCGCTATGCGTGGTGCCGTGCAGATGGTCTCTTATGAGATCTCTCTTGGTTTGTGCATGGTGACCGCCGTGATCCTCTGTGGCTCTATGCAGCTCAGCGATATCATCGGTGCTCAGACAGGTCCGTGGAAGTGGCTCATCATTCAGGGTCATATCCCTGCTATCGTGGCTTTCCTCGTGTTCCTCGTCGCAGGTAACGCCGAGGCCAACCGTGGTCCGTTCGACTTGGCAGAGGCTGAGAGTGAGCTGACCGCCGGTTACCACACTGAATACAGTGGTATGGGCTTCGGCTACTTCTATCTTGCTGAGTATCTGAACCTCGTCGTCATCTCTGGTCTCGCTGCTACCATCTTCCTTGGAGGATGGGCACCGCTGAACATCGGTATCAGTGGCTTCGACACCGTGATGAACTATATTCCTGGTTTCGTCTGGTTCGCCGGCAAGACACTGCTTGTCATCTGGGTGCTGATGTGGGCTCGCTGGACTTTCCCCCGTCTGCGTATCGATCAGATCCTGACCCTCGAGTGGAAGTATCTCATGCCTTGCATGCTCCTGACCCTTACGGTGATGACAGCTTGCGTGGCTCTCGGCTTGACGCTTTAATTCATAGAACAACATTAAAAGATAATCCTATTAGGTTATGTCACAATATTTTAAAGGTATCAAGGATGCTACCAAGACTTTGGCAACCGGCTTGAAGGTGACGATGAAGGAATACTTCACACCGAAGTCGACGGAGCAGTATCCTGAGAACCGTAAGACCACACTGCATGTCTCGGCGCGTCACCGTGGACGCCTCGTCTTCAAGCGTGTGGAAGACCCCAACGATCCACAGGCTGTGAAGCGTGGGTTGAAGGTCGGTGATTACAAGTGCACCGCTTGCACGATGTGTGAGAAGGCTTGTCCGAACGACACCATCAAGATCATCGCGCACATGGCGGAAGATCCGGAGACCGGCAGAAAGAAAAAGAAGCTCGACGATTATCAGTATGATCTCGGCGACTGCATGTTCTGTCAGCTCTGCGTCAATGCTTGCAATTTCGACGCTATCCAGTTTGTCAACGACTTCGAGAACTCGGTATTCGACCGCAAGAAGCTCGTGCTTCATCTCGACAAAGAGGTGTACACAGGTGGCTCGCTGCCTAACCTCATCGATGGTGGAGCTCCGTTGACTATCGGTAAGTTTAACACTAAAACCAAGTAAGATAATGGCTAAGTTAGTAATGTTCTGTATTTTAGCTGTGGTCGTCCTTGGCTCAGCTGTTATGTCCATTTGCACGAAGAGCATCATGCGTGCAGCTACATGGCTGTTGTTTGTGCTCTTTGGAATTGCCGGTTTCTATTTCATCCTCGATTACACGTTCCTCGGTGCCGCTCAGATGAGTATCTATGCCGGTGGCATCACGATCATGTATATCTTCGCCATCCAGCTTGTCTCCAAGCGTTCTCTTCAGAACCTCGTGGCTCGCTTCAAGGGTGTGCGTATCGCTCAGGGCTTGATCATCTCGCTCATCGGCCTCGTTGTCGTGGCGCTCATTCTCGTAAAGAACCACTTCATCAATGCAGCAATGGATGTGGCTGATGTAGAGGTTCCTATGAAGCAGGTAGGTCAGGCTATGGTAAGTTCTGGCAAATATGGTTATGTACTTCCGTTTGAGTTCATCTCAGTGTTCCTGTTAGCATGTATCATCGGAGGTGTAATGATAGCAAGAAAGGAGGACAAGAAATGATTTCTGTTTATGCATTCCTCGGAGTCAGCACGCTGCTGTTCTTCATCGGTGTCTTCGGTTTTGTAACTCACCGCAACCTTGTGGCTATGCTCATCTCCATTGAGCTTGTCCTCAACTCTGTAGACCTCAACTTTGCAGTCTTCAACCGTCTGCTCTTCCCCGGTCAGCTTGAGGGTGCTTTCTTCACGCTCTTCTCCATCGGTGTGAGTGCAGCTGAGACAGCAGTGGCTTTGGCTATCATTATTAATGTTTACCGTAACTATCACAGTGACCAGGTGAACAGTATTGAAAATATGAAGTTTTAATAAGTTTCTGAGTTTTTAAGTTTTTGAGTTTTTAAGTCTCTGATGTGCATAACATATTGAGTGCTAAAACAAATGTGCAAGACATATTATGAGCTAAAAAACTAAAGAACTAATAAACTCAATAACTCAAAATACAATGGAATACAGTTATTCATTTTTGATACTTCTTCTCCCTTTCCTGAGCTTCCTGGTTCTGGGACTGCTCGGTATGAAGATGAAGAAGCCCGTTGCCGGACTTATCGGCACAGCAGTACTTGGCGTACTGTGGTGCATGAGTCTCTACACGGCTTACGAATATTTCTTTGCAGTGGGCAGAGACGCTGCCACGGGCCTTTATCCGACCGTGACCGTGTTCAACTTCACTTGGCTGAAGTTCACTGATCTGCTGACGTTCAACATCGGATTCCGCCTGACACCTATCTCCGTGATGATGCTTATCGTCATCACTACGGTCTCGTTCATGGTTCATATCTATAGCTTCGGCTATATGGCTGAGCGCGACGAGAACTATAAGAAGGAAGGTTATGAGAAAGGATTCCAGCGTTTCTACGCTTTCCTGAGCCTCTTCACTATGTCCATGCTGGGCTTGGTTGTGGCTACGAACATCTTCCAGATGTATCTCTTCTGGGAGCTCGTGGGTGTTTGCTCTTATCTGCTCATCGGATTCTACTATCCGAAGCACGCTGCCGTGCACGCTTCTAAGAAAGCTTTCATCGTCACACGTTTCGCTGACCTCTTCTTCCTCATCGGTATCCTCTTCTACAGCTTCTATACAGGTACGTTCAACTACGACCTCTCGGCTGATCCGAAGCTGGTGACGGAGCTCCCTGGTGCGGCGTGGATCCTTCCGACCTCCCTCTTCCTGATGTTCATCGGTGGTGCCGGTAAGTCTGCTATGTTCCCGCTACACATCTGGCTCCCGGATGCCATGGAAGGCCCGACGCCTGTGTCTGCCCTCATTCACGCAGCCACGATGGTTGTTGCCGGTGTCTATCAGGTGGCTTCGCTGATGCCTATCTGGGTGGCTTACGCTCCTCATACCCTGCATTACATTGCTTACATCGCAGCCTTCACTGCTTTCTATGCAGCTGCTGTGGCTTGCTGCCAGCGTGATATCAAGCGTGGTCTGGCTTTCTCGACCATCTCGCAGATTGCTTACATGCTCGTCGCTCTTGGTGTGGTGACATCTATGGACGGCGAGGGAAGTGTCGGTTACATGGCTTCCATGTTCCACCTCTTCACCCATGCTATGTTCAAGGCCCTCCTCTTCCTCTGCTCCGGTGCTATCATCGTGATCATCGGCTCCAACTTCAAGGAATATATGGGTGGCCTGCATAAGTACATGCCTATCACGAACATCTGCTTCCTCATCGGTACCATCGCCATCAGTGGATTCTGGCCGTTGGCTGGTTTCTTCTCCAAGGATGAGATCGTGGATGCTTGCTTCCATTTCTCTCCTTATCTCGGTTGGTTCATGACGCTTGTCAGTGGTATGACCGCTTTCTATATGTTCCGTCTCTATTATGTCATCTTCTGGGGTGACAGCTACTATGAGCAGGATCCCGAGCACCGCCGCAAGCCCGCTGAGGTTCCCTTCGTTATGTGGGGCCCGTTAGTGTTCCTCTCTCTGATCTCTATCGTTGCCGGTTGGATTCCGATGGGTCACTTCATTTCTCTCAATGGTCATCCTGAGGAGATTGCGCTTCAGCACTTCCAGTTCGGTCCTACCGCATGGATCTCTCTGTGCGTAGCTACGATTGGTTTCGCACTTGCTACTTATATGTATGCTCCGAAGCACAATCCACTGCCCGACAAGCTCGCTGCTGCAATGCCGAAGCTTCACAAGGCTGCTCTCAACCGTTTCTATATCGACGATGCTTGGCAGTTCTTCACACATAAGATCGTCTTCGGTTGCTTCTCTATTCCTATCGCCTGGTTCGACCGTCATGTCATCGATGGCATGTTCAACTTCTCGGCTTGGGCTACACAGGAAGGTGGTGAGGCTATCCGTCCTTGGCAGAGTGGTGACGTCCGCCAGTATGCTGTCTGGTTCATTACCGGTTCTGTGGCATTGACGCTCATCCTCATATGCATCCTATAGTATAAGTTAGTGAGTTCTTTGAGTTTATAAGTTTTTTAGCTTTTAATATGTATCACGTACAGAAAAACAATATGTATCACGTACAGAAAGGTAAAGCGAAGGAAACTAATAGCTCAGAAACTCAAAAAACTAAATTGCTCAAAAACTCATAAAAATGACTTTTCTAACATTATTCGTCATTATACCGGTTGTGATGCTCCTCTGCCTGTGGCTCGCTAAGAACGACTCTCAGGTACGCATCGTGATGGCTGTTGGCTCTACGGCACTGCTCGCCCTCGCCATCTATCTGGTCTTTGCCTTCGTCGGAGCGCGTGAGACCATGCCGGCCGAGAAATATACTTTCCTCTTCGGCGACGCCATTCCTTGGTTCAAGCCGTTGAACATCTTCTACCGCACAGGCGTGGATGGTATCGCAGTGGTGATGATCCTGCTTTCTGCTATCATCGTCTTCACAGGCACCTTCGCCTCCTGGCAGCAGCATCCCCAGCAGAAGGAGTACTTCCTTTGGTTCACCCTCCTTTCTACGGGTGTATTCGGATTCTTCATCTCTGAGGATCTCTTCACGATGTTCATGTTCTATGAGGTCGCCCTCATCCCTATGTACCTTCTTATTGGTGTGTGGGGTACTGGTCCTAAGGAGTATTCAGCCATGAAGCTGACTTTGATGCTGATGGGTGGTTCTGCACTCCTCATCATCGGTATCCTCGGTATCTACTTCTTCAACGGTCAGTTCAGTGGCACCTATACGATGGATGTGATGCAGATCGCTACGCTGCACGCTATCCCCGTGAACATCCAGAAGGTGTTCTTCCCGTTCATCTTCATCGGTTTTGGTGTTCTTGGAGCACTCTTCCCGTTCCACACATGGTCTCCTGACGGTCATGCTTCTGCGCCTACGGCCGTGTCCATGCTTCATGCCGGTGTGCTGATGAAGCTCGGTGGCTACGGCTGCTTCCGCATCGCTATGTTCCTCCTTCCTGACGCTGCTCAGCAGCTCTCGTGGATTTTCCTCATCCTCACCACGATCTCTGTGGTCTACGGTGCACTCTCTGCTTGTGTGCAGACCGACCTGAAGTATATCAACGCTTATTCTTCTGTCTCTCACTGCGGCATGGTGCTCTTTGCCTTGCTGATGATGACTCAGACCGCTTGCACGGGTGCTATCCTTCAGATGCTCTCTCACGGTCTGATGACGGCCCTCTTCTTCGCTGTCATCGGTATGATCTATCACCGTACCGGTACCCGTGACGTTCGTCGTCTCGGTGGTTTGATGAAGATTATGCCGTTCCTCTCCGTGGCTTATGTCGTTGCCGGTCTCGCAAACCTCGGTCTCCCTGGTTTCTCTGGCTTCGTTGCTGAGATGAACATCTTCGTCGGTTCATTCCAAAATGCTGATGTGTTCCATCGTACTTGCACCATCATCGCTTGTACCTCTATCGTTATCACGGCTGTCTACATCCTCCGTGTTGTGGGTAAGATCCTTTATCAGAAGGTTCCTAATCCGGAGTATTTCAAGCTCACGGATGCTACCTGGGATGAGCGTATCGCTGTCGGTGGTCTGATCTTCTGTGTTGCAGGCCTCGGTCTTGCACCACTGTGGGCTCAGAACATCATCAACGATGCTGTTGGCCCGATGATCAGTCATATTGTTGGTATGTAAGTTAATAAGTTAATGAGTTAATGAGTTTTTGAGCTTTATTTATGTCTGCTATATATTAATAGGCATTTTAAAGGCTTAAAAACTTCAAGAACTCAGAAACTCAAAAACTATAAAAAAATGAATATCGATTACAGTCAATTTCTGAATATGATACCAGAGGTCACGCTCATGGCTATCCTGTTGATAGTGTTTGTGGTGGATCTCTTCACGGCTCAGAAGCCTTCTGCACTCGCTGTCCATCAGGCAGAGGAGGGCGAGCTGGCTTTGGAGAAAGAGAAGACGGTGGCGCAGGCTCCCGTGGAATCGCTTCGTAAGTGGTTCAATCCGCTGGTATGTGTACTGCTCTTCATCCATATCCTTATCAACATCTTCCCGACAGCTGCTTCTACAACTTTCGGAGGGATGTATCAGACCAATGCGAGCATCGGCGTCATCAAGACAATCCTTGCTTTTGGTACCCTCATCGTGCTTATCCAGGCACGTGAGTGGCTTCAGCGTCCTGACACTGCTTTCAAGGAGGGTGAGTTCTATGTCCTCGTGATCTCTACACTGCTTGGTATGAACATGATGGTAAGCGCTAACCACTTCCTTCTGTTCTTCCTCGGTCTTGAGATGGCATCCGTTCCTATGGCTTGCCTCGTGGCAATGGACAAGTATCGTCACTATTCTGCTGAGGCAGGTGCTAAGTTCATCCTTACAGCAACCTTCTCAAGTGGCGTGATGCTCTTCGGTATCAGCTTCATCTATGGAGCAACTGGTACGCTCTATTTCGACGATGTGGTGACGAAGCTTGCAGCTACGCCGCTTACCATCCTCGGTATGGTGTTCTTCTTCTCGGGTCTCGGCTTCAAGATTTCTCTTGTGCCGTTCCACTTCTGGACAGCGGATACCTACCAGGGTGCTCCGACGAGTGTCACTGGATATCTCTCTGTAGTTTCAAAGGGTGCCGCTGCTTTCGCATTGTGTGCTATCCTGATGAAGGTCTTCGCTCCGATGGTGGATTACTGGCGCTACATGCTGATGGTGGTCATCGTGCTCTCTATCACGGTAGCCAACCTCTTCGCTATCCATCAGAAGGATCTTAAGCGATTCATGGCTTTCTCCTCTATCTCACAGGCTGGATATATCGTGCTCGCTATCCTTGGCGACTCTAAGATGAGCGTTGTGGCTCTGAGCTACTATGTTCTCATCTATGTCGTTGCCAACCTGGCAGTCTTCGCAATCATCGCATCTGTGGAGGAGCACAACAATGGGACGGTGAATATGGACAGCTACAATGGCTTCTATAAGACTAACCCGCGTCTGAGCTTCATCATGACGCTGGCACTGTTCTCCCTCGGTGGTATCCCTCCGTTTGCAGGTATGTTCTCGAAGTTCTTCTCGTTCATGGCTGCTGCCCAGGGTGCTCAGGTGACAACAACGATCGGTGCGCTGACTTACGCAGTGGTGTTCATCGCTTTGGTCAACACCGTCATCAGCTTGTACTACTATCTGCTGATCGTCAAGGCTATGTTTATCAAGCCTAACGACAACCCGTTGCCTACGTTCAAGAGTGCTATGAGCACGAAGTTCGCGCTCGCTATCTGCACGCTCGGCGTTGTCGCCTTCGGCGTATGCTCCGGCGTGTACGACTGGATTGCTGCTGCAGCAGGGATGTAAAGCCTCCCCAAGCCCCTCCGAAGGAGGGGATGTTGATTACATAAAGAGCCGCATGGTGTGGTGTATGTAGCGTTTTTGCACCTTTACCATGCGGCTCTTTTTTGTCTCTGAAATGTTAAAATGAAGGGTCTTACAAGGTTGTGCAAAACTTTAACCTTTGTTTACCAAAAATATAGTACTGATAATCAACTACTTACGAAAAAGTTACAGAAAGGGGCAAAAAAAGTGGCTAAAAAATGAACAACGTATTGAAAAAATGCCTACCTTTGCAGCGTTGTTAATAAACAAGATTGTTTTACAGATTTAAAAAGCAAAGAAAATGAAGAAATTAGTTTTAATGTTCGTAGCTATCGCAGCTATCTCTTTCGCATCATGTGGTAACAAGAACCAGAGCGCAGCTCCTGCTGCTGACTCTGACACAACAGCCGTTGCTGACACAGCTGACACAGCTGCTGTTGACACCGCTGCTGCTGACACTGCTGTTGCTCAGTAATAAGCGATTTTCGTTAGCACGAATAGAAAATTGAGAGACACCGCCTTGGGTTTTACCTGAGGCGGTTTTTTTTATGTTTCTCTTCCTTTCTGATAGTTTTTTTTGCTAACTTTGCATGTATCATTCTTTTAATCAAGCATACATGCGATTCTTTCGATATATCGTTTTCACGTTGCTCCTTTCTGTGGCTTTTCTAAAAGCTAATGGGCAAGGAGTGCAGAATGCAGCCTATCTGCTCTATATCGACCAGTATAAGGACTTGGCGATAGAGCAGATGCAGCGTTATCGTATTCCTGCAAGTATCACGCTCGCTCAGGGACTTTTCGAGAGTCGGGCAGGCATGAGCAAGCTTGCTACGATTGGTAACAACCATTTTGGCATCAAATGCCATGGATGGAATGGTCGGTCTATCAATGCCGATGATGATGCCTTGGGTGAGTGCTTCCGAGCTTACGACAGTGCGAAGCAGAGCTATGAGGACCACAGTCGGTTTCTTCGTAACAATACGCGTTATTCGAGTCTTTTCCGTTTAAGGGAGACCGATTATAAAGGGTGGGCGCGTGGCTTGAAGGCTTGCGGCTATGCTACGAACCCTCGTTATGCAGATAACCTTATTAATATCATCGAACTCTATCACATCGATCGTTTTGATCATGCCAAAGGCTATGATCATTTCATGGCTGACCGCTATGATGCCCGTAACCATGACTATGCGCCTAACGGCTTCCATCCTATCACGAAGTGCAACAAGAACTATTATATTGTAGCTCGGGCGGGTGACTCTTTCAAGAGTCTTTCCAAGGAGACAGGTATCTCGAGGCGTAAGCTCGCTAAATATAACGACCGCGACAAGGACGATGTGCTCCGTGCAGGTGATATCATCTACTTAGAGAAGAAACAGAAGAAGGCTTCTAAGGTGTTTAAGGGCAAGCCACACATCGTCAAGGCAGGGGAGAGCATGTACTCCATTGCTCAGATGTATGGCATCCGCTTGAAGAATCTCTATAAGATGAACCACATGAGTCCAGATGATGGCATTATGGTTGGTCAGCAACTAAGAGTCAGGTAACATAAATTTGAATATATGAAGAGATTATGTTTTTTGTTTTGTGTGGTCCTGTCTGCACTGAGCGTTAGTGCACAGGACTTCAACAGTTGGTTTCAGGACAAGACCCTGCGTATCGATTACATCTTTTCGGGCAACGATCATGAGCAGCATATAGCTGTGGATGAGCTCTGTCAGTCGCCGCGTTGGTATGGTAAGCGCCAGCACCTCGCAGAGTTGCCGATGGAAGGCAATGGACAGATAACGGTGCGCGACAGTGTGAGTGGACAGGTTCTCTACCGCAACTCGTTCTCTACGCTCTTTCAGGAATGGCAGTCTTATCCCGAGGCTAAGACGATCGACAAAAGCTTTGAGAATGTCTTCCTCGTTCCAATGCCGAAGCGCACGGTGAAGGTGACGCTTGACCTTCGAAATAACCGTAGGCAGATCTGCGCCTCACTCACCCATGTCGTGAACCCTAAAGATATCCTCATCCGTCATATCGGTGAGAAAGGTGTCAATCCATACGTCTACCTGCAGAAAGCCGCCGACACCACTCGTTGCATCCGTGTGGCTTACGTAGCTGAAGGCTATACGAAGGCTGAGATGCCGAAGTTCCTTGAGGACGCTCGCCGAGCTATGGGCTATCTTTTCTCCTATGAGCCGTTCAAGAGTTCCCGCAATAAGTTCTCGCTTGTAGCTGTAGAGTCTCCTTCTGAGGATAGTGGTGTGAGCATCCCCGATGAAGGTATCTGGAAGAACACTGCCGTACTCTCCAATTTCGACACCTTCTATAGTGCCCGCTACCTCACTACGCTTCATCTCAAGCGGCTGCACGATGTCCTTGCCGGCATCCCTTACGAGCATATCATCGTGCTTGTCAATACCGACCGCTATGGCGGTGGTGGCATCCTCAACAGTTATGAGCTATGTGCAGCCCATCATCCTACTTTCCGTCCGGTTGTCGTCCATGAGTTCGGCCATAGTTTTGCAGGCCTCGCTGATGAGTATGCCTACGATACGGAGGAAGTGCCGATGTATCCGCACGACGTTGAACCCTGGGAACAGAACATCACTACGAAAGCCGACTTCAAGGGTAAGTGGTCGAACCTCATAGGCAAAGACCCCAAGGCAGGCTTCTATGAGGGTGCAGGCTACAGTCCTAAGGGAGTCTTCCGTGCTTATCCTGACTGCCGCATGCGTACGAACGAGAACCCGGAGTTCTGTCCCGCTTGTAAGCAGGCTATCCAGGCTGTCATTGATTTCTATACCAAATAAGATATGATCTTTTATCTCTCAGATACAGGTAATACTGGGTGGGCCGCTAAAGCCATTGCCGAGGCAACGAATGACAGGTTGCTCTTTATCCCGGAGCTGATGCGCTCGGGACAGTTTGCGTTCACTTTGCAGGAAGGGGAACGACTTGGCTTCTGCTTCCCGGTGCATGGCTGGCGTCCACCTAAGATTGTCCGTGAGTTCATCCGTCGGCTCAGCATTGATGGCAAGGACCATTATGTCTATGCTCTCTGCACGGCAGGCGACAGCATCGGCGAGACGATGGATATCCTTCGCAAGGATTTAGCAGCGAAGGACATCCCGCTCCATGCGGCCTTCTCGCTCATCATGCCCGAGTCCTATCTCGGCTTGCCCTTCTTCAATGTCGACAATGCGAAGAAAGAGAAGGAGAAGAAAGACAAGGCGGCTGCCGAACTGAGAGATTATATCAATGAGATCGTTAACCACAAAGAAGCAAGCCACCTTGTCTTGGGTCATTGGCCGCGTATCAACTCGCGGTTGCTTGGGGGTTACTTCACTAATCATCTTGTCACGGATAAGAAGTTCAATGTGGACAGTCGTCTGTGTGTCAAATGTGGTATCTGTGCGGATGTCTGCCCTACGAAGAATATTATTGGCGGGTTAGGCTTTGAACCACAGTGGAAGCACGACGGCTCGTGCCTTGCCTGCTTCGCCTGTTACCATCATTGTCCGCACCATGCTATCAACTGGGGAACATTGACGAAACACAAAGGACAATACTTCTTTGGGCGCAAGCACTAAAGAATAATTACGCATTCGCTAACGAAGAAAGAAAAAGGAAGAAAGAACACATTAAACGGATAAAGATTCATAGCAGAAAGTAAAGAATAGCGATAAATCGTTTGCCGTATCAATAAAAAAGGTTAACTTTGCGTCTTGAATAACAAAATGAGATAATGCCTGAAATATCTGTTCGTGGCCTTGAGATGCCACAGTCGCCTATTCGTAAGCTCGCTCCGTTGGCTGCTAAAGCAAAGGAGCGGGGTATCAAGGTTTATCACCTCAACATAGGTCAGCCCGATCTTCCCACTCCCCAATGTGGTCTCGATGCGTTGAAGCACATCGACCGTAAGGTGTTGGAGTATTCTCCTTCGCAAGGTTATCTCTCCTACCGCCAGAAGCTCGTCAAATATTACGCGAAATACAACATCAATGTCTCTCCCGATGAGATCATCATCACGTCGGGTGGTTCTGAGGCTGTGCTCTTCGCTTTCATGAGCTGTCTGAACCCCGGTGACGAGATTATCGTTCCGGAGCCTGCCTATGCCAACTATATGGCGTTCGCTATCTCTGCCGGTGCTAAGATCCGTACCATCGCTACGACGATCGAGGAGGGCTTTTCCTTGCCGAAGGTGGAGAAGTTTGAGGAGCTCATCAACGACAAGACGCGCGCTATCATGATTTGTAACCCCAACAACCCGACGGGTTACCTCTATACGCGCCGTGAGATGAACCAGATACGCGACCTCGTGAAGAAGTACGACCTGTATCTCTTCTCCGATGAGGTCTACCGCGAATATATCTACACAGGCAGTCCTTATATCAGTGCCATGCATCTGAAAGGCATAGAGAACAATGTCATCCTTATCGACTCTGTCTCAAAGCGCTATTCAGAGTGCGGTATCCGTATTGGTGCCCTCATCACCCACAACAGTGAGGTGCGTAAGGCTGTGATGAAGTTCTGTCAGGCCCGTCTCTCTCCACCTCTTATTGGTCAGATCATTGCCGAGGCATCGCTTGATGCACCTGAAGAGTATTACCGTAATGTCTACGATGAGTATGTGGAGCGTCGTAAGTGCTTGATAGATGGCCTAAACCGCATCCCCGGTGTCTATTCGCCTATTCCTATGGGCGCCTTCTATACCGTGGCTCAGCTTCCTGTGGACGACTCTGAGAAGTTCTGCCGCTGGTGCCTCGAGGACTTCAACTATGAGGGTGAGACGGTGATGATGGCTCCTGCTTCCGGCTTCTATACAACGCCTGGTGCCGGTAACAATCAGGTGCGTTTAGCTTACGTCCTCAAGAAGGAAGACCTCAGAAGGGCACTCGTCGTTTTGGGTAAAGCGCTTGAGGCTTATCCGGGAAAGACGGAGATCAAGACGTTATAAATATAGCGTTGTTTGAATAACGTTATCAGAATGAATTTCCCACTTTTTATAGCACAGAGAATATACGGTGATCAGGGCGACAAACATAAGGTATCGCGCCCTGCTATCACCATTGCCACAATTGGTGTAGCTATCGGATTAGCTGTCATGATTGTGTCTGTCTGTGTCGTGCTCGGTTTCAAACACACGATACAGGCCAAGGTCATCGGCTTTGGCTCACATATCCAGGTGACAAACTTCGTGGCGCAGACGGAGACCGAGCAATATCCTATCGCTGCCAGTGACAGTGTCATGGGTGCCATCCGCAATATCGGTGGCGTGAAGCATGCGGAGCGTTTCGCCTATAAGCAAGGCATTCTCAAGACTGACAGCAACTTCCTTGGTATCGTGCTTAAGGGTGTTGGGCCTGAATGGGACTCGACGTTTATCCATCAGAACATGGTGTCGGGCAGTATTCCGCGTTTCTCCGATGAAGCTTCGTCCAATAAGATTGTTATCTCACAAAGTATCGCCAATAAGTTGAACCTGAAGCAGGGTCAGCGCGTCTTTGCCTATTTCATCGACAGCAATGGTGTGCGCATCCGCCGATTCACGATTGCGGGAATCTATCAGACGAATCTCAGTCAATACGATTCCTATATGGTATTCACTGATCTCTATTCAACCATTAAGTTGAATGGATGGAACCCTGACCAAGTGTCTGGTATAGAGGTGACCGTGAATGACTTCAACCATGTTGATGATGTGGAGCATCAGTTCATCCGTCAGATTAATAAGCGGACGGACCATTATGGCGAGACTTACACATCACAGACGATCAAGGATATCAACCCACAGATCTTCCGTTGGTTGGATCTGCTTGACATGAACGTTTGGATTATCCTGGCATTGATGACGGCGGTAGCTGGTGTTACGATGATCTCCGGTCTGCTCATTATTATTCTTGAGCGTACCACGATGATCGGTATCCTCAAAGCTTTAGGTGCCCGCAACAGGACCATCCGTCACCTCTTCCTTTGGTTCGCTACATTCATCATCGGTCGCGGACTGATCATTGGCAATATCATCGGCTTGGGAGTTTGTTTCCTGCAGAAGTACTTAGGCATTGTGAAGCTCGATCCCGCTACTTATTATGTAAGCACGGTGCCTATCGAGTTCAATCTCCCCTTGCTCGTGTTGCTCAATGTAGCCACACTGCTCATCAGTGTTCTTGTGCTGATTGGTCCAAGTTACCTCATCTCGCACATCCATCCGGCGAAGAGCATGAGGTACGAATAAAGCCCTAAGAGCCCTAACCCTTAATCCCCTCGAGCCCTTCCCCTTAATCCCCTCCCCCAACCAGGGGAGGGGTTGATTACATAGATAAACACTCGGTAGCTATCGATTGGAATGGGAAGAAGGTGAGGGAAAGAAGGGTTTAGCAGGCATATCAACCCCTCCCCTGGATGGGGGATGGGCGGGGGTGGGGCCGTCAGTCTTTTCTATAGCTCAGCGCCGCTCCTATTGCCGTGCAGAACTCGGAGTATTTGGGGATGATGAAATGAACCTTATAGAGTTTCTCAAGGCCTGGGAACACGAGTTTACATTGTGGCAGCAACGTCAGGTTCCCGATCAGTACATACTCTCGGATACCCGAGTTGAGAGAAGCGAGGATACAACTTGAACCGATTGTCTGAAGCACAGTTGTTATGATGCCGCATGCGATGTCTTCGCGTGTTGCATTACTTTTAGCCTTACCGAACAGGGAGGCAGTGGCGTGCTTCGGAAGTCCGGGCAATGGGTTCGGTGAGATGTCGCCAATCTGTAGATCGATATTCGAAATGTCTCCTTGCATGGCGAGTGCGATGATCTGCTTCATGTCGTCTGTCTTGAGAATGACACGGCTCAAGCCCGCTAAGGTGCCACCTCCGAGTCCGATACCCCCGATGTGCCGGATATCTTCACCGTCACATTGCACTAAACTCGTGCCTGTGCCCATGGAGACAACAATCATACGGTTCAGTCCTGTCTCATAGCGTGCGCCTAAGCCATCCGCAATAAACTCCTCCGCCTTGTCGGTGGGTAGGCCATAGATGGGATTGTTGACATAGGCTGCTCCTACGCCTGTTATCATCACGTGCTCTACCTCGCTTAGCGCTATCTGATTGTCATAGAGATATTTGCCGAAGGCTCCATAGAGCGAGGTCACGGGGTCCGTGGCTCGGATCCGGATGGGTGAGATCACTACATGATCATCGTTGATGCCTACAATCTTTGTGGTGCTGATGCCCACGTCTATTCCTATTACCATACGTCGGTTCCTATTATTCGTCGCAAAGATACGACAAACTTTCTATATTAGAGACAAATCCCTAAGTTTTTCTTCAAACAATCTTATTCCACATTTTAACTCCTAACTCCTAACTCCTATCTCCTAACTCCTAACTCCTATCTCCTATCTCCTAACTCCTAACTAACTAATGGGTCTGTTTTTGTCTGCGGCAAAAAAGTCGAAGGAGAGTTTGCCAAGTAGAAAAATAGTACTATCTTTGCAAAAACAATAAGGCTTTGGATTATGGCAGCAAAGTATCCGATAGGAATTCAGACATTTTCAGAGATTATCGAGAATAAGATGGCTTATGTAGACAAGACAGATCTTGTCTACAAGATTGCTTGTGGAACAAAAAACAATTTCTTGAGCCGCCCCCGCCGGTTCGGCAAGTCTCTGCTCGTGACGACCTTCCAGGCTTATTTTGAGGGGCGCAAGGAGTTGTTCAAAGGGCTTGCCATCGACAAGTTGGAGAAAGACTGGGTCCGCTATCCTGTGCTGCATCTGGATTTAAGCCGTTATAAGTATTATGACCTGAGTAGTCTGATGTCAACACTGAACCTTATCCTTGAAGAATATGAGGAACAGTACGGCATCAAAAAGGATGCAAGCGACAAGCCGGGCAACCGTCTTGACCGTATCATCAAGGCCGCTTATGACCAGACAGGCCGGCAAGTCGTGGTTCTTGTTGACGAATACGATGCCCCGATGCTCGACAGTAACAGCAAACCCGAGCTGCAGCAGGAGATCAGAGATGTCATGCGCGGTTTTTTCAGTCCTCTGAAGGCCCGGGAGGCCAACCTCCGCTTTGTCTTTCTCACGGGTATCACGAAGTTCAGCCAGCTGAGCATCTTCAGCGAACTGAACAATATAAAGAACTATAGTCTTGATGACGAGTTTGCCACGATCTGCGGTATCACGCAGGATGAGATGCTTGCCACTTTCCATGAAGGTATTGAAGCATTGGCGAAAGCCAACAACCTGACCTATGACGGAGCCGTGGCCCGGCTGAAGGAGCAGTATGACGGGTACCATTTCTCAGTGAACTGTCCGAACATCTATAACCCTTATAGTTTGCTGAACGCACTGTATGACAAGAAGTTCGGCAACTACTGGTTCTCAACGGGTACCCCCACATTCCTTCTCGATTTGCTCAAGGACAGCAATATGCTGTTGCCGGAGCTTGAGGGTATCACGGCTACGGAGGACATGTTTGATACCCCGACAGACAACATCACGAATCCTGTCCCTGTACTTTATCAGAGTGGTTACATTACAATCAGAGAGTCGAGAAACGGGATGTATAAGCTCGGCATCCCTAACGAGGAGGTGAGACAGGGCCTGAGTCAGAGTATGCTGCGGTATATAGCACCAAGATATATCCTTCAGCAAGGTACCTTTGCCTGGAATTTCGGCGAGGCTATGCGCGCCGATGACATCGATGCTGCCATGGAGGCACTGAAGGTGTATCTTGCCGGTTTCCCCTATGACATTCACCGTAACAGTGAGGCTATCTACCAAGCCATCCTCTATTCGATCTTCAACACACTGAACTTTACCATCCGCGCTGAGGTAAAGACCGCAACAGGACGGTTAGACTTAGTTGTCTCTACCCACACATCGATCTTTGTCATGGAACTGAAATATGACAAGAGTCCTGACGTCGCCTTAGAGCAGATTGAATCAAAACAGTATACCTTGCCTTATATGCAGGACCATCGAAATGTTTATGAGGTCGGCATTAATTTCTCTTCTAAGGAGAAAACAGTCGTAGACTGGAAATACAAGAAGGTTCAGTAGACGAAATATGTTCCTCCGTCACTCTCGCAATACTTGCGGAGTAATTCTTGTATGTATTCAGCGTTCGCCTTCACCTGCTCCTCATTGCCGTCGTAGCCATTGATCAGCACAACGAGATGCGTGGTGCCGATGGAGATCTTTGTGCGCTCATTGTCGGACGTAGGTGTACCTACGCCGCCTTCTTCATCCCGATAGACGGGCAGTCCGGCGATATTGATCATGCCGCGGCCGATGCCTTCGTAAGGCTCTCCCTCACGCCCGACACCGAGTGTCAGCGTGTCGCCTTTGAACTTATCCGCATCAAAGCCGCCGATGCTGTAGCCGTAGGCGATGCTTGCGAGGTTGATGAGGTCGACAAGCGTGTCTATCTGATACAGGTCCTTGCCTTTGAGCTGACGGCGGATCAGCGCCTCAGCAGCAGGGCGGTAACGTGACGGATCCTTACCGCAGGCGCGGTAGACCTTCCGTGTGGCGGCGATGCCGGAGATCTCTTTCAACGACTCCGTGGTCAGCGTCTGACGATAATACTCACCCATAGCATTGATCTCATCCCACAGCGGCTGACAATATTTACTGTTCTTGACTGTCGCTTCAAGACAAGCCCCGACAAAGGCGGGGCAGACAGTCTCAATCTCTTTGGATACAATTACTTTCATGGCATTATATTTGGTTCTTTCGATTTTCGGATTGATTTTGAGAAACAACCTCGAAGAGGTTGAACTTGGTTAGCCCCAGGTGAGGAGCGCAACGACGTAACCTGGGGTTTAAGATCGGCGGGTTTAATCTGACTCCCGGCCTCGAAGAGGGCGAACATGGGCGGGGTGCAGGTTAAGATGGGGGTGAATAACCATGTTCGCCCTCTTCGAGGCCGGATATCATCGAGTCCCCCAACACCCAAGCCCCACGTTTCGGCTTCGCCTCACGTGGGGCTAACCGTGTGGCACCTCTCCGAGGTGCTTCACGCAATGGGGTTTATCATGTGGCACCTCTCCGAGGTGCTTTTGTTTTCCAACCCGCACATCTGCCTCACCCGTTCCTGCATCTTCGCCACATCGAGCACGCCGTAGGCGAAGCCTTTGCGTGTGAGTTCCACGGGCAGGAGGTCATCGTACTTGTCGAAGACAGGTGCCTCTTTCGGATAGAGCAGTTCTATAGGGTCGAGGGGCTTCTCTATCTCTTCCGCCATGATCTTAAAGAACTCGGCAGCAGAGACACCTAACGTGAACATCATATAGTAAGGCCGAGCTGAGTTGAAACCTTTGATTCCTAACCGTGCCCCACAGCGGATGCGGATAAACCGCTCCATGGCAAGGAACGCATAGCTTCCAAGCCAGGGGAACAACGCATACATGTTGCCGCCTAATGGCAGCAGCCACTTCAGTCCGAGGCCTGACTTCCGAGCCGTGTCTATCGCCTGATTGAGGCGGAAGCGGGCATGGGGCATGAGATAAGGATAGGCGTCATCGGTTACGGGTGTGGCGAGGATGTCGTGCATCTTCTCCAAGATTTTCGTGTGGATGTCGCCCGGCTCGTCACCGAAGTAGGCAGGAACCACACCTTTCACGGGATGGCAATAGACGATATGCCGACTGCGGTCTACCTCTTCCACTACCCATACGCGCCCGGCAATAGCTATCTTGTCCTGAATAGGTGGCGGTTTGACGATAGTGCCAATCTCTTTCGACTCACACCGGACCTTATATTCCTCGTTCTCCTGGAAGACGGCATAGAACTTGAAGTTGTTGACGACACGCTCCCCTTTCAGTCCGACGATCAGTCCACCCCGCTCCGTGGTCTCAATGTGGTCGATCTTCAACAGATGACGCAATAGTACACGATAGTCGTCTTGTGAGACATGCCGGAAATAGCTCAGCGTGAGCACGCGCTCCGCCAACTCTGCCGGCGACATCTCGCCACCGGCAGCAAGCGTTGCCATAGTCTGATGATAGAGTAGGGAATAGGGCAGTCGACCCGTCCGAGGCGGCTCGACCCATTTCTCTTTGACATAAAGTTCGATGAGTGCAATGGCTTGCAACAGTTTCCAAGGAATCGTCTGTGGCATCATGGCTCGCGGCTCAGTCTGCTCCTCACGGATGACAAACCACATCTCCGAAGGTGCGCCCCGTCGTCCCGTACGTCCCATGCGCTGAAGAAAAGAACTGACAGTAAAAGGAGCATCAATCTGGAAGGCTCGCTCTAAGCGCCCGATGTCGATACCTAACTCCAACGTAGAAGTCGTGCAGACTGTCATGAGCGAGTCCTCGCGTTTGATTTCCTCCTCCGCACTCTCACGATAGCTCACCGAGAGGTTGCCGTGATGGATGAGGAACCGGTCGGGTTCATGAAGCGCCTCACAATACATTCGCAAGGTGGAGCACACAACCTCACATTCTTCGCGCGAGTTAGAGAAGATGAGACAGCGGTGTCCGCGGGTGTTGTCAAGGATGTATTTGATGGATGGGTCAAAAGCATTGCTTATGGGCTCGTCTACAGAACCTTTTCCTTCATCTTTCCAAGGCCTTACGAACGGACTCCCGTCTTTCATCTCACGTTTGGCTTCAGAAGGCCGGGAGGGTTCGCCATCGATATCTATCTTGCTTTGGAAAGGATTGTAGTGGATACGTTCATCGTCTTTATAAGTACGATTGATGCTGCCCGTGATTGTCGGCGAAGAGGATGGAGAGAGGCTGGCATCAGCGTTGATAGTATCTCCTTTGCTTCCGCTGACCGACAGCGAGAAATGCGCGACAGAGATGCGCCATTTGGTTCCGGCCGACTGTATCTTCGGGATGATCGTGCCTCGTCCGGTACCTGCTGAGAGGAAGGCACCTACCAAGCGTGGCTCACCAATGGTTGCCGAGAGACCTATACGTCGAGGGTTGACACCCGCCATTCGTGAGAGTCGCTCGAGCAGACAGAGTGTCTGACCGCCACGGTCGCCACGAAGGAATGAATGGATCTCATCGATGACGATGAAACGCAGGTCACCAAAAAGAAAAGGTATCTGAGAATGACGGTGCAGGAGCATTGCTTCTAAGCTCTCGGGTGTGATCTGAAGGATTCCCGAGGGATGGCGCATGAGCTTCTTCTTCTGTTCTTGGGACACGTCGCCATGCCAGTGCCATACCTCCACGCCACACTCGCGGCAGATATCATTGAGGCGCACGAACTGGTCGTTGATCAATGCTTTCAAAGGGGCAATATAGAGACAGCCGATGGAGGTCGGTGGCTGTTCCTGCATCAGCGTGATGATTGGGAAGAAGGCTGCTTCCGTCTTTCCCGAAGCCGTAGAAGCGGACAACAGCACGTTGGCATCGGAGTTGAAGATAGCGTCACCGGCAGCTGCCTGGATAGCCCGCAGCTTCTGCCATCCTTCCTCATAGATGTAGCGCTGGATAGCCGGGGAATATCGGGAGAAGATGTTCATAGGCGCTGCGATTAAATAGTGAACTCAGCAAACTGACTGCCTACGGCGTCCTTTCGCTCTTCTTCCTCGGGCTTGGCATAGCTGAATGCATCGCTCTGCAAGAGATTGCGCACACTGCTGCCCGGGTTCTGCACGGCAATGTCGAGGAGTTCGATAAAGTCGCGGATGACCTCTCGCGGGGTGATATGCTCGTTGGCACCGATGCGGCTGTATTCAATCTGGATAAAGGTCGTGAGGTCTTCGTCGGTCACGGTACGCTGATAACCATAGAGCGAGGCATGGATATCGGCAAGCTTTTCTGCCAACACGAACATCTCCTCGTTCGTCAGTGGTTGGAGCCGGAGCACGGGACCGAGCAGGTCCTGGTGCCCATCGATAGCAAACTTGCCTTCAGCCAAGCGGGAGCGCAGCGCCTCGTAACTGTACACGCCGCGGTGCCGATCCTCGATACATTCGGGGGTGCCACTCATGATGGTGCCGATATACTGTGCCTTGCCTTGCAAAGCATCATTATACATCGTGAGGATCTTCTCGTAGTTGTATTGTCGGGAGATGCTGTTCGGAATCTTGAAAATGTTGACAAGCTCGTCGATGAACACCATCAGGCCACGGTAGCCTGCCTGACGGAAGAAGTAAGCCATGAGCTTGAGATAGTCGTACCAGTCGTCATCGGAGATGATGACCGTCACCCCAAGTTCCTGTCGAGCCTCAGTCTTTGTGGCATATTCACCGCGGAACCATTTGAGCACCTTACCTTTAAGCTCATCGTCGCCATTAATAAAAGCCCGATAATAGAGCGTGAGCAGACGGGCGAAGTCGAAACCATGAACGAGCTCCTGCATCTGACGGATGACGGTCATGATACGCTGCTCCACAAGTTCACTGAACTGTGGGTTATCCATACTGATATTCGTACTCTCCGCCGTCGCTGTCTGCACCGAACTGATCCATCGGTCGAGGACCATGGCGAGTGCGCCGCCTTCGGGCTTTGACTTCACACTGAGGTTGCGTATCAGCTCGCGGTAGGTAGCTAATCCTTGTCCTTGGTTGCCGTGGAGGCGGCGCTCCGGTGAGAGGTCGGCATCGACAACGACGAACTGCCGGTCCATGACATAGTTGCGGATCGTCTGAAGAAGAAACGACTTACCGCTGCCGTACTTACCGACGATGAAGCGGAACGAAGCCCCGCCTTCGCCGACGATATCCACGTCGTGTAGCAACGCCTCTATCTCCTTACGTCGTCCCACAGTGATGAAAGGTAGTCCTACGCGCGGCACCACACCACCTTTGAGCGAACTGATGACGCTCTGTGCGATGCGCCGAGGAATCTTGATCCTCTGAGTATTATTCAGATTATTGCTCTGATTATTATTGCTGTATATCGTATCGTTCATGTATCTTTGCTGAGTCTTTCTTAATAGGAAAGAAGTACTCTGCAAAGATACAAAGTTAATTTGTAATAAGCAAGATTTCGCCGCCGTATCGGTTAAATCTTATAGCGTCCCATATGTGACGCGTTACTGCCCCGTATGTGACGTGTTACCGCCCCATATGCGTCGCGATGTCTTTTCTCCGGACATCCAGACAATAATCAATAGACTTATCAACAACAAATCAGTTGATTACGAGTGGCAATCAATAGAGTTATTAAGTAAATTCAATATATCTTCTCTGTAGTCTTCAATGAGTTGCAGTCCATCGCCATTATCTTCCAACACGATGTCACCGACGATATCCATCATCTCGTTGTTGATGTTCTCCACCATCACACCTTCAGGCACGTGGATATCGCGAAGAAATTGCTTCCAGTCGCCGCCGGAGAGGAAGAGACGGAGGAAATGGTGCTCACGAGAGTCGGAGGAAGTATTGGTATCAGTTGCAGGGGCGGCCCCTGTGGCCGTCCGCACCTCGGATGACCGCGTGATTTCGGATGCATTAATTTGTCCTGCCATGGCGGACGGCCACAAGGGCCGCCCCTGCAGAGCTGGCGATTCTTCTTCGATAGCCACTCCCTCAAGCAACTTGTCCTGCACCACCTCTGCATCGTTGCGGATACGCCCCAGTTTGCTGTAGTCGATGCTGATGCGTCGCTTCTCTGCTTCCTCCGCAGCTCGACGCTTCTGCTCTTCAGCCTGCCAGGAAGCAAGGACGGGCTTGATAAGAGAACTATACTCCTCACCGGTCTTTAAGAGTGGGAGCTTAGGCTTGACGCCGAGCATCTCACGCAATTGTCGGTCCGTCTCACGAAGTACAGCACCGAGTTTCTTCTTTAGAGATAAATCAGCGCCAACGTAATCGTCATGCGACCACAGTCCTCCACGGCAGATGAAACGATGGGCGGGTGATACGGTTATCTCTACATTTCGCACAGGCTTGGGATCATAGAACACAGCGTTGGCAAACATAGTGCATGAGCGGCTCACGCGCTTGCCGGCAAACATCGTGCGGATACGGTGCCGACTCTCTTTCTCTATCGTCGGGAGGATAGCCCGTAGCACCCGGACCATGGCTTCCGTGGTCTCCTTCGGGAACTTCTTGTAAAGGGCGGCAGTGCGGGGGTCGTACTTTGACAATGGGCAGATGGTGTCAAACAAAAGTTGTGGATCACATTTCGCATAGTCGGCGAGCACGTCGGCAATTTTGTCTTGCTCTTGCTCCTTGGCAAAGACTTCGGAGAAATGCTCCGAAAGGTTGTTGTAAACGACATAGTCGCGGATCCACGGGGTGAGATAACGGCTGAATTTAGGCTCAGACTCGCTATAGGCTTCCTTTAAGGCGCACAAGATCTCATAACCTTCTTCAGCTGTGTTCACACCGATGCGCATCAGGGTTTCGTAGACATAGACGAAGAGATAGCTCAGTGACACGTCGGGGGCTTTGCCGAGACGCAGCTGCTTGCGGATTGTGAAATAGCTTCGGAGCTGATGGATGGTCATGTCACGATAGGTCGGGAAATAGTTCATATACTTCACAATCTCGACATCGTCCTCGTAGTCTTGCATGAACAGCGCTTGTTCATAGAATGACTTCGCAGCCGTGATCTGCCACGGCTGCTTACGAATCATCTCAAGGAGCGCACGCAACTGTTCGGGCAGACCGTCATCGTAACGGTCCGCCTGTCTGTTGCCAAAGTCGAACTGTTGCTTCGGATCGTCGTCTTCCGGCTCAAAGTAGTCCCAGTTGTGAACACTGTCCGTGCCGGGAGGTAAGCCGTATGACCCGTCGTCGAAGTCATTGCTCCAACTGTCGTCTTGTCCGAAGTCTAAATCTTCATCGGTATAATATCTGTCCATGCATTATTCTCTTGCATGCAAAGATAGCATTATTATGACGATTGACAAAGGGTATAACGAAAAAAGGTTCGGTTGATACTGCGGTCAACCTCGAAGAGGTTGTACATGAGTAGCCCCAGGTAAGGAGCGCAGCGACGCAACCTGGGGGTTTGGGTCGAGCAATTTAACCTGACCTGTCGGCCTCGAAGAGGGCGAACATGGGTGGGATACTGGTTATAGGTGATGGCGTTTAAACCATGTTCGCCCTCTTCGAGGCCGGATTGCAACGGAATCACGCCGGACCCTAAACCCCACGTTTCGGCTGCGCCTCACGTGGGGCTGACCTAGTTCAACCTCTTCGAGG
This sequence comes from uncultured Prevotellaceae bacterium, assembly GCA_902792635.1. Classification (GTDB taxonomy): domain Bacteria; phylum Bacteroidota; class Bacteroidia; order Bacteroidales; family Bacteroidaceae; genus Prevotella. The sequence continues at coordinate 102,200 of CADBAG010000005.1, read as the reverse complement.
TTGAGTGAACCCATCAACCCGAAAAACTGAAGAACCGAAAAAATCTGAGGCATATCAGTCTAAAGTCTTCAGAAAGCCGTACCTTTGCAAACTATTAGAATGATATTTTTTAGAAAGATACATAAAGTAATATGATAGACACATCAGCTTTCCAGGGAAAGAAAGCGGCTTTTTATACATTGGGGTGTAAGCTCAACTTCTCCGAGACCTCTACCTTTGCCAAGCTCCTGCGTGAGATGGGCGTCGTCGAGGCTCAGGCGGGTGAGACAGCAGATATCTGTCTTGTCAACACATGCTCAGTGACGGAGATGGCGGACCACAAGTGTCGTCAGGCTATCCATCGCATGGTGCGTGAGAATCCCGGCTCCTTCGTGGTTGTCACGGGGTGCTATGCGCAGCTCGACTCAGAGAAAGTGAGTAAGATGGACGGCGTGGACCTTGTGTTAGGCTCCAATGAGAAAGCCAACCTCATACAATATCTCAATGACGCGTGGACGCAGCCCGCTACACCCGAAGAAGGGACGGATGGTCATCGTCATCTCTTCCATCACGTCAAGACAAAGGATATCAAGTCGTTCCAACCCTCGTGCTCGCGCGGTAACCGTACCCGTTATTTCCTGAAGGTACAGGATGGCTGCAACTATTTCTGTACGTATTGTACGATTCCTTATGCGCGCGGCTTCTCGCGTAACCCATCCATTGCTTCGCTCGTAGAGCAGGCTGAGCAGGCAGCGCGCGAGGGAGGTAAGGAGATCGTGCTCACAGGTGTGAACATCGGTGACTTCGGTGAGACAACGGGGGAGAAGTTTATCGACCTTGTGAAGGCGCTCGATGGCGTGGAAGGTATCCAGCGCTTCCGCATCAGTTCGTTGGAGCCCGACCTCATTTATGATGAACTCATCGACTACTGTGCGCACAGCCGTGCCTTCATGCCTCATTTCCATATTCCGCTTCAGAGTGGCAGCGATGAGGTGCTGAAGCTCATGCATCGCCGCTATACACGCGATGTCTTTGCCCATAAGATCCATCTTATCAAAGAGCTTATGCCCGATGCTTTCATCGGTGTCGACGTCATGGTAGGGTGCCGTGGAGAGAAGCCCGAGTGCTTTGAGGACAGTTATGAGTTCATCAAGTCATTACCAGTGACCCAGCTCCACGTCTTCCCTTACTCCGAGCGTCCGGGGACATCAGCCTTACACATTAATTATATAGTGCCTGACAAGGACAAGAAAGAGCGTGTGCACCGTCTGCTGAAACTGTCGGACGAGAAGACACTCGCTTTCTATGCTGCACATATCGGCAAGGAGGCAGAGGTGCTCTTCGAGAAGGCAGCGCATGGAAAAGCAATGCACGGCTTCACGAAGAACTATATCCGCGTGGAGCTCCCGCCTTCGGATGACAACGACCGATTAGATAACGAGATCGTGCGCGTGAAACTCGGTGAGTTCAATTTTGATAAGAGTGCACTAAAAGCCCAGTTATTATGAGAACAGCAGTGGTGATCCTCAACTGGAACGGGCGGAAGATGATGGAGACCTATCTGTCCACCGTCGTCAAGTATTCGAAAGATGAGGCCGACGTGTGGGTTGCGGACAACGCCTCCACCGACGGCTCGTTAGCGATGCTTGCGGAGAAGTTCCCGATAGTCAAGACGTTGCGCCTTGACAAAAACTACGGCTTTGCAGAGGGCTATAACCGTGCCTTGGCAAAGATTAAAGCCGACTACTATGTACTGCTCAACTCCGATGTGGAGGTGACACACCACTGGCTCACACCCCTTGTGGAGTATATGGATGCTCACGAGGATGTAGCAGCCTGTCAGCCTAAGTTGTTGTCAGAGTTTGACAAGGACAGTTTCGAGTATGCCGGAGCCTGCGGTGGTTTCCTCGACCGATACGGATATCCGTTCTGCCGTGGAAGAATCTTTAACACGGTGGAGCGCGACGAGGGTCAATACGACTATGCGCAAGATGTGCTGTGGGCGACAGGCGCCTGCCTGCTTATCCGCTCCTCCGACTATTGGAGGGTAGGGGGCTTGGACGGCCGGTTCTTTGCCCACTGTGAAGAGATCGATCTCTGTTGGCGACTGCGTCAGCGGGGTCGCCGTATCGTGTGCTATCCAGAGAGTGAGGTCTACCATGTCGGAGGTGGTACCCTGCCAAAGAGCAATCCGATGAAGACGTTCCTTAACTTCAGAAACAGTCTGACGATGCTCTATAAGAACTTGCCTGATGATGAGTTGAAGGGTGTGATGCGTATGCGTTGCTTCCTCGACTGGCTTGCGGCTTTTGAGATGCTGATCCTGCAACATAACATCGGCGACTTCAAGGCTGTCATCCGTGGTCGCCGTGCTTTCCATAAGTGGAAGCATGAGTTTGATAAAGATCGGAAAGAGATAGCTGCAACAAGGACGCTCAACCCCGTGCCCGAGCGGCTGAACATCAGTATATTGTGGGAGTACTATCTGAGGGGGAAGAAGAAGTGGGCGGCCCTCTCCCCTCCCTCCCCCCATCCAGGGGGAGGGCTGATTACTTCCAAGAGGTGATGCTTGCGAGATCTTTGTCTACCAATAAAATAATATCAATAAGAATAAGAACGCAAAAAGGCGACAGTTAGTCGCCTTTTTGTGTTTACATCTGATTCTATCAGGTATGCATATAATTCTTGAAAGTAATCTCTCCCTCCCCTGGATGGGGGAGGGGTAGGGGTGGGGCCATGAAGAGCGTGTAGGGGTGGGCCAACTCTTTACTTACGCAGTCCGAGAGCCTTCACGATCTCACGGTAGCGGTTGATGTCGCGAGCCTTGAGATAAGTGAGGAGGCGACGACGCTTACCTACGAGCTGAGTCAGAGAGCGAGTGGTCACGAAGTCCTTGTGGTTAGCCTTAACGTGCTCAGTGAGGTGAGCGATACGATAAGTGAACAGAGCGATCTGTGCCTCTGCTGAACCAGTGTCTGTGGTACCCTTGCCATACTTGCTGAAGATCTCAGCCTTCTTCTCTTTGTCTAAATACATTTGTTGAAATTGATTAATGTGTTGGTGCATCAATGACATCCTTTAGTCGTCTGCAGGCCTTAATCACAACCCCGACAGCCTCGAATGCTCCGGCTTCTCCGGAAATGCGGGTGCAAAGTTACTAATTTTTTGGCTATTAGCAATGTTTTCACAAGTATTTTTTGTAATTTTGCAGCCAAATAGATTTCAGCATTAATAGTTTAAGGTAAAAACGATGCAAGACATTCGTAACATTGCAGTGATTGCGCACGTCGACCATGGTAAGACTACGTTGGTTGACAAGATGATGCTCGCCGGAAAGCTTTTCCGCGACGGAAAGGATGAGAGCGGCGAAGTGCTCGACTCCAATGACCTGGAGCGCGAGCGAGGGATAACGATTCTTTCTAAAAATGTCTCTATAACGTGGAAAGGAGTAAAGATTAACATCCTCGATACCCCGGGTCACTCCGACTTCGGTGGTGAGGTGGAGCGTGTGCTCAACATGGCCGACGGCTGCCTGCTGTTGGTTGATGCTTTCGAGGGTCCGATGCCGCAGACACGTTTCGTGCTGCAGAAAGCGCTCAAGATCGGACTGAAGCCTATCGTCGTCGTGAACAAGGTCGATAAGCCTAACTGCCGTCCTGAGCAGGTCTACGAGATGGTGTTCGACCTCATGTGCGACCTGAACGCTACAGAGGATCAGCTCGACTTCCCCGTGGTCTACGGTTCAGCTAAGAACGGCTGGATGGGTCCTGACTATAAGACTCCGACAGATAACATCGATTATCTGCTCGACAAGATCGTGGAGGTCATCCCCGCTCCGAAGCACCTTGATGGTACTCCGCAGATGTTGATCACTTCTCTCGACTATAGTAACTATACCGGTCGTATCGCAGTGGGCCGTGTTCATCGTGGCACACTGAAGGATGGCATGAATATCACGATCTGCCACCGCGACGGCACTCAGGAGAAGACAAAGATCAAAGAGCTCCACACTTTCGAAGGTATCACACACAAGCGTGTGGATAGTGTTGACAGTGGCGATATCTGCGCTGTCATCGGCCTGGAGAACTTCGAGATTGGCGATACCATCGCAGACTTCGAGAATCCGGAGCCACTGCCTCCTATCGCTGTCGATGAGCCGACGATGTCGATGCTCTTCACCATCAACGACTCGCCTTTCTTCGGCCGTGAGGGTAAGTTCTGCACTTCCCGGCAGATCAACGACCGTCTGCAGAAAGAGCTTGAGAAGAACATCGCACTGCGTGTTGATCCTGTTGAGGGTTACACAGACCGTTGGATCGTCAAGGGCCGTGGTGTGCTTCACCTCTCTGTGCTCATTGAGACCATGCGTCGTGAGGGTTACGAGCTTCAGGTCGGTCAGCCGCAGGTTATCTACAAGGAGATCGACGGTGTGAAGTGCGAGCCTATTGAGGAACTCGACATCAACGTGCCGCAGGAGTACTCTTCTAAGATGGTCGATATGGTGACACGCCGTAAGGGTGACCTCACAGGTATGGACACCGAGGGTGACCGCGTGAACATCACTTTCGATATTCCTTCCCGTGGTATCATCGGTCTGCGTACCAATGTGCTGACAGCCAGCCAGGGTGAGGCTATCATGGCTCATCGTTATAAAGAGTATCAGCCGTATAAGGGTGAGATCGTTCGCCGTACCAATGGTTCCATGGTCTCCATGGATACGGGTACAGCTTACGCTTATGCTATCGATAAGCTTCAGGACCGTGGTAAGTTCTTCATCGATCCGGGTGAGGAAGTGTATGCCGGTGAGGTTGTCGGTGAGCATGTACACGACAATGACCTTGTGGTCAACGTGTGCAAGGCTAAGCAGCTCACGAACGTGCGTGCCAGTGGTTCAGATGAGAAGGCTCACATCGTGCCGAAGACTGTCATGAGCTTAGAGGAGTGCCTCGAGTACATCAAGGAAGATGAGTACGTGGAGGTGACGCCGAAGTCGATGCGTATGCGTAAGATCATCCTCGACCACTTAGAGAGAAAGAGAGCGAATAAAGATTAAAGGCCTACCCAAGCCCTCCCTAAGGCCTACCCAAGCCCTCCCTAAAGGGAGGGATGTGGATTACATTCAAGAACGTATTGCAGGGACGATAGACATGTATAAGGTCTATCGTCCCTGCAAGCGTTTATATCAAAGTCTGTCTTCTTTCTTCTGTCTTCTTTCTTCTCTATTCTTTATTCTTTAGCGAAGCGAATTATTCTTTAGCGAAACGTCGGCGAAGCGTTGTTCGAAGGCGCGAAGACGTTCTTCAGTTTGTTGTTTGAACCGCTGATATTCTTCGCTCTCGGGATGCAGCGGACGGTGGTTGAGGGCTTCGCGGATCGGCTTCCATTCCTTCAGAAAAGCACGGGTGGCATCAGAGAAATAGGTATCTGCAAGACGCTCAAAGATATAATCCACAGCCTGGTCGGAAGGATGAAGCATGTCCGGCTTATAGAATCGATAGTCTCGCAATTCATCATTTATTATCTCGTAAGAGGGAAAGTAGGTGATAGGTGTTGGTTGTTGGTTGTTGGGTGATGATATGAGTTTATCTATTGCGAGCAGCAACGTGGCTTTTGAGAGTTGTGAGCCGTGGTAACCGTACTTGCGGTAGCGGATGGGAGAAACGGTGAGGATGAAACGGACCTTGGGATAACGACTGAGAATGAGAGAAATGGCCTGACGGAGATAGTCGGCACATTCATTAATCGTCAGTTCTCGCTCCTCAAAGAGACGCTGGGGACGCTTCCGACAATTATCAACGATCTCTCCAGTTTCTTTGAGAATATATACATGGTTCGTGCCAAGGGTGAAGACAGTGGTGCCTTGCTCATCTTCTTGGAAAGGCATGGCGTCGTCATCCATGAGCCGCTTGACCGTGTGGAGAATACTTGCAGGGTTGTACATCACACCATAGGGATTGACCACTGTGCGGAAGTGCTCATCCGCGAAGCGTTTGCCTATATTATCAGCAAAACAGGAGCCCACAAAGAGCATACGCTCCATGGGTTCAATCTTCCATCGGCTCTCGGGGATATCTACGATTGTTCTAAATTCCATTGTCTCTTTTTTCTTGATGATAATTCTTGTTTTCTCATGGATTGTTTTCGACCTGTACGGTTGAAAAGCGTCTTTTTTAGACCTCTCGCAGATTACGCTGATCCGCAGATTTTAAGAGCGTCAGCTCTTCGATTTCGCAGATTTTTATTGTTGTCCTTTGTCTGATTAACTGGTTTCGCGAGAAATCTGCGAGATCGCCTTGTGACGATAGTCACAGAGATCTGCGCATCTGCGAAATCTGCGAGAGAAAACGTCAACCGTACAGCTCGTTTTTTTTCACACGGATTTTAAAGATCTTAAAGATTTTCGGCTTCGCCGATTACGTGGTGATGCTATAGCTCGCCTCTATAAGGTATGCAGTGGTTCGTGTAGCCGCGAAGCGGCGTAACCATCTTTAAAATCTTTAAGATCCGTGTGAGAAATATCATTGGAAGTTGTTGACGACAAAGTTACTGAAAAGTTTGGTCAATCGATGGGTATTTCGTAATTTTGTGAGAAAAGAAGATCATAGACATGGAAAAGGAAATCATAACAAGCACACAGAACCCGAAGATCAAACATCTTATTCTGCTTCAGCAGAAGTCAGCAGAGAGAAAATCGGAAGGATTGTTTGTCGTGGAGGGCGCCCGTGAGGTGCTTCATTGCCTTCACTCTGGTTATGAACTCGACACCTTGTTTGTCTGTCCAGAGATCCTTGAGAGCTACGAGGGTGCCGCCGAGATCCTATCTTTGCTGCATGAAGGCCTTGGCTATGAGGTCTCTCCGAAGGTCTATGGTCGGGTGGCTTACCGTGAAGGTACAGAGGGTGTCATTGCTCAAATGAAAGTGAAGACGACGCGTCTTGAGGATCTGAACCTTCCCGAGAATCCACTTGTCATGGTCTTGGAGCGTGTCGAGAAACCCGGCAACCTTGGTGCCGTGTTGCGCTCTGCTGATGCGGCGGCTGCTGATGCCGTCATCGTGTGCGATCCTTTGACAGACCTTTATAATCCGAACCTTATTCGTTCGAGTATAGGCGCGATCTTCACGGTGCCTACTGTGGCTTGTTCTTCAGAAGAATGCATTGCTTTCCTCAAGAAAATGGGTATTCAGATTTTGACCGCCCAGCTTCAAGATTCAAAGCTTTATTATGATACCGACATGAAGCGCGGCACCGCCATCGTCATGGGAACGGAGTCCACGGGTCTCACGAATATCTGGCGCAATGCCGCCGATGCTCATATCCGTATTCCGATGAAGGGACAGCTCGACTCGCTCAACGTCTCCGTCTCTGCGGCCATATTGCTCTTCGAAGCAGTGAGACAGAGGGGGTAGATTTATTGATCTCTTCTGATTTTCGGGTATGGGATAACCTCGAAGAGTTTGCACATGATTAGCTAATATGGTTAGCTAATAAGCACCTCGGAGAGGTGCCACATGGTTAGCCCCAGGTAAGGAGCGCAGCGACGCAACCTGGGGTTTAAGATCGGTCGGTTAATCTTGACCAGTCGGCCTCGGAGAGGGCGAACCTCAGATAGGGTTATTAATCAGCTTCCAGCCCATGTTCGCCCTCTTCGAGGCCGGATATCAACGTATCGTCACCGCTCTAAAACCCCACGTATCGGCTACGCCTCACGTGGGGCTAACCATGTGGCACCTCTCCGAGGTGCTGACTAAGGGTACTACTCAGTGGCACCTCTCCGAGGTGCTTACTAAGGGTACTACTCAGTGGCACCTCTCCGAGGTGCTGACTAAAGGTACTACTCAGCGGCACCTCTCCGAGGTGCTTACTTGATATTATTTTATTCCGGCCAGTGGTTCGTGAACTTGAAGCCTTTGAAGCGGGCGGCAGGATAATCGAAGATGTCATCGTTGCTGATGCCCGGATGGAAATTGCTGATCTTCACCGTTGTCCAGAAGAATGCCACGCGAACCTTGATGGCGATGGGATAGCGTGTGCGGCGGTCAAGCACAAGCTTGGCATGTTTAATACTGCTATTGATGCCATCTTTGCCTTCCATCGTGATGACGATACCTTCCTTGCTGTTCGCCCAACTGTAATTGTAATCGTTGGGAGAGAAGGTGAACTTCGAAAGATACTTATCGCGCTTCTTTGAGTTTGGGTTATGGAAGTCTACTGTTCTTTTCTTCAGGTCGACCTTGTAAAAATACTTAGGTCCTGACCATCCCCAATAACGTTTCTCCCGATAATGTTGTCTCTTTCCTTTTACCCAGATAGTACCTGTTGTCTTGTAGATACCGATGATGTTCACCGAGTAGCCCAATGAGCACCCGTTGGGTGAGGTGAACATGCGCCAAGCGTTGTTGAACATGGCACGCGCTTCCGAGGCATTGCTTGCTTTTATAGTGCCTATTGGCAAAAAGAGGAGCAACAGCATTGTTGCCATTGCTCCTTTCCATAAAGATATTTTAAAGTTCAATTTCATTCTTTGTTTACTGCTGATTTCTTCTTTCTCCACTCAGTATAAATGCCGAGGGCGATGAGGATGGCGAGGAGTGCGTAAGCGACGTAAGCGACCGTCTCTGTCTCGCGGATCGTAGCCGGATGGAAGTCGAGCACGACCTCATGCTTGCCCGCTTTGATCTGCAGGGCGCGGAGGATATAGTTGACACGTCCGAGCTCTACGCTCTTGCCATCGACCGTTGCCGTCCATCCCGGATAGTAAATCTCGGAGAAGACAAGCACGCCACCCTTATCCGACTTCGCCTCATAGACGAGGTGGTTAGGCTCATAGCTCTTCAGCGTGACCATCGACTCACCGTCCTGGGTCACTGCCTTACCGAGCTGCTGTTCAAACTTCTTGTCAGCCACAGCCTCATGCTTGAGGTTGATCTTGCCAACCTTGTCGATCTCCTCGTTGGCATTGTCGACATAATAGAGCTTGTCCACATACCATGCGTTGCCATTGATATACGGGTTCTGCAACGGCACCGTACGGTTGTTCTGCAACGGCACAATGAAGTATTTCGTATTGAGCATGTTGAGCACCGGGAAGATAGAGTCGCCGTTGACTTTCGTCATGTCGCCGCCAGCCTGAGCGATAGCCGGCATCATCTTCTGCATCTCCGGAGCGATATAAGCCTCAATCATCTCCTGATAGCGGCGGAGCTTGGCAGCATGATATCCACCGATGCTCTTATGATAATAAGACGTCTCATTCTCGTTGAATGTATTCGACGCAAGGTTCAAGACACGGTAGTCGAGACCTTTGTCGCGAAGGATGATCTTATCCGTCTCCGTCATCTGCTGCGGTGTATCGCGCACGCTCTTCTCTACGAACATGCCGTCGTTGAGGTAGCGCTTGTCTACCTGCCACATATCGACGAGGCAGAGGAGGGCGATGCAGCCCACGGTGAACTTCGCATTGAGCTTCTTCTTATAGAACAGAAGCAGAATGATCGTGCCGATAGCCACGATGATGAACGAGCGGAGGGCGTCTGATGTGAAGATATACTCACGGACGGATGTGAGGTTAGCCTCCAATCCACTGATGAACTGCGAAGCCTCTGCACCCTGCTGGGCTATCTGTCCGAACTGCTGCATCTCAGCTGTTGAGATATAGTTGGGGAAGAAGAGGGTAGGAGCCACATAGAAGAGCAGCGCAATGCCACCCGTCAGACCGAAGGACACCCAGAACCATTTCTTGTTCTTCTTCAGTGTGTCGGGCTCGTCGATAATCTTCTTCAGCGCTAACATAGCGAGCAACGGTATCGTAAACTCAGCGATGACTAGGATCGACGCCACCGTGCGGAACTTCGCATAAAGTGGAATATAATCGATGAAGAAGTTGGTGAAGCCCATGAAGTTATGACCCCACGAGAGGAGGATAGAAAGCACTGTAGCAGCTAAGAACGCCCACTTCATGGGGCCTTTCACGATGAACAGTCCAAGGATGAAGAGCATGAGCACAAAGGCACCTACGTAGACAGGGCCGCTCGTTCCCGGCTGCTCACCCCAGTATTGTCCAAGCGACTGGTAAGCCTGCATGTATTGTGGGTCTGCTTTCTCCATGGCCTTCGCGTTGTTCGCCATAGGAACACTGGCACCACCTTTGACATTAGGCACGAGGAGTGTCCACGTCTCATCGATGCCATAGCTCCACTGCGTGATATAGTCGCGGTCGAGGCCACTCGACGTCTGCTCAGCAGTGTTCTTCTTCACGAGCTCGCTCTTGCCACGCATGCTCTCTTTCTGATACTGCCAGGTGTGATAGAGGTTCGGCAGGTTGACACAGATACCGAGGACGGCAGCTGCAGCAGCCACGCCGGAGGCTTTCCAGAAGCGTTTCATCCAGTGCTGGCGGATAGCCATGACGAGCCAGGCGATAATCATGAAGAGGATGATGAACAGATAATAATAGGTCATCTGCACATGGTTGGCCTTGACCTCAAAAGCCGTGAAGATAGCCGTCACGATGAAGCCCCACAGGTATTTGCCGCGGTAGGCAAGGACGAGACCACCGATCATTGGCGGGAGGTAAGCTAAGGCCATCACTTTCCAGATATGTCCCGCTGCAATGATGATCAGGAAATAGCTGGAGAAAGCCCAGATGATAGAGCCCAATGCCGCAAGATATTGCTTGAAGTCGAAGGCTCTGAGCATGATATAGAAGCCTAAGAGATAGGCGAAGAGAAACCAGACATAGTTAGGCAACCACAGATGATAGAGGTTGATGGCCTGATAGAGAATGTTGTCGCTCGTGTAGGAAGGCGACGACTGGTAGGTGGGCATGCCACTGAACAGTGCATTTGTCCAACGGGTTGTCTTGCCCGTCTTGTCATGATATTGCTGTGCCTCACGGCCTGCACCGACACCTGCGGAGGCATCGTGTTGGTAGAGGATACGGCCCTCAAAGTCAGCCGGAGCAAAATAAGCCACGGCTAACACGATAAACAATACCACAGCCACGATGTCTGGCAGGCATTTCTTCAACGTTTTCATAAGTTTTCTGTTTATTTTGGCGCAAAGGTACCAATTTTTTCATAACTTTGCATACAAAATAGAAGTTATTGTTGTGAAAAAGTTAGGAATCATAGTAGCAATGGACAAAGAGCTCGCTCAGCTCCGCTCATTGTTAGACAATGCCACGACAGAACGGCATAACCACAAGGACTTTGTTGTAGGGACCATGGGCAACCATGAAGTGGTGCTTCAGCAGTGTGGCATCGGGAAAGTGAACTCGGCCATCGGTGCCGTGGAGATGATCGACCATTATCATCCCGACCTCGTCATCTCAACGGGCTGTGCGGGTGGAGCTGACACCGATCTCAATCCATTGGATGTCGTGGTGGCTTCAGAGTGTGTCTACCACGATGCTTATTGTGGCGACAATGCGAGCTTCGGACAGATTATTGGCATGCCACCGCGCTTCAAGGCTGATGCTGCATTGATTGAGAAAGCCTTAGCCGTGAAGATGCCGGAAGGACAGAAGATCAAGAGTGGCCTGACGGTGAGTGGTGACTGGTTCGTCGACTCGCGGCAGAAGATGCAGGACATCCTCAACCGCTTCCCCACGGCAACAGCCGTAGATATGGAGAGCTGCTCCATCGCGCAGACCTGCTTCATCTACAAGACGCCGTTCGTCTCTTTCCGCGTCATCAGCGATGTGCCATTGAAAGACTCCAAGGCTTCGCAATATTTCGATTTCTGGAACCGTGCGGCAGAAGACAGTTTTGAGGTCACCCGCGCGTTTATTCAAGCAATTTAGACACCGTAGGGGCGGTGAAACAGTGATCATACAGTTATGAATAAAATTCCTTCATTTACCATTAACCACGAGAAACTGCTGCGTGGTATCTATGTCTCCCGTAAGGATGAGGTTGGCGGTGAGACCGTCACGACTTTCGACATCCGTATGAAAGAGCCGAACCGCGAGCCCGTCGTTCATCCGGGTGCGCTCCACACGATCGAGCATCTTGCTGCGACCTTCCTCCGGAACGATGCGGAGTGGAAAGACCGCGTCATTTATTGGGGCCCGATGGGATGCCTCACTGGCAACTATCTCTTGCTTCGTGGCGACCTTGAGCCTCAGAACATCGCTGACCTCATGCGTCGCACCTTCAAGTTCATTGCCGACTATGAGGGTGAGATTCCCGGAGCTGCACCGCGCGACTGTGGCAACTACCTCCTTCACGACCTGCCGATGGCGAAGTGGGAAGCCCGCAAGTTCCTCACTGAGGTCCTCGAGCATCTGACGCCGGAGAATATGCAGTATCCGCACTAACGCTTCGCTAAAGAAGAAAGAATAAAGAAAAAAGAACATAGAATGTTCTAAAACAATACAATAAAGGTGCGTATGTCTACAATAGTGCGCCTTTTATGTTTTTTGCATTTTCGAAAACTCATATTTAAAATAAAGTTTTTACCTTTGCACCGCATTTCAGGAAATTTATAGATAATATAATAATGTATAAGCGGTTCATAGGCATAGTCTTATCAGTATTCTTCTTTATCAGTGCAAGCGCGCAGATCCGTGGCGTCGTGGTAGACGCTGACGACGGTTACGGCGTACCTTATGCAAGCATCTTCCTCCCTAACCTCAAACATTCCATCACGACTGACGGTGAGGGAAAGTTTGAATTGCCGCGCCACGTGGGCAATGCCATCGTCGTGAGTTGCGTGGGATATGTCAAGCAGCATGTCACGCTCAGCCGTTCCACCGACAGCATCACGGTGAAGCTCAAGCCACAGTCGATCGCTTTGGAAGGTGTCACCGTGAAGTCGCACCGCAAGCGTTACAGCCGCAAGAACAACCCGGCCGTGGAGCTCATGCGCAAGGTCATCGCACACAAGAAGGAGACGGACCTTTCCCTCAAGCCTTATTATTCTTTTCAGAAATATCAGAAGATAACGCTCTCTGGAAACCAGATCGACACCGTCAACCACAAACGCAAGCCGTGGTTCCGTGACCAGGTGGAGCGCTCTCCGCTCGACTCCACGAAGCTCGTGCTGCCGTTGATGGTCAACGAGCAGATCACGAAGCATCTCTATCGCCGCGACCCGAAGCGCGACCTCGATGTCATTGAGGCCAAGCGCTCGTCGGGTGTGAACAAAATCTTCCAGACGGGAGACATGCTGAACACTGTGCTCAAGGAGGTGTTCCAGGACGTGAACATCAACAACGACTACGTCCGCCTCCTGCAGTATCCCTTCCCGAGTCCTTTAGGCCGCACGGCAATCAGCTTCTACCATTTCTATATAGAAGACACGGTGAAGGTCGACCGCGACTCCTGCTACCATGTGCTCTTCTATCCCGCCAACCAGCAGGACTTCGGTTTCAAAGGACAGATGTATATCACGAAAGACTCCGCCTATCAGGTCAAGGAGTGCATCCTTCAGATCCCAAAGAAGAGCGATGTCAACTTCGTTGACAACATGCTCATCACCCAGAAGTTCTCCAAGCTCCCCGACGGACAGTGGACGCTCACTGACGATAACATGAAGGCAGAGGTGCGCTTTACGTCCATTATGCCGCGCATGCTTGTCGTGCGCAGTACGAAGCTCGGCGACTATAGTTTCGATCCCATCGACGACAAGGAGCTACGTGGAAAGGCTGCAACGAAGGAGGAGCCGAGTGCACGCATCCGTAACGACGCCTTCTGGAACGAGAGTCGTCCGGAGCCGCTGACGCACGGAGAGAGCAATATGGACTATTTCGTCTACCGCATGACGAAGAGCAAGAACTTCGGATGGATGAGCATCATCGCACGCATGGTCTTCGAGAACTATATTGAGACAGGCAAACCGGGTTCGAAAGATTACTTCGACTTCGGACCGGTGTCCACGCTCGTCTCTCATAACTTCGTCGACGGCTACCGCTGGCGTGTCTCCGGCCGCACGATGGCAGACCTCAATCCGCATCTCTTCCTGAGTGGTTTTGCAGCTTATGGTGCCAGCAGCCATAAATGGTACTATGATGCGAATCTCACTTATTCGCTCAACCGCAAGGAGAAGTCGTGGTTCGAGTTCCCGATGCGCAACATCACGTTCGAGTCGACCTACGACCTCATGTCACCGGCAGATAAATATCTTGTCAACAACAAGGATAACGTCTTCGAGTCGTTCCGCACTCAGACCGTCCGCCAGATGTACTTCTACAACATGCAGAAGTTCTCGTTTGAGTATGAGAACGACTGGGGCCTGAGCTACAAGGCAAGTTTCAAGACGGAGAAGGACAAGGTGGCAGGTGACCTCCACTTCCTCCCTGTCAACGGCATGCCGGAGATCTTCGACTTCCGCACGACGGAGCTCTCGGGTACCATCCGCCTCAATCCCCATCAGAGCTATATCAACACGAAGCAGCGCCGCTGGCCGATCAACATGGATGAGCCGGTCATCGAACTGACCCATACCATCGGCTTCAAGGGTCTCTTAGGCGGCGACTATCGATCGAACATGACGGAGCTGCGACTCTACAAACGGCAGTGGCTCGGTTCCTGGGGCTACATCAACATGCATGTCGTGGGCCGTGTGCAGTGGAACAAGGTGCCGTTCCCATTGCTCTGCATGCCGCCGGTGAGCCTTACCTATCTCGCTGATGCCAACGATGAGACGTTCAACCTCATGCGCAACATGGAGTTCCTCAACGACCGCTATGTCTTCTGGGGCGCCCAGTGGGATCTCAACGGTAAGATCTTCAACCGCATCCCGCTGATCAAGAAACTCAAGTGGCGTGAGTTCGTTGGCATCAAGGGCATGTGGGGCCATCTGACGGACAAGAACAACCCGGCGCTTCATCCCAATGACCCTATCCTCATGCAGTTCCCCGCCGAGAGCCATGTCATGAGCAACAAGCCTTACTGGGAGGCGATGGTCGGCATCCACAACATCTTCAAGTTCTTCGGTGTCGATTATGTCCGTCGCCTGACCTACAAGGATCTGCCGAATGTGGATAAGTGGGGCCTGAGATTCAACTTCATGATGTCGTTCTGAGCACCGGCAAGCTGCATCGACTTTTCACGACTTTCTCACGACATAAGCTCGTGTTCTTCAACGTCCAAGTATAGTAATATGTGGCTATTGTTATGTGTTATAATGTTATAATACTACACTCCGGCTTGGATTGATACTACACACAACCTCGAAGAGGTTGAACATGGTTAGCCCCAGGTGAGGAGCGCAGCGACGTAACCTGGGGTTTAGGTGTAAGGCATTTTCGTTGAAAGGCGTCCTCGAAGAGGGCAAACCTTGGCAAGGTGCTGGTTTATAGGTTCGCCCTCTTCGAGGCCGACAGGTCAGGTGTACCTGCCCGATATAAACCCCAGGTTACGTCGCTGCGCTCCTCACCTGGGGCTAACCTAATTGGCCCCCTTCGGGGACCTTATCAACCCGAAAAGCTGTAGAAACGTTCTTCTGCATCGACTTCTCGATTCAATGCACGGAAGAGGCATTAGCTATATTCTTGTTGTGTGGATGTAAAAGTAACAAAAATACTACAAATATTTGGAGATATGGAATAAACTCGTTACTTTTGCAACATGGATAGAATACGAACTATAATAAGGTCTTCTGATTTTGATGAATATTATTATTCATTAAATGATGAGCTTAAAAACAAATATGGCTATGTGCTTGAAATTATTAGAACACAATATGTCGTCAGTAAAAAGTTTGTAAAACATATAGAGACTACTAACTTTTACGAAATAAGAGTGTCTCTTTCTTCAAACGAATACCGTACGATGTTGGTAGCCATAGATGCTGACAACTTTATGGAAGCGAAAAGAGTTCTTCTTCTTAATTCGTTTTTGAAGAAGGATACTAAACAATACAAAAGAGAAATAAAAAAAGCAGAAGAAATATTTAAACGTTGGAGGAAAGAATATGTGGAAGATTAGGGAAGACAAATTGAAGGAGCTGAAAACCGTCGATCAATTATTTGATGATAAGTACGGTCCGGAGGGCTCACCATCTCGCAACGAATTTGAAGCACGAGCTAAGTCATATTATTATGCCGAGTTGCTGAAAGAGCAGCGCAAACAGCAGAAGATGACTCAGCAGCAGCTTGCTGACAAGATAGGCAAGAAGCGTGAGTTCATCAGCAACATCGAGCGTGGCAACAGTGACATGCAACTTTCCACGTTCATGCTCATCAGCAACGCCCTTGGCCTGCGATTCTCTCTTGTTGTCGGTTAAAAGCCATTCTTTAACGAGGCGGAGCAGTACCAGGCGAGCGACGACTTCTCACATCTTTCTCACGACATGAGCTTCGTGTTCTTCAACGTCCAAGTATAGTAATATGTAGCTATTTTATGTCTTATAATGTTATAATGCTACACTCCGGCTTGGATTGATACTACACACAACCTCGAAGAGGTTGAATATGGTTAGCCCCAGGTGAGGAGCGCAGCGACGTAACCTGGGGGTAGGTCGCATGCGGAACACCTGAATGCCAGCCTCGGAGAGGCTGACTGCGCCTTGTACGATCTATTAAAGACATAGCGCACTACGTGCAGCCTGCCTCTCCGAGGCAGAAGGGCAACTGTCACAACTCTATCCTAACATACCCCAGGCTACGTCAGCCCCACCCCCATCCCCCTCCCCCGTAGGGAGGGAGAACCTTCCTTGCCTGGGGTTATGCAGAGTCAGCCTCTCCGAAGCTGTACCACACTATCAACCCGAAAACCGAATGAGCCAATAATTACATCCCGCGATTACGGTGAAATGGCAGTGCGATTGCAGTGATATTGAGGCGCGATTTCGATAGAATCGATAGCAACTAAGAATTATTTTGACAAGCCGTATTTATCACACCGGAATAAGAAAGTTCACAGTTCACAGTTCACAGTTCACATTAAGGTCTTTCCATACTCGAAAATTTTTTTTGAGCCTCGCGTACATTATTATATTATATATATTAATAATGTATATATATCCTATATAAACTCTCTTGAAAAATCGAAGAAATGGTCAGATAGTGCTTAATGTGAACTGTGAACTGTGAACTGTGAATTTCGTTTCCTTTGAAATTGCAAGACAAGTCATCAATTAAACAACAGAGCGCCCATATTTTCTGTCCTCCGATAACGGAAGATTCGAAGATAGTGGGCGCTCTGCGAAGTATCAGAGTATCAATGCGTTATGAAATAGTTCCGACTCATTTGAGGTGTTTATTTGGAGCGTATTGCTTTTTTCCCTAATTTTGCACCATCAAATGAAGCGAAGCGATCTTTGAAAGATTTCCATCGAAAGAATTCAATCTGTAAGATACAGCTCTTGAAGCATATTAGCCCTCCCCCTGGATGGGGGGAGGGAGGGGAGAGGGCTAACAGGACTTCTCTAATATTCTCCCCACGCCTTGATGTCGATGTCGTCGAGCTTGAGCGTGGTGAAGGCATTGATGAAGGCGGAAGCCAGTCGGCTGTTCGTGATCAGTGGTACGTTCAGGTCGATGGCAGCACGGCGGATCTTATAACCGTTGGTCAGCTCACCAGCCGTGAGATCCTTCGGGATGTTCACCACCATGTCGATCTTCTTCTCGTGAAGCAGTTCGAGAGCCTGCGGCTTCTTGTCCTGCTCCGAAGGCCAGTAGACCAGCGTGTTCTCCACACCATTGTCAGTGAGATAACGGGAGGTACCGGGCGTAGCGAAGAGCTCATAGCCGTGCTCCACGAGGCGCTTGGCAGCATCGAGCATGTCAGCCTTCTGCTTGGCACCACCTGTAGAGAGCAGCACCGTGTGCTTCGGGATGCGCTGGCCGACAGCGAGCTCAGCCTTGAGCAGTGCCTGATTGGTATCGTCGCCAAGACAGCCTACCTCACCCGTAGAGCTCATGTCCACACCGAGCACCGGGTCGGCTTTCTGCAAGCGGTTGAAGGAGAACTGCGATGCCTTGATACCGACATAATCGAGGTCGAAGAGGCTCTTGGCAGGTTTCTCCACCGGCACGCCGAGCATAATCTTCGTAGCGAGCTCGATGAAGTTGATCTTCAGCACCTTGCTCACGAACGGGAACGAACGGGAGCTGCGGAGATTACACTCAATGACGAGGATGTCGTTCTCACGCGCCATATACTGGATGTTGAACGGACCATTGATATGCAGGGCGGCAGCGATCTTACGGCTGACGCGCTTGATGCGGCGTACAGTCTCGACATACAGTTTCTGCGGCGGCAACTGCAGCGTAGCATCACCGGAGTGAACACCGGCAAACTCGATGTGCTCGGAGATAGCGTAAGCCATGATCTCACCGTTGCGGGCCACGGCATCGAAGTCGATCTCCTTGGCATGCTCAATGAACTTCGACACGACGACAGGGTGATCCTCACTCACGTTGGCAGCGAGCTGGAGGAAGCGGTGAAGCTCATCGTCGTTGGAGCATACGTTCATGGCAGCACCTGAGAGGACGTAAGACGGACGCACGAGGACCGGGAAGCCGACACGCTTGACAAACTCGTCGATGTCGTCCATGCTCTTCAGTGCGCTCCATTCAGGCTGGTTGATGCCGAGCTCGTTGAGCATCGACGAGAACTTAGCACGGTCCTCAGCGCGGTCGATATCCTTAGCCTGTGTGCCGAGGATGGTGACGTTCTGCTCATCGAGGTACATGGCGAGGTTGTTCGGGATCTGTCCACCTGTAGAGACGATGACACCGTAGGGCTGCTCGAGGTCGATGATGTCCATGACGCGCTCGAAGGTGAGCTCATCGAAGTAGAGGCGGTCGCACATGTCATAGTCGGTGGAGACAGTCTCCGGGTTGTAGTTGATCATGATGGATCGGTAACCTTGCTTGCGGATCGTATGCAGAGCCTGCACGCCGCACCAGTCGAACTCCACGGAGGAGCCGATGCGGTAAGCACCGGAGCCGAGCACGATGACCGAACGGTGATCGTTGGAGAAGTCGATGTCGCTCTTCACGCCAGCATAGGTCATGTAGAGGTAGTTGGTCTGAGCGGGATACTCAGCAGCGAGGGTATCGATCTGCTTCACGACAGGCAGGATGCCGTAGTTCTTGCGAAGGCTGCGCACGACGAGCAGTGCCTTGTGCATGTTGCCGATCTCCTTCTCTAAGCCCACGGCGCGGGCGATCTGGAAGTCGGTGAAGCCATAGACCTTAGCCTCACGCAGCAGCTCCTTGTCGAGCGTGTTGATGTTGCATTTCTTCAGGCGCTCATCGATGTCGATGATATGCTTGAGCTTATAGAGGAACCAGCGGTCGATCTTCGTCAGGTCATGAATCTCATCCACGGTGTAGCCTTTGTGCATAGCCTTGGAGATGACGAAGACACGCTTGTCGGTAGGCTCGGTAAGCGACTTTTCGATGTCGGGAATCTCGAGCTCCTTGTTCTCCACGAATCCGTGCATGCCCTGGCCGATCATACGCAGACCTTTCTGGATAGCTTCCTCGAAGTTGCGGCCGATAGCCATCACCTCACCGACTGACTTCATGCTGGAGCCGAGCTCCTTGTCCACGCCACGGAACTTACTGAGGTCCCAGCGCGGAATCTTACAAACGACGTAGTCGAGTGCCGGCTCGAAGAATGCGGAGGTCGTCTTTGTCACCGAGTTCTTCAGTTCGAAGAGGCCGTAGCCCAGTCCGAGCTTGGCAGCCACGAAGGCGAGGGGATAACCGGTGGCCTTAGAAGCGAGGGCAGAGGAGCGCGACAGACGGGCGTTGACCTCGATGACACGGTAGTCTTCTGAGTTCGGGTCGAAGGCGTACTGCACGTTGCACTCGCCTACGATGCCGATATGGCGCACGATCTTGATAGAGAGGGCGCGCAGCTTATGATATTCTGAGTTGGTCAGTGTCTGCGACGGAGCGATGACGATACTCTCACCCGTGTGGATGCCGAGCGGGTCGAAGTTCTCCATGTTACAGACCGTGATGCAGTTGTCGTAGCCATCACGCACAACCTCATACTCAATCTCTTTCCATCCTTTCAAGCTCTTCTCTACGAGCACCTGCGGAGAGAACGAGAATGCTTTCTCACAGATCTTACGAAGCTCATCGTCGTTGTCAGCGAAGCCGGAGCCCAGACCACCGAGTGCATAAGCAGCACGGATGATGACAGGGTAGCCAAGGTCGTGAGCAGCCTTGAGCGCCTGGTCCATATTCTCGCAGGCCTCACTCTTGATCGTCTTGACATCGATCTCATCGAGCTTCTCTACGAAGCGCTCGCGGTCCTCCGTGTCCATGATAGCGCGGACAGGGGTGCCGAGCACCTTCACGTTGTATTTCTCCAAGACCCCGCTCTCCTCGAGCTTCACACCGCAGTTGAGTGCTGTCTGTCCACCGAAGGAAAGGAGAATGCCGTCGGGATGTTCCTTGGCGATGACACGCTCCACGAAGTAAGGCTGTACCGGGAGGAAATAGATCTGGTCAGCCACACCCTCAGAGGTCTGCACCGTAGCGATGTTAGGGTTTATAAGTACGGTCTCAATGCCTTCCTCGCGCAGTGCCTTCAGTGCCTGAGAACCGGAGTAGTCGAACTCACCTGCCTCACCAATCTTCAAGGCGCCGGAGCCGAGAAGAAGAACCTTCTTTATATCGTTGTTTTTCATTTGTAAAATTGAAATATTGAAATAATGAAATAATGAAAAAGTGAAAAAATGAAATATTGGGGGAATAAAAGATGTTGCTTACTTTTCATCTTCCTCATTCCTTTCGTCTTTCGATTTTTCATTTTTTCCATTTTCATTTTTTCATTTTTTCTTGTTGTTTTAATTATTCTTACTAATATTCCGATGATTATGTTGTTATCATTGACAATAGAAACGAACTCTTTGTCAGAAAGATAGCGGCTTTCGTGTAGTAAGGCCAGCCAATATTTAGTCTCGTCAGCTTCTTTTAGAGCAATGTTGAGCTTGTTGATAAAGTCTGCTCTGCTTTGGGCATTCTTCGATTCAAATATGTTGGCACCTATGCTTGTACCACTTCGCGTGACCTGTTTTACAAGCACTTGCAATACGAAATCATATTTATGCTCTTCTAATAGGTACTGAGCCAACGATATGATTCGTAAAGCAAATGTCTTTGCAAGTTCAGCTATTAAGTTGTTTTCCAACATAACAATATTACTGCTTAGGATGAACCGCTATTTTCATTATTTCATTCTTTCAATTTTTCAATAAACAAGTCGAACATAAATTCAGTGTCCACAGGACCAGAGCAAGCCTCAGGATGGAACTGTGAGGAGAACCAAGGATTGGTCTTGTGACGGATACCCTCGTTGGAACCATCGTTCATATTGACGAAGAGCTCCTCCCAGTCGGAGCCGAGCGTCGATGCGTCTACAGCATAACCGTGGTTCTGAGAAGTGATATAGCAGTGGTTCGTGCCCACAAGGCGTACCGGCTGGTTGTGAGAACGGTGACCATATTTGAGCTTGTAGATCGTCGCACCTGCAGCTTTTCCGAGCAGTTGGTTACCCATGCAGATACCACATACAGGCTTGCGGCTGGAACTCAACTGCTTCTTGAGGATGTCTACGGCAGCCTGGCAGGTGTCAGGATCACCAGGACCGTTGGCAAGGAACAGACCATCAAACTCCATGTCGGTGTAGTCGTAGTTCCAAGGCACACGGATGACCTCTACGCCGCGGTTGATGAGACAGCGGATGATGTTTGCCTTGACACCGCAGTCGACGAGCACCACTTTCTTTCCGGCACCCTCATTGTAGCGGATGATGTCCTTGCACGACACCTTATCGACAAAGTTGACACCGGAGTAGTCGGCATGCGGGATGTTCTCCGGCTCGTCGTCGAACACGATCGATCCCATCATGACACCATGCTCACGCAGCACCTTTGTCAACTGGCGCGTGTCGATGCCCGTGATGCCGGGGATGTGCTCGCGTTTGAGCCATGAAGCAAGTGTCTCTACACCGTTCCAGTGGCTGAACTGCTCACTGTAGTCGGCGCAGATCATGGCAGCGACATAGATCTTGTCACTCTCCATGAACGTAGGCAACCCGTTCTTCTCGAACGTGAAAGGAGGCACACCGTAGTTGCCGATGAGCGGATAGGTGAACGTAAGGATTTGCCCGGCATAAGATGGGTCCGTCAACGACTCCGGATAACCCATCATGGCGGTGTTGAAAACAACCTCGCCGGCTACAGGAGCGTCATAGCCAAAAGACTGGCCATGAAACTTCGTGCCGTCGGATAATATCAAGGTAACATTCTTCATCTGATGTTATTTTAGAAGGCTTTATTTAGTGGTATGATCAGATACCGAGATTAGACTTACCATAGACGCTCTCATAATAGTTGATGAACGCCTGAATACACATTCTCTTTCCACCGGGAGTGGGGTAGTGACCGGAGAAGTACCAGTCGCCGCGGTTCTCGGGAATGGCGCGGTGGAGGCCGTCGAGCGACTGATAGACGATGTCGACAGGCGTCTTCATGTCATCAGGCTTGAGCATCTCCACGATCTTGCGGTTGATGTCCTCCACGGTGAACGGTGCATAGATGTCGCGTACGCGGTTGTGCATCTCCTTCAGAGGCTTCTCGAGCTCAGCCTTGCAGGCTTTGTAGGTGTCGTGGATGAGTTGGTCCATGCCGCGGTCGTGGATCAAGGCTATCGTAGCGCGGAAGACGCAGAACTCCTCCAGGCTCGGCATGTCGATGCCATAGTAGTCGGGATAGCGGATCTGCGGAGCGGAACTGACGATGACGATCTTCTTTGGATGCAGACGGTCGAGGATATGCAGGATACTCTTCCGGAGCGTGGTGCCGCGCACGATACTGTCGTCGATGATGACGAGGTTGTCTTTGTAAGGCTCTATCGATCCGTAGGTGACATCGTAGACGTGGGCGGCGAGGTCGTCGCGGGCGGTACCCTCGGTGATGAAGGTACGGAGCTTGATGTCTTTCCAAGCCACTTTCTCAGAGCGCACGTTGCGGCTGAGGATCGTCTTCATCTCTTCGTAGTTGGGCTGATGGCCGAGGGTCAGGATCGAGTTGATGTCCTGCTCCCGCTGATAGTTCTTGAACCCTTCGAGCAAACCGTAGTAAGCCACCTCAGCCGTGTTCGGAATGAAAGAGATGACGGTGTGAGCCGTGTCTCCGCCGACAGCGTCGAGGACCTGCGGGGTGAGCTGCTCACCGAGCTGCTTACGCTCGCGATAGATGTCCTTGTCGGAGCCGCGCGAGAAATAGATATGCTCAAAGGAACACTTGTAGTTCTCGTCCTCCGGGAGGATCTGCTTCTCGAGTGATTCACCGTTGGCTCTGACGAGGAGCGCTGAGCCGGGTGTGAGCTCGTGGATGTCTTCATATTCGAGATCGAAGGTGGTCTGCAGCACAGGGCGCTCGGAGGCGAGCACTACGACCTCATCGTTCTTATACCAAAAAGCGGGACGTATGCCATGAGGATCTCTCATCGCAAACATCTCGCCACTACCGGTGATGCCGCACATGACGTAACCGCCGTCGAAATGGTTCATCGTGGTCTTTAGAACGTTCTCCATGCGCACGTGCTGGTCGATGAAACGCGTGATATCAGTATCGTGAAGGCCACGCTGTTTAGCGTTGACGAAGTTACGCTCCACCTCGCGGTCGAGGCGGTGGCCCATAAGTTCAAGGGTAATATATGTATCGCTGTAGATACGCGGGCACTGGCCCTGCTTGGTGAGGTCCTTGAACACTTCCTCCACATTGGTCATGTTGAAGTTGCCGCAGATACAGAGGTTCTTCGCCTTCCAGTTGTTACGGCGCAGGAACGGGTGTACATATTTGACACCGCTCTTTCCGGTCGTGGAGTAGCGCAGATGACCCATATAAAGCTCGCCGGCGAAGGGCAGCTCGTCGTAAGCCTCGGTGTCCACCTCCTCTTCTTTCATCACCTGCCTGATCTGACGGTTGGCAGCACCGAAGATCTCGGTGATAGCATTTGCACCCTCAGCTCTCTCTCGGAACATGTATTCGTGTCCAGGTTTGGTGTTGAGTTTCACGGAGGCTATTCCGGCTCCTTCCTGACCGCGGTTGTGCTGTTTCTCCATCATGAGATAGAGTTTGCCCAAGCCCCATTTCCAGCTGCCATATTTCTTCTGGTAATAGCTCAGTGGCTTTAAAAGACGTATCAAAGCTACGCCGCAATCTTCATGGATGTTATGTTCCATTAATCTTGTTCCTCTTATTTATATTCAGTGTGTAATCAATCTTACCTGTTATTTCACGATGCTCAGTATCAGTGTCGCAACGGTCGTTGCCCATCCTAAGACCGTGAGCCACAGCGTTGTCCATTGACCTGTAGACGACTGTACGGTCTTCTGCTTCGTCGGCTCCACGTAGACGATATCGTTCTGCTTGAGATAATAGTATGGGTCATTGAAGATCTGTCCTTTCGTCATGTCGTAGCGGTGAATATGCTTCTCACCGGTAGAATCCTCGCGAACAAGCAGGATGTTGGTACGCTTGCCGTACATCGTGAGGTCACCCGACTGCGCAATAGCATCGATAATATTCATTTTCTCATCGGGAACGTCCAACACTTTTGATCCTAACTCGCCGATCATCGTGATGTGGTAGCTCTTGAGTCGGCAGATGACCACCGGTCTCTCTTTCTCGGAGAGATAGGGTTTAAGCATCTTGGCGATGGTGTCTTCTACCTCTGGACGTGTCAGACCGCCGACGTGGATGCGTCCAAGCACCGGGAAGTTGATTGTTCCATCGTTGTTGACAAGATAGCCTGTGAGATTATTATTATCTGCGTTGGCGTATGATCCGTTTGTAAAGAGATTGAAAGGTTTAGAAGCTTCAGCATTGGTGGTTTTGACATAGATGGTCAACTCATCTTTAGGCATGATCTTAGTCTCGGGGAGACCTTTGGATGGAGCTAAGTTAACCGTGTCGATGTTTTGAAAATAGGTGTAATTGCGCATGCTTTGGCAACTCCCCACAAAGAAGAGAATTGCAAACAAAACTGTTGAAAGGAGAATCTTCTTCATTTTCTAAGTTATCGAATGCTTTTAATGTCGAATGCTTTGTTTGTGCAAAGTTAAGACTTATTTTTGAAAGTATAAAGGATTAGGCGAAATTTATTATTGGAAATGTAATAGATGGGTGAAGAAAAATATGTAATTTTGCAAAAGAATTGCATATGTTTACAGTTTATACAATTACATCTGGAGATCACTATGAGAGATGAACATTGGTTGGAGACGTGGAAGGAATATATGGCTTATTTAAGGAGAAATAAGCGCAGGCCTTCAAAATATCACATAGAAGACAGGACGCTTGTCAACTGGCTCAAGTATAATCGCAAGATTAGGAACAAGGGCTTGCTTAGTGAGGAGCGTTCGGAGAAGCTCGACGTCTTGATGAAGGAGGCTGAAAAGTTTCGGCGGGTTAATCAGCACCAGTATCTCCATAAAGAGAATTTTGAGCCAGACAATCTGAATAATACAATAGAAGCAGACCATGAATAAAGTATTGCTCATATACACGGGAGGAACAGTTGGTATGGGTCAGAATCCAAAGACAGGTGCTTTGGAGCCCCTCGACTTCTACCATCTGGAAAATTCCATGCCGGAGTTTAACCTTATCCGCAAGAATGTGGATGTGGATGTCTACCAGTTCACACCGCCGATCGACTCCAGCGATATCATGCCCAAGAACTGGGCACAGATCGTGCGTATCATTGCTCGTAGCTACGATCAGTATGATGGCTTCGTGATTCTGCATGGCACCGACACGATGGCGTACACGGCTTCGGCGCTGTCGTTTATGTTAGAGAACCTCACGAAGCCCGTGATCCTGACGGGCTCGCAGCTGCCTATCGGTCAGCTTCGCACGGACGGCAAGGAGAATCTTATCACGAGTATTGAGCTCGCTGCCATGAAAGATGAGGAAGGACACGCAAGGGTGCCGGAGGTGTGTATCTATTTCAGTGGCCGACTGCTTCGTGGCAACCGCTCTACGAAGATCAATGCGGAAGGGTTCTATGCATTTAACAGTTTCAATTATCCGCACCTGTGCGATGCAGGAGTAAACTTCACGTTTGCAGAGCATCATATCCTCAAGCCTGACTTTTCCAAGCGCATGATACCTCATTATGCTATGGATGAGAATGTGCTTGTGTTCAGCATCTTCCCGGGTATACAAGAGCGGATCTTTAGAAAAATTCTTGAGTCTACATCCTTGCGGGGCATCGTCATGCGTACCTTCGGAAGTGGCAATGCTCCTCACAACGACTGGCTGATGCCGCTGCTTCGACGTGCAGCGCAGCGGGGTGTCACGATCGTCAACGTCAGTCAGTGTGTAGCGGGAAGCGTGGTGATGAACCGCTACGACACGGGATATCAGCTCATGGATCTCGGTGTGGTGTCAGGGCATGACGGTACCGTTGAGGCGGCTATCACTAAACTCATGTTCCTGCAAGGAATGTATTCGGATGCCAATATCATCCGTGGGCTGATGAACCAATCGCTGGCAGGTGAGATCTCTTAAAAGTTCACAGTTCACAGTTCACAGTTCACATTAAGGTCCTTCCAATGTATAGTGCACAGAGGAAGGGCCTTAAAAAGAATTCGAGTTGTACGGTTGAAAATTAACGTCCTCGTTGAAATAAGCACCTCGGAGAGGTGCCACAGGGTTAGCCCCAGGTAAGGAGCGCAGCGACGTAACCTGGGGTTTAACATCGGGCGGTTTAACCTGACCTGTCGGCCTCGAAGAGGGCGAACCTGGGCGGGATGCTGGTTTTACAGGTTCGCCCTCTTCGAGGCCGGATTTCAATGAAACCGCACAAAACCTCAACCCCAGGTTGCGTCGCTGCGCTCCTTACCTGGGGCTAACCATGTTCAACCTCTTCGAGGTTGTGTGACCCCATCAGCCCAAAAAGCTGGAGGACCCTATTTTTGTAGTATTCTCAGCATGCGGTCGGCACTTCGTCCATCCCATCGGTCGGGCAGTGCGCCTTCCTTCCACTTTCCTGCGGCAGCATCGGCAACGGCCTTGCCCAAGGTCTGAGCGTCCTCACCTACCAGCACATTGGTACCAATCTTCACGGTCTCAATGTTCTCCGTGTAGGAGTTGAGGGTGATGCACGGCACGTGGTTGAACGTTGCTTCTTCGGCTACATTGCCCGAGTCGGTGATGATGGCCTTGGCATTCTCCGTGAGCCAGGAGAACTCGAGGTAGGGTAAAGGGTAGACGATATGGAACGTCTTCTTGTTGGCATCGCTGAGGAATGATCCTACAGCTTCTGCGGCCAAGCTACGCAAAGGAGCGATGACGGGCGTGTCACCGGCATTATCAATGATGGCCTTCACCATGAGTTTTAGATTCTCTTTGTTGGCAATGAGCGCCTTGCGGTTCAGCGTGAACACGAAATAATCTTTACCCTTGAGACTCAGGTCGTCGATGACGGCAGGCTTCTGTAGCTTGTCGTGAATGAACCGCAGGTTATCCATGAGGATGT
The DNA here is from genome assembly GCA_902792635.1 of uncultured Prevotellaceae bacterium. Classification (GTDB taxonomy): domain Bacteria; phylum Bacteroidota; class Bacteroidia; order Bacteroidales; family Bacteroidaceae; genus Prevotella. The sequence goes on along the minus strand of CADBAG010000005.1, from coordinate 74,762 downwards.
TACCCACCATGTAGACCTTTGACAGTTCGGCGCCCTCACGGTTGGCGATGGAGTTGTTGCTTGCACCGGCTGTGAAGAGAATATCCGACAGTCCGTCGATGACGAGTCGGTTCACCTCCTTCGGCATGTTGATATCGAAGGAGCGTGTGCCGGCAGCGATGTGTGCGAGGCGGATGCCATGCTTCTTCGTCACGATAGCCACAGCCATCGTGGAAGCGAGATCGTCGACAACCACAACGGTGTCGGTGGGATGCTGCTGGAGATAGACCTCAAATTTCTGCATCACCTGACCCGTGATGTCGCTGAGGTTCGTGGCCGTCACGCCAAGGAACGTGTCGGGGCGGGGAATCTCCAAGTCGGCATAGAGTGACTTGTCAAGCGTAGGGTCATCTTCTGCTCCGGTGTAGACAAGCTGCATGTCTATCTTGCTGGAATTCTCCTTGTTATTTTTGATGTTTCTGATGAGCGGTGCCACCTTGATGAAGTTGGGGCGTGCACCGCATACAATGCATAAGTTCATTTGTTTCACTTTTTATTGGAAAACCATTCTTATTTGAACAGTTCTTTTATTCCTCCTAAGCTGCCCATAAGGTTGCTTGCCTCGTAAGGCAGGAAGACGGTCTTCGACTTGTCGCCGGAAGCCACTTGCTGAAGCATCTGGATGTAGTTCTTCGCTAACAGATAGTTGGCTGGGTTCGTCGACTGTCCCACGGCTTGCGTGATCTTTTCGATGGCTGCAGCCTCGGCCTCGGCCTTGCGGATTCGTGCCGTGGCTTCACCCTCAGCGCGGAGGATAGCCTGTTGCTTGTCGGCTTCAGCACGGTTGATCGTGGCTGCCTTCTCACCTTCCGACTGGAGAATCTGTGCCTGCTTCTGGCCCTCGGAGGTGAGGATCGTGGCACGCTTGTCACGCTCGGCCTGCATCTGCTTCTCCATGGCCTGCAGCACGCTCTGCGGAGGCGTGATATCCTGCAGCTCCACGCGGTTCACCTTGATACCCCATTTGTTCGTAGCATCATCGAGCACGCCGCGGAGCTTCGTGTTGATGACATCGCGAGAGGTCAGTGTCTGGTCGAGTTCCATCTCACCGATGATGTTACGAAGCGTTGTCTGTGTCAGTTTCTCAATGGCGTTGGGGAGGTTGTTGATCTCATAGACCGCTTTGAAAGGGTCTACGATCTGGAAATAGAGCAGCGCATTGATCTGCATCTGGATGTTATCCTTCGTGATAACGTTCTGTTTGTCAAAGTCATACACTTGCTCTCTGAGGTCGATATGGTTGCTGTAGGTATAACGGCCCCGCTGATAGGTCACGATGACCTTGGCACGGTCGATGAAGGGGATGATGACGTTGATGCCGGGTTTGAGCGTAGCATAGTATTTGCCGAGTCGCTCAATGATGCGGGTCTCACTCTGAGGGATGATGACGATAGCCATTTTGGCAAAGAGGAGTACGAGGACGACGAGTCCGATGAGAACATAGAGTCCGATCATGGGTTTATGAGTTTTGGGTTAAAAATAAAATTACTTTTTGGTAACGGTAACGATGATGCTGTCCCGCTTTCTGATGACTACCTCCTCTCCTTTGGGGATGATTTCGCCATCATCAGTCACGGCTCGCCATTCGTCGCCGTCTACTTTCACGTAGCCTGCTTTCTCAGGCGTGATGGGCTCAATGACGGTGCCTGTACGTCCGATGAGCGCATCTGCATTGCTCACGCGGTTGTCGTGTCCCGGGTGGACATACTTAACAACGAAGGGACGGACGCAGAACACGCACACTGCCGAAGCCACAGCAAACACTAACACCTGCACCCACAACGGAGTGGGGAACAGGGAGGTGATGATAGAGCATGCTGCGCCTACGGCAAAGCACATGAGATAGAATGTGCCTGACGACACTTCCAAGATGAGGGCGAGGACACAGATAAGCGTCCACACCAACCATAGGTTTGAGGATAGATAGTCTATCATAGATGTTTTTGGGATTAATGGTGAAAGACCTCTTATTTTCTACGTCTTGTCGTAGACTTCTTGGTGGTCTTGCGCGTTGTGGTCTTGGTTGTTGTTGTGGTTTTCTTGGTATAGCCCGAAGCCTCATAGTACTTCATAGCCTCAGGCATCTCCTTCTGGATAGCAGCGATACGCTTGGAATCTGACGGGTGGTCCGAGAGGAAGTCGCTCTCGTTGCTACTGCTGCTTGAGGACATGCGCTGCCAGAAAGGAATGGCGACCTCAGGATCGTAACCGGCCATGGCTGCGAAGATCAGACCCATGTGGTCGGCCTCCGTCTCATCGTCGCGGCTGTACTTGAGGTTGGCGAGGTTGAAGCCTTGCTGAGCGATAGACGTTGCAATACTTGCTGCATCATTGCCGAGAAGCGCGCCGATGGCTGCACCACCGATCTGTGTGCCATACTGCTGACGAATCTTCTTTGACATCTGCTCGGCAGAGTGCTTGGCTACGGCGTGTGCGATCTCGTGACCGAGGACGATGGCGAGGGAAGCCTCGTTCTGTGTGATAGGCAGCAGGCCTTCATAGACCACGATCTTACCGCCAGGCATACAGAAAGCGTTGGCCTCACTGTTCTGTACAAGGTTGAACTCCCACGAGTAGTTCTGTATCTCCGAAGCCATGCCGTTGTTCTTCAGATAGGTCTCCACGGCATTGGCAAGACGGGTGCCTACGCGCTTCACCATGGCGGTGTTAGCAGCGTTGGTGGAGAGCTTGGCAGTTTTCATAAACTCTGAATACTGCTGGTTACTCAGACTAAGCACCTGGGCATCGGTTACAATCAGGTTGTGCTTACGGCCTGTGATAGGCACAGTAGAAGTGGTGCCACATGCTGCAAAGAGCAATGTGGCAACGACTGACATAAGGATAAACTTGAAATTAAACTTGAAATGTCTCATTTCCTTGAATCTTTATATTACTTATATTTTTTGCAAAGATAAGAAAATAAGACATTCAATCATACTGTTTAAGCGTTTTTAACGTGCTAAAGACGCTATGAATATACCATTTATTATGGTTCTTCCGGTTTCTGGATTGATAAGGTCCCCGGAGGGGGCCAATTAGGTTAGCCCCAGGTGAGGAGCGTAGCGACGTAACCTGGGGTTAGGTACAGAGTAATTTCGTTGCAATCCGGCCTCGAAGAGGGCGAACATGGTTTAAATAACCCAGGTTATATCGCCCAATCCGGAACCCCAGGTTGCGTCGCTACGCTCCTTACCTGGGGCTAACCATGTTCAACCTCTTCGAGGTTGACTGCAGTATCGACCCAAAAAAGCAGTAGAGCCTTATTTTTTTAATGTGCCGTCCTTGTAGAAGTTCAGCAGATCGATGTTAAGGATGGCGAGATATTTAGCCTGCAGCTCACTCTGCTTGGCTTTGAGAAGCTGGTCCTTGCCATTGAGCAGTTCAATGACATTCTTCAGGTTCTGCTTGAACTGTTCCTGAAGAAGGTCGTAGCTCTCCTGTGCACTCGCTGTCGTAGCCTTGGCACTCTTGTATTGAGCCTGGTTGTTATAAGCCTGGAGCCAATAGTTCTCAATGGTAGAATAGAGCTGGGTCTGCTTGTCTCTCAGATCGAGCTGATAGTTCTGCTTGGAAAGAATAGCTTTGTTGATAGCTGTCTTAGCCGAGCGGTTATCAAAGAGAGGGATGCTTACGGTGAATCCAGCACCGCCGATGAGGTTGTTCTTCAACTGCTGCGACCATGAGTTTGTGTTCATGGACGTGGTGTTTGTCGTGATGCTTGCATTCAGACCGATAGTCGGCATGCGCTGACCTTTGGCAATCTTGATCTGCACATACTGCTCTGGATACCGAGCATCGCATTCTTTATTTCCGGACGATACTGCAAAGCTGAATCATAAACGGAGGTTACAGAAGGGATGGATGACATAGCCATAGCATCTGTCGGCTCACTTGCTGTCACATCAAACTCTTCCTGGTCCGTGAGCTGCAGCAATTGTTTCAACTGGCGTTTGTAATCGGCGAGCGAGCTCTGTGCAGAAACGACGCTGTATTCGTCCTGTGCCCGCTGCGCCGTGAGCTGTGCAAGGTCAGCCTTACTCATGGAGCCTACTTTGACAAACTCCTTGCCGCGTGCCTCCGTCTTCTTGGAGGTAGCCAGCGTCTCTTCGTTGACCTTCACTGCTTCCTTGGAATAGAGAATCTGGACAAAGAGCTGCGCGATCTGCTCCTGCAGCGTGTTGGCAGTCTGAGCAGAGTCGAGGGCAGCCTGCTCTACGGTGAGCTTGTTCAGCGCAATCTTGTTACGGTTCTGATTGCCGTTCCACACTGTCCAGTTAGCGTTGATGCCATAGGAGCCGTTGTAGTAGGTCTTGTCTACCTTGCTCTCAACTCTTGATCCTTGGACCGTCAGTGTACCTTGCTCAGGCCAGGGGTTGTAGGCGACGCTTTGCGAAGTGGAAGCCGAGAGGGTAGGGAGCAGAGCCGCCTGACTTTGCTTGACATCTTCCACAGCTGATAGTTTGGAAATGCGATTCTTCTGAATCGTGATGTTGTTGGCCAGCGCATAGTCGATACATTCCTGCAAGGTCCACGTCCGTGCCGAGGCATGCAAGGAGAACAGCGCGAGGCTCGCCACAATGAGAGTGGCAGATGCTTTGTTCATCATAAACACTAAATATTCTGTTTTCTCTTTTATATTCGTATAATCTCGTTTTCTCTTTTATATTCGTTTAGTGGTTTGATGAATGAGCAAACAAAAGGTTTATCTCAACGTTAATTTATTAACAATAGTTGGCAGATTGTTTAAGGTTCGTAACAATGACAAACCGTAGGGGCGGTAGGTTGGGTTAGGGGGTCGCCCTATTGTTTAATTACCAATCGGGGTTAGGACGGCCACAAGGGCCGCCCCTACGTAGTGTTACTTCGCAGCGTTCATTCCTTCCATAAACTTAGCTTGAAGGCTGCGTGCTGTCTCATTCTTGGGGTTCAGCTGCAGCGCCTTACTGAATTTATCGAGTGCATCACGATAGTAACGTGGCCCGTTCTGTTGCGGGTTGGTGACGATGAGAGCGGTGTAGTAGAAGCCTTGGAGCGTTGCAAGGTCGGATCGCTCAGAGTCTTTCTTCGGCGCCCGTGCTTCTATCTTTCCGATCACGCGCTGAGCCTCCTCCAGATAAGTCGTGCTCTTGCTGTCCTGTGGATGCATGGCTACATAAGAGAGCAACAGCATGCCTTGCTGATACTTTGGGCCAATGCTGTCCGGTTGCATTATTTCCAACCGCTTCAGGCCAGCTATCTGTTGCTCGAACGAAGGCTGGGCTTGCTGTGCAGTGTTAGACGGATTCTGCTGAGCAAAGAGAGACTGTGCGCAGGATACCATGAAGATGAATGCCATGAGGCATTTAGCAATCTGCTTTGAGATTTGACTAAAAATTTGAAATGTCATAAGCTTTATTACTTTTAAGTGAAACAAATATTGCGAGATAGAAGAACCGGTTGCTACTGCTCGTAATCGGTTGTCCGTTGTTCCGGTAGCCAAAGATATTCTTTCTTCCGAGAAGGTTGCTTAAGGAAGAATAGATGATGATGCGTTTACTCGCCAGGCAGGTGACGGATGCATCGAGACTATTATAGTAAGGTGTATTGCGACCACGGACTAAACGGGATGAAGCATACGACTCCGTCAGTCCAAAGGACAATCGTTCTAATCCATATTTTATAGAGAGTCGGAGGTTATGTCGCGAAGCATAATCGGGACGACAGGTCTCTGTATTATCCAGCCACCGTCGGCGCGAGTCATTATAACTGTAGCTGATCATTGTTGCCATGTTGGGGGATAGAGAATGATCATCTACAAAGAGGTCAAAGCCTCGGCTCATGCCATGACCATCGGCAGTGTAATGATCTTCTTGCCAAAGCGGCAGATGGTGATAGTTCTTATAATAAGCTTCAATCTGTATTGTTGTGTTCTTCAGTTGCTTATGTAGTCCGAAGATATAGTGCTCTGCATAAGCCGAGGCTTGTCCGCTATTGCTTTGCATAAGAATTGTATCAACAGGCAGTTGACTGTATCTCCCTGCAGAAATGTACAGGCTCGTTGCTGTTGTAGGCAGATAATCTACTATCATGCGAGGAAGAAAAGTCCAATGATGGTCAATGCTGTTATAGTCTGTTCGAAGTGAGGCTTTCGCGTATATCTTTTGCGATAGCCGATATTGAATATCCGTAAAGGCAGCGGGAAGGCGAAACCACTTATGATACTGTGGGAGTGATATTGTGTTTGAGCGATAGTCTATGCCCATGTACCGCAACATCTCCTCAGCGCCTATGGTCAGTTTCAAGGCATGGGAAAGGACCTTCGTACCTTTTGCCTTCAGATGGATCTCTCCATTGCGATGAGTCATGTGGTCGTCATTTGCCCATAGATCGCTTATATTTTCTCCCAAACCACTGACAGCTATGCCTGCAAACCATGAAAGTTGACCGCGTGCCGTACCTTTCAAGACACTGTTCAGATAGATGTTGTTCTCATGCAGGTCGAATGAGCGGCCTTCTGTATTCAATGCGAGCGACGTATAGTCATATCCGAGGTAAGTCTTTGAGACAACTGAAGCCGACGGCTGCATCTTCCATTGCATCTCACCCGAGAGTTGGCGGTAGGGGCGTAGCCAGTCCCAACGGTCGGGGAAGAGGCACTGATAGAGGCCGAGGTCAAGATAGGTAGCGTTCATCGACAGGCTCCCCTCCTTGAATGTCTTTGTGCCGCCCACATTCCAGTCGATGAGCGATGCACTCACTCCGAGCTTGTCTGCTACCGACTGATCTGTGGTCTCCATGGGAAGAATTGATGACAATGCCTGATCGTATTCGGCATCATAGCCTCCGAGAGAGAAGTTGATACCCTTGAAAAGGAACGGAGAGAATCGGCCGCGGGATGCACTGTTAGGTGCGGTCGTTGTATAAGGACGCAGGACATGCATCCCGTTGATATAGGTCTGGCATTCGTCACTGCTCCCACCACGGACATACAGTTTACCGTTTTCTCCAACCTTCTGTGTCCCGGGAAGGCTTTGTAAGGCAGCCACGATATCGCCACAACTGGCTCCGTCGGAAACGATATCGAGCGCTCCCAAACGTTTTACGCCCTCCGTCTGACCGAAAGAGAAGCCACTGCCTGTCACAACAATCTCGTCAATGGTCTGCGTATAGGGATGAAGATGGATAGAGAGGTGAGTACAAGTATTGTCCAGTCTCCGTATCGCATCATCATAACCTATACAATTGGCGATGAGTGTGTCACCCTGCTGAGCTGTAAAACGGAAGTTGCCGAGGGAGTCGGTGAGGGCACCGTCCATCGTTCCTTTGATAAAGACATTGACGTTGGCTAATGGTCGGCGACCATCAGTGACGTGTCCCGAGATGATTCGTTGAGCCGACAGAAAGCCTGGCGACAACAGGAAGAGCAATATGACGATTAAATGTTTCATGCCGCAAAGATACGGCATCATTTTCTTCCTGACAAATTATGGGGATAGACGACTAAGAAAAGGGCTAATCAACTATTAGTCAAGCTGAAATACTAAGTTTAGGGACGAATGACTAACGTATGAACGACCGTAATTTAGCAACATAACTGCGCGACACTGGCACGACAGGGCCGTTGTCTCCCATGGTGAGACGATAGCCATTGGAGTTGCCCTCTGCAGCCGTGATATTATTGAGGTTGACGATGAAAGAACGATGGCACTGAAAGATACTGGGGATATTGGCATCGGCAAGGGCAGCTGTGAGCGTTGAACGAAGTTGCTGGTGTTCTACCTTCCCTTCATGAAGATAGCATACATCTACAAGGTTCTTCCGTGCTTCGGCATAAAGAAAGTCGGAGACGGGTATCACAAGGTCTGCGCCGTTGACTGTGTGATCGTGGAAAGTAACGACTTGATTCTTCTGCACAGATGAATCTTCTTTTGGAAGCATCTCTGCCAAGCGGGTGCGGAGCCGTTTCTGATAACCCAAGGATACGATGATCAGTGTGATGGGAATGAAGAAGATGAGGGTGGGGTAGATGTAAGCAAGGAAATAGATCCAAGAGAAAGAATGTCGGAAAAGTACACAGTCAAGGATGCTGTTACCTGCTGTAATGGAAAGAAGCAGTAAGAGAAAGGTCAGACTCTGATGCCATATCCGCCATACCTTAACATGCTTCGCCCAAGGGATATAAACTATGTGGCCATACAATATTGTAGCGATTATGGCCCATAGCGTATAACACAGAGACACAAAGAAGGTATTCCCTTGATAGTTCGCCAGCCCGAAAGGACGGAGGAAAAAGAGGAAGAAGAAGACGACAGCTCCCGCTATCAGTGCATATTTCCACCATTTGCCGTCTTTTTCTATGGGGTAGGGGCGAAGAAAAAAGTTGTGCATGACTCAGACAATGTGTAAATTCGAAGTATGGATTACTCCTCGAAATGTCTGAGTCTTGCAATGTATTTCCCTAAGATATCAAACTCGATGTTGACCTTCGAGCCAATCGTGATATCGTGGAAATTGGTATGCTCGCGTGTGTAGGGGATGATAGCCACCGTGAAAGAATCGTCGGTAGGAGCGATGACGGTAAGCGACACACCATTGACTGTCACTGAGCCTTTGTCGACACAGAAGTAGCCACGGCGAGCCATCTCCTTGTCGGAGCGATAGCGGAACGTGAAGTAGGTACTTCCATCGGCATCTTTCATGTCCACGCACTCTGCGGTCTCATCGACATGCCCCTGCACGATGTGTCCGTCGAGACGTCCGTTCATCAGCATAGAGCGCTCCACGTTGACCTTGTCTCCTACCTTGAGCAAGCCGAGGTTGGAGCGGTCGAGGGTCTCCTTCATCGCTGTGACCGTATAGCGGTCGCCATCAATGCTGACCACAGTGAGACACACGCCATTATGACTGATGCTCTGGTCAATCTTCAGCTCACTGGTGAACGAACAAGTCAGTGTAAAGTCCTCGTTCTCACCATATTTCTTGATGGCAACGACAGTCGCCATCTCTTCTACTATTCCACTAAACATAAGCTATTCTTGAAGATAAGAAAAAGAAGGGGTTGCCCTGAGGATGTGATGAAAACTCCAGCTTAAAAAGTTGTGGGCTCTCTCCGTCTTTGTAATCCACCGGCCTTACGGCTTAGCCTACTCTCATAGACCTTGTGGCCCGCCATTGGCAAGAGAAGCGACCCGGTTTTCAACATAATTTGATGAGTATCCCGATCGAATCAGAACAACCCCCGTTGTGTACCTCCTTTGTATTACAGTTGCAAAAATACGATGTTTCGTTGATACTACAAAATATTTTCACAACTTTTTTATATGAACAGACTTCCGATCTGGAACACGGCAGCTGACACGATCCACGCTAATACTGTAGTGTAGCCTGCTGCGAAGAGTGCCCATTTCCAAGAGTTGGTCTCACCCTTGATAGCTGCGATCGTAGCGATACAAGGGAAGTAGAGCAGCACGAAGAGCAGATAACAGTAAGCCGTGAGGTTTGCCGTTGGTCCTATCTCGCTCACTGGCTTCTGGTGGAGCTCTGCAATATCTTTACACATATCTTTGTGGATGCGCTCATATTTGCCACCCTCATCGTTGTAGCCTGTGTCGTCTCCGAAGCTGTCATCACCCGAATAGAGGATACCCATGGTAGAGGCAACGATCTCCTTAGCACCAACGCCAGCGATCAGACCGACATCGAGCTTCCACGTGAAGCCCTGCGGATGGAAGACGGGCTCTACCGTCTTGCCGATCGTAGCGAGGTAGCTCTGCTGTTGTTGCTCCTGCTGATCCATGCCCTGCGGATGCGGGAAGTAGCTCAGCGCCCATACGATGATAGAAGCCACGAGGATGATGCCACCCATCTTCTTCAGATACATCTTACCTTTCTCCCACGTGTGACGGCCAAGGGCCTTGGCTGTCGGGAAACGGTAAGGAGGAAGCTCCATCACAAACGGGGTGTCCTCGCCTTTGAACAGCGTCTTGGTGAAGATGCGGCTGATGATGACAGCGAGCAGCATACCAATGAAATAGAGAGACATCATGATGAACGGCGCTGCACTGCGGGAGAAGAACGTTGCGATGATCATAATATAAATAGGTATACGTGCCTCACAACTCATCAGTGGGATAATGAGCATCGTCACGATGCGTGAGCGTTTGCTCTCAATGGTTCGTGTCGACATCACAGCAGGCACATTGCAGCCGAAGCCCATGATGAGCGGGATAAACGACTTGCCGTGGAGTCCCATCATGTGCATGATCTTATCCATGATGAAGGCGGCACGCGCCATGTATCCGGAATCCTCCATGAAAGAGATGAAGAGGTAAAGAATGAGGATCTGCGGGAGGAACGAAGCCACACTGCCCACACCTCCGATGACACCGTCTACGAGCATAGCTTTCACGGGTCCATCAGGGAGCGTGTTGCCGATGACGTCACCGAGCCATCCGAAGAACGCATCGAGCCAGTCCTGCGGATAAGCGCCGAGCCAGAACGTTGCCATGAACATGATGGCAAGTACTAAGATAAAGATCGGGAAGCCGACGAAGCGGTTGGTGAGAATTCTATCAAGCAGATGTGTGACCTGATAGGTGTCTTCCTTATCACCTTCTTTATATTCTGCTTCTTTCAGCGCACCGTGGATGAATCCGTATTTGGCATCCATGATAGCGGTTTCGGAGTCGACCTTTGTCTCTTCCATCACGCGCTTGGCTGCCTCGTCGCGGTGCTTGAATATCTCTTCTGCATCGGGCAACTTACTGATATAGTTCTCCACTTCCTTGTCGCGCTCCAAGAGTTTGATGGCGAGGTAACGGGTCGAGAAGCGCTCACGCAGCGCCGTCTCTTTCTTCAGATGCTCTTGAATCTCCTTGATACCGTGCTCTAATTCGTGTCCATGGTTGATATGGATATGACGATAATGAGAATCAGCATCCTCCGTGCCTTCATAGATCTCAATGACCTTATCGTAGAGGTCATTCACACCTTTACCCGTCTTGAAGACAGTAGGCACCATCGGGAGACCGAAGAGCTCAGAGAGTTTGTTAGTATCCACATTGTCACCGCGCTTCACCGTCTCGTCGAACATATTCAGTGCTACGACCACACGGAGGTGCATGTCGATGAGCTGGGTGGTGAGATAGAGGTTACGCTCGAGGTTACTTGTGTCGATGACATTGATGACCACATCCGGCGTCTTCTCCACGAGCTGCTTGCGCACGTAAAGTTCCTCAGGAGAATAAGCGGAAAGCGAGTAGGTACCCGGGAGGTCGACGAGGTTGAAGGTATAGCCTTTATATTGTGCGTGTCCTTCCTTGGCATCCACTGTCACGCCCGAGTAGTTGCCTACACGCTCGTGAGAGCCGGAGGCAAAGTTGAAGAACGACGTCTTGCCGCAGTTAGGATTACCCACGAGAGCCACATTGATGACCTTACGTTTCTCTTCAGCGGCTTCTTTCAATTGCTCATCAGAGAGACGAGGCAAGGGCTGCTCATCGGGCTCTTTCGAGTCGACGACCTTGCTTGAAGGCTCGGCATTGTCAGTTTTCTCTCCTGCTTCTTGTGCTTTTTGTGCAGCATTCTTTTCTTTCAGTTGTCTTGCTTCTTCCTCTGTTACGACCTCGATCATGTCAGCCTCCGAGTGGCGAAGACTCACCTCGTAGCCCATGACACGGTATTTGACGGGGTCTTTGAGCGGAGCATTGAGCAGGACCTCCACTTTCTGTCCTTTGATAAAGCCCATCTCCACGATGCGCTTGCGGAATCCGCCATGGCCGGTTACCTTGACGATGACGCCACTCTCACCGGTATGCAGTTCTGATAATTTCATCTTTACAATCTTTTTATCTTCTCGCGTGCAAAGATACAAAAAATCCTTTGCAACGACGTTGCAAAGGATTCATATAATTAGGAAAATACCTACAAATGATGATGGTGGATTTACTCGCTCACTTTGATAGCCTTATAATCGGTCTTGCCTGAAGGCCACTCACCCGTGATGAAGAGCACAGGGTTCTTGCTTAAGGAAGCTTCCTTGACAGCGTCCTGGAGATCAGAGATGGTCTTCATTGGCTTGTCGTTGGCTGTGATGATGATGAATCCATCCTCAATGCCACCGTCTTTGAAGGCACCCTTCTTGACGTTCTTTACCTGCAAACCATAGCTGATGCCGAGCTGTTTCTTCAGAGCATCGCTGACAGGCAGTACGTTAGCACCGAGTACAGAGAAGTCGGCTGTCTTCACGATCTTCGTGTTGCCCTGCTTGTTCTTCAGCACCACGGTCTTTGACATTTCCTTCTTATTGCGGAGCCAAGTGATCGTAGCCTTGTCACCCGGTTTCTTGTTGTTGATGACCTCCTGGAGCTCAGCCATCTTATTAATTGTCTTGCCATCGATCTTCGTGATGACATCGCCTTTCTTCAGACCAGCAGCTGCACCGGCACCATCGTCCTCAACAGAAGCCACATACACACCGGTATTCGTACCATAGTCAGGCACATCCTTGTTGTTGTCCTTAAGGTTATCAATCTGGTTATGGAGATCCGTGCCGCGGATGCCGAGATAAGCACGCTGAACAGTACCATACTGCTTGAGGTCAGCGACTACCTTATTCATTATAGCTGTCGGGATAGCGAAGCCATAGCCAGAATAAGAGCCCGTCTCTGAGTAGAGCATAGCATTGATACCTACGAGTTCACCGTCAGCCGTTACCAGTGCACCACCGGAGTTACCACGGTTGATAGCAGCATCGGTCTGGATGAAACTCTCCACACCGTTGGCGCCGATAGAACGAGCCTTGGCAGAGATGATACCAGCCGTCACGGTATTGCTGAGTCCGAAGGGGTTACCTACGGCGATGACCCACTGGCCTACCTTCAGTTTGTCGGAGTCGCCGATAGGAAGGGTAGGGAGGTTCTTAGCCTCGACCTTGATGAGAGCGAGGTCTGTTGTCGGGTCAGTACCAATGATCTTGGCGTTGAACTCACGGTTGTCCTCGAGGGTCACTGTCAATTCGTCAGCACCTGCTACGACATGGTTGTTCGTCACGATATATCCGTCGGGGCTGATGATGACACCCGAACCTAAGCCTTCCTGCTTCGGGGTGCGTACCTGGCGCTTCTGTGTGCCACCGTTGCCCTGGTTTGGTGTGCCGAAGAAGCCGAAGGGGTCGGAGAAGAAGTCATCGAAAGGACTGCTCTGAACCTCAACGGTCTGAGTCTTAGAGTTCTGCACCGTCTTCACGCTCACAACAGCAGCCAAAGCTTTCTTTGAAGCATAGGTGAGATCAACGGGCTGTCCGGCTTGCTCCACAGCGGGAGTAGCAGCGTGCACATACATGACAGCTCCTGTTGAAAAGGTCAGAGACAGCGCGCAGAGGCCTCCTACAACGTAAGAATTGATTTTTTTCATGTCTTTAATTATTATGTATTATTCTTTTTCTGTGTTCCTTTTCACGCTTGCAAATATAAGGTCATTATTCGTAAAGTTGTCATTTTGTCAGTGATGTTTATTCGTATTTAACACTTTGATTTTAACACTTAACGCTTCTTCAGTAGAATGGGATAATAATTTACAATCGTTTAAAAACTTGCAAAAACCTAAGAGAATGTCATTGAAAGATAAATGTTTTTATTAATTTTGCACCGAAAAATATTTTTCAACGAAGATACCGTAAGACAGTGCCCCGGCCTGTCGCTGGCATCGCTTGGCGGTGCGAGAGGAAAGTCCGGGCAGCATAAGGTGCTCCACTTCTGAAAATGGAAGCTGTTGGTGACAGCAGGTGTAGGCAGAAGAAAACAACCGCCACTATCTGATACTCTCGGGGGTCGCCCTCGGAAAGTCGATGGAGGTAAGGGTGAGAAGGTGGTGTAAGAGACCACCAGCCGGCGGGTGACCGCTGGGGCTGTGCCGTCTGGAGGCTGCAAGTTCGCGTATACCATCGTCATGCCAGGGTTGCCTGCCCGATGCCTCTCGAAGGCTACGATGGAGGGTAGAACGCTTAAGCTGCAGGGTGACTTGCAGATTAGATAAATGACAAGGCTCTCCGCTCTCGGGCGGAGATACGGAACCCGGCTTATCAGGGCACTGTCTTACTTTTTAATAGATTATATTATTGTTTTAATGAAAGACTTACAACCCAATATCCTGAACGATTATGAACACCTCATCACGCGTGCTATCGAGCGTTGGGGTGAGGAAGAAGACTTCCCGGTGCTTGAAGGCTTGGAGCGTAAGGCGCTCGATGACTATCTCTTTGAGTATCAGAGCATCTTGGATAGTGAAGGAAGTCAGAAAGCGCAACTCACGAAGTATGGCATCATTGCGATCCTTCCCGTCATCGTACTTAGCGCCTTCCCTGAGAGCATGCTCCCGTGGGGAAAGTATTCGTTGATTGCAGGCGTAGCGTTAGGCGTGGTCTTGGCGCTGCTCATCAAAGGCCTCGTGATGCTGCTTATCAGAGCACGACTGAGTAGGCTTAAGAGTGCCAACCCGGAGCTTGCGGAGTTTTCGCAGAAAGTGGAGACATACCAGAAGAACAAACAATAAACCCTGAATAAAAAATCTATGGAGAACAACAGTTTGCCCGATTTTATGAAGTATAAGGACGACTATACGTCCGAAGGCTTCATCGACAAGATCTCACGCATCGCCAAGCGTGCGGGTGCCAAGCTCGTTTATGTGGCACTCATCCTGTACTATACTCTGCAGAGCAACGATGTGTCGGTGAAAGACAAGGCGATCATCATCGGTGCCTTAGGCTATCTCATCAGTCCGCTCGACATCATCCCCGACGCCATTCCTATCGCAGGTCTCGGCGATGACCTCGCAGTGTTGCTCTATGTCGTGAAGAAGGTGTGGGGCGAGGTGCCCGACTCGGTGAGAGAGAAGGCTCACGCCAAGCTGTCGAAGTGGTTTGACGAGGATGAGATGAAGGAGGCAGACGACATCTTCTCCAAGAAAGAGGAATAAGGCCATGCCTAATGTGACGCCCTCAATGGGCTATCGGAAGATCATCCATGTCGACATGGATGCTTTCTTTGCTTCTGTTGAGCAACGTGATCATCCGGAGCTGAAAGGCAAGCCGATAGCCGTGGGCTACGATGGTCCGCGCGGCGTGGTATCAACAGCGAGCTACGAAGCGCGGCGGTTTGGTGTGCACTCTGCCATGGCTATGTCTACGGCAAAGCGCTATTGTCCTTTGCTCATCGTTGTAGGAGGTAACTATGAGCGCTATCGGGAGGTATCCGATCAGGTGCATGCTATCTTCAAAGATTATACCGACCTCATCGAACCAATCTCCATCGATGAGGCTTTTCTCGATGTGACTTCTAATAAGAAAGGAATCACCGATCCGGCTGCTATTGCCACGGAGATAAGGACACGCATCCGTGAGGAACTTCATCTCACGGCTTCTGCGGGCATTTCCTATAATAAGTTTCTTGCCAAGATTTCTTCAGACTATAACAAGCCTGACGGA
Organism: uncultured Prevotellaceae bacterium; assembly: GCA_902792635.1. GTDB lineage: Bacteria > Bacteroidota > Bacteroidia > Bacteroidales > Bacteroidaceae > Prevotella. The sequence goes on along the minus strand of CADBAG010000005.1, from coordinate 59,263 downwards.
CAGTTTGAAGTCAAGCCGGAGGAAGCGCTCGACTTCATCGCTCATCTCCCTGTCGAGAAGTTCTGGGGCGTAGGCCCGAAGACCTTGCAGCGCATGCATAAGATAGGGATCTTCACGGGAGCCGATCTGCGGGCTGTGTCGCTCAACCATCTGAAGGAGGTCTTTGGAAAAGTGGGAGAGGTGTATTATAACTTCTCGCGGGGTATCGACGACCGTCCTGTGGAGCCCACGAGCTTGCGCAAATCAGTGGGATGTGAGGAGACGATGGAAACAGATATCACGATGCAGTCGCAGATGATCATCGAGCTTTATCATCTCGTCTTAGAGCTCGTGGAGCGACTCCTCAAAGCTGACTTCAAAGGCAAGACGCTCACGCTGAAAATCAAATACTCCGACTTCACGATTATCAACCGCGGCATGACGGCTCCTAAGGTGCTGACTACGAAAGAGGATATCCTTCCGCTCGCCAAGCTATTGCTCAAGAAGGTTGACTATTCTGCTGCTCATCCCGTGCGGCTTGTGGGATTGTCGGTAAGCAATCCGGCGACCGAAGATGACAGGCCGAAGTGGGTGCAAGGGTGGCTGGACTTCGGGGAGGATTGGAGTCGCACCAAAAGGTGATAGGTGTTGAGGGGAAAATAAACTCAATATACAAAAAAAATCAGATTCATGTTACTGAACCTGATTTAAATCTTTTCTTAGTAATGTTGAAGTCTGGAGCGGGATACGGGAATCGAACCCGCCTCCCAGGCTTGGGAAGCCCGTACACTACCGATGTGCTAATCCCGCACTATTGAGCCGATACCCGGACTCGAACCGGGGACCCACGCATTACGAATGCGTTGCTCTACCAACTGAGCCATATCGGCGATTGCGTGTGCAAAGGTATAGCTTTTTTCTATACTGACAAAATATTTTCGAAGTTTTTTTAACCACGAAGAAATTTGTCCACGAAGAACACAAAGGACACGAAGAATAAACACCAAGGAAGAACACGAAAAAATAGGGGTATGCGTCATCGGCGAAGCCGACTTTCGTGTCCTTATGGTACAACTCTTTTCGTGTCCTTCGTGTTTTTCGTGGAAAATATTCTTCGTGGTCAGTCTATATTATTTCGGGTTCTTCAGCTTTTCGGATTGATAGTGCGCCACAGCCTCGGAGAGGCTGACTCTACATAACCCCAGGCAAGGAGCGCAGCGACGTAGCCTGGGGAATCAGCCTCTCCGAGGCTGGAAATCAGTGAATCAGCTCCTATTCCGCACCCCAGGCTACGTCGCTGCGCTCCTTGCCCGGGGTTAAAAAGAGTGTGCCTCTTCGAGGCACTTATCAATCCGAAAACCGGAAGAATCTTATTTCGCATATTTCTTGATAAGTCCTTCGGCGCGGCTGTCACCGAGCTCCTGAGCTTTTTTCAGCGCTTCGAGGCCATCGGCAGTCTTCTTCTGTTCGCAGAGGGCGATACCCTTGATGATATAGAAGTCGGGCATGGCGTCGGCACCCTTGATATTGAAAGCCAGGTCGCAGGTCTTCACGGCATCCTCAAGTTGGTTGACGCGGAGCTGGAGGCTGGCCATCTCAGCATAGTAGAGCGGCTCGGTACGCGTCAGCACGATAGCGTGTGCGATGTCGTTGAGCGCTGGCTGGTACTGGCGGATCTTCATCTCACACTTGAATTTTGTGTAATAGAAGTCAGCAGATGCATTGTTGTTCATCAGCGAGTCGTAGGTCATATAGTCGAGGAACGCCTTGCGGTAGTTGCCATCTGCATTGTACTGATTGCCTCGTGCGAGGACATAAGGGGCAGAGACTGTGCCTTTCCGTACATTGACGGCGGAGTCGAGGAGTGCCATGATCTCAGCTTTCGGAGCTTTCAACTGAGCCTTGCACTGTGCTGTCTCGTAGTAGATCTCTCCCGTCTTACCAAGCTCTGTCTTCTGCAGGGCGATGAGCAGGTCCTCGGCCTCCTTATATTTCTTCTGAGCATAGAGAGCCTGTGCTTGCTGATGCTGATAGGCAGGTTGCGGGTTGAGCTTATAAGCCTCTCCGGCGAGGTCGTACGCCTTTTCGAGGTTCCATTTTGTGAAGGTTGTGTCTGCACGGAGGATGCAAGCGTTGTAGACCAGCGCAGCATAGTTGCTGTAAGCCACGTCCTTCTTTGCTGCGCGCTTTACCTCTGTCTGAAGCATCTCGTCGGCTTCGGCGAGCTGGCGGTTACTGACCATCTGTGTGGCGCGTGCGTTGTAACCATCGGTTGCAGTGGGGAAATACTTGATGTAGTCGTCGATATACTCGTTGTAGCGGAGGCTGTCGGTCAGACTCCCAGCAAGGACGAGCATCAACGAGGCCTCTTTCTCGTCGGAGGGCAGTGCCGTACGTATACCTGTGGCGCGCATTGTCTGGTCGTTGATAGAGAGACCGGTAAGCTTGAAGGTCGTCGTCAGGCGTGCATCAGCTGAGAAAGCCTCACCGCCGTCGTCGGGGCGCTGCACGATGCCAAGAAGTTGACCGGCACCATTGACAACGGGGCAGCCGAGCATAGAGCCAGACACATCAACATCCTTGAAGACATAATAGTTGTAATCGGTCATGAACTTCTCCGAGCGCAGCGGAGAAACACTCTTTATCTCTGGCTTCTTGAGATCGTAGCCGATGAGATAGACTGTGGATGCGGCCGTGTTGTCGCTCGTCAATGGAAGGGCGGTAGCGGAATTGTTATAGCCTTTGATTCGGAAGCGGCAGACGTCGTAGTTCTCCGATACACCGAGCATGGCATCGACATCATACTGCTTGCCTTTGGCATCGATGATGACAGCTTTCGTAGCTCCCTGGAACGGGTGCCACATGGCGATAGCCTCACCGCCATTGCCTGTAAAGACACCGTGCGAGGTGTAATGGATGGTGCCATCGGCGTTATAGGTCGTGAGCGTGAAGACGCTCTGTGCTGCCTTCTTGACGGGTGCAGGCTGGGCCTGGGCCAGGATAGGCAGAAACAAAACAGCGAATAATATTTTAAATATGTTTTTCATCGTTATTTAGCGTTATCTAATAATGTGCGTGCATTCTCTATTGCCGCCTGTGAGATGTCGCTGCCACTGAGCATCTGCGCGATCTCCGTGACACGCTCCTCGGGTGTGAGCATGCGCATATGGCTCACAGTGCCTTCGGCTGTTTCCTCTTTGCTCACCTTGTAATGGGTCGTGCCCATGGCAGCAATCTGCGGGAGGTGAGTGATGGAAATGACCTGACGGTTGCTGTCGCCCATCTCACGCATGATCTGTGCCATCTTCTCTGCCACACGTCCGCTGACACCCGTATCGATCTCATCGAAGATAATCGTCGGGAGCTTCACGGCCTTACTGATCATAGCTTTCAGCGAGAGCATGACACGCGCTATCTCACCGCCTGAGGCTACCTGGGCCACGGGCTGCAGCGCTGTACTGCTGTTGGCACTGAAGAGAAATTGTACTTTGTCGATGCCCGAAGGCGTACAGTCGCTCTCCTTGAAATCGATGGCAAACTGTACCTTGGGGATGCCTAAGGGTACGAGGCGTTGCTTCATCTCGTCCTCTACTTTCTTGGCTGCTTTCTTACGCACGCCGCTCAGCTGACGCGCTGCTTCGAGACAGACCTGATAAGCTTTGTCGCTTGCTTCTTTGAGAGCTTGCAGCTGTTCGTCGCCACCATCAATGTTGTCAAGCTGGTTCTTTATCTTCTCACGCTCCGCGATGAGTTCTGCAGAAGACGAGGCGTGGAACTTTTGTTCGAGGGAATAGATGAGGTCGAGACGATTGTTGATCGACTCCAACTCCTGTGGGTCAAAGTCGACATTCTCCAAGTGATTGTCTATTTCCTGAGAGATATCTTTCAGTTCAATGTATGCCGCATCGAGGCGTTCAGCAAGCGGCTTGGCCTCGGGATAGACCTCCTCAATGTCGTGCATGCTCTCCGCTGCATTGCGTGCGAGTGTCATGGCTCCCGTCTCATCGGCAGAGAGAGAGGACGAGGCATTGAAGAGCGCTGTCTTGATCTCCTCGGTGTGGCTCATGGTCTGCGAGCGCTGCTCTAAGTCTTGCTCTTCGCCCTCAATGAGTTTGGCTTTGTCGAGCTCAGAGAACTGGAAACGAAGAAACTCCTCATTTTCCTTGCTCTTGCGGCATGCTTCCTCAAAGTCGGTGTAGGCTTTCTTCGAAGCGGTCCATGCCTTGTATTTCTTGTAGTAGTCGTCGACGAGCTTCGTGTCCTTGGCAATGATATCAACGACATTCAGTTGGAAGTCTTCTTTTTGCAACAAGAGGTTCTGATGCTGACTGTGGATGTCGATGAGGCGGTCGCCGAGCTCGCGCAGCGTCGTGAGCGAGACCGGCGTATCATTGATGAAGGCGCGGCTCTTTCCCGTGATGCTGACCTCACGACGGAGGATACAATCGGAGGGGTCGTAGTCGATCTCGTTGGCATCGAAGAAATCCTGCATGCCGTAGTTGGACAAGTCGAAATGTGCCTCAATAATACATTTCTTCCGTCCGAGCTTGATCTGCTTCGTATCGGCGCGTTGTCCTAAGAGAAGTTGAAGGGCTCCAAGGATGATACTCTTACCCGCACCCGTCTCACCTGTGATCACGGAGAAGCCGGGATGGAAGGGAATGTTGAGCTCATCGATCAGCGTGAAGTCCTTGATATATAGTTGCTTTAGCATGGATAATTGTGTTGCTTTAGCATGGATTATTGCTTTATTTTTTCCCAGGCATTATTCTGAGAAGCATTGATGGAGAAGAGAATCTCGTAGACCGACTCTTTCTCTTTCTGTGTGCCTTTGCCTTTGTAGATGTTGGCAAGCTCATCGCGTTTATAGTCAGTCCATATCTGCGGGAGCATGCTCTGTGGCTTGTCCTCATGACATTTCTTCAGGTCGTTCTCGATGGCTGTCGTGACCTCAGCGCGGCCTCGGTCAGCGTTCTCTGCCATCTCGTCGAGCCCTTTGCGGTAATAGTCGTATTGCAACTGCCGGAATGGCTGCATGGCGCCGTCGAGATAGTCGTTGATGATCGCGAAGCGGTTGCGGTCGTTGTCGAACGATTTCCATCCTGTAAACTCGAGGTGCTGCGCATTGTTGACGAGATTCATGCAACGCTCTAAGACGTCACTGCCTCCGAGCGGGGAGAAACTGTCGAGGTCGAGGCCGATGATGAGGTAGGCATAATAAGCAAAGAGGGCCGTAAGCTGATTGTCTACGGTCTCTTCATTGAACTCCAACTGGTCAAACTGTCGGAAGACGAAGTTAAAGTCGTTGTCGGTATTATTATATAATGTGGTAGTGTAAGACGCATTGTACACCGGGCGGTTGGCCTGGATGAGCGCCTTGCACGTGAACATACCGCTTGCAGCATCGTATTTGGTCACCGTGATATTGAAGTTGCACGAGATGCGCTCGTTCTTGGCAAACTGCAGGCTCGTCCACTGTCTGTCGTTGACAAACTGAGTGAGGGTCTGCTGCAGATTGTCGAACACTGACGCATCCGTACCATTGATCTGATTATGGTTGATGGTGATTTTCGCATTAAGCTCCTGCCCATAAACGGGCAGGGCCGTCATCGCCACGATAACGGCAACCAAAAACGATAGAAGTCTACGCATTCATGCTCAGTTTAGCCTCACGAAGACGGATGCGTGTGAGCACCTGCTTCGTGTTCAGCGTGAAGTCGGCACCCAGCATCCAACTGTAATAACCTGGGTCACGGTGCAGCACATCGGCCACGGAGGAGCCTTTGTATTTGCCGAAGTTGAACACTTCATGGCGCATCGGCTTGCCGTCCTTGTCGGTCATCGGCTTGCCGTCCTTGTCCTTCATGTCTTCCCACACGATACGTCCGGCGAAATCAACATTATTGTTCATGCGCGACTCCTCGGCGAGCACGTTCATATCGTTGGGGAGTGCCTGTGAAGGCTCCTCAACAGTCTCGGGATTATATTTGTCGAGCTCACCCATCAGTACGCGATAGGTAGCTTCCGCATCCTGGTCCGCGCGATGGGCACGGAAATCGTCCTCCATCTTGTGACCCGTATAGAACTTGTATGCGGCAGCGAGGTTACGCGGCTCGCGCTTGTGATAAATATTCTGGGCATCAATCAATCGGCACTTTGAGAAGTCGAAGTCGACACCGGCACGAAGAAACTCTTCGGCGAGCATCGGCACATCGAAGCGGTCACTGTTGAAACCCGCGAAGTCACAGCCCGTAAACGAGTCGGCGAGCTGTTTGGCAAGTTGTTTGAAAGTCGGTGCGTCTTTCACCATCTCATCGGTGATACCCGTGAGCTGCTGCACAAAGGCAGGGATAGGCTTGCCAGGATTGACGAAGATGCTCTTGCGCTCTTCCTCGCCCTCCTTGTCGTTGGGGCGTACCTTGACATAAGAAATCTGTATGATTCGGTCGTTGACCAAATCGAGCCCCGTAGCCTCCAGGTCGAAGACTACGAGGGGTTTCGTTAAATTCAGTCGCATGATAATCGTAATCCTTTACTCACCAAGCAGCAACGGCATGATCAACATCAGGATATCCTCGTTCTCAGGCTGCTCTGTGGGCAGGATGATGCCGGCACGGCTGGGATCACCCAAGAGCATCTTGATGTCGTCGGTCGTGATGCTATTGAGAATCTCCGAGAAGAAATCGCCGCGGAAACCGATCTGCAGCGGGGTGCCACTGTAAGAGCAGACGATGTCTTCCTTAGCGCTTGTGGCGAAGTCGAGGTCCTCAGAGGTCAGTTCGAGGCTGCCGTTCTCAAGACGGAAACGGATGAGCTGTGAGCTCATGCTTGCGAACGGAAGGACACGCTTGATAGCGCCGAGCAGTGCCTTGCGGTCAATGACGAGCTCATTGGTGTTATCGGTAGGAATGGCGGCGTTGTAGTTCGGGAATACACCCTCAATGAGTGTGCTGGAGAGTGTGCCGTTGGGGAAATAGAATTCAGCGGAGTTGCTGCTGAACTTGATCGTCACGTCGTCCTCGCTCTTGTCGAGCACGGTGCGCAGCAGCATAGCGGGCTTCTTCGGGAGGATGAACGAAGCATGCTCCTCACTCTTGATGGCTGTGTAACGGCAACGCACGAGTTTATGACCGTCAGAAGCTACGAAAGCCAGACAGTCGGGGAGCAGGTCAAAATAAATACCATTCATCACGGGGCGGATCTCGTTGTTGTCCGTGGCAAAGATTGTGCGCGCGATATTATCGCAGAGAACCTTGGCACTGATAGTGATCGTCTTGGCGTCATCGGCGATAGGTGCTTTCTGTGGATATTCCTCAGCGTTCTGAGCCGTGAAGTTGTAGCGACCATTCTGATACTCGATTGCTATTTCATATGTCTCGGGATTGACTTCGAAGGTCAGCGGCTGCTCGGGGAGCTCCTTGACGGCGTCGAGGATGGTGCGGTTAGGAATAGCGAACTCACCGTCGGTGTCACTCTCGTCAAGCGGGAGCTCTGTCGTCATGCGGTTCTCGCTGTCGGAGGCGGTGATCTTTATCTTGCCGTCGTGCACCTGGAAAAGAAAACTCTCGAGGATGGCCAGGGAGTTCTTACTGTTGATGACCTTCGCAAGGGTCTGCAAACGGCTGTTGAGCGCCGTGCTGGAAAGTGTGAATCTCATCGTATCTTTAGTTTTATTATTATATCAATTTAGATAATTACGTACTTATGTCGGACAAAGATACGAATTATTCCACGAAATGTAGCCGTTGCAATATTATTTTTTTGTTTTTTCTATTTTTAATTGCTCAAAAGCTTTGCTATGACCGATTTTTTCCTTAATTTCGCATAATATTAATTGCATGAAATATACATCAATCTAATAAACAAAACATAATTATGGCTTTACAAGGAATAGAAGTAGAGGGAGTAATTATCAAGGAATATCCCGCAAGGGAAGGTGTCTCCCAGCGTACAGGCAATGCATGGAAGTCACAGGATTTCGTTATCCAGACGAAGGATCAATATCCTCGTGCATGCCAGTTCAGAGTGTTCGGTGCTGATCGTATTCAGCAGTTTAATATTCATCAGGGCGACACTGTGCACATATGGCTTGACATCAATGCTCGTCCTTGGCAGGACAAATATATCACCGATATTAGTTGCTATCAGTGCGACCACATTGATCCCAATGCAGTGAATACCGGTGCTGCTCCCGCACAGCCAGCAAGTCAGCTCGGTGCTGCTCCTGCCGCTCCGGCACAGAGTGCTGCTCCTGCAGCAACAGCTCAGCCCACTGCCGCTCAAGATCCGCTTGGTGGCGACAGCTCTGACGACCTGCCGTTCTAATCCATCAAACGCAACAATATTGTCCGGCACGTGTCAGCCGATTTGCTGGCACGTGTCGGCCGATTGGTTGTCACGTGTCAGCCGATTGGTTGTCACGTGTCGGCCAATTGTTCGGCACGTGCCGAACAATAAGATATCATTGTATTCGTTCTATAGCATAAGTCTTCATGTGGTTATTTTTAGCCTTTATGTCAGCGGCGCTTTTAGGCTTCTACGATTCGTTTAAGAAGAAAGCGCTACAGGGTAATGCTGTCATTCCTGTTCTTTTTCTCAATACCGTCTTTTGCTCCCTTATCTTTTTGCCATTAATCATCCTCTCGGCTGCGGGGACACTTCCTGTTGGCTCGACGTTCCATGTTGGTGAAGGTGGCTGGGAGATGCACCGATACATTATTCTTAAAAGCGTCATCGTCCTTTCCTCGTGGCTTGCTGGATATATCGGCATGAAACATCTTCCCTTGACAATTGTTGGCCCAATCAATGCTACACGCCCGGTGATGGTGCTTGTCGGTGCCTTGCTTGTTTTCGGTGAACGCCTTAATGCCTGGCAGTGGGCCGGTGTGGCAGTGGCGGTGACCTCTTTCTTTATGCTCAGCAAGTCAGGCAAGCGCGAGGGTATCAACTTCAGTCATAACAAATGGATCGGTTGTATTGTCCTCGCTGCAGTCTTAGGTGCTGTCAGTGGCTTGTATGATAAGTATCTCATGGCATCACCTGCCAATGGTGGAGTAGGGCTCGACCGTATGGCGGTACAGTCGTGGTACAATATCTACCAGTCGATTATGATGTTGGTGATGCTTCTCATCATCTGGCTGCCACGACGCACGAAGGACAAGTTTCATTGGAACTGGACGATTGTGGGTATCAGTATTTTTCTCTCGGCCGCCGATTTCGTTTATTTCTATGCGCTGAGCTTGCCGGGGGCAATGATCTCTATTGTATCCATGATCCGTCGGAGCAGTGTCATCGTGAGTTTCCTCTTTGGTGCCGTCTTCTTCCATGAACACAATCTAAAGGCCAAGGCCGTAGACCTCGTTCTCGTACTTTTGTCCATGGTTTTGTTGTTTATAGGAAGTAAATAGCTATTTTTCTTTGATATTAGAAACAAAACGAGTAACTTTGCATCAAAACTGACGTTAGACACGTCAAAACGCTTATACATTTTATATATATGGCACAAAATATTTTCAGAGGCTTGGGCATCGCCCTTATTACACCTTTCACAAAGGAAGGTGAGGTCGACTACAAAGCGCTTGCAAAGCTTGTAGACTACCAGATCAACAACAATGCTGACTTCCTGTGCATTCTCGCCACTACGGCAGAGGCTCCGTGTCTTACTCGTGATGAGAAAGACAAGATCACGGAGGTTATCAAGGATGTTAACAAAGGACGTGTGCCATTGCTCAAATATTGTGGTGGCAACAACACGCGTGCCGTGATAGATGAGATGAAGTCGACCAACTGGGATGGCATCGACGGTATCCTGAGTATCTGCCCGTTCTATAACAAACCTTCTCAGGAAGGTCTCTACCAGCATTTCAAAGCTATTGCCCAGGAGGCTCCGCTGCCTATCGTGATGTATAATGTGCCTGGACGTACAGGCGTCAATATGAAGGCGACAACGACGGTGAGACTTGCCACCGATTTCCCGAATATCGTTGGTATTAAGGAGGCATCAGGTAGCTTGGAACAGATTGATGAGATTCTGAAGAACAAGCCGCGCAACTTTGAGGTGATCAGTGGTGACGATGCCCTGACGTTCTCTATGATTGCCAGTGGTGCTGTGGGTGTCATCTCCGTTATCGGCAATGCCCTGCCGAAGGAGTTTTCAAGAATGATCCGCCTGGAGTTTAATGGCGAATACGAGGCAGCCCGTAAGATCCATCATATGTTCACCGAACTTTATAAGCTTCTCTTCGTTGATGGTAACCCCGCCGGTGTGAAGGCACTGCTCAACGATATGGGTATGATAGAGAACGTGCTGCGTTTGCCTCTCGTTCCTACGAACATTGAGACCAAACAGAAGATGGCAGACATTTTAAAAGAATTGAGATTCTAAGATAAGAGGTTAAAGAAAAATGATTTCTTTTACAATAGCCCTTGTGGCTTTGATATTAGGTTACATACTCTATGGTAAGTTCGTAGAGCGTGTGTTCCAGCCTGACGACCGTCCTACTCCTGCTGTAGCCAATGCCGATGGAGTGGATTATATCGTCATGCCGACGTGGAAAGTGTTCATGATACAGTTTCTTAATATCGCCGGCACTGGACCTGTCTTCGGAGCTATCATGGGTGCATGGTATGGCCCCGTGGCATATCTGTGGATTATCTTCGGCTGTATCTTCGCAGGAGCTGTCCATGATTATTTCTCGGGCATGCTTTCTGTCCGCCACAACGGCGCTAACCTTCCGGAGCTCGTCGGTACTTATCTCGGCAAACGGACGAAGGCCGTGATGCTCGTCTTTTCCGTGTTCCTTCTGATGATGGTAGGTGTCGTGTTCGTCTATAGCCCAGCCTTGGTATTGAAGGACTTTGGTTGGACGACCTTAGGTTGGGTGTGCGCCATCTTTGCTTATTATGTATTGGCTACGCTTCTTCCTATCGATAAGATTATCGGAAAGATCTATCCTATCTTCGCTTTTGCCATGCTCTTCATGGCAGTGGCGCTGATGGTCTGTCTTTATGTCAAGATGCCAGCACTTCCCGAGCTTTGGAGCAATCTTGATGCAAGCAACCTCAACAAGCCGCAGTCGCTGCTCGGCACGGAGTCGTATATCGCAAAGAACCCGCTCTTCCCATGTCTGTTCCTGACCATTGCCTGTGGTGCTATCAGTGGTTTCCATGGCACACAGAACCCGTTGATGGCTCGCTGCCTTGGGAGTGAGAAGGTAGGTCGCCCCGTGTTCTATGGCGCTATGATCACCGAAGGTATCGTGGCACTCATCTGGGCAACGGTCTCTATCTATTTCTTCTATTATGGCGGCTGGCGTCAGGTTGTGGATGCAAACAGCATCAATGAGTTCCTGGCTCAGACGGATGGCGGTAAGAATCTTATTCAATACTTCACGGCACCTAATGTAGTAGAGAAAGTCTGCACGGGATGGCTCGGCTTCTTTGGAGGAATCTTGGCTATCTTCGGTGTTGTGGCAGCGCCTATCACGAGTGGTGATACGGCGTTCCGCTCTGCTCGTCTGATCATTGCCGATGCTCTTCACCTCAGTCAGAAAGGTGTGCACAAGCGTCTGTTGGTCGCTATTCCGATGTTCGCGGCTGCTATCGCTCTCCTTGTGTGGCAGATGGAGAACCCCGATGGATTCAATACTATCTGGCAGTGGTTCGGCTGGTCCAACCAGACACTCGCTGTGTTCACGTTGTGGACCATCACGGTCTATCTCGTTCAACAAAAGAAGCCTTTTATCATCACGTTGATTCCCGCTCTCTTCATGACGGTGGTGTGCTCTACATTCCTTCTCGTCTCACCGATGGCGCTTGGACTGAGCACGACGGTAAGCTATTGCGGCTCGGTTATCAGCCTCGTCATTGCTTGCGTGTGGTTCCTCTGGTGGTATCGTAAGGCGTATAAATAATAATTCGTTTTATCCATTAAGTAGTTATGATGAAAAAGATTTTGACTTTAGCAATCGCTCTCCTTGCCACGTTGACAGCAAGTGCACAATTTGAAGAAGGCAAAAACTATATAGGTGCTTCTCTTTCTGGGCTTAACCTCAGTTATAATGGCTCTAAAGAGACTCAGTTTGGTGTCAACGCCATGGCTGGTCGCTTCTTAGCCGATGACCTCTTGGTCTATGGGCAGGCAGGCTTTGATCATCCGGGTAAGGATTTAGACAACACGTTCAACGCTGGTGTCGGTGGCCGTTATTATATCACGCAGAACGGCATCTTCCTTGGTGCCAATGTGAAATATGTCCATGCCAATAGTAGCTACAACGACTTCATGCCGGGACTGGAAGTGGGTTATGCTTTCTTCTTGAGTCGTACGATCACTATTGAGCCGAGTATCTATTATCAGCAGAGCTTCAAAAAGCATTCCGATTATTCTACGATCGGTCTGCGTGTCGGCTTTGGCATCTATTTGGGCAAAGACTAATGGAGCAGTACCCTTCTGTGCTGCTGAGTCGTGCTACGGATGAACTTGGAAAACTGCCAGGGGTAGGGCCTAAGACGGCTTTGCGCCTGGCTCTTCATTTGCTTAAGCAACCCGTTGCATCTGTGGATTCTTTTGCCGACGCTATTGTCAAGATGCGGCACGACATCAAGCATTGTAAGATTTGTCATAATATCAGTGATACGGATATCTGTCCGATCTGTGCGGACGACCGGCGTGACCGTACGACGATCTGCGTCGTAGAGAATGTGCAGGATGTGATGGCGATAGAGAACACGCAGGCTTATCATGGCTTGTATCATGTCTTGGGCGGTATCATCTCTCCGATGGATGGCATCGGGCCCGGTGACCTGGAGATTGACTCTCTTGTGCAGCGGGTTGCAGCAGGTGGAATAGATGAGGTGATTCTTGCTCTGAGTTCGACCATGGAGGGAGACACCACGAATTTTTATATCTCCCGCCAGCTTCAGCCTTATCATGTCAAGCAGACGGTCATAGCCCGCGGAATCAGTGTGGGCAATGAGCTTGAGTATACCGATGAGGTAACGTTAGGCCGGTCCATCGTCAACCGTACACCCATAAAGGACTAAATGAATATGAAAAATAATCCTCGCAGACTGTTGTTATTGGAATTTTGGATTCCGATTCTCGTCTGTCTCTGCATCATTATATTATACGAGAACGATATCCTGCTCTCCGGTGGATGGCATGATAATAAGTTAAATGAGTATTACGTGGCGATAGCCATGGAGCTCATCACGATCTGTCTTATCCCTGTATCGCTGCGCCTTTTCAAGTTCCAAGGTATCAAGCGTGCTTTTCAATCTTCTGCAGAATTAGCTTTACGTCAGTGGGGTAGTGTGCGATTGCTGATGCTCACGCTGCCGATGCTCGTCAACTGCTGGCTCTATTATCAGTTCATGAATGTAGCCTTCGGATACATGGGCATCATAGGACTGTTGAGCCTTTGTTTTGTCTATCCGTCAAAGGCAAGATGCAATCAAGAGACATCTACCCATGAAGCCTCCAATCAAGAGACGAAATAAATGCAACTCTCTATTGTCATAGTAAGCTATAACGTTAAGGATTATCTTTGGCAGTGTCTGACCTCGGTAGAAAAAGCTATCAAGGGGTTAGATGCTGAAGTGATTGTGTTTGACAATCATTCTCATGATGGAACGGTAGAGAGCCTTCAACCATTGTTTCCTAAAGTAAAATTTATCAGCAGCAACCATAACTTAGGCTTTGCAAGAGGCAATAACCGTGCTATCCGGCAGAGTGGAGGCCGATATGTGCTCCTTCTCAATCCTGATACGATAGTAGCCGAAGACACGCTCTCGCGTGCCTTGCAGTTTATGGACACTCATCCGAAGGCAGGTGGATGTGGGGTAAGGATGATGAACCCCATGGGAACAGATGCCAAGGAATCGCGGCGTGGCATCCCTACGCCGATGACAGCTTTCTATAAGTTTACAAGGCTGTGCTCACGTTTCCCTAATAATCATCGTATGGGCAGATACTATATGAGTTGGTTGCCGTGGGATGAGCCTGGAAAAATAGAAACGGTGAGTGGTGCTTTCTTTTTGCTTAGACGCGAAGCCTTAGAGGCTGTTGGCCTTCTTGATGAGGACTTCTTCATGTATGGTGAAGATATCGATCTGAGCTATCGTCTGTTGAAAGGAGGGTGGGAGAACTGGTATCTGCCGCTGCGTATTCTTCATTATAAAGGAGAGTCGACGCAGAAGTCGAGCTTCCGCTATGTTCATGTCTTCTATGAAGCCATGCTCATCTTTTGTTATAAGCATTACAAGGAGCCGTATCGATGGTTGCTGCCGTTGCTGCGTTTTTCCGTCAATGGCATGGCTTGGATGGCGCTGTGCTCGGTGGCTTTCAAGAAAGCGCGTAAGAGCATGGGACTGGTCGACAGAAAGGTTACGGACGCTTTCTATGTCTTTCATGTCAGGCCGGATCATGTTAAACGCTGCCAGGCGTTAGCCTTAGAGAAGGGATTGTGGGCCGAATATCATGATGCCAACGCCTTGGCGTTAGGCAACAAGGTCTCGTGGCAAGGTAAACAGGTATATATGGTCTTTGATGCTACGGCTTTCTCCTACGCGGAGATGTTCTCGGCGATGCATGATCACTTTGCTGATAAAGTATCGATGGCGGTCTATTATCCGGAGGAGAACATGATCATTACCGAGCAGGAAATAATAAAAGCAAAATGAACTCAGATAAGCATTTACCTTCTGTCATTCTTAGAGCTGTTGAGCCCGAGGATCTCGATTTCATGTATGTAATCGAGAATGATCGGGATATATGGAAAGTGGGCAACACGAATATGCCCTATTCTCGCTTTGCTCTGCACGAATATATAGCGAATGCGACGGGAGATATCTATACCGACAAACAACTGCGGCTTATCATCACGAATGAGGAGCAGTTGTTTATCGGTATTATAGACCTTTGCAATTTCAATCCTCAGCATCAACGCGCAGAGGTGGGCATTGTTGTAAGGCAACAGTACCGTGACCAAGGCTACGGCAAGGCTGCAATGTTGAAAATGCTGGATTATGCGCATTCAGTGCTTCATATCCATCAACTTTACGTCTTGGTGAGCGTTGATAACCCATGGTGTGTCAGACTCTTCGAAGATGTGGGATTTAAGCGTGATGCCGAGCTCCAGGACTGGCTTTTTGATGGTGATAAGTACCGAAATGTCTATCTGATGCATTTTTTTTGCAAAAAGATTGAGAAAAATTTGGTGGAGTAAAAAAATATGTCTACCTTTGCACACGCAAATCAGAAATGAAGCCAACAAGGTGCGTTAGTTCAGTTGGTTAGAATGCCTGCCTGTCACGCAGGAGGTCACGAGTCCGAGTCTCGTACGCACCGCTTCTTTTCAACATTGCACAATATCTTTGGTGCGTTAGTTCAGTTGGTTAGAATGCCTGCCTGTCACGCAGGAGGTCACGAGTCCGAGTCTCGTACGCACCGCAAAAAAGCCATTCATCTTTCGGTGAATGGCTTTTTTGATTAGATTCTTTCAAGCACTCTTGTGATGAGTCCGTCGATGTCTCCTTTATAATCAGTTTCCATCTTCTTGGCTCTGCGGTTGGCGATCACCATGCAGCAGGTCATGGCATGGTGCCCCATGAGTGTTGACAGGCCGGCGAGTGCAGACGACTCCATCTCGAAGTTGTTGACGCGCATACCATCATATTCGAAGCTCTCGATTTTCTCGTTGAGATTGGGATCCATCAAAGGCAAGCGTAAACGACGTCCCTGAGGCCCAAAGAATCCACCACAGGCAATCGTGATGCCTCGTACCATGTCATCGCCTGCTATACGGTCGATAAGGACCGTATCAGCCGAAGCGACGTAAGGGTTACCCATCTTCAGGTTCCAACCTACATGTTTCTTGAACGCAGCCTCAAGCTGCAAGTCGGAGGCCTCGTCGCGGCCTGCATAGAAGTTAAGCAATCCGTCGAAGCCAATGCTCTTCACGCTGGCGATATACGTGCCGGTCGGCGTGTTCGGCTGTAGGCCGCCACAGGTACCCACACGCACGAGGGTGAGGGTGCGATGCTCAGGCTTCTCTGTCCGCGTCTTGAAATCGATATTCGACAAGGCGTCGAGCTCGTTCATCACGATATCGATATTGTCGCAGCCGATGCCGGTGCTAAGTGCCGTGATGCGCTTGCCTTTGTACAGTCCGGTGATCGTATGGAACTCACGGTTGCTCGTCTCGCACTCCTTACTGTCGAAATGTGAGGCAACGAGGTTCACACGCCCTGGATCACCGACGAGGATAACCTTATCGGCGAGTTGCTCGGGTTTGAGGTGGAGATGGAATATGGAGCCGTCACCATTGATGACAAGCTCGGATTCAGGAAAGAATGTACTCATAATGGTTTGTTTAATGTGGTTTTGTTTTTATTGGTTATTGTAATTCCGCTAAGCGGATGTTCTTCTCAGTATCCGTGATGTCGTGCCGGTATTGCTCCAGCTGCTCCTCAGCCTTCAGAATATAGTTGGCAGTTGTCTTGTCACCGTTATGATAGGCTTTACGTTTTGCAGCTAAAGTCGTTTGCAAGGAAGCCTCCATCTGACGGAGTTCTACGAGCTGCTTGTAGAGTTGGCGACTTCGGTTGCTCTTGAACTGCGACGGAGAAGTTATCACGGTGTGGTCGTTGATAACGAACGACATAGCAGTTCCGTTGTTTTCTTTCTCTTGATTTCTCTTTTTCAGTTCTTCCAAGCGTTTCATGGCAGCCTCACGGTCTCCGAAATGCCACGTTGATTTGATACTGGTCAGACGGGCATAGGACAAGAGTTGTTTGTCATCAAGATTGTCACTGTTGAAGTTCTGTCGTGTCTCCGTGGGGACGAAGGTATAGATGCATACCTTGCCTTTAGGTTGTCGGCGGTCAGTGACAAGCCATCCCAACGAATCGAGGTCATCGATGGCTAAGAGGTAGTCGTTGGCTGTGGAGTTGAACGGCAATCCCATGTTCTGAGGTTTATACCAAGAAGCCTTGTCTGAGTCAAACGAACTCATGAAGATATCTCTTCCCCCCATGCTCTCATTGCCATCAGCAGAGAAATAGAGCGTTACACCGTCAGAGGCAAGGAAGGGATAGTTCTGGTTGTAATACAGCTGATCATTGAAATCGGTTATCAATGCATCTTCTCCCCAGTTGTCTCCGAGTTTAGTCTGCGTATACAGTTGTGATTGTACAGAGTCGCCTTTGGCAAGGATTCTCCTTACGCCGAGCCCATTCTCATAAACGCCCATCTGATTGGGGAAATCGGCATGGGTATCAGCTGACATGACTACTCCTGACTCTTTGCTGAGAGGCACATGGCGAAGGAAGTCGCTCTTGGGAACGACCACACTGTCGATGAACATCACCTTGGCTGTTGCCGGGAGCATCGACTTAAAGAGTTTCAGACCTTCTGAAGGAACTTCCTGAGTTGCCTTCGCTTTTAAGCCCATCGGCTTCTTGCGCTGGGCAAAGGAGCCGATGGACAGAGTAAAGAATAAAAATAGAAAAAGAATTCTTCTCATTTATATTATTAATGTTTATGCAAGCAATTGTTTTGCCATGTTAGCAGCAGCGCGTCTGCCATCGCCCATGGCAAGGATCACAGTGGCGCCTCCACGCACGATGTCACCACCGGCATAGAGATTCTGCTTGGATGACTGCATGTCTTCTCCCACAACGATTGTGTTCTTGCGGCCGAGCTCCAAGCCTGGAATAGACTTTGGCACGAGCGGGTTCGGGGACACACCGACAGCTACAATGACCTGGTCGCAGTCTAAGGTCTGCGTCTCTCCAGTCGGCACCGGACGGCGACGACTGGAGGCATCGGGCTCACCGAGCTCCATCACGTCGAGCACCGCTGCACGCACGCGCCCTTGCTCGTCGGCAAGGTATTCTTTCGGATTGTGGAGCGTGAGGAAATGGATACCTTCCTCTTTGGCATGCTTCACTTCTTCGATACGAGCAGGCATCTCTTTCTCAGAACGGCGATAGACGAGGGTCACGTCAGCGCCGAGACGCTTAGCCGTACGGCAAGAGTCCATAGCGGTGTTGCCTCCGCCTACGACAATCACTTTCTTACCTATATTAATAGGAGTGTCAGTCTCGGGGTTGGCTGCATCCATGAGGTTCACACGTGTGAGGTATTCGTTTGATGACATCACGTTGATGAGGTTCTCACCCGGGATGCCCATGAAGTTAGGCAGTCCGGCGCCTGAACCTACGAAGAAGCCTTTGAAGCCAGCCTCTTTCAGTTCCTCAATAGTGATAGTCTTGCCGATGATCGTATCGGTCTGGAAATGTACGCCTTCGCGGCGGAGCGTCTCAATCTCTGCATCCACGATGCGGTTGGGCAGACGAAACTCCGGGATACCGTATTTCAATACACCGCCAATCTCATGGAGTGCCTCGAAGACATAGACCTCAAAGCCTTTCTTCACCATGTCACCGGCAAAGCTCAGTCCCGATGGTCCACTGCCTACGACAGCCACCTTGATACCATTGCCCGGTGCTATCTGCGGCAGTTTACCGTCACCATGCTCACGCTCATAGTCGGCAGCGAAGCGCTCGAGATAGCCAATGGCCACAGCGGGCTCGTTCATCTTCAGATGGATACACTTGCTCTCGCACTGCTTCTCCTGTGGACAGACACGGCCGCAGACAGCGGGTAGGGCAGAGGTCTGGCGCAAGACAGCAGCTGCTCCGAGGATATTGTCTCGCTCAATGTTCTTGATAAAGTCTGGAATCTGAATATGTACAGGGCATCCTTCGACACACGACGGTTTGGCGCAGTCGAGGCATCGGTGAGCCTCCGTGATTGCCATCTCCTTCGTGAGACCTTTGTTTACTTCTTCCGTGCGCGTGGTAGCGCGGTAGACGGGATCGAGCTCCGGCATCTGCACGCGCTTGATAGCCATACGCTCCTTTGGTTTCATGGCCTTGCGGAGGTCTGCACGCCACGGGGCGTTGCGGTCTGTGAGCGCATCGTCGCCTTCTTTAGCATACGAGGCTGTGGCTTCTTTGTTTGCTACGACCTGGTCTTCTGCTTCCGGCTTTGCACCTGTGTCTGGCTCACCTTCGTCAACCCAGTGCTGCATCTCCTCGCGCTCAACGCCTTTGAAGGTGTTCATGCGGCTCGTCATCTCATTCCAGTCGACCTCATCGCCATTGAACTCCGGTCCATCGATGCAGACGAAACGTGTCTTGCCACCGATGGTCAAGCGGCAGGCACCACACATACCCGTACCATCGACCATGATGGTGTTGAGGGATACATCGTTGGGAATATTATATTTCTTGGCGAGAAGAGAAGTGAACTTCATCATCATTGGAGGACCGATGGCGAGCACTTTGTCGACATGCTCACGCTTGATAACCTCTTCTACGCCAACGGTGACGACGCCTTTCTGTCCATAAGAACCATCATCGGTCATGATGATCACCTCATCACTGTTGGCTCTGACGTCATCTTCCATAATGATGAGGTTCTTGGTTCTTCCTGCGAGGACGGAGATAACCCTGTTGCCTGCATTATGAAGTGCCGTGAGGATCGGGAGGATAGCGGCAATGCCTATGCCGCCTCCGGCGCATACCACGGTACCATATTTCTCAATCTTTGAGGGCGTGCCGAGTGGCCCGACGATGTCTTGGACATAGGCACCCTCTGGGAGCTCGCATAGCTTTGTAGAGGAAAGGCCCACCTCTTGAATGACGAGGCCTAAAGTACCAGCCTTGGGGTCACTCTTGGCGATGGTATAAGGCACACGCTCAGAGTGACTATCTACGCGGACGATGATGAAGTTGCCCGGTTTGCAACTCTTTGCAATGAGCGGTGCTTCTACCTCAAGATAATAGACCTTTTCGGAGAACTGGGTCTTTTTGAGAATCTTATTCATAATGCTTCTGGTTTTGTTAGTTCATTTTTTTATGTTTGGGGTGGAGAGGTTATTATATCTTTTCTTCCGCAAGCACTTGGTTGTCAAGGTTGCGGATGGAGATGGTTCCATTGTCCAAGATGCCAAACGTTGGTTCCTTGCCTCCTTTTGGGAAGGTGATGGAGCCTGTGTTGCAGATGAGCGTGCTATGTCCGCCTTCATTAGTGATCCTTGATAGTTCCCACAGGTGGGTATGTCCATAGATGACGGCATCGAAATTACCCGGGGGCAATGTCTGTTTGTTGTAGACGTGGCCGTGGGTGAGCAGGATCTTTCGTCCTTCATCCACGAGCAATGAGTAGGTCGCCATGATAGGGAACTGGAGGAGCATCTGGTCGACCTCAGAGTCGCAGTTGCCTCGCACGGCTACAATCTCATCTTTCATGGGATTCAGCGCATCGGCAACCCCTCGTGCGTCGAGCCCCTCTGGCAGTCCGTTGCGTGGACCATAGTTAAGGACGTCTCCCATGAGCAGCAGCATATCGCATTGCTCCTTATGGTAGATATCCAATACTTGTTTCAGTCGGGTGAGTGACCCGTGTATGTCGGAAAGAAGAAAATATTTCATAATGTGGGCCCCACCCCGTGCCCCTCCCCCATCCAGGGGAGGGGAGTGATATGCTTAGTAATACCTTGGGGGTATGAGCTTCTATCTTTAGTATTAAATGTGTAATTGATAAAGTGATGAGCGAAATGATGCTTGCCCGGTGATCTCGCCCTCCCCCTGGGTGGGGGGAGGGTTTGGGAGAGGGCCGTGAACTAACTTTTCAAGTAATCTTTCAGCTTCACATCATGTGTCTTCTTGATGATGGCTCTCACGGCATGGTCACGAATCTGTCTCACACGCTCGCGCTTCAACCCCATCTCAGCACCAATCTCTGCCATGGTGCGAGGCTCCACACCAATGCCATAGAAGCGTTGGACGACATGGCGGTCGCGCTCTTGAAGATCGGTGAGGATAGTCTTCAACTCCTTCTCAAGAATACCCTTCTGAAGTTCCTTCTCAGGATCGGGAGCGCTCTGGTCAGGGATAACCTTTGCCAAGCTCAACTCATTGCTTCCGCCCACAGGCGCATCGATAGACAGTGCGCGTGAGCGCTTCTTCTCAAGGGTCGGGTTGCTCGCATCGCGTGGCACCCGATAGATACCACCCAACTGCTCGATAGCCTTGCCAATGGCATCTCGAATGAAAGGAGCAGCATAGGTCGCAAAGTTCTTTCCACGTGAGACATCGAACGACTTGGCGGCTGAGAGCATTCCAATGTTACCCTCACTGATGAGGTCTTCCATATCCAGTCCGCGGTGCTTATATTGCTGTGCAATGCTGATGACAAAGCCCTGGTTGTCTCGGATAAGCTTATTTATTGTTTTCTGATCGTTTTCCATAGCGTCATGTTTATGATTAATCAAGCCCTGACTCGAGCAGCATCTCGGCTACCTCCTCAGGCGTATTGAAGTCCATTCCATCGAGCAGTTCCTGGTCGGAGAACTCCTCTGCGAGGTCGTGCGCGACTTTCTCTGTCAGTCGTGTATTACCCTCGTCATCTTTGGCGTTGAGCAAGATGTCTAAGATCTTGTTGCGATATTCTTCTACTTCCATCGTCGTCTCTGATATAGATGTCTATAATTTCCCGTAAAGTTACAAAAGATTATTGACAGAAGAAAGAAAAGCAGCCGATTTTTATATTTTTTATTCACGAGCGTTGCACAGTAACTATTCTGCCATTCCCCTCGTTGGGGCGGGGCTTATCCCTGCCCTGTTTTCTTTTCACACGGATCCTAAGGATTTTAAGGATGGCTACGCTTCGCTACGCGGCAGGGGTGGAAACCCGTGTGAGCATTTTTTTGTCCACGAAAGACACGAAGGTCACAAAAGAATTTTTCACACGGATCCTAAGGATGCAAGTCGATTCTCGCAGCGGCGTATATTTTCTCGCGGAGCCGCGGAGATAATTGAGCCGCGGAGTTCTTGCTTCTGAGAATTAGAGCAAGCAGAGAGACCTTCGGTCTTGAGTGGAGTTCACAGAGATGCACCAACACTGTTTCTCCACATAGACCGAAGGCCTCTCAGCGATCTCAGCCTCTCACACGTATCAGCTCTGCGGCTCTGCGTGAAAAGTCTGATAATCAAGGGCAGCACTGGATCTCAAGAAAAAAGTGACGAGGTCGGGACGTGTCAGTGCAGGAAAGGGCATAAAGCCCTTCACTGCACTGGAGATGCGTCACCTCATATCAATATAGCTTTGTCCCCACAGCACTCATGCAGGCCAAAATGAATTCGACGAATAGTTACAGTGATATTCAGGCATGGTAATGTCAAACGTTTGCATGATCCTTTTTTAAAAATAATAAAAAATTTGTTTGCAGTTTCAATAAAAGTGTTTATCTTTGTGCATAAAGACAGCCTATCGATATGTGTTTTTTATCGAAGCATATAAACATAATAGTATTTTAGCTGACATACTCTTTAAAAATAATATATTAGTATCTTGCATATGATATACAAACGTTTACGACCACGTATCGTCATCTTATTCTTGCTGCTGAGTGTCGTGCAAATGGCAATGGCAGAGATTAATGATGTCGCATCAGTACAGGTGGAACCGGCTGACCAGACTAATGCAGATGAAAAGACAGCTGAAGCTGTCAGCGGATGGCCTGCCCACTACGGTGGTGTCATGCTGCAAGGCTTCTATTGGGGCTCCTTCGATGAGTCCTCATGGGAGAAGCTTGGCAGTGCGGATACCGTAGCACAGTATTCCAAGTACTTCGACCTGATTTGGGTTCCACAGAGTGGCGGCATGCCGTACCAGGGCAGCCGTACCATGGGCTATATGCCGTACTATTACTTCGACCACAACTCCTGCTTCGGCTCCCAGGACAAACTGAAGGCGATGATTGCCGCCTACAAGGCTAAGGGTACCGGAATAATAGAGGATGTGGTCATCAACCACCGTTCATCCATCAATCAGACCGATTTGCTCTCGTTCCCGACGGAGACTTACAAGGGAACAGACTACCACTTTACATCATCCGACGTGCTCAATGACGATGATGGCGGAGCCACCAAGGCTTATCTCGACTATCTGAACTCATTGACTGACACCAAGATGTCGTTGTCGGCATACGGTGAGGAGACATGCTCGTCAGTAGACCGGCAGACCTGTGAGTCGTTTGATGGGGCACGTGACCTGGACCATCGTAGCTCCAACGTTCAGAACACTATAAAGGCCTATGAGAAGTTCCTCCTTGATAGCACGGACGGACTGGGCTATTCGGGCTTCCGTTATGATATGGCAAGAGGATTCCTTCCTAAGCACCTCGTAGACTACAACAAGTCGGCTAAGCCGCGCTTCTCGGTCGGTGAGGTCTTCGACGGCAATTTCAATGAGGTGAAGTGGTGGCTCAACCACTGGACCGACACCACAACGGTGGACGGGAAGCAGAAAATCACCCGATACAATGCCGCCTTTGACTTCCCAATGCATTTCTCTGTGATGACACAAGGCTTCAAGAACAGCGACTTCAGCCAGCGGACGGGAGCCTTCACGCTCGACGCCTCCGGGAAGAGAACCAATACCCCGCTTATCTCCGACCGCGCTCTCTCACGATATGCCGTAACCTTTGTCGACAACCATGATACTTATTATCCGCGTTATGACCTGTCGATGAAAAATGCCGACAATATGGTCACGGCCAATGTCCTTGCCGCCAACGCCTACATCCTCGGCATGCCCGGAACACCATGCATATACTTCAAGCACTGGCTCGACCCAAGCATGCGCCCGACGCTGGAGAAACTCATTATGGCGCGCAAGGCAGCAGGCATCGACAACATGAGCCGCATCACTAAAAACGGCTACGACCCTGATGATGGCGACGGCTATTTCGCCGAGGTGGCTGGCAACAGCAGCAGCAAGGTGTTTATGACCTTTGGTGAAATCAATGACAAGGCTATAAACGATACGCTTTCCGACGGTGCCAAATGGGTGAAGGTCGCCAGTGGTAAGAACTTCAATTTCTATATCAGTGCCGATGCCGCCGACACATATAATAATTATGTGAATGTCACGACGACACCAGCCCGATGGACCGACACGGCCAATGACGAGACGACAACGGCTGCCGACAGCGTTGCCAACAGCACCACATCGACCATTCAGCTCAACGGAAGGCGAGTGTGCATCTATACTACAAGTCCGAAGCTGTATGCCTACATCTGTCAGGGCAACGGCTGGACGCAGCTCACCGGCTCCTTCCCAGGTGTGAACATGATGCAGAACTCCCCCGAGAACCATGTAACGACCGAGACAATAACGGGCCAGGACGGCAAGTCGCGGCAGTATCATATCATTGAAGTTTATTCTACCGACTATCTGAACATCGTGCTCTCCACCGGCGACCTGAACGCACAGGGCCAGGGCATCAACCAGACTAATGATATTACAGGACTTACTGACAATGACGTCTACCTGACCTTCACACAGGGCGATGAGAGCGTCAGCAACGGAAAGATTGCAACGTATGCGAACATCACCGAGGAGGTTACGGGCAATGTGAAGAACGACTCTGTCTATGCGGGATATGATATCGGTACACATTCCGTCTATTTCGAAAACACCATCGGATGGTACAATCCGAAAATCACAGTGTGGAATGGGGGTGACAATGGCGCAAAGACATATTTCACATCCGGAGGCACAGACCACAGCCAGGCGCTGACCACTGTCGTTATGGGCAATAAACCATACTATGTATGGAACTACACCGGTGATGAGACGTCCCAGCCCACATCCGTCATATTCAGCAGTGGATCGCCGGCACCACAGAGCGTTAGCATCCCCTTTGAGGACAACAGCGTCTACGAACTGTCGGTTACGAGCAAGGATGCGTCCGGGCAGTATGACCTGGAGCGCACCACCTCTGCAGACAAGTGGGGACGGGCAGCCGGGAACTCCGTACCGGCAAAGGCATTTGCTGCCACGGCAAAGGCAAGGACCGTCTTGCGACGAGCTGAAGGAGCAGGGACGAAGAAGACGCTCACGGTGTACTTCCTCAACAGCGTCAATATAGCTAATGTGCACGCCTATGCATGGTACGACCATAAATACATTGACGACGACGAAACGAAGACACCGGTCTCGTGGCCTAACTTTGGAGGCGCATGGCCGGGTGTCGCTATGTACCTGCGCCCGGAGAAGCAGGGAGGCTATAATATCTATTCCTGCACCTTCACGGAGGATGCCAATGGACTGCTGCCCGACAAGATTATCTTCAATTCCGGCGGTACGGGCTATGGCGACGACAAGAAGCACGGCTTTCAGAGTGAGAATATTGCTAATCCGACAGATGGATTTATCTATGAGCTTACGACCACTGGCGGTGCTGCCAACAACGACGGCAATATGGTTTATAAGCAGAAGGATGAGGCCGTAAAGTACAACAAGCCTTACAGCATATACTTCAAGAACAATGGAATGACAGACCCTGGTATCTGGTGGTGGGGAAATGAAACTTATGCTGCCACCGACCTGAAGGGCTCTGCCACTACAAACGTCGATTACAGCAACCGTCCGTCAATGACGAAGATGACCGTCAAGGGCTATGACCTTTACGGCTACTCGTTCCCCATGACTGTTGCTCCGGCACAAATAAAGATTGAGGACAAGCAGGGCAACGGTACTGCCATTGACGGTGCTGACTTCCATGACGAGTATGTCTACACCGACAAGAATACATTCGTGCCGCTGTCGGAATACAAGGAGACGTCAGCGGAGAAGACCTATACGGTATATTTTCGTAACAAGCAGAACTGGAGTAAGGTATACGTCTATACGTACAGTCCAGAACTGGCAGGAGGCTGGCCGGGTACTGAGATTACAACCGTGGACAAGAACCACGACGGCATACCGCTCTATAAGTGGACGTACACTACTGACGACCCTACATTCACCTTGCCGACAAAGCTTATATTCAACAACGGCACCGGAGGCACTTCCTCGCAGAGCCTTGACCTGGACTTTGTGGACAATAAGGTCTACGTGCTCTCGGCAAAGACAGAACAGGGCAAATACGAACTCGATGAAGTCAACTCCAAGCCATACAGCGACTACAAAGAGAATATCAAGTTCACCATATATTTCCACAACTCCGTGGGATGGAACGAGCCGCATCTGTGGGCATGGAACAACTCCGGCAATTTCACCGGCGGCGAATGGAGCAAAAAACCGGCCATGACGAAGACTAAACTCAACAATAAGGATGTCTGGGCGTGGACTTACGACCCTGACCATTTGCCTGACGGCTATACGGCTGTCAACGGACTGCCGACAATGGTCATCTTCGCCGCTGCCGACCAGCCACAGAGCGACAAGCTCGATTACAAGGAAGGTGGCGTGTACAAGCTTTCCGTAACCGACAAGACCAATGGCGACAATACCGGCAGCAAGCATAAGCTCGCCGAAGGCAGTGGACAGGAGGACAAGGAGATGCAGTTCCTCAACCGCCTCTATACACGCTATGTCCGTGATGGCGTGATCTCTACGCTCTGCCTGCCGTTCGACCTTACCACCGCTGAGCTCTCTGCCATGAAGCTCAGGGTCTACGACCTTGCTTCTGCCGATGCTGTCGTCGACAAGAACAGTACGTCGACCGACGGACTGCTGTCTTTCCACAGGGTAAGAAACGTTAAGGCTTTCCACCCCTACATATTTATAAATAATAGCAGTACTTCGGGACGCATCTTCAACAGTAAAATTATATCCCGCAAGGAATGGCAGTGGCCAAGTCCGGAGAAGACCCTCGGCGATTTGAAGAAGACCGTCGGCGACTGGACATTGCAGGGTAATCTCGTACCCGATGTGGTGAAGACCAATTCCACCGGAGACGGGAAGACTACTTATTTCGGCTATGCCGAGAGCACGCAGTCGTTTATACAGATGAAGAAAGGCAAGGCATTCGTACCGGCTTCCGCCTGCTACTTCACCCTGCCTACGGAAAAGGTGAAGAAAGCAGGCTACCGCTTCGAAGGCGGAGATCTGTCTGATACCGACAATGCCCAGACCACAGGTGCCAAGCACTTTGTCGTTACTCTAGATGATGACAGTTCCACAGCCGATGTCTACGTCTACGGCGACGGAACGTCAGTGGCAACCGCCATCAACGGGATAACCGCTGGTCCGGCTCCCGTTGAGGACGCGCCAACGTTCAACCTTGCCGGACAGAGAGTCAACAAGGACTACAGAGGTGTTGTCATTCAGAATGGCCATAAGTTCATTTTAAATAAATAAGATAACTAACCATGCATAAAAACATCATAATAACTGTTATTGCCGCTATTGCCCTGCTGGCTGCTGCACCTGCCAGTGCTGATGGGACACACCTGTCGGTGAAGGGCAATGACGGCGGAAGAATACTCAACTGCTTCGGCTGGCGTTACAATACAATCAAGGCTAAGCTCGGTGAGATAAAGGCAGCCAATTTCTCTGCCGTGCAGGTGACGTCGGTGCAGCCGCTACCAACATCAGAGGACTTTGACGGAAAGTTCCACTTCACCGACCAGCTTGCAACGCCCATTTCCGACTGGTATCGTATCTATGCTCCTTTGGCTCTGAGGATGATCACCAGTTCGGATGCCTCGACGAATACACCGCTCGGCACAAGGGCAGAGTTCGACGCACTGGTCAGAGAGGCTCATCAGCAGAGACTCGCGGTCGTTGTCGGCGTTGAGGCTAACCAGCTCTTCAAGGGCAGTGCCGCCAAAGCCGGTGTGTCGGTGACGTCTTACGACCCTAACTACACCATCGACTTCAAAGACCCTACCCGCAAGAGTATTACCGGTCATGCCATCAATGA
Source organism: uncultured Prevotellaceae bacterium (assembly GCA_902792635.1). Lineage (GTDB taxonomy): Bacteria > Bacteroidota > Bacteroidia > Bacteroidales > Bacteroidaceae > Prevotella. The sequence goes on along the minus strand of CADBAG010000005.1, from coordinate 31,499 downwards.
GGCGGTGGAGGACATCGTCTATGTGGGTGGCGCGTCATACAAGACCGACAGTACTGACGTCGCAAAGGCCGTGGCACTCGTCAAGGACCTCTATGCCGCCGGTGTTGACGGTATCTGCTGGTATCATGCCAAATATATTCCCCTGCTCTATGGACAGGGATATTTCAGTATCCAGGACGCTAAAAGCGAGCAGAACAGCGGATATACGATGCTGCCTAACTCCAACTATGTGAAGATGGACGATAATGGCAAATTGGACTTTTCCAAAACTCATTTAGAGGGTTCCAAATTCTGGCCTGAGGTTACGAAGGCGATGAATTATTCTGACGACGGGACTACGAAGCGGGATGTCCCGATGTTCTCCTATGCCAACCTGAACCTCGACCCAAACTGCAAGGGCGAACTAATGCGCAACAACTCCAACACGGGGTTCACCATCGACCACGACCCTTCTTACTTCGCCAATGGCATCAAGGACGATGGCTATTGGAACCGGCCGATGCGAGAGTACACCAAGTACATGCGAATTGTCGACGCGTGGTATGCCAAGTCGGCGGTCATGCAGGACGGCGTGAGCTATGCCGACGGCTATTGGACGGACCGGCAGGCGAACTTCAAATACGAAAAGGGATTCCAGAGCTCTGAGATTACCGGTGTCTATGCTGCCGAGCCTACAGATATGGTGTACATTGCCGAGGACGAGAATACGTTCATGAACAATCCCGAGGTGATGTTTGAGCCTATGTCGAAGGCCAATGCTTATCATGAGAACCGGCCTACAGACCAGATAGCGGGTGCTGTCGTCGACCGCGCGTATGCTGACATGGCAGCGCACAATGCCGCAACAACCGTCTACTTCGCACGCCCTTACAGCCAGAGCGGCAGCTTCAAACTCGGCGAGGACCTTGCCGACCTCACATCCTTGCCATACGCTTATTTCGAGGATGGCAACAACTGGGCTGCCGGAGACCCGAAGAAGGTCAGCGTCGTGCTCGATGGAACCAAGACCTCTGGGGATGTCATCAACCTCGTGGGCAAGCACAATGGTCATAACGTCTTTCTGTGGAGCAGCAAGCAAGCGGGCATCAATGTTCCTAAGAAGATAAAGTTCACGGTGGGAGACTTCAGCACCGGGGAATACGATTATGAGGCGGGCGCCACCTATGACGCTACGGCAAGGGTCGTGGCGATGAGCAATCTGCCGGATGCCTCCTCGAGCGATGCAACGACAGCTGATTCTCTTACCGTTTATATCCGTGACGATATCGGTGACTCTGAACGCGATTTCTATGTCTATGCCACCAAGGACGGAGCAGGGGCCTTCGACAATGAGAACTGGCCGGGCTATAAGGCTGACAAGACGGTGACGGATGCCAGTGGCGCCAAGTGGTACTATGCCCGCGTGCCGAAAAATATATGGGAGCGAGTGTTGTATAACGACAATATCATTATCTCTGCCTACAGCAAGGGCACTACATCGTTTGATGACGGTCCTACCAAGATTGGCGAGACGGCAACGATAGGCACTATAGTGTCCGACCAGTGGTTTGTCATCACTGATGACAAGCAGGGCGACGGCGCCATTCAGTACCGCGACGTGAAGCATGTATCCGTGCCAGATGTCGCCAATGAGCCGATACGTTTCAAGGGTGCTGCCATTGCGGCAGTGAACAAGTACCATAACCTTCTTACGGGTGAGAAAGAATACAAGGATGCGGCTTACAATCCTGACGGTACGCGTATCGACGTGGCTTCTCTCTGCCGTCAGCATGGCGCGGTACTGGTTATCCGCGATCCTTATGGGCATCCGGGATCGCACAATGTGGACAATGTCAACCACAATCTGGCTAAAGGAACCTATACAGACCAGGTGTCGGGCAACAAATTTACAGTTACCCGCGACAAGATTAGCGGTGAACTGGACCCATCGGGAATAGCAGTTCTCTACAACAAGGATGATGTGGAAGGCTCTGTTTACGCTGTGTCGCCTGTCTCGGGACAAGCCAACAAGGACATAAAGGTATCGATTACGAACAGGGCGCCCGACAAGTACACTGTCGAGTATCAGATTTCCAACAACAAGGACTTTCGCGACGGACAAAAGGGCCCCCTTGGCGATGGCACCTATTTAGACTACAAGACATATGGCTGGCAGACTATGAAAGATGCTAACGCTACTGTTGATGTCTCAACCGGCGATTTCAGTGATGTTAAATACTATATCAGGAAAAGAGTACGTTATGGAAATCGTTATATATGGAAATACATACCATTATCAAATCCACCTTATTCCATGACGCTCTATCTCAGGGTGCGCTATCGTTCCACAAGTGAAGCTGATTGGCATTATACATCTACACCCTATTCATATTTCTTATATACAGGCACAACTGATGGAACATTATATAACAACCAACTCTATTTCAACCTTCCAGAAGGCGTGGAGCCCGACAGTCTGAGCATCTATGCGTGGAGTGATGAGGCTGGGACAAAATTCCCACTTGTGAAAAGCGGCGGAGACCGGTTGCAGAAATATTATAGCAGCCAGGAGGAACAGCGGAAGCACTGGTACTCGCCGGTGTTGAATGTCTATAACTATAAGACATATACCGTTGACTACGGATGGTGGATAGATACAGATAATGTAATCAAAGACGATCAGCTCATCGTGATGCTCGGTACCGATGACGTAAGTAAGATTAAGGATGGATATTATGACCCTGAGGCAGAAAGCCACAACGATGCCATGGCTATCAACCACGGCAGATATGTCTGCCGGTACACCATAGGATTGCCGAACCTTCATTTCGACCATGTCAAGTTCCGTCTGTCCTACAACCATCCGCAAGGCTACACCCAACAGCTTGAGACAGTTGAGCTGGCGGCAGGCGAGGACGAATTCTTCAGCATCAGTCAGGATGATGAGGGACGTCTGTCCATAGGACATGATATAGAGATGGTAGGCGATGCCATCTACGACAACAGTACGTGGGGGTACTATATGGATAAGGAAGGGGATTATGATGAAGACAAGCCTAACCAGAAATGGAAGAGCGGCTTCTGGGAGGGTACCAACGATTCCGACCCCATACGCCTGTCCTACGAGCCCAACGAGAGCAATGAGCTCTCCGTCAATGGCGCCAAGGCTGAGGTCTTCACCTGGTCGGGGCAGATGATCAACGGCAAGTCGCTGCGCTTCGGCGAGCGTCCTGATTTCGTTACGTCGTTTGTTCCTGACGAGACTAAGAACGATACGGCTCCGGCTTTCAAACGCTATTTCATTGCCGTGCCTACTGCCTATAAGTACAAGGTGCGTGCGGCAGATAAAGTGCCGACCACGAATGCAAATCATGTGATAGACAACTGGTTTATGTATCGCGGATTATGGTACGGTAAAGACGATATCCCTAAAGATGGAGAAACCACAACGGATACGTACAAGGATCTTGTGTGGACATGGCCCAGCGGCTACTATAAGGTGAAGTTCTATCAGATTTTCAATGGCGAAGACAGCGTCTACTACATGACCGTCTCGCAGCCGTCGCTGACCTATGAGAATGGGGGTACCAGCTACCAGTATGTTCCCAACAATCTCTCTTCGCGCAACGAGACTGTCAGCTTTGCAGGACTGAAGTCCCAGGACAACGATGCTGCCTCCGGTCAGACAAAAGACCCTTACTTCTATATCGACCTGCCGCATGTGGGACGTGCCGGATACAAAGGCTCTGACATCTCCATCAGCAACAATGTCGACGGTGAGCCGTCGAAGTTTGTAGTGCCGGCTTTCACCCTGGAGGGTAACGAGTCAAAGAGCACAAGCTCGTCGGAAACGGAGTACCCGTCGTTGTATCCTGAGACCGGCGCTTACCGCATCGTCTACAGTCTCGGACATGGCAATACGCCGATAACCTTCAAGGCTAAGGCTAACAAGAGCACTGGTGAACTGAAGACCATCGTACCGCTGAACACCGATGACGCTACAAAGGATTCTGCGCCTTCGGCAAAGTTCATGCTTGGATTCAATGTCATGAGCTATACCAAGGAGGAACTGTTCAATTTCAGAACTCCCGCCGACGGGGGTAATAGTGGCGAAGGCACTGTGCCTGCTGGCTACTGGATGACCTATTCCGACGGATTGCCCAGGATACGGCCGGCAGGAGTTACCGCTTATTATGCCAGCGGTTATGTCCGTGGCAACGACGATCCCAAGCAGCCTATCAAGGCTTTATATTTTACGAAACTCGCCGGTGATACGCTGCCGGCAAACACCGGACTGATGCTCTGTATAGACGCTACAAAGATGCCGAAGGTCAATCTCGGTGGCGAGGTGCCGGATCAGGCAGGACGCATCTATGTCTACTTTGAGCCAGCCAAGGTCGACCAGGATTATGTATGGCACCAAGCAGGTACCAACTTCCTGATGCCGTGGATTGCGGCTGACGAGGATGCCGGAAGCTCCTCGGAGAATGCGTGGAAACAGTACCCGGATGTGAAACGCCCTGACAGCAAGTACTTGAATTATCAGTTCAGCAAGGGCTACTGGCATCATGTGGTAACGGAAAATGGGCAGGTTGTTACCGATGAGAATCTTTACGGTGTGGGATTCTATCCTTCGTCGTATCGGTATCCCACAAGCAATTATGAGGTGCGCAAGGCGTTTGTCAGCATTCCGCGAAAGGGCGTTCTCAGCGATGACCCTGGCGACGACGACCAGACGTTTGGCGCCAAGAGATACTTGCCAGCAGGCACTGGCAGCGGCTCTGATGTCGTCGCAACGGCTCCTGTCGACCTTATCTGGGGCGACGACGGTGGAGCACTGGAGCAGGCAACGGGCATCACATCGGTCCTCAACGGCCGAGGCAGGGTCGATGACAGAATCTATAACCTTCAGGGACAGCGCGTGAGCATACCCCATCGTGGCGTGTATATTCGTGGCGGAAAGAAAATCTTAATAAAATAGTCATGAAGAAAAAACAATATATCAGACCACAGGTGGAACAAATAATTCCGTGTAAGGTCACTGGCTTGCTGGCAGGATCAAGAACAGATACAACGGTGGGATTTGGATTTGAGCCTGCCGCCAAAAAGAATCCCTGGGACACTGTTGGTGAGGGAAGTGACAGCCTGTACGATTTCAGCCGTGTCGGTAATTTCAGGAATAAGTTGTGGGATGATTGATGAGGCTTTTGAATTGTACTATAATCCCAGACAGGACGGTCGTGTCAGGCTGATACCATACAGGTTCTGTCTGGGTAACACCTGATTAACATGAATGCCCGCCGGCGCTGTCATACAGCTGCCGGCGGGCATTTTCAGGTTGGAACGATATATGTCTGTCCTTTTTCTGACTTCGCCGATGCGTCACCCTATATTCCTGTTGGCTATTTTACCTTTGGTAATCGTATCTTCTTGAATAGAAGTTGTCTTGCCGTGGCATCCAGTCTTTCTCCACGGAGATCTGAAGCATGAAGTTCTTGTTGGGTGTCCAGCGTACGGCGGCTCCGAGGCGGTCCGCGTTCCAGTAGCCTCCAGGGTAGCCATAGCCGTAATAGCCGTTATATCCGTAGCCATAGTAACCTCCATAGTAGCCCCCATAGTAGGGGTAGCTATAGCCACTGTTGGCAAGGCTCTTCTGACCATAGATATAAGCCGACCAGTGGTCATCAAACTGATAGCCGAGCTCTCCGTAAAGTCCTGCTGAGGTTGAGTTCATGCCGCTCCAGTTGAGATGATTCATGTATCCACCTACCGTGAGCCAACCTCGTTTGCCAAGCGGCATGGTGTAGTCGAGGTTGATGTCCTGTGCAAATCCGGCTCCTTTAGGGGCACCCTTGCCAAAGCCAGCCATGACACTGAGGCCTACGCTGCCGTGGAGCTCACCTTTGGGTACGCTGTCAGATTTGTTCGTATTGGTGTTGCGACTGGTGTAGTTGTTATTGTTGCTTTGCTGGGCATTGTCATAGGCGCTCGACTGCTCGATTCCCATAGGAGTGGTGATGAACGGAGAGCCGACAGTCTGGAATGACATGCCCGTTGTAGGGTCAGTCTGCAACAGTGCGCTTCCCGGGGCGAACCTCACCACGGAGTTGCTCCTTGTCAGTGTGCGGTCGGTTTGTGCCACTGCTGCGATGCTAAGACCAAGAAAAGTAGCTATAATAATGTGTCTTTTCATGATATTTGTGTCCTTTTCGTGCAAATTTAGTCATTTCGAAAATTTTTTCGCCTTTTTTCTTGCAAGTTTTAAAGAAAAACTATAATTTTGCCATTGATTTAACAAGAATAAGACGATTATGAAGTTTTACGCAACATACTCCTATTATTATTTTTACTTTGCAAGAAATTGTGAAGCGGGAAGTTGCGTGTAATTTCAACTTAAGACTTAGAGATACAACCTCACAAGAAGGTTTGCATACAAGGTCCCGCTTCATAGATGTTATGGAGCGGGATTTTTTGTAACGCATACGCTAAAGAATAAAGAACAAAGAATAAAGAAAACATTGAGCATGGCTCAAGAAAAAAGATAAAGAAAGACAAGATATTATGAAGAGAGTAGCGATACAAGGCATGTTAGGGTCGTTTCACGACATCGCGGCGCACGAATACTTCAAAGGTGAACAGGTACAGCTTATCTGTTGCGATACCTTTGAGCAAGTGTTCGAGAGCATCAAGAGCGACCCTACGGTTATAGGCATGACGGCGATAGAGAACACCATTGCCGGTTCCTTGCTCCACAACTACGAGCTGCTGCGCGACAGCGGCACGACGATCGTGGGGGAGCATAAGCTCCATATCACTCATTGCATCTGCTGCTTGTCGGATGACGACTGGAGCACAATCAGTGAGGTGCACTCCCATCCCGTAGCACTGATGCAGTGCCGCGACTACCTCTCTACCCACGAGGAACTGAAAGTCGTCGAGGCAGAGGATACAGCAGGAAGTGCCAAGTACATCCACGAGCATCAATGCCACGGCTGGGCCGCTATCTGTCATGCTGATGCAGCGAAGATGTACGGCTTGAAAGTCTTGGAAGACCACATTGAGGACAACAAGCACAACTTCACGCGCTTCCTTGTCGTCACTGATCCGCGCAAAGCCGATTATCTCCGTCCATTGAACGATGTCAACAAGTCGAGTATCGTCTTCACGCTCCCTCACTCTGAAGGCTCTCTGTCAAAGGTCCTTACGATCCTCAGTTTCTACGACATCAACCTGACGAAGATACAGTCGCTACCGGTCATCGGCCACGAATGGGAGTATATGTTCTATGTCGACGTGACCTACGACGACCTCATCCGATACCGACAGTCGATAGACGCCATAACACCCCTTGTCAAAGCAATAAAAATCTTAGGTGAATATAAAGCAGTATAAGATATGAAACCAGCATCAAGAGTAAACAGTATCCAGGAATACTATTTCAGCCGTAAACTGAAAGAAGTAGCAAAACTCAACGCCGAGGGTCAGGACATCATCTCCCTCGCCATCGGTTCACCCGACATGCCGCCTTCGAAGCAGACCATTGACAAACTCTGTGAGGTGGCTCACGACCCCAATGCACACGGCTATCAGCCTACGAGCGGACTGCCTGAGCTCCACAAGGCTATGGCAGGCTTCTACAAGCGTACCTATGGCGTGGAAGTAGATCCCATGACGGAGGTTCAGCCGATCATTGGCTCGAAGGAAGGTATCATGTACGTCACACTTGCTTTCTGCAACCCCGGTGACAAGGTGCTTATCCCGGATCCTGGTTATCCTACTTATACAGCAGTGAACAAGATCTTCGGTACACAGATCGTCAACTATGACCTCCGCGAGGACAACGGATGGCAACCCGACTTCGACCAGCTGGAGCGCATGGACCTGACGGGGGTGAAGGTGATGTGGACCAACTATCCGAACATGCCCACGGGCGGCAACGCACGCATGGAGACCTTCGAGAAACTCGTGGCTTTTGCCAAGAAGCACGACATCCTCGTGGTGAACGACAATCCTTACTCTCTCATCCTCAATGAGCATCCGCTGAGTATCATGCAGGTGCCGGGAGCCAAGGACTGCTGCATCGAGTTCAATTCGATGTCGAAGAGCCACAACATGCCGGGTTGGCGTGTGGCAATGATGATCAGCAACAAGGATTACATCTCTTGGATGTTCAAGATCCAGAGCAACATCGAGAACGGTACCTTCCGTGGCATTCAGCTTGCTGCTGCCGAGGCTTTCAATACAAACACACCCGAGTGGCACCGCGAGAACAATATTGAGAACTATCGCCGCCGCCGTGTCATTGCAGAAGATATTATGAGAGCACTTGGCTGTACCTTCGATCCCACACAGGTTGGTATGTTTCTCTGGGGCCGCATCCCCGACAAGTATGCTGATGTGGAAGACCTCACGGAGGCAGTGCTCCATAAGGCTCATGTCTTCATCACTCCGGGATTCATCTTCGGAAACAACGGCAAGCGCTACATCCGCATCAGCCTCTGCGCCAAGGACGAGAAGATGAAAGAAGCGCTCAGGAGAATTACTAATTACAAATCACTAATTAATAATTAGTCAATTACAAATTAGTAATTATCAATTAGTAATTAATAAAGAACCAATTACAAATTAGTAATTATAAATTAAAAATTATATACTATGGAATTAGATCTCGAACCCCTCAATCTCCCGTCCGACAATGGCGGTGAGCGCCCATTAGTGATAGCCGGCCCATGCTCTGCCGAGACTGAAGAGCAAGTGATGACCACAGCCCGTGAGCTTGCTGCCAAAGGCTGCCATATGTTCCGCGCCGGCGTGTGGAAACCCCGCACAAAGCCCGGAGGTTTCGAGGGCAACGGTGAGAAAGCTCTGCCTTGGCTGCAGGAAGTGAAGAAAGAGACAGGCATGCTCATCGCTACGGAGGTGGCTACTCCTGAGCATGTGGAACTGTGCCAGAAGTATGGTGTTGATATCCTTTGGATTGGAGCTCGTACGGCTGCTAACCCCTTCGCCATGCAAGACTTGGCAGACAGTCTGAAAGGCTATGAGGGCCCCGTACTCATCAAGAACCCCGTGAACCCTGACCTCGAGCTTTGGATTGGCGGTATGCAGCGCATCAACCAGGCAGGTGTGAAGCGTCTCGGCGCTATCCACCGCGGCTTCTCGAGCTACGACAAGAAGATCTATCGTAACCTCCCGATGTGGCAGATTCCTATCGAGCTCCATCGCCGTATTCCTGATCTTCCTATCCTCTGCGACCCCAGTCATATCGGCGGACGCCGCGACCTCATTGCACCGCTTTGTCAGCAGGCTATGGACCTCGGCTTCGATGGCCTTATCGTAGAGAGCCACTGCGATCCTGATTGCGCTTGGAGCGATGCCAAGCAGCAGGTCACGCCCGATATCCTTGATTATATCTTAAGTCTTTTGGTTGTGAGAAGTGAACATACAACAACAGAGGGTATTCGTCAGCTGCGCTCGCAGATTGATGAGATCGATAACCAGCTCATGGACCTCTTAGCTAAGCGTTTCCGTGTGTGCCGTGAGATCGGTACATTCAAGAAGGAGCATAACATGACCGTGCTTCAGGCAAGCCGTTATGGTGAGATCCTTGAGAAGCGCGGTGCTCAGGCTTCTCTCTGTGGCATGTCACCGGAGTTTGCCGCCCACATGTTCGAGCTCGTCCACGAGGAGAGCGTGCGTCAGCAGTTGCAGATCGTCAACGAATAGGGTGCAGGGTATAGGTTGCAGTGGCCGCCCACAGTGGCGGCCACCCACGGCTATACAGAGTACCATTTACGAAAAAACAAACAGATGAAAATATTGATTATGGGAGCCGGTAAGATGGGTTCCTTCTTTATCGACTTACTGAGTTTTGATCATGAGGTAGCAGTGATCGAGCGTGATCCTAAACGCCTGCGCTTCACCTACAATTGTCAGCGCTTCACGACAATGGATGAGGTGAAAGCTTTTGCCCCGGAGCTGGTTATCAATGCAGTGACTGTGAAGTTCACGAAGTCAGCCTTCGACGAGATCCTGCCTTATCTGCCGAAGGACTGCATCATCTCCGACATCTCGTCCGTGAAGACGGGGCTGAAGGATTATTATGAGCGGTCGGGCCATCCTTACGTCTCTACCCACCCGATGTTCGGTCCGACCTTTGCCAACCTCAACCAGCTCTCTGAGGAGAACGCAATCATCATCAGTGAGGGCGATTACATGGGGCGTATCTTCTTCAAGGATCTCTATCAGCGCTTGGGTCTCCATATTTACGAATATACGTTCGACGAGCATGACCGCACGGTGGCTTACTCGCTGAGTATCCCGTTCGTCTCCACATTTGTTTTTGCTGCTGTCATGAAGCCGCAGGATGCACCGGGTACGACGTTCAAGCGCCACATGCAGATTGCGCGTGGTGTACTTTCCGAAGACGATTATCTCCTCCAGGAGATTCTCTTCAACCCTTACACCCACGACCAGGTGGCACAGATCCGCACAGAGTTGAAGGAGCTCTTGCAGATCATCGACAATAAAGATGCTGCCGGGATGAAGGCGTATCTGACGAAGATTCGAAAGAATGTAAAGCAGCAAGAAGAAAAATAATATAAAGCCCCCCTAAGTGTCAACCCTCCGGCCCCCTTTAGCAAGAAGGGGGAGTAACCCCGAGGGGGGGAATGTTGATATGTTAAAGAGCCATTCGTTGTCAGAGCCATTCATTGGCGGTTTTAAACGGCTGGATAATGTAATCAACATCCTTCCCTTTAGGGAAGGCTTGGTTAGGCCTCTTCTTTTTTTGCCCTTTTGTATTGATATCTCTCAATTATTCATTAACTTTGTAGGTGAATAACGGAATTAATTCTAAAAACTACATAAATGAAGAGAACAATAGTCCTGACCGTGTGCTTGCTTACCTTGTTGCTTGTGCCGGTGTCGGCCAAATCAAAGAAAATCCAGACAGACCGTGAGTATTGGAGTTCACTGGCTTGGAAGATGGCACAGCCTGTGTTGGAGAATATGTCGAAAGGCGAACTGCAAGCCAAGATGCAGACTGAGTTCAGTCCGTCTTTCGACAACCGTAACAAGAAAGTGCTCTACATGGAGTGCTTCGGCCGTCTGATGGCGGGTATTGCCCCGTGGATTTCACTCCCCGATGACGGTACGGCTGAAGGCAAACAGCGTGCCCAACTCCGCGAATGGGCATTAGCTTCCTATAAGAATGCGGTGGACCCCAAGAGTCCAGATTATCTCTGTTGGGGTATAGGCGGACAGAACCTTGTAGATGCCGCCTATATCGCAGAAAGTTTCCTCCGTGCTTACGATGCATTGTGGATGCCGCTTGATGAAACTACCAAGCAGCGCTATTTCACCGAGTTTAAGAAACTGCGCAAGATAGACCCGCCTTATACCAACTGGTTGTTGTTCTCTTCAACGATCGAGAGCTTCTTAGCTAAAGCTGGAGCTGACTATGATGAGTATCGTGTCAACTCTGCTTGCCGTAAGGTGGAGGAGTGGTATACTGGCGATGGTTGGTATGCAGATGGACCCCACTTCGCCTTCGATTACTACAGTTCCTATGTCTTCCATCCGATGTACCTCGAGACCTTACAGGCTATGGTCGATGCAAAGGTCAACTCGCGTCTCGACTATCAGAAATACTGGGACCGTGAGTTGCTTCGCTGTCAGAAATATGCCATTGTCTTAGAGCGTTTCATCTCACCTGATGGTACCTTTCCCGTCTTTGGTCGCAGCATCCCTTATCGTATGGCAGCCATGCAGCCGTTGGCTTTGATGGCGTGGTACAAAAAACTGCCGAAGGATCTGAGTAACGGACAGGTGCGCGCTGCCTTGACGAAGTCGCTCCATCGTATGTTCGATCAGCAGAACAACTTTAATGAAGGTGGTTATCTGACGATCGGCTTCTGCGGTCATCAGCCTAATGTAGCCGACTGGTATACGAACAATGGCTCTCTCTACATGACCTCGCTTGTCTTCATGCCGCTCGGCTTGCCTGCTACCGATCCTTTCTGGACCGATGCTCCGCAGCCTTGGACACAGGTCAAAGCGTGGAACGGTAAGCCTTTCCCGAAGGACCATCGCTGGGCGGATAATATTAAGACCCCAGACAAGTGGTAAGTAAAATTCAAAAGATAAACGTATATACAGAAACAAATAACCTGTCTAAATGAAAACATTGAATACGTTTAGAGTCTTGCTCCTTGTGGGGGCAACGTTTCTGTCTCTTCCTTCTTTCTCAAGAACCTCTTCAAAGGCTAACGCTTCTACGGCAAGCAATGCATCGGAGAGAGAGAAGGTTGAACAGACAATTATCAAGGTCAACGATTATTGGCAGAGTCATAATTCCTATAAGACGCCTTCTTTCTGGAACTGGGCCGCTTACCATACAGGAAACATGGAGGCGTACAAGCTCTTCAACAATGAGATAAAGTCGGCTGCTGCCAAGCAGAAAGCTAAGACATGGATGAATTATTCCTTGGCATGGGCTGACTATAATAAGTGGTCGGGCGCTACGGAGAAAGATCCTTCGAAGTGGCAGTATAAACAATATGGCGAGGATCAGCAGCATGTGCTCTTTGGCGACTGGCAGATTTGTTTCCAGACGTTTATGGATCTTTACAACATTGCTCCGGCAAGAAAGAAGGTTGCACGCGCCAAGGAAGTGATGAGCTATGAGGCTGACTCCAAGGCCAATGACTATTGGTGGTGGGCCGATGCACTCTATATGGTGATGCCTACGCTGACGAAGATGTATAAGCTTACAGGTGATATCAAGTATCTTGATAAGATCTATGATAACCTCCAGTATTCGGACAGCATCATGCTTGATAAGGAGACCGGGCTCTATTTTCGTGATGGCCGCTATGTCTACCCCAAGCATAAGGCCAACAACGGAGGCAAGGACTTTTGGGCGCGCGGTGATGGCTGGGTGCTGGCTGGTCTTGCTAAGGTCCTTCAGGATATGCCGAAGACCTATCAGCATTACGACTTCTTCGTGAAGAAATATCAGAGGCTGGCTCATGCTGTCGCAGCTTGTCAACAGCCCGAAGGCTACTGGACTCGCTCGATGCTCGATAAGGATATGGCGCCAGGTCCGGAGACGAGTGGCACCGCATTCTTTACCTATGGACTGCTCTGGGGTATCAACAATGGACTACTCTCTGAGACCGATTATCTCCCGACGGTATCCAAGGCGTGGACTTATCTCTCTCATAGCGCTTTGCAGGCCGATGGCAGTGTAGGGTATGTGCAGCCTATTGGTGACCGTGCTATCCCGGGTCAGACGATCAACAAGAGTTCACAGGCAGACTTTGGCGTAGGCGCATTCCTGCTCGCAGGTTGTGAATATTATCGTTGGCTGACGGCTAAAGAGAATCTTTCGAAGACCGTGTCAATCGTCATCAGCAATCCGAGCACAGAAGCGCGCACGCAGATAGTGGAGGTTGATGCCGCAGCTGTGAGAAAGTTGTTGGGTGTCGGCGAAAACGATCCGTTTATTATCAAGAATGCAGCCGGACAGGAGCTTGATACCCAATTCTCTTATGATGGTAAGCTGCTTATCGATGCTAACGTATTACCGGGCTCAACTTGGACCGTCTATGCTTCAAAGGGCTATCCTAAGACGATGGAGCCCCAGGTGAAGGGCGCGCTCTATAAGATGCGCAAGGATGATATCGCTTGGGAGAATGATCGTTGCGCTTATCGTGTCTATGGCCCGGCCTTACAGCGTACAGGTGAGAAGTCGTTCGGCATCGATGTATGGGTGAAAGATGCTCCTACGCTTGTTCTTGATCATCGTTACTATAAGGACCATCAGAGTAATGTCGATGCTGCTCCCTTGGAGAAAGACGGGCGGAAGGAAGAGGCACAGGCCGCTCATAACAATGGCTCTTTCCATCTTGACCATGATGGTTCGTGGGGAATGGATGGCTATGGGGTAGGTCCTACGCTTGGCTGTGGCACCCCGGCTTATATCAAGAATGGTACACTCGTGTTGCCTTATTGCTATACCGATTATGATATTCTCGACAATGGTCCCTTGCGCTTCACGGTCTGCCTCGAATATGGCAAGAATGCGGACGGGGTAGTGGAGCATCGCGTGATCTCTTTGGATAAGGGAAGCCACTTCAACAAGATCAAGGTCTGGTATGATGATATGAATGCAGCCACCACTTTCTGTGCAGGTGTGGTCCTCAACGGCAAAGGAACTGAGGCTACGGGCAACAACTGGGTGGCTTATGCTGATCCTACCGACCGTCCCGATGTACATGGCTCTCAGATCTATGTCGCAGCACTGTTCCCATATAATAATGTGAAGACAGGGAAGACGCCTGATGACCGTAACCTTGTGGGAAAGATTGACGGATATAAAGGCGAGCCTGTCACCTATTATGCTGGTGCGGGGTGGAGCCGGTACGATGTGCCTAACTTCACGATTTGGAAGCAACTCGTCGAGAATTTTATGAATGATGTTAAGCATCCGTTATCAGTGAATATCAAATAATGACAAGTCTTCTCCTTTCTCTTCTTACCGCCCTTCAGATGTTGTCGTCGTTCATGCATTATGTCGTGAATGACTATCAACCCATTGACTCTCTCTATGGTTGTTTCCGGGGTGAGAACACGATGGGGGCAGATGAGAGAGGCGTGCGGACGAATGCGGACCTCTCCATGGTCGCAGCCTTCATGGGGAGATACGCGAAAGAACAAGTAACACTCCCACAAGGTATCACATGGGAGCAGCTCGATACTATTTCTTTAAAGTCGCTCCGCTATGCTGTAGCCACGCACAAAGCCGTTCGCAAGCGTGTGTGTAAAGATGGACGTTATTGGGGCTCGGTGAGCGTCAAGGACCATCAGTGGGAGAGTAGCTTATGGGCGATGTCTGTAGCTTATTCGGCTTTCTTTCAATGGGACCGGCTCCCTCAGTCATTGAAGGATGACATCCATACGCTATTGAAGGCCGAGTGCAACTATGAGCTACAGCGTACGATACCCACAGGTTATATCGGAGATACGAAAGCCGAAGAAAATGGATGGGAGGTCGATGTCTTGGCGGCTACGCTTGGCCTATTCCCTGCCGACAGTCTCGCGCCTCAATGGTTCGAACGTATGCGCGCCTTCGCTATCAACAGTTACTCTCATCCCTCAGATGCGAGCAATCGTATGGTTATCGATCCATGGTATGATAACAAGACGGTAGCAGACCTTTACAAAGGCCCCAACCTCTATCCTGATTGGACCCTTCAGAACCATAACTTCTTTCATACCTCTTATCAGAATGTGGTCATCCAGGAACTTGGAGAGGCAGCATTGGCTTTGCGATTGTTCCAAGGAAGCAATCCGCGATGGCACAGTAATGCTTTGCTCCATAATTGCGATTCGGTAGCGAAGAATGTGCTCAACTGGCTCACACTGCCCGATGGCGAACAGGCGATGCCCAACGGCAACGACTGGAGCCTCTATCTCTATGACCAAGTGACAAGTTATTCGACCCTCGCCTGCATGCTCGGTGATCGTGATGCATTGATGTTCGAGCAGCAAGCCTTACAGCAGATAGCACTGAGACAAAGGCTCACGAAAGATGGCAGTTGGCTGCTCCATCCTGATGTGGGAGCAAGACGAATGGGCGTGGAAGCGCATCGTGTCATGATGACGTGGCTCATGCACCATGTCTTTCCAACTGATGGTCTGAAGCCTTCTACGTGGTCAGATTTTGCCCAACGCTATGCCAAGGCGAAGTGGTTCCCGTGTCAGAACATCGTGCGGACATTGACGAAAGACTACTTCGCTTGTTTCTCTTTCTCTAAGGGCTTGAAGAGTTTCACGGGATATATGGAACCGCTGAAAGGTTATGACTTATGGGAAGGTAATCTCATCGTGCCTTACCGTCATTATAATACGGGAAATATTATCGGATGGTACGAGACATCCAAGAAAGACAAAGACGGAAAGGTCGTGCGAATGAAGCCTAATGCCCGACTCTTGGGCGAGCCTAAGGTCAGACTCTATGGCAATTATTTCTCAGCGGAGGCCCAACTCTTGGAGAACGACTCCTCGCTGTTGCGGCATTTTACTTTACTCTCCACACCCAAGGGCTTGCTCTATAACGATACGGTAAAGGTGTTGCGACATGTGACGATTGACAAGGATAAGACAGGTATGCTAGCAATCAGCAATGATCCATTTGCGGGACTGTGGCGATCAGAATATTATCAGAAAATTACAGGAAAGGATAAAGCATCAGTCAAAGGCTTGCTTAATGTTGAGGCTAAGGGAGGATCCATGCGGGTAGGGGATGAGTCAATAGACAACTCCATCAACACGCTGAAGCTCTATCCCTACGGAGGGAAAGCAAGACGTAAACACGAGATAAAATATTTAGCTAAATAAAACAAATCTATTGAGATCATGAAGAAAGAAATGTTGTTGGGAGCCCTGCTTGCTGCAGCCCTTACGGCTCCTGCAATGGAGAAAACAGTGAAGTCGCCCGATGGGAATCTTGTGGTGACCGTCAACGATGAGGGTGGTAACCTTACTTATGCTGTCTCGTTAGGTGGCAAGCAGATGCTGCTGCCTTCACGTCTCGGTCTGAGGACTAACTTTGGAGACCTGACATCAGGGTTGACCATCAAGGACTCGAAGGATTATCCGATAGAGAAGCATTATGACATGACGCGCACGAAGTTCGCGCATATCGACTTCAAAGCAAATGCTTCTGATATTCAAGTGGAGACGGCGAAGGGCTTGAAGATGACGGTGACGTTTGTTGTGGACAACAACGATGTGGCATTCCGCTATACCATTCCCCGTCAGAAAAACGACAATCCGAAATGTGCCATCATTGAGAGCGAGGCATCGAGCTTCCTGTTCCCTTCAGAGACCACGACATTTATCTGTCCGCAGATCACACCAATGACTGGCTGGGAGCGAACGAAGCCGTCCTATGAGGAGGAATATAGGGCCGATGCGCCGATGACGGACAAATCACAATATGGGGTGGGCTATACCTTCCCTTGTCTTTTCCATGTTGGCGACAAAGGCTGGGCATTGGTATCAGAGACAGGTGTCGATGGACAGTACTGTGCTTCCCGTCTGTCCGACTTCGATGCACAGACAGGTTATACCGTGTCTTACCCTCAGCAAGGGGAGAACAATGGCTTTGGCTCCAACACGGCTTCTATCATGCTCCCGGGCTCTACGCCTTGGCGCACGATCGCCTTGGGTCAGACCTTGAAACCGATAGCCGAGACCACGATTCAGTACAGTGTTGTGGAACCGAAGTATGAGGCTACAGAAATCAATTATCATCCGGGTCGCTATACATGGAGCTGGATCATCTGGCAAGACAACTCCTGCAACTATGATGATCAGAAGACGTTCATCGACCTTGCCAATAAATATGGCTACGAGTACATCCTTGTCGATGCACTGTGGGACAAGCAGATCGGTCGTGAAGGCATGGAGAAACTTGCCGCCTACGCCAAGCAGAAGAACGTTAAGCTCATGGTGTGGTACAACTCCAATGGTTCAGAGAACGATGCGCCACAAGGCCCGCGCGGCATCATGAACAACAGTATCAAGCGCAAGCAGGAGATGAAATGGCTGCACAAGCTTGGGGTGGCTGCGATTAAAGTAGATTTCTTCGGTGGAGACAAGCAGGAGACGCTTCGTCTCTATGAGGATATCCTCAGTGATGCTAACGACTATGGTATTGGCGTTATCTTTCATGGCTGCACCATTCCTCGCGGTTGGGAGCGTATGTATCCTAATTATATCGGCTCGGAAGGAGCATTGGCGAGTGAGAATGTCTTCTTCACGGATCACCATGCGCGTCAGGAAGGTTTCGAGATGACGATGCATCCGTTCTCGCGTAATGCCATCGGAAGTTTCGACTGGGGTGGCGTGCTGATGAACGACTACATGAGCAAAGACAATCACAGTCGTCATCCGCGCTATACCTCCCGTCTTTTCGAACTTGCTACGGCTATCACCAACCAGTGCAGCATCAACTGCGTAGCTATCACGCCGCAGGCTGACAGTGTTATTAATAATGTGGAGCGCGACTTCCTCCTTCATATCCCTACGTCGTGGAAAGATACCCGCTTCCTTGACGGCTATCCCACGAAATATGTGGTCATGGCCCGTCTGGATGCTGCCTCCGGCAAGTGGCTCGTAGGGGGTATCAATGGTGTGCAGAAGCCCATCGTCACGTCTATTACTATGAAGGAGTTGGCTGGCAAGACCGTGACCTTGCTTTATGAGAGCAAGGACCGTCAGACGATGAGTAAATCGGTGAAAGTCAGTAAAGATGGAAAGATGAAACTCGCCATCCCGGCAATGGGAGGTGTGGTGATTAAGGAATAGCAGACTTCACCGTAGGGGCGCCCCTTGTGGGCGTCCTAACCCCCGAATGGCGATTCCGACAATAGGACGGCCACAAGGGGCGCCCCTACGGTGTGTCAAAGACACCTCAATTATTCGAACAAACTTTTGGAGTGTGCGTTGCGTCTGTCCTCCTCAAGTGCTTTCTTGAAACAATCGCGGCAGAGCGGCTCATACTCCTCTTTTTCTCCTAACATCACCTGCGCATTGCCTTTCACTAAGCGGTGACTGGCATAGGCGAGGGAACCACATTTCACGCAGATGGCATGCACCTTCGTCACCTCATCGGCGATAGCGAGGAGCTTCGGCATAGGCCCGAAAGGCTGACCGAGATAATCCATGTCGAGACCTGCTACGATGACGCGCACGCCATTGTAAGCCAATCGGTTGCAGACCTCCACGAGGCTGTCGTCGAAGAACTGAGCCTCGTCAATGCCGATGACATCATAGCCTTGCGCCTCTTTGAGAATAGTTTGCGTGTCTTTTACAGGTGTAGAATTGATGCAGTTATGATCATGGCTGACCACTTTGACTTCCGAATAACGGGTGTCAATGGCCGGCTTAAAGATCATCACTTGTTGGCGCGCGATTTTCGCACGCTTGAGGCGGCGGATGAGTTCCTCAGTCTTGCCTGAGAACATGGAGCCGCATACTACTTCTACTCTTCCTGGACGATGGGTTTCCCCGATGAGATTTTCAATCATGGATGCAAAGGTAAACAATATAATTTGAAGAAGCCTCTTAAAAATTGCAAAGAATTAAGACTTTCTTTGCTCCCTTTGAAATAATTGTCTATATTTGTTCCTTGATATTAGACGACGATATTAGAAAAATGTCATGGGTACATTATATATAGTTCCGACACCAGTGGGCAACATGGAGGACATCACGCTCCGTGCCTTGCGTATTCTCAAAGAGGCCGACCTCGTACTTGCTGAGGACACCCGCACCTCGGGTATTCTTCTGAAGCATTATGATATCAAGAACCATCTCATGGCGCATCATAAGTTCAATGAGCATGGTACGACTGCTGGCATCATAGAGAAGTTGAAAGCAGGCATGACCATTGCGCAGATCAGTGATGCGGGGACACCGGGTATCAGTGATCCAGGCTTCTTCCTTGCACGTGAGGCTGCGCGTGAAGGCATCCCTGTCATCACGCTACCCGGCGCTACAGCATGTATCCCGGCTATTGTATCCTCAGGCTTGCCCTGTGACCGTTTCTGCTTTGAGGGCTTCCTTCCGCAGAAGAAAGGACGGCAGACACATCTTGAGAGTCTGAAGGAAGAGACGCGCACGATGGTGTTCTACGAGTCGCCCTACCGAACGTTGAAGACGCTGAAGCAGTTTCGCGATGTCTTCGGTGGTGACCGTCAGGTGAGTGTGGCGCGTGAGATCAGTAAGATCCACGAGGAGCACGTACGTGGCACGCTCGATGAGGTGATAGCTCATTTCGAAGAGACAGAACCGAAAGGCGAGATTGTCATCGTGCTTGCCGGGAAACCCAAAGAAAAGGTAAATAAGGATGCATAAAATAATTTCTCATATCTCTATTCTCTTGATGGGTGTCTTCCTCTTGACGGGTTGTGTGGAGAAGAAGACGCCGAAGGTTAACCTGCCGATGGTTGCCAAGGATGACTCCTTGCAGCAAGTCATCTCGCAGCGTGACGACCAGATCAACGATATGATTGCCACGATGAATGAGATTCAGGAAGGATTCAACGAAATCAGTGAGGCAGAGAACAGAGTCAACATCATCCAGGATGATGAGCGTGCTGACAAAGCCGAGCAGATCAAGGAAGATATCAAGTTCATTGCCGACCGGATGGAGCAGAACCGCGAATTGATCAAAAAACTCCAGGGACAGTTGCGCGACAGTGACTTCAAGAGTGCAGAACTTAAGAAAGTCATTGCCAATATGCTGCGTCAGCTCGATGAGAAAGACCAGCAGCTGCAGCAGCTCCGTGCCGAACTCGATGCCAAGGATATCCATATTGCTGAGCTCGACCAGACGATCAGTAACCTCAATGACAATGTCAATGACCTTCAGACAGAGAGCGCTGAGAAGACACAGACCATCAACAACCAGGAGACGCAACTCAACACGGCCTGGTATGTCTTCGGTACGAAGTCGGAGTTGAAGGAACAGCGCATCCTATACGGAGGTAAGGTGCTTCAGCAGAACTTCAACCGTAACTACTTCACGAAGATTGATATCCGGGTGACGAAAGAGATCAAACTCTATTCGAAGGCTGCCAAACTCCTCACCTCTCATCCGGCGGGGAGCTATGAGTTGAAGCAAGACAATAATAAGATGTATGTCCTGACGATCACCAACCCGCAGATCTTCTGGAGCACGAGCAAATATCTCGTGGTGCTGGTGAAGTGATTTATTTCCTTTTTCCAGCAAAAAACGCTTGCATCAAGGCCTTGCATTCTTCTTCCAATATGCCACCCTCAACCTTTGCCTTGGGGTGTAAGGCCTTTGGTGCAAAGACCGAATAGCCGCGCTTCTCGTCGGCCGCACCATAGACGATGCGACTCATCTGAGCCCAGCCTAAGGCACCGGCGCACATAATACAAGGCTCTACGGTGACATATAGCGTGCAGCCGGAGAGATATTTGCCGCCAAGCATGCTTGCTGCCGACGTGATGGCGAGCATCTCTGCATGCGCCGTGACATCGTGCAGCGTCTCGGTCTGGTTGTGAGCCCGTGCGATCACCCTGCCGTTGGCTACGATCACTGCGCCAACAGGTATTTCTCCTTCTTCATATGCTGCTTTGGCCTCATTTAGCGCCAGCCGCATGAAATATTCATCACGTTTTGTTTGTTCGTCCGTCATAACTGCATTTTTTGATTGCAGGGTGCGGCCCTTGTGGCCGTCCGCACGCTGCAATGCATTTTGCTGGCACAAAGTTACCCTTTCTCTTTGATTTATGAAAGAAAAAGGTTACTTTTGCAATAAATAAAATGGTTCTTAAGTTTTTCGGGTCGTTGGGTTCACACAACCTCGAAGAGGTTGAACATGGTTAGCCCCACGTGAGGCGTAGCCGAAACGTGGGGTTGGATAGGAGCGTTTGACCTGAATACCGGCCTCGAAGAGGGCGAACATGGTTTAAACACCCCATCAGCTATAACCAGCATCTCGCCCTTGTCCGCCCTCTTCGAGGCCGACAGGACAGGTTAGATCGCCCGACCCGAACCCCAGGTTACGTCGCTGCGCTCCTCACCTGGGGCTAACCATGTTCAACCTCTTCGAGGTTGTTCTCCTGCCAACCCGAAAACCGGAAGAACCAATAAAATTTGCTGTTTATGGCTGAGCACAACGATTATGGCAAATGGGGTGAAGATTTTGCAGCCGAATACTTGCAAAAGAAAGGCTACATCCTTATGGAGCGTGACTGGACCTTTGGGCGCAGCAAGCGCGATATCGACATCATCTGCAAGACCCCGGATCTTACGACCGTCGTCTTCGTGGAAGTGAAGGCACGCGGCAACGACGACTACATGGAGCCGGAGGATGCTGTCGACATCAAGAAAATGCGCCACTTAGGTCTTGCCGCTGACGAATATGTCAAGTCGCACGACATCAGTGAGCAGCTTCGCTTCGATGTCATAGCTATCACGGGCAAGCGAAACAGCAACAATATTAAAATTAATCATATTGAAGATGCGTTCAATCCTCTCCTTATTTGACCGGAAAAAGAAAAACTCGCAGAAGGTCAACTATGTCAAACTTGACGAGACAGACTCTACAAGTACTTATCTCTCCCAGCATCTTGCTGAGTTGGAGGCAGACAAGCCCGACCTTGTCGTTGTCTCTACGGAGTTTCAGACAGCCGGTAGAGGGCAGGGCACGAACAAGTGGGAGAGTGAACGGGGCAAGAACCTGCTCTTCTCCATCCTCTGCCATCCTGTGTGGGTGCCGCTGCATGCCCAGTTCCTTATCTCTGAGGCACTGGCACTGACCCTCCGCGATGTATTGTCGCAATACACCGACGGCATCACCATCAAATGGCCGAACGATATCTATTGGAAAGACAAGAAGATCAGTGGTACCATCATTGAGAACAGTCTGTCGCAAGGGCATATACGCAACTGCATTATCGGGACGGGCATCGATGTTAACCAACAGGAGTTCCACAGCGATGCACCCAATCCTGTGTCGTTGTATCAGATCATCGGCAAGGAGACAGACCGCGACAAACTGTTGAAAGAGATCATCGAAACGTTCAAGGGCTTTCTGCTCGACCTGCGCAATGGCAACTATGAGAAGATCGTGTCGCTTTATACCTCTTATCTCTATCGCGGCCACGGCTACTTCAAGTATCGAGACAAGGATGGAGAATTTGAGGCCGCACTCGTGGAGGTCGAGGATGATGGCCACCTCATCCTTCATGACCGTGAAGGCCATATCCGCAGCTATGCTTTCAAGGAAGTGGAGTTCGTCTTATGACGAATTCCTTTTTCTGATGGAAATGTACAAAAACAAAAAAACGGTCGCCGTTTCACAACGCCTACCGTTACCTAAAAACAATCTATCAAAACCTAAAAACTAAAAACCTATATGAAAAATCTACTAACCTATTCTTAATCTTGTTGAGGTGTTACCCTCTTGTTTACGTGTGCAAAGGTAGTAACAATTTCGACATCCACCAAATACTTTCTGTATAAATCTGCAATTATTTTGCAATTATTGATATAAATCAACCAATTGTGTGCGTACACGACATAACTCTATTGATTTTAATAAGTAATCAATAGAGTTATCACTTATAATCAATAGAGTTATTCCTCATAAGTAAGTAGCTTCGAGCTTGCATAAGGCGTTTTCGTTCTGCAATAACTATTATCTATTCTTTCCCGAAGTAGGATGGTGCCATGTTGTCAGGATTCACAATGATCTTCTCCAACACAATCTCGGGATCAACGAGATAGATACGGATCAGGTGACGCTTTCTTGTTGGATCTACAGGAAAAGAAGCATCGAGCCACCGGATATCGTCAAACACTTCATTGCGCATCGGCTTGCCGACAGCACAAAGGTAGAGCGAATGGTTCAGCGGTGGTAAAGGCTTCAGGACCTTGCTGCGTCTCAGATTCTGAGGTGTGTATTCACCGAAAGTGTCTACCAGTCCACGACGGGCATCGATCATAACAGGCTTGGCATTGTCAACGCTGACGGCCAGTCTCAGTCCGCGTTGCGGGTTGACATCCTGTGTCGGCAGAATACCGATAGCCACTTGCAAAGAGTCGGTATCCGTCACGCCAACCTGATATTCCAGATAGGGTGCCTTGTCGATATTGCCACCAAACGGTCGTGCGACATCTTTTGCTCCCATGCATCCCTTGTCTCTGCCAAGGTCGGGCAGAAACATCCAGCCGTCGCCGACATTCTTGTTGAAGTCGTATGCAGCTATAGAATACTCCTTGGCTGTCTTCTGTGGACAGTCTGCAACAGAAGCAAAAGCTTTCTTTTTAGCGACTGGTACCAGTATAGGCATGGTATTGTTATCAGGCATAAACCACTTTGTATAACCAATATGTTTGTCTTGCATCATCCCCTGCCATTTACCGTGCGCTATAGAGTCATTGTAATAGGTGGTAAGGACTGAATCCCGCCGGAACATCATCCGCGCACTGTCTTCGTAGGCAGTGACGATGCCTCGTTTAGCATAATAGTTATGCAATCCAGCATAAAGGTAGAGCCTGGCCACCCCTGAGGAGGCCATAGCGGGATATTCTACAAGCTGATAGAATGCGTCGCGATCATTCGCTGCCACAGTGGGCTCCACAGTTTGCACATCTTTTTCCAACTTCTTCCAAAGTGATAGCAACCGAGTAGCTTCATGGTTGTTCTCTACACTAAAATAGTCGGTTGTCTCTACCTCAGGCTTTCTCCATGCGTTATATTTGACATATCGCCTTATGATATCAGCGATCTTTTTTGAGTCTTCCTTGGGGAAGCTTCGGGCTGCAAAATCCTCTAACCATGCTTGTTCGTTACCTGCTTTTATCTGTTCCGGGTTCCAGGCATAGTCCATAATAAAGTTGATAGGAATCTCTTTTGGCTTGAGGTCACCCACATTGACGATCCATATCCGGTCAATACCTGTTTTGAAAGCCAGTTCGAGTTGTTCACGCAACTTGGGTAGGGGAGAGGTGTTGATCCACCGGTCGTTCCACGGCCCGCCGTTCATGTCGATGTGGTAGTACAGTCCCATACCTCCCTTGCGCTGTCGTTCCTTCCCGGGTCCCGTCCGGCGTATATAGCCCCAGTTGTTGTCGCAAAAGAGCAGTGTCACATCGTCTGGAACAGTGAACCCCGCATCGTAATAGCGTTGCACCTCGGTAAAGATCGCCCAGAGCTGTGGGACACTGTCATCGCGCCCATAAACATTCTTGATGATCTGACGTTGTCCATCAATCACGCTGTGGAGCGTCTTCATGTTTTCTGCATCGTCACCTTTTCCCATAGCGACGTCACCGTCACCGCGCATGCCGATGGTTTCGAGATTGTCGTAGGCTTTGTTTCGTTCGAGGCCTTCTTGAAAGAAACTGTCTAACCTCGTCTTGTTGACTGAATAGTCCCAAGGACCAACCTCACTGCGTCTTCTTGTGTACTCCTTGTGTGAGCGCATCATAGGTTCATGATGACTTGTGCCCATCACAATGCCATATTCGTCTGCCAACTTTGGGTTGAGCGGATCGTCCTCATTGAAAGCGGTGGCCCACATCGCAGGCCAGAGGTAGTTGGCTTTCAGACGCAGCAACAGTTCAAAGAGGTGACCATACATCTGATGATTGAGCCCACCAAAGTGTTTCTGAGCCCATCCGCCGAACGAAGGCCACTCGTCGTTGATAAAGATTCCGCGGTATTTCACTTTAGGCGAGGGTTGCAGTTGCTTCCCTTTGGTATAAACAATCTCAGTTTGATGCTTCACAGGCACGTCAGCCCACCAGTACCAAGGAGAGACACCCATCTCTTTACTGATCTCATAGATTCCGTAGATTGTCCCGCGCCTGTCACTGCCCGCTATGAAGAGGTTACCGTCTACGACATCAATGAGATAACTCTCCCATTGTCCGCGAAGGGCATGGACATTTAGTTTCTTGTCCTTTACGAGTGCGTCGATCCATCGGCTGTGACCGATGGTTCCTACGATGATGTTGTCCTTTTGCCGGGACATTTTGCAAGAGACCTTGGCAGACCTTCCACATACACGCTTCACGTCGTCGCCAAGGTCGCATGCTGCCCGCATGACGCCACGACAGTCAGAACTGTCAACGACGATTGTAGCCGTAGCCTTAGGCGTAGCGATGCAAAAAGATTTTGCGTCTGCCTTAAAAGCGAGGAGTGCAAGTAAGAGAAGTGTAATGTATCTCATTGTTTATTGGTTATTTGTATGACAATGCGACCTTTTATCATTTCCGGATTACTTTTTCTCCATCAACGATCACCAGTCCCTTGGCATTGCGGTTCACACGCCGTCCAGAGAGATCATAGACTCGCGGGGCTTTCTCCTGATGGTTGATGACGGGGCGGATGGCAGTCGATACGTTGCTTGTCAGCCTGATGTTTCCGATGAGAGTCTCGAGCCAATATCCTCCGTCACCTTGTTCGTTGGCGACAGGAGAGAACTTGAGAAGGTAATTGCCATCGGAGGGAACGGAGAAGCCTATAGAGACATGCGTGGCACCGGTGAACACCGTGGTCTTAGAACCATTGAGGTCGGGTTGGCAAGCGACGATCTTCGAGGCGATACTGTTGTTATCCATGTCGAGGACTTCAATCTTCAGATAAGGAGTCTTCTTCCATGCCGCAGCGTCGAGACTGAGATTGTAGAGTGCCGACTTTTTCAGAGCGAGCTCATAGCCTTCCTGTATGCCATAGAGTGCATAGCCCGTCGTGGAGCTCGGTGTGCGGACATAGAGGCCGTAAGTAAACGTGCTGCCGTCAGCGAACTGGAAAATACGGGGCCCGGAGCCGTGCTGTCCCGGCTGAACCATGTCATCGCCATTGGCTACGAGCCAACCTTCTGGGATCCAGCCGTCACCTTTCTCTGCGAAGTTGTCCTGGTAGACGACATAGTCGTAGACCTGATCGCCGGGTACCTCCGGCGTCTCTTCGAAGCTCTTGTCGTCAGTGACAGACTCTGTAGTAGGGGAGAACGTCACTTCGTCGAGACAAGCTTTGATGCCATTGACATTGTCGATGATGATGGTGTTGTCACCCTCATTCAATGAGAACCCGAGGCCGACGGTCTTCCATTGGTTGTCGTTGGTCTTGGCGAGTCCAACTTTCTTTGTCGTGCCGTTGACAGTGACAGAGATGTTCCCGTCCTTGTCAGTGTTCATATAACGCAGCGTGAGCTTATAGGTACTGGCCTTGGAAGTATTGAAGATATATTTGAGACTTCCTTTCTTGTTATTGCCCAGAATGACATAGCCGTTGCCGACATGTCCGCGCTCCGACTGATGGGTGTAATAAGGATTGAGGCAACACTCCTGGATGCTGCGATAGTTCATATCCTCCGCCTGGATGGTGACGGGGCCGGTATAAGCTTCCGGCTGCTTCGGCGACTTGAGTTGAGTATTCGGCAAATAGTCTGTCTTGCGGTCAGTCTCGTTTCCCTGGCAGTTGACAGTGAGGTTGACGGAGCCGCAATGACTCACTTCGAGCGTGTAGGCGCCCTCTGCAGCATCCCAACTCTCCGTCACAGTGGCTGTCGGCTCATTGGCAGAAGCGACATGGTCGACGGCTAAAGTGCCATAGGTGAAGGAATAGCTTGGCTTTGTGGTTGCTCCCGTCACGATGATCTTGTCGGTAACGGGTGCTATCGTATCCGTGCGATAGTTGTTCAGATAGAAACTGATGTGGTCGGCATATTCGCGGATAGCACCCGTGGAGAGTTTGCCCCAAGTGAGCTGCAGCTCCTTGCAGGTGTTGTACTGAAGTGGGATGACAGCAGAAGCCGACTGTTTACTGTTGAAATAAGAATACGGCGTGTAGGTGATCAGCTGGTTGCGGAACCTGTTGACATAGAGATCGCCCGTGCTCACTTCGGGATATTGTGCATTGAAGTCACGCAGCTTGTCACGACTCGTTGCCCAGCGTGCAGACTTCTTCACTTGTACGGGGATAGCCTTGGCGAGGTTGTCGTAGAGCTCCGGCACAATGGGGATTGCTCCGTAGCGCCCCGTCTTCTTAAACCACGTGAGGTTGTTCATGAAGTCGCCGTCGCCGGTCTTGTATTGTCCTTCTTTCTGATTGTAGGGATCATCCTGCTTGTAGACATTGTCGTAGAGGTCTCGCCAACTGGCATATTTGTCTTCATCGCTGCCCGAGGTGAGGTCGTTGATGACTACGACTTTCGTCTTTCCGAGAATTTCTTCGCGCGTGGGAATGTACAACGAGCCGTCGATGACCTTGCGCCACATGTCTATCCATACGTTCTTGAAGCCGGGGAAGAAGGTCCAGTTGTGCTGCATGTAGCCATCGGAACTCTGGGTATCATTCTCACGGTTGATGCACTCCGTGGGGATGGTCTCCGGACCGTCCCACACTGCACCGCCATTGACACACGTCTGTTCCATGACCGTCGAGACTCCGGCGCAGAGTGGATATATGCATTTATCCTTGCCTCCAAGAATCTCCATGTCGGCTTTCCATCCGCAGTTGTCGTAGCGGACACCGTAGTTGTTGGCGAGCCCGGCGACGAACGGTCCCCATGTCGTACTCTCGGAGTTGTAGTAGCATCCCGACTGTGTGTACTTATACAGCCACAGGATGGCATCGGGATATTTCTCACAAGCAGACAGCAGGTTGTTGTCGCGTTTGAGCATGCCGAGCGGACTGAGTCCGTGCGACCACATGTTTCCACAGAAACTGATGGTCAGGAAGCCGCCGTAGCGATGCGACATCTCAACGAGTTTTGCAAAGAGAGCGATGCGCGAGGTCTGCGTGCTGGAGCTCTTGTCGCCTTGCTCGTCGAAGCCCCAGAACTGCTCGGCATAGTTCCAGCCGAGGAAATTGGGATAGGTCTTGAAGAAATACTCGAATGTGTCGAGGTCTGTGTCCTGAATGTGCGTATGGCCGCCACTTGCCGGCTGACAGGTGAACCACATGCCGTTGTGCTGACACACCGTGGCCCAAGCCTTGAAAGTCTCCACGCCGTTCTGCGGCATCTTATAGACATTCAGGTCGGTGTCATACTGACACGACAACGAGAGGTTCATGCAGACGAAAGGCCGGATGTCCTTTGGGATCATGTCGATGATCCGTTGTGGGTCTGCTTGGTTCCATACATCGACATGGATCATCCAGAGGGGATGACGGGAGTCGATGGGGCGCCGGGTCTCGGCACTTGCCGGAAGTGAGGCAAGTGTCAAGGCCAAAAGCAAGAAGAGAGAAAGTAATCGTTTCATGTTTTTGGTATTTGAAGATTTGAAGCTGTTTATAATTATTTCCCTTGCAGTCCTTGTGCTACTCCCGCATAGGTCACACGGCGATTGAAACTGCTGTCCCACAGTCCGATGTGCTTGCCGTCAGCATTGTAGGAACCGAAGGACAGACCGTAGCGCTGCGCCTCGGGGATGAGCGTAAGGTACTGCTTGATGACATAATCGTAATAGTCGGCCATGGCTTGGAGGTCGTCTTCAGAGAGTTGCTTACTATCGATGCTCTTTCCGCTTTCGTCTACAGCAGTGATATCGAGACCGGAAAGACGAACTTGCAAGCCTGTAGCGGCAAGCGTCTTCAGCATGTTGTCAATGCCTTCTTTATCCGCCTTGAGTGTGGCAGCGTTGTACTTCAAATGAACCTCCGCGTTGACCCCAGCGAGTCCGGCACCATTGTCGTTCCATTGCTTGAGCATCTTGGTGAGGTTGGCGAGCTTCGTGGCATCGCTCTCAAGGTCATTATCGCTGTAGAACAGTTGTGCATCACTATTGTAGTTCTTGGCAATCTTTGCGGCATCCACCACGAAGTCATCGCCTAAATATTCGTTCAGATAGAAATGGGCGGCATCCTCCTTGGAGGAGAGCAACGTGCCGTTATCTTTGGTGCCAGCTAAGTAATCGGCGGCGATGATCCACGTCTTTACGTCCTTGCCATAGCTGTTCATAATCGTCTTGACATAGTTGTCGAGAGCCTTTGTGGCATCTGCCTTCTTCTCTTCGATGGGCCTCTCCTCGTAATGCCCGGGAGCCAGATAGTTGGCTGTCACCGTGATGTCGCCAATATAATAGTTGGGGTTCGAGCATACATCGCCCAAGCCGAGGCGGAACGAGGTAGCGGCTTTTTGCGCATCGGTGAGCTTGTCCTGGATATCTTTGAAACTGAACTTATAGGTTCCCCATTTGCCTTTCTCGATGCCCTGATCCACGGCTTTCTTCGTAGAGCCTTCGATGGTAGCACCATCAACCATTACCTTTACGACGGAGGCAGGAACCCATCCCGTGCTTTTGAGCATGTAGTCGCACTGACCTTCGAGGAGGTCACCGAGCGTGACACCTGTAGGGAGTGTGATGTCTACAAACGGATGGTTGAAAGCAGAGGTGTAATGCAGCACATGCCCTTTCTCGTTGAGCGGGTCCTCGACAACCTCAGCGTAGGTCTTTCCCGATCCTTCGACTTTTGTGCCTAAAGCGAGATTGTCCATGTCGAGGATCTTAAAGTCGCCATTGGTGCGCTGACCAGGCACATAAGTGTCAGCCACGACCTTGTCCATATAAGCCTTTTGTGTGGAGAACGGTGAGCAAAGAGCTGTATAATACTGCCGCCAAATTGGACACCCGCATTTTGTTAAAATGAATAAATTCATTAACTTTGCAGTATCTAATCTTAGCTACTATGGGTAGAAGAAGC